>CAVWIS010000033.1:0-15627 GCA_963755055.1 uncultured Alphaproteobacteria bacterium | reverse complement strand
TTCAGCGCGGCGAGCGAGGCGGCGGCGAGGCGGTCGACGATCGCGGCCGGGTGCCGGCCGGCGCCAGCATGCAGTGGAACGTGTCCGAGACGAAGCCGGCGTAGCCGAGCTCCAGCATGGTCGGCACCTCGGGCATGTCGAACCAGCGCTGCGTGCCGGTGACGGCGAGCGGGCGCAGCGTGCCGGCCTTGATGCCGGGATGCGCGCCCGGCAGCGACGCGCACATCAGCGGCACCGTGCCGGCGAGGATCGCCTGGATGGCCGGCCCGGCGCCCGGATACGGCACGTGCGTCATGTTGATGCCGGCGGTGATCTTAAAAAGCTCGGCGGCGAGATGCGGCGTCGTGCCGATGCCGGCGCTGGCCTCGGCGCGTCGGGCTTGGCTTTCGCGCGCGCGATGAGCTCGGCGATCGCTGGTGATCCCGGAGGCCGGCGTCGCGATGACGACCAGTACGTTCGGCGCGGTGTCACCAGCTCGGCGACCGGCGCGAAATCCTTGACCGGATCGTAGGGCACCTTCGCGTACAGGCTCGGATTAACCACGAAGCTCGATGACACGACCAGCAGCGTGTGCCCGTCCGCTGCGGCTTTCGCGGCAGCGCCCATGCCGATATTGCCGCCCGCCCCGCCCTCGGTTCTCCACATAGAACTGCTTGCCGAGGCTTTCCGTCAGTTTCTGCGCGATCAGGCGGGCGATCACGTCGGACGGGCCGGCCGGCGCGAACGGCACGATGATCCGCACCGGGCGCTCGGGCCAGCCGGCGGCCGCGGCGGACCGCCGAACGACGCCGCGCCGAGGCGAGCGCGCCGGCGCCTTGCAGCACGGCACGGCGGGTCGGCCGCGAAAGATCACCCATGACGTCTCTCCCTTGGAGTGGTCTTGGCCGGGCTTGTCCCGGCCATCCACGTCTTCGTTTCTTGAGACGTTTTTCAAGGACGTGGATGGCCGGGACAAGCCCACGGCTGTCCGGTTCGATTTTGGTGGACGGGGTGCATGGCATGGATTCTTCTGGGTTTCGAGCGTTTCGCCGCGTTCGAGACACGACAAGAGGACCACGCCATGCTGCACCAGAATAGCGTATTTCACCGTCTGCTGAAGCATGTACCGTGGAATGAGTTCGAGCGCGCGGTGGAGCGGCACGGCGCCGATCGATTGGCGCGCAAGCTCGACGAAGCGGCATTTTATCGCACTGCTGTACGGGCAATTGAGCGGCGCCATGAGTCTGCGGGAGATCGTGACCGGAATGGCGAGCCACGAGACGCGGCTCTACCACCTCGGCGCTGCGCCGGTGAAGCGCTCGACGGTGTCGGATGCCAATGCACACGGCCGTGGCAAGTGTTCTAGCGAGTTGTTCGCCGCGATGCTGCGGCAAGCGCATCGCGGCCTGCGGCGCAAGACCGCGGACGCGGTCCGGCTGATCGATTCCACCAGCGTGCGGCTGTCCAGCCTGAGCGCGGACTGGGCGACGTTCTCGGCCGACGTGTGTGGAGCCAAGGCGCACATCATCTACGACCCGCAGGCCGATCGGCCGGTGTACTTTGCGGTGACGCCGTCCAACGTCAACGACATCACGGCGGCGAAGGTCATGCCGATCGAGGCGGGCGCGACCTATGTGTACGACCTCGGCTTATTACGATTATGCCTGGTGGGCGGGGCTTGACGCGGCCGGCTGCCGCTTCGTGACGCGGCTGAAGAAGAACACGCCGTTCACCGTGCTGCGCGAGCAGCGCGTCCGCCGGGACGGCAACGTCGTCAGCGATTGCATCGGTCATCTGCCAGCGAGGCTCGCCGCCAGCCGCAGAATCCGCTGCAGGTGCCGGTGCGGGAAATCCGGGTGATCATCGACACCGGCAAGATGCTGCGCATCGTCACCAATGATCTCGATGCGCCGGCGCAAGAGATCGCCGACCTCTACAAGCAGCGCTGGCAGATCGAGTTGTTCTTCCGCTGGGTTAAGCAGACTTTGCGCATCAAGCGCTTCATCGGCGTCTCGGAAAACGCCGTCCGTATTCAGATCGCCGTCGCCTTGATCGCCTTCCTGATCCTGCGCCTGGCCCAGGCGACGCAAAGCACCGTGCTCAGCCCTCTCGACTTCGCCCGGCTCGTCCGCGTCAATCTCATGCACAGGCGCCCAATCGACCGACTGCTCGAACCTCCCCAGCCCCTCCAATAAACCCAAACCAGTTGAGCCTCGGACTATACTTCCAATGAACCGGACAGCCGTGGGACGAGCCCGGCCATGACATCACTATTTGTGCGTCTCACCCGTCGCGCAGCGGCAGCGTCACCGGCATGCCGCTCCGCAGCGAGTGCTCGATCGCGAGCGTCGTCTCCAGCGTCGCGCGCGCTTCCTGCGGCGTCGCCAGCACGCAGGGCTTGCCCGTCGCGAGATGATCGAGCCACGCGCGCGTCTCGTTCGCGATCGGCCCCCAGAACTCGCCGAGCGCCCAGTCGCCGGGCGTGCCGCTCTGCAGGAACACCATGTTGACGTTGTGATCGGGCAGGTAGACGTGCGGCACGCCCTTGTTGGTGTACATCAGCTGATCGGTGTGATCGTCGTCGAGGATGATCACGCCCTCGGTGCCGAGAATCTCGACGCGCGCCGCGTGGCCCAGCGCCGGATATTTCTCCGGCAGCGCGTAGCTCACCCCGAAATTGACGACCGCGCCGTCCGCGTAGGTCACGATCGCCCAGTTCACATCGTCCACGTCGTGGCCGGCCGCCTTCAGCACGCCCTTCTGGCCGCGCGCGAACACTTCGACCGGCGCGCGGCCTTCGAGCAGCCAGTTCATGAGGTCGACGTAGTAAGTCAGCGCATCGACCACCGGCGTCGCGTCCGGATTGCGCTTCAGCATCGCCAGCGCCTGCGAGCGGGAATTGAACACGCGCGCCGCGCCGCCGATGATCGTGCCGACGCGGCCCTGCACGATCTGCTCCTTCGCGATCAGGTAGCGGTCCTTGTAGCGGCGGCTGTAGCCGACGCGCACTTTGCCGCCGGCTTTCTTCGGCGCCGCGATGATGCGGTCGGCGTCCGCGCAGCTTGAGCGCGATCGGCTTCTCGACCAGCACCGGCTTGCCGAGCTCGATCGCCTCCAGCACCGGCGCGAGTGCTCGCCTTCGCTGGTCGACACGATGACCGCGTTGACGTCGGGCCGTCGATGACCGCGAGGTTGTCGGCGGCGAGCGAGCGGCCGCCGACCTGCGCGCGAGCTTTTCGGCATTGGCGCCGACGAGATCGGAGACGGCGATGAAGTCGACCGCCGGATGCCCGGCGGCAAGTCGCGCGCGCAGCGTGCCGATGCGGCCGGAGCCGATGATGCCGAGACCGATCTCGCGCGCGCGGGGGGACTTGGCGACGGGATCGACCACCTGCTGCTCTCCGTTCATCCGCGCCAAGGCGCCGTCCGGCCGTTGGGCCTGCCTCCCGCCGGCGCGGCAATCCTAAGGCGTGCCGACCGAAGCAATCAAGAATGGGATTTGTCGCGACAGCGCGATCTGATACACGTTCTTCGCGCTGCTCGCGCTCGACGTCGCGGCCTGACATCGGGAGGCTCGGATGGACGACAGGACCCACGATCGCACCGCGACGGGGGCGGGATTGACCCAAAACCTCGCGGCCCGCGCCCAGGCCGTGCGCCATGAGCTGTGTCGTCCGAGGCGCGCCAGCTCGTTCGCCAATGCCTGCTCGACTACGTGGCGGTGACGCTGGCGGGCGCCGACGAGCCGTTGGCCGCGATGGTGCTCGCCGAAATGCAGGAGCAAGGCGGCGCCCCGAGCGCGACCGTCTTCCTGCATGGCGGCAGGCTGCCGGTGCTGTCGGCCGCGCTGGTGAATGGAACCGCGTCCCATGCGCTCGACTATGACGACGTCAATCTGGCCATGCCGGGCCATCCGACCGTCGCGATCATGCCGGCGTTGCTCGCGCTCGCCGAGGAGACGCACGCATCCGGAGCCGACCTGATCGCGGCCTTCGTCGCCGGCTACGAAACGCAATGCCGCGCCGGACTCCTGGTCCGCCGGCGCATTACGATCATGGCTTCCACGCGACCGGCACCATCGGCGCGTTCGGGGCCGCGGCGGCCTGCGCCACCTGATGAAGCTGGACGCCGAGGGGATCGCCAACGCCCTCGGCATCGCCGGGACGCAAGCTGCGGGACTGCGCTCGCTGTTCGGGACGATGTGCAAGCCGTTCCATGCCGGCAAGGCGTCCCACAACGGCGCGCTCGCCGCGCGCCTGGCGAAGCGCGGATTCGTCGCCCGCCCCGACGTGCTCGAGTGCGAGCAGGGCTTTGCCCGCACCCACAGCGCCGATTTCGACCCCGAGCGCGCCATGGCGCCGCCGCCGCTCGGCCTGCATCTGCGCGCCAATCTCTTCAAGTACCATGCCGCCTGCTATCTGACCCACGCGGCCATCGAGGCCGCCCGCAAGCTGAAGGCCGAGCATGCCATCGCGGCGGAGCAGGTGAAGTCCGTGCGCATCCGGCTCGATCGCGCCTGCGCCGGGGTCTGCAACATCTCCGACCCGTGCACCGGCCTCGAGGCCAAGTTCAGCCTGCGCTTCACCATGGCGCTCGCGCTCGCCGGCGCCGACACCAGCCGGCTTTCGGCCTACTCCGACGACGTCACGCGCGACCGCGAGATGAATCGGCTGCGCGACAAAGTCACTGTGGAGTTCGCGTCCGGGTGGCCGATCACCCTGACTGAGGTCGAGATCGCGCTGGGCGACGGCCGCACCGTTGTGGCGCGACACGATTCCGGCGTCCCCGCCCCCGACGTCGACGACCAGGGACGCCGGCTGGAGGAGAAATTCACCGCCCTCGTCGCGCCTCTTCTCGGCGGCAAGGGTACCGACGCGCTGCGGGAGACGATCGGGCGGCTCGATGAGATCGAGGATATCGGCGACCTGACCGGGCAGTGCGTTCGCTGACGACGGCGGAGAAGAGCTCCCCGGAATGGCTCCCTCGACCGCTCGTCAGTTCGCCGCGAACCATATCCCCTGCCGCAGCAGGAAGTGCCGAGCGGCGCTGGAATCGCCGCATTTTCCCTATTGTTCCACCGGCCACAACGCCGCCAATCGAACACCGCAACCAACCGCATACCGGGTCGAGCAGGTTCGCTGGACATCAAGTCAGCCGGAGACCGCGGAGAGCGCCGGGCGGAGAGTCCGCCAGCAGGCTGCGGATGAAGAGAGGCCTTCGGGCCAATTGACAACGAATTGTCTGGACGGCGGGCTCGGCCGGCTGGTTGAGGAGGCCGATCAGAGCCATCAAGCTGATGGGCAAACGCAGCGCATCGAGATCGCCGACCTGGAACCGCCCCTCGATCAAAGCGCCTCCGTCAGCCCATGCTGTCTCCCGTGACCAATAGAAGTGCTTGAACCCGGCACGTCTCGCTCGCTGAAGAGCGAGAAGGGAGACGTCCTCGCTTCCGTAGGGAAACGCGAAGTGATCGACTTTTTTTGAAGTCAAGGCGCGCAGCGTGGCCGAGCATTCGGTGAACTCATGGTCGAGCTCCAGCGCTGCCAAGGCAGCCAGCGAGCGGTGCGTGGTCCGTGACCGCCGAGATTGACGCCGGCACGAGAAAGCTCGGACAGGTGCGTACGCGACATGATCTTTACGCTGCTCAATGACAGGCTGGAACGCGGCTTTGATCCGATCGCGCGCCGCCGTGAACTCGATCCGGCGGCCTCCGCCAGCAGTTCAGCGCTCAGAAAATAGAGCTCCTTGCTGGTGCATGCACTTGGCCGCAATATGGCGGCTCATGATGTTGGCGAGAGCCGCCGCAAATTCACTCCCTTCCGCGATCCGATCGCACCACCTCGGTCATCAGCACCGATGGATCGTCGATTGCGGCGGTGGGGACGAAAATCGTGCTGAGGAGCTTGTCTTTGATTGTGCCGGATTTAAACAGCCTGAATATTTCCTGATAGGCATCGTCGAAGTGAAGCTCCAGCCCGATCTGATCCTCAGCCGCGCCGATCAGCCCCATTTTGCGGCGATCTTCAATGATTGCCAGTTGGTCCCGGAAGTTGATCTCCGACACAAACATCCCAAGCGGATCGAAAGGGCTTCTGCCAAGGCGGTGGTAGACGAGCCGAATAGTGCGCTTGGTCGTCGGCGCATCAGCCGAGCGGATCTCCGCAATTTGGCGACGAACATTCTCGTACGCCTTTACCATGCGGCGGTGGCGGAAATGCTGCTTGAGACGGCTCCGCGGAATGCGATAGATGGAAGTAGTTCGAGGGACGATCTCGACCCTCTTTCGATGCAGAACGCGCGCGAAAAAATCCCAATCCTCCAGAATATCGAGATGCGCGTTGAAGCGACCGACCCTGAGCGCGTCGGCGCGGGAAAACAGCACCGACTGAATGGGGAAGTAGTTCTGCGACAGCAGATAGCATCATGGAACTCGACGGCGTACCAGGCCGGCAGTTCCATCCGAACGTCGCGACCGCCGAACCCGGCACGCGAGCGGACGGCCCAGCTCGCAGATGCATCGGATTTGGTCAGACGAAGCCCGTTGAGCAGGGCTTCGATATGATCGAGGAAGAGAAAATCGTCGTCATCCAGCAAACAGACGTACCGTCCTCTCGCTGCCGAAATTCCGATCGATGCTGCCGTAGCTCGGCCAACCTTGTCCAGCGAGAGATAGGCGATATCGAAACCGCTTGCGCGATAGAGCTCGACCGTGCGGCCGATTTCCGACACGCCATCTTCGACAACGACGATCTGCACGTCCCGGGCGGTCTGGAAGCACGCGGTGCGCAACGCGGCCTCGAACAGGATCCGACGTCCTCCCGAGTAGCGAATGACGATGGATACGAGGTCGTCGTGAAGAGTTTTCCCGAGCGGGATCCGTGGTGTCGATCGGAATCCGCTGGACGAAGGGACGGCGCCACTCGAATTCAAAGCCGTTGCCAATTCCGCGAAAGAGGCGGCGGGTTCGCAAGCGTTCCACAGGCTGGAGCGGCGCCGCGGTCTTTGCTTCCGCAGCCAGTGGAGCCACTCACGAAGGGCGCGGAACGTGCTGCGGCGCTGGTCCGCCGTTCGGGTTCGGCAGCAGGCCGAAACACAGCGTTCGCGCCAGCAGCAGGCCGAAGTCGAGCCAGGAGGCGTAGAGCCAATGCAGGATAAGGGCGCTTTTCAATGCGGTCGAAGCCCGGCAGGAGTCCAGGTCCCGCAAAGTGACCAGATGGTTCACGAGCGACCAGGGGCAATAGGCAAGCCGATAGCCTCTTCCGCGCAGGCGGAGCGAAAGGTCGACGTCCTCGCCGTACATGAAGAGGGATTCCGCTCATAGCCTCCGACATCGCGGTATGCCGGCGCGCGGACAAGGACGGCGCATCCGGAGCACCATGACGTTTCCAACGTGGATGGATTGTAGAACTTCGGATGCTCGAGCGGGACCTGGCGTGCTTCGAAGCATGCGACATCACTAGGGAGCGTTCAGGGCGGCGTAGCCGAGGATCGGCAATGCGTCCTTCTCGAAGAGCAGATCGACATTTGAAACAAAGAAAAGATCGGTCTCGGCATTCTGGAAATTCGTGTTGTGGCCGGCGCCGAAGCCGCGGTTGGCGCAATGGATGCGGGAGACACGCCGAAATTTCGTGCGGTGGTGCGCGACGAAGTCATCGACTACGCGATCATCTTCCGCATTTTCCGAGTGCTGGCAGATGAGCAAATGGATTTTGTCGAGAGGGTAATGTTGGATCAAGAGCGATGCAAAGAACTGCGGAAGGACCTTGTGCGACCAGTAGGTGACGATGGACAGATCGAATTGGGGAAGCGCGCTGTAGCTCGATCGCTCGCGCGCGGATTTCCGCTATAGCGCGGCGTGAGATGAGCTCGTCCTGAGTGGCCGTCGTCGACCGCAGGGAAGGGCGCCGCACGACATTCGTTCGACTTTCGACCGTTATCGAGTTGACGGCATCGATCATCGCGGCGACGTCTCGCAATGGTTGGCGCAGCTTTGCGATCAGGCGATGAAGATCAGCGAGTTCTGCATCGTCAAACCGCGACAAGACGTCGGTGAGCGCCTGCCCGAGCAGTGCGCCGGCGGAGGCGCGCAACTGTCGGCCTGCCGGCGTGACCCTCCAGGGGTCGCGCTCAGCGATCATCTGCTGGCGTCGCGCAATTGACAAGGCCAGCTTTGACGAGGCGCAAGATGGGCTCGGTCAGTGTTCGGGGTTCTTCTGCCGATGGCGAGGGCAAGCTGCTTTTGCAAGACCGGATAGAACGAGTTGAGATGGGTCAGGATGGGCCGCCCGGCTTGGCGCGGCACCTCCAGGGGAGCGGTGAACGCCCCGCCCTGGCCGCGCGGCCCCTGGCGTATCCGTGGAGAGGCGGTCCGAGTGGTCTCGTTTTGTTTGTCCGCGACGGGCCGTGCCGGCGGTTTTTCACAAGTCCGGCGTAAATTTCGGCAGCGATTTCGGTAATGGCGGCCGACACGACACTCGGCACACCCGTTTCATATCGAAGCCGCCGACCAGAAATTTCTATTACATACCAAAGAGTTACAACCATGGTGGCTGCCAGCGTTCGCCCGCTACTCGCGCCGGGCCGTCGGCAGCCATGGAAAGGCGGCGCGGCGCTCGATCGCGTCCGCGTACGCGAGCGTCGCGTCGATGTCGTCGATGCCACGCACCAGCCGGTCCTTGCGCAAGGCGCTGATCTCGAACGCGTGGGTGGCCCCGTCCGGCGCGACCAGGATCTCGCCCGGCAGGTCGATGGTCATCTCGGCGCCCGGCGCCGCCCGCAGCCGCCGCCACAGATCGTGGACGATCGCCTCCGCAACGGTGATCGCCACAATCCCGTTCTGAATGCAGTTCACCTGGAAGATCTCGCCGAAGCTCGGCCCAACCAGCGCGCGCAGCCCGTAGTCCAGCACTGCGAACGCGGCGCCCTCGTGCGACGAACCGCAACCGAAATCGCTATCGGTGACAAGGATCTTCGCCTCCCGATAGGCCGGCATGTTCAAGACGAAGTCGCCGCGCGGACGCCCCGCGTCGTCGAACCGGAGGTCGTAGAGGAAGGCCTCGCCGTAGTCGTGCCCGGGCCGCCGATGCCGCCGCATATAGCGGCCCGGCAGGATCATCCCGGTATCGATCTTGGCGATCTCCAGCGGAGCCGCACGGCGATCCGTCCCCACCGGCGTACTCTCTGCATCGAAATCCTCCCGTACCCGGCCCGACCGCGCAACGGCAGGCGGTCGAAAATGCCTTTCGGCAGGCGCTTACGCAACCCGCTTTCAGGCAGTGGTCGAACGCGAGTTCGACTTCGTCGTCACCGCCGATGAACCGCCGATTCCTGCCGGAGTCGAAGTCCTGCCGATCCTCACCGAGCCGACGCCTGTCGCAAGGACGAAGGCCGCCACATTGCAAGCCAGATCCATCGCGCCGCCGTCGACGCCTTGCGCGAGCATTTCCTGCCGATGCTCGAGACCACATTGCCGAAGATCGCGGGCGGCCTCGAGCTTCATCGGATGGAACCACGCCGGCGTTGATGGGCCCTCACGCGCAACTGGAAAAAACTCCAGGACCGACTACATCTCCTGCACACTCGCCGCTGACCCCTTCGAGCTTCCATGCTCATTTTCGCGCTGCTGATCGTCGTCCCCGTCGCGCTGTCCGGCATCAACTATCTTCTTGGCGATCGGCGCGGCGATTGGCAGACGGCGGACCGCTCGAGTGCCGGGCTGCTGCCCGAACCCTCGCGAGCATCCGGACGCGGTCATCCGTGTGTACGCCGCGCGCACCGTCCGCTGGCGCGGCATCTTCGCCGTCCACAGCTGGATCGTGGTGAAAGAGCGCGGCGCGCACCGCTACACCCGCTATGATTACACCGCCTGGGGCGAGCCATCCGCGTCGACGGATTCGCGCCCGACGGCCGCTGGTTCGGCGCAGTCCCCGAGACGGTGGTGAGCGTGGACGGCGAGCAGGCCGAGCGGCTGATCCCGAAAATCCGCGCCGTGGTCGAGAGCTACCAATTCCGCGCCTACGGCGACTACAGCCCCTGGCCGGGTCCCAACTCGAACACCTTCGTCCAGGCTGCCCTCGATGCGGTTCCCGAGCTCAAGGCCGTGCTGCCGCCGACGGCGATCGGCAAGGATTATCCCTACCACGGCGAATGGGTCGGCCTCACGCCGTCCGGCACCGGCGTGTTCGCTTCGCTCGGCGGCTATCTGGGCCTGACCATCGGCTGGGTCGAAGGGATCGAGCTGAATTTCTTCGGCGGCGTGCTCGGGCTCGATCTCCGCCGGCCAGCGCTCAAGTTTCCCGGGATCGGTCGGCTCGGCATGCCGCTCTCAGGGTGAGAGCCCGCCATGAGAGCGCGCGCGGCTCGACCCGCGCGCTCACTTGATCTTGATGCCGGTCGCCTTGATCACCTTGCCCCAGCGCTCGATCTCGCGCTCCACATAGGCGGAGAATTCCGCCGACGGGTTGCCGACCGCGATGACGCCCTGCGCCGCGAGCTTGTCCTTGACCTCGGCGGAATGCAGCGCCTCGATCGCGGCGGCGTAGAGCTTGGCGAGGACCGGGCGCGGCGTCGCCGCCGGCGCCACCAGGCCATACCAGTTGTCGGCCTCGACCTGCGGCATGCCGAGCTCGGCGGTGGTCGGAACCGACGGCACGCTGTCCGCGCGCGTCTTGCTGCCGATCGCCAGCGCGCGCACCTTCCCCGACTGGATGGCGCCCAGCAGCACGGGGACGTCGGCGAACATCAGCTGCACATGCCCGCCGAGCAGGTCGTTCACGGCGGGCGCCGCGCCGGTGTAGGGCGCGTGCACGAGCTCGATCCCGGCGGTGAGCTTGAGCAGCTCCATCGCCATGTGCGGCATGCCGCCGAGGCCGGTCGATGCGAACGTGAGCTTGCCGGGCTGGGCCTTGGCCAGCGCCACGAGCTCGGCCAGCGTGTTTGCCGGCACCTTCTCGTTGACCACGAGAATCTCCGGCACCGACACGATCTGGGTGAGCAGCGCGAGATCCTTCAGCGGATGGAACGGCATGTCGTCGCGCAGCTTGACGTTCATGGCGAGCCCGCTCGAGGGGGCGATCGCGATCGTGTAGCCGTCCGGCGCCGACCTCGCGACCTAGGCGATGCCGGTCAGCCCGCCGGCGCCGGCGCGGTTCTCGACCACGACCGGCTGGCCGAGCAGGCTCGACATTTTCGTGGCGAGCACGCGGCTGATGATGTCGGAAGGACCACCGGCCGGAAACGGCACGATGAAGTGGATCGGGCGATTGGGAAATTCCTGGCCGAACGACATCGCGGGCCACAGCAGAAGGCCGATCAGGCCCACAACGCGCATCAGCACACGCATCTCGCTCCCTCCCCTTTTCCGGATGGGCTTCGGCCCAAATCCTACACGCCTCGTCGCTTGGCTGGACAGCTCGAGCCAGTCTAGCAGTTCGGCGCTCCAAAAGCCGGCCTTCCGTGCTATGAGGTCGCGCCGTGCGAAGAGGCGTTCGTCGCGGCCGGCCGAAGGTGGCATGCTCGGCACGGACGCGGACAGGACCCGGAATGTTCTACGACCCAAGGCGCAACGACCACAATCTGCCGCACAATCCCTGGACCGCGCTGGTGGTGCCGCGCCCGATCGGCTGGATCTCGACGGTGAGCAGGTCCGGCGTGGTCAACCTCGCGCCGTACAGCTTCTTCAACACGGTCTCCGCCAATCCGCCGTTCGTCCTGTTTTCCAGCCATCCGCGCAAGCACTCGCAGATCAATGCGGAGGAGACCGGAGAGTTCGTCGTCAACATGGCGACGTACGATCTGCGCGAGGTCATGAATGCGTCGTCGGCCGAGTTCGCCGCCGGGATCAGCGAGCCGGAGCGCGTCGGCATCGACATGTGCCCCTGCGTCAACGTGAAGCCGCCGCGCGTCGCCCGCTCGCCGGTCGCGCTGGAATGCAAGTACAACACGACCGTTCGCCTGACCGGCTCGGACGGGCGAATGAACCCTTCGTCGATCGTGTTCGGCGAGGTCGTCGGCGTGCACGTCGACGATCGGCTGATCGTGGACGGCAGGATCGACGTGGTCAAAATGCTGCCGATCGCGCGCCTCGGGTACACGGACTACAGCGTGGTCGACGATCTCTTCACCATGCCGCGTCCCGCCAAGCCCGCCGACGAGCCCGCCGCCCGCCAACCCATTCCGCAATATTGAGATGCCGGGGCCGCTTTCGATGCGCATGAAGCTTCATTGGTCGCCGCGCTCTCCGTTCGTGCGCAAGGTCATGATCGTCGCGCACGAGCTCGGGCTCGTCGACCGGCTCGATTGCGTCCGCACGGTGGCGGCCACCACCCAGCCGCACGACGTCCTGATGCGGGACAACCCGCTGTCGAAGATTCCGACCCTCGTCCTCGCCGACGGCACGGTGATCTACGACTTGCCGGTGATCTGCGAATATTTCGACAGCCTGCACGACGGCGCGAAGCTCTTCCCCGCGCCGATCCCCGAACGGATGACCGCGCTGCGCTGGCAGGCGCTCGGCGACGGGATGCTGGATTTCCTGCTGCTGTGGCGCAACGAGCTCACCCGCCCGGCGCAGTCCGAGCCGCACCTCGGCACGTACCGGGTCAAGCGGGCCAAGACTCTCGAGTCGCTCGAGGCGGAAGCCGGGGTGCTCGAGCGCACCCCCTACGGCATCGGGCACATCGCGATCGGCTGCGCGCTGTCCTACATCGACTTCCGGTTTGCCGGCGACGCCTGGCGCGAGACGCATCCGCAGCTCGCCGCCTGGCACGCGACGATCGCGGCGCGCCCGTCGTTCCGGCTCACCGAGGCGGTGGACGATTTGTAGCCTTCATGCGGCCTAGCCCGGATTTCTCACACGAATTAGGCGCATCGGGGCTCCGAATCAGCGAAAGTCGTTGTGCTGCAGCGACTTTCAGCGATTCAAGAAGAGAGCCCCGATGCC
Source organism: uncultured Alphaproteobacteria bacterium (assembly GCA_963755055.1). Taxonomy (GTDB): domain Bacteria; phylum Pseudomonadota; class Alphaproteobacteria; order Rhizobiales; family Xanthobacteraceae; genus AP-16. Next base: position 2,708 of record CAVWIS010000033.1, on the reverse strand, counting down.
GACAGAGTGTAGCGCAGAACAATTCGATTTTGGAACAGTTGAAGGGCGGGCTGTGGAAGCCGCCTTTGATGCCGGCTTGGTGACATCGGATGCGGGAGCGTTGCTGCTGGGAGCGACGGACCGCGCGATCGGAATGATGGGGCGGTTTGCGGCGTGCTTTCACGACGAGCGGCAGGCGGAGCTGATCGAGCACGAGGTGGTGACGCTGGTCGGCCAGCGGGTGTTCGGGATCGCGCTCGGCTACGAGGATCTCAACGACCACGACGAGCTGCGGCACGATCCGCTGATGGCGGTGCTGGCGGGCAAGCTTACGGCGCGGCGCGAGGATTGCGCGCCGGTGGCCGGCAAGTCGACGCTCAACCGGCTGGAGCTGAGCAAGCTCGAACCGACGCGCTACCACAAGATCAGCCACAATCCGGTGGCGATCAAGAATCTGTTCGTCGACCTGTTCATCGAGGCGCACGCGCGGCCTCCCCGCGAGATCATTCTCGACCTCGATGCGACGGATGATCCGGTGCACGGCGAGCAGGAGGGGCGGTTCTTCCACGGCTATTACGATTGCTACTGCTATCTGCCGCTCTACGTGTTCTGCGGCCCCCATCTGCTGGTCAGCCAAGCTGCGGCGTGCGAGCCTGGACGCGGCAGACGGGGCGGTCGAGGAGGTGGCGCGCGTGGTCGCCCGCATCCGCGCCCGTTGGCCGGCGACGCGCATCGTGTTGCGCGCCGACTCGGGCTTTGCGCGGGACGATCTGATGGCCTGGTGCGAGGCCAACGACATCGACTTCGTGTTCGGCCTGGCGCAGAACGAGCGGCTCAACGGCGAGATCAAGAGCGAGCTCGATCAGGTCGCGGCCAAGAGCGCCCGCACCGGCCGGCCGGAGCGCCGCTTCAAGAGCTTCATGTGGCGGACGCGCACGAGCTGGAGCCGCCGGCGGCGGGTGGTCGCCAGGGTCGAGTGGACCAAGGGTGAGGCCAACCCGCGCTTCGTCGTCACGTCGTTCCGGCGCGACCAGTGCAAGGCCAAGTATCTCTACGAGAAAGTCTATTGTCCGCGCGGCAACATGGAGAACCGGATCAAGGAGTGCCAGCTCGACCTCTATGCGGATCGCACCTCGACCGCCACCATGCGGGCCAATCAGCTGCGGCTGTGGTTCGCCTCGATGGCCTACGTGCTGCTGTGCGCGCTGCGCCGCATCGGGCTTGCACGGCACCAAGTTGGCGAACGCCACCTGCGGCACCATCCGGCTCAAGCTGCTCAAGATCGGCGCCCTCGTGCGCATCAGTGTCCGCCGCATCAGGATCGCCATGGCGTCGGCCTGTCCGGCCGCCCAAATCTGGGGTATCGCCGCCGTCCGCCTCGCGCTCGCGGCGCTCGCGCGCGCCTCTCCGGCCTGACACGCGTCGCCGCACGCGTCACCGCCGCGGCATCACCTCTGGCCCACCGAGATCATTCGTCGCTGCCCCCGCAGCTCAGGAAAAATCCCAGATCGGATCGCGTCATTCTCGCGCCACGACGACGCATGTCCCTGAAAAATTTGATCAACCCTCGCGCAACACCCCTCCACTATGCGAAGATCGCGTGAGAAATCCGGGCTAGAACCTGCACCCGTCGCGCAGCGGCTCGAACAGGTCCTCGACCGCGAGCGGCGCCGCGATCAACGACTGGTCGTGGAGATAGCGGATCAGCGCCTCCAGGGTCGGACGATTCGCCTCGATCCCATAGGGCCACGGATCGCCGCCGAACACCTCGTCGATCTCGTCGATGTCGGCCGGGAGCCACGGCAGCATGTAGCGCAACGCGCCGAGCTCGCGCATGAGATGGAGCGCGTGCGCCTTGGCGGCGCAGAACGCGTCGTACATGCTCTGGGCGACGAACGGATGCGCCTCGTAGACGTCGCGGCGGATCACCACGATATGCATGATCGGGAAGATCCTGGTGCGCCTGTAATAGGCCTTCTCGACCTCGCGGTAATCCGGGATCAGGCGGGCGATGTCGGGTTGCTGCCCGAGCCCTTCCACAGGTGCGCGCTGATGATCGCGTCGACCTCGCCGTCGGCAAGAAGCGCGCTGAGCGACTTGCCCGACGTGTTGATCTCGATGCGCGCCGGCTTGAGCAACGGCATGGCGCTCGGAGCGCCGTGCGCGCCGGCCTCTTGAGCGCGCCCTGGACCCATTGCACGGTGGAGAGATCGACCCCGTATTCGTGCTGCAATAGCCCGCGCATGCACACGGCGGCGCTCATGGTGTAGAGCGGCACGCCGATGCGCTTGCCTTCCAGGTCCTTCGGCGTGCGGATGCCGCCTTGCGGTTGATGAAGATGAAGCCGTGGCGGAACACGCGCGAGGCAAACACCGGCAGCGCCATGAACGGGCATTGGTTGGCGCCGAAGCGGCTGATGTATTCGGAGCCCGACATCTCGCACATCTCGAACGCGAGGCCGCCCGCCATCTTGTCGAAGATCTCGCGCGGCTCGTCGATGGCGAGGAACTCCAGATCGATGCCCTCCGGTTTCACGTCTCCGGTGTAGAGCCGCAGCATCCGATCGTAGAGGCCGCAGGCGAAGGTGAGGCGCAGGCCGGATGCGGTGTTCGACACGGGACCTCATTCCTGTTGGGAGAACCGATGCGCGGCGGCGCTCAGCGCGGCGCCTTGGCGCGCGCCGCGTCCAGGCCGGCGTGATTCTCCGGCATCCTGTCGCGCGCCTCCTG
>CAVWIS010000032.1:0-52113 GCA_963755055.1 uncultured Alphaproteobacteria bacterium | reverse complement strand
CGCCATATGGCAGCGCAGAACCGTCTGCATGTCCTGGTGGAGGCAAAAAACGTGGCCAAAATTCCTCAACAATGCCAAATGGATGACTCATATTGCCCAGGGAAGCCCGCTGGTACGTTTTCCGCAGGCCAGACCCCCGCCGAACGCGCCCAACGGCCTCGCCAGCGGCTTGTCCGGTCTCAGGCCTGGGGACGCGACAGAGTCTTGGGCGGGTTCTCCGCCGCTTTCTTCGCCGCTTTAGCCTTTCTCTCTTCCTTTACCCACACCCTCCGCCGCCTCCCAACTCTGCCAGGTGCGCGGGAGATCCGGCGATTTGCGGTGGCGGCAGCCGCCGTCGGCGGGGCGCCCGTCGAAGATCGCGCTGGAAGGCGTTGACGGGCGACGCCTCGATCTGAGTTGAACCTTTTGGTTAGAGGCCGCGACTAATACTACGGGCGCCACGGCCGGCGCGGTCAGGGGAAATCGAAGAGTTACGAAGAGGTGCCTAAGTGGCAGCAGCGAAGCTTCATGATCGCTAAGCTTGGCACAGGGTCCGCATACGTGGCAGTCCTTGCGGCGATTTTCGTGGCGGGGGCGATACCCGCTTCGCACGCACAAGTAATGGAGCCTCGGGCGCCAACTTCCGCCAAACTATCACCCTGCGGCTCGGTCATTTGGACGTCTTTACCGTCGCACGCCCGTTCAAGACGATAGTGGTCGGAGACCCGGAAATCGTGGACACCCAGGCGGTGACCGATCGCACGATCATTATCACGCCGCAGAGCGAGGGAGAAACAACCATCCTTTTTCTCCACGAGCACAACGAGCCGCTCAACTATCTCGCCATAAGCGTCGATGTGGCCGGGCCGGGTCGGATCAAGGTCTATAACAAGGCACTATTAAACAGCTACACGAGTTATCGCTGCACATCCAACGGGTGCCAATATGTGACCGAACTCACCGTGAAGGAGCCAGCGGCGTTGCCCCGGGGTTATTCCGAGCAAACCCAAGCCATCGATCAAACCAATCGCGACACGTCTCAAGCCCCGACAACCCCGAGTTCTCAGCGGCGGTGATTTTTCCCCGGCCTTCGTCGAGGAGCTCTTGCACGATCCCGAAGACTGTAGGCCGCGCTTAGCCCTGCTGCCGCCGTTCCTGCCGCTGAGCGGCTTGCTGATCCTGACCGCCATCACCGGCCCGGTCGCTGTTCCCGCCCGTCGTCGGCAGGCCAGCCACCAAGCCGGTGCGGATGCCCCACACTGTCCTCGTCGTCTTGCACTTGGCGTTCTCGACGCCAGCGCGAGCCACCGCGATCCGGACGTCACAGCCCCTGGCCTTTTCCAATGTGCCTCGATCACCCGCGCCAGGATGCGCGCACCCAACGGGCCGCTATGATCCAGTCTGCGGCGCTCGTAAGTCATGGCCGCCCGGTCTTCTATCGGAACGGGCCTCGGCGACGCGTGTGTGCAGGCTATCGCCGTCATCGATCGCGTGCACCGCAACGGCTTCGAGGCCGAGGTCGTGTACAGCGCTAAATGGATTGCCTCGGACTGGCCGGTCTGCCCGATCGCCGACATGGCAAGCCCCCAGCGCATGGGCGCGGCGCTGACCTATGCCCGCCGCTATGCCCTGTTCACGCTGGTGGGCATCGCCGGGGAGGACGACCTCGATGCGCCCGATCTCTGCGCCCCAGGAGGGCGGTCAGCCCCTATGGGGGCGGCAGGGACCGCAGGGCCGGACCGGGCCACAGACGGCGGCGCCATCTATCCGGCACCTCCGCCGGGCGGCGGATTGCAGCTTCCGCCCCGCAGCCAGGGCAACGGCCGCGCCCGCCGGGTCGTCAGGCCCGTGAGCGCGCCGATCCTTTCGCCGGATCAGTCGGCTGCGCTGCGGGATCGGCTCCTGGGCGAGATTGCAGCCCTGGCCTCCCAGGACAGTGCCACCGCCTGGGCGCGGGGGCGCTCGCCCCGAAGAACCGGCTCACCGCCGACGATGCCAAGCTGGTGGCGGACGCCTTTGAACAGCGGCTCGCCACCTGCCCGCCCTCCGATGATGGGCCGAATGACGCGGGGACCTTGCTCGGCGGCAACCCTCCGCAATCCACGGGCGCCGGCACCGAGGAGGAAACCGGCACGACGGTCTTGCTCCCGGCGGCATTGACAAGAGCGTGCTGGCGGTTGCCGCGCCGCGCCGGTATCGCGACCGGGACCACCTTCGCCATGTCGCCAAGCAGGGGTGCCTGGTTTGCGGTCGCAAGCCATCCGACCCGCATCACCTGCGGTTCATGCAGCCACGGGCGCTCGGTCGCAAGGCGAGCGACGAATTCGTGGTCCCGCTCTGCCGCATCCATCATCGGTTGGTGCACCGCGTCGGCAACGAAGCGGCCTGGTGGAAGGACGCCGGCATCGACCCGATCACGGCTGCCCGCAAGCTCTGGAAGGGGACCCGCATCGATGCGGGGCGGACTGCGCCCGAGACGCACGGTACCGCGCCAGATCGAACCGCAAGAGCTGACGGTCCAGCTGTGACCAGCCAAGCGCCCGTCTGAGGGGGGCCGGTATGCTCACCACGATGGGAGCGGGCGACGAGCTGTTTCACACCGCCACCGGCACCGCATTCGCCGATCTCCTGATCGACGGCCACCGGGAAACCTGGCCGATCCACAGCAAGCGGTTTCGATCCTGGCTGCGGCGGCGCTATTACCAGGCGACCGGGGACGCCCCGAGTGCAGCGGCGCTCAACGCGGCGCTAAATCTGCTCGAGGCGCGGGCACAGTTCGAGGGCCCCGAGCGGATGGTCCATGTCCGCATCGCCGAGCACGAGGGCCACATCTACCTCGATCTCGCCGACACCGCCTGGCGGGCGGCCGAGATCGGTCCCGACGGCTGGCGGGTCGTGGCGGAGCCGCCGGTGCGCTTCCGCAGGCCTCCTGGCATGCTGCCGCTCCCGATGCCGCAGCGGGGAGGATCGCTCGAACAGCTCACGTCGCTGCTCAATCTGCCGGACCGGGGCGATCTCGTCCTTGTCACGACATGGCTGTTGGCCACGCTGCGTCACGGCGGCCCCTATCCCCTCCTGGTGATCGCGGGCGAGCAAGGCTCGGCCAAGACGGTGCTTTCGAAGATGCTGCGGGCGCTGGTCGATCCCAATGCCGCCCCGGTTCGGACCTTGCCGCGCGAGGAGCGCGATCTCTTCATCGCCGCCAACAACGGCCATGTGCTGGCATTTGACAACCTGTCCGCCTTGCCGCCGTGGCTTTCCGACACGCTTTGCCGGCTGGCGAGCGGAGGCAGTTTTGCGGTCCGCCAGCTCTACACCGATCAGGACGAGGTGCTGTTCGACGCTGCCCGCCCGGTCATCCTCAACGGCATCGAAGATGTCGTCACCCGCCCCGACCTCGCCGACCGCGCCCTCTTTCTGACCCTGCCCTCCCTCTCGGAGGCACAACGACGGCCGGAGCAGGAGCTTTGGCAAGAATTCGAGCTCGCCCGTCCGCGCCTCCTGGGGGCGCTCCTCGACGCGGCGAGCCATGGCTTGCGAGCGCTGCCGCGGTGCGCCTCGATCGGCTGCCGCGGATGGCCGATTTCGCGCTCTGGGTGACCGCTTGCGAAAGCGCCCTCTGGCCCGCCGGAACATTCACGCGCGCCTATGAGGACAATCGCAGGGTCGCAATCGACGATGCCATCGAGGCCGACCCGGTGGCCGCTTGCGTGCGCGAGCTCATGGCCGAGCGGAGCTCCTGGGCGGGCCGCGCCGTCGATCTGCTGCGGGCCGGCGCCGATCGCAGCCGTGACGATGTTCCTGTGGGCCGCCCCGGTTGGCCCAAAACTCCTCGGGCGCTCGCCGGCCGGCTGCGGCGGGCGCAGACCTTCCTGCGGGCGCTGGGCATCGAGATCGCCTTTAGTCGTGAAGGTCGCGCCGGAAGCAGGGTCATCAGAATGCGGACAACGCGCGCAAATACCGTCAGCACCGTCAGCAGCCGTGACAATGAGTCAGCAATGATCGACACCGTCAGCGACGACAGCTGTCGCCCGGGCTGGACCGGGCAGGTGTCGGTCACGACCGCAGACGATGCTGACGGTGCTGACGCAAACGCCGCATTTCGTTTCGAGTAATCGCCGATGGGGCCAGTGCTCCCCGCCTATTGCGATCACGATCTGTTGGAGCGCCCGCTAGGGTGCCTCAACCTCCCCCCGCCGAAACGACTTCGTCTTTGTTGCCGGCATAGCTGCTGGCGGGCGCTGCGATCGGACTGCCCCCAACCCTCTTGCCGGCAACTTCGGCGACCCGCACTCGGCAAAACCGCTCAACGCGTCGCCGATCGACCGGCATTTTCTTCGATCATATCCAGGGCGCTATGGTCGGCGGGGACCGTTGCGGTTCTCCGTCAGCTTGGCCTCTTTGCCGAGCACCCCTCCGTGGAACAACGCGCGTCAGCATACGCCGTCGACAACGTAGGTTTCGCCGCTTCTCGCCGCGGACGTCCCGCTCAGCGTTGCGGCCGCCGACAATAATGGGGGACGTCCACTGCCGTCTTCGGCACAAACGTTCTTGCTGGCCCAAATTACCCATTGTCGTGACAGTGTACGGTCCCATATCAAATGGTCGCCTTGATCGCAGACATCCCTGAGTAACTCGTCGAGCCGCATGACCCAGACAGCCAACCGGGCCCCTCAGCAAGCCGCATCGGTCATCCAAGCCACACCCACGTTGCACGATGGCACGGGCGGGCGGGGCTCCGGAAGCACCACCACGGTTCCGTTGCCGGTGTACCACGGAGACGTATGCGGCTCTTTGCTCGGCGTGATGCTGTTTCCGAGCAACCTCCCAGAAGCCGAGAGCTTCTGTGCCCAACTTCTTTCGAAAGGACCGCTGCAAGATTTTTTGCGGGCGGGACACACCATTTCGTTGGCACAGCAGATTTCGCTTTTTGACGCGCTTGGCCTGGATCTTTCCGGGAGACAGATCGAGAGACGAAAGCTGCACGGCCAACGGGCGGGCGAGGTCGTCAAAACTCTATGGGCACTGATCTGCGACCACCCACACATTGCGAGTTGGGATTCCGCGATTTGGGTGGTTGAGGAGGGATCCGCTGGGAAGGCCGGCCGGGCGACGTTCAGAGCCGACCTTAGCGAAATGCGCGCCGTGCTGCATCTGTGGGGTGCGTTCGCACTGCGGAATTACCAATTCCGCGCCGATCCGAATGTGGGCTATGACGGTCTGGATGACCTAGCCGCGTTCATGAGCGAAGCGATGGCACTTCGGCAGCAATTGTGCCTTTGGCGCAACGGCCGCAACAAGTCCGATACGCTCTTAGCCGGCGACGCGTTCGGTCCCTGGCTCGGCTGGCAACCACATGAGCCGCGATCAGGCTGGCCCGAGACCGGACGGATTTTCCGCATCTCGTTTGCGCCGGGCGTCCGGGTTCCAGTGCCGCGACGTTCAGGTCGCCCCCGGGTGAAATAACTCCGTCCCGCGGAAGTCTGACGCCTATTAGTTTTTCCAAATTCGTCTATGTCTCAACAATGCGTCCCATTTCCGGGGCGAGAAAGAGATGAACGCCAAGCTCTGATGAGTTGAGCGTCGCCGCTCGAGCGCGGCCTCGAAGCCTTACCTGGACAAGGAGGCTGCCCGCGCTGCGCAGGTGACGGAGACAACGGCGTGACGGAAATCGCGCTGGCTAGACCATCCGGAGGCCGGGGTCGCGCATATCCTTCTCATGCACGCGCTGGGCACAAGTGACCTGGACTTCTCAACGGTATTCTGAGGCAACTCGAGAATGCCGGTACGCAAGGCGAAAGCGATGGACGGTCGAGAGCTCAATTTCATGCTCTTTGTCGCCGCATTATGGACAGATCCGGAGGTTCCATGAAACGAGTAAAGTTGACGAAGGCTCGCGCCCCCGAGCCGACCCCGCGATTGACTTTGTTTGGCGCGCCGCAACTCATCGAGGGCGAAGATGCCGCCGCCTATGACCAGCTTCTCGCCCGTATCTGCGCAGCGGTAAAGCCGGTCGATATTATCGATGAGATGTTCATAGCCGATGTGGTGTCCCTGGAGTGGGAGGTCTTGCGCTGGCGCCGCTTGAAAACGAGTCTGATCCGAGCGCGCGGACTTGAAGCGCTGGAAGTACTTCTTGCGTCAAGAGCTCGATTACGATCTGTACTCGGAACACTTTGCGGACGATCTTGCGGAAATCCTTCAGGACAATCTTCCGGAAGACCAGGCGGAAGGTTTGCGCAGACGCTGGCGCACGCAGTGTGCCCGGAATGAACCGGACGCTGTCGACAAGGTCAATAAGGTTCTCGCCCGCATCAACTGCACTTGGACAAGATCCTGAACTGATGCGCGGCGCCGACAAGGCGAAAGAGCTCGTGCAAGAATACGCGCGGCGCGAACCGGACGCCGTCACGCTGGTCCATGAGCTTCTCGCCCGTGCCAACTCGAGCATGGACGACCTCGTGGCCGATGCACTCGCCGAGAACCTCGACTATATCGAGCGGATCGATCGCCTCACCACCATCGCCGAGAGCCGCCGCAACGATCAGCCTGCGCGAGATCGATCGGCGTCGGGCGGTCCTCGGCGAAGCACTGCGACGGAGCGTGCAAGCGGTCGAGGATGGCGAGTTTAAAGTGATCGAGACGACGCCAGCCACGAGGAAAAAACGGCCGCTTGACGAGCGACCGCAAGATCAAGGCCAACCGCGCGAATGCGCGGGCCAGCACCGGCCCGAAAACCGCGCAGGGCCGCGCGCGCGCGGCGCGAAACGCGCTTCGTCATGGGTTGAGCCTGCCCGTTTATTCCGATCCAGCCTTGTCCGAAGAGGTGGAAGCGCTCGCGCGCGAAATTGCCGGGACAGACGCCAACGCCGAAATCCAGGAACTCGCGCGCCGGGTCGCCGAAGCGCAGATCGATCTGCGCCGCGTGCGTTATGCGCGCCATCAACTCCTGTCCCGTGCATTGAGCGATCCTTACTATGACGTCTCGAGCAAACGTGCGGGAGAAACTGGCAGTCGCTGGGCAGCCTTCTGCAGCGGAACGCGCCGGACATGGCCGATCGAGGCTGTGGTGGAGTTCTGTGACCTCGACGCCGCAAGGGCCGGAGAAATTCGCAACAATCCTGTCGCAAGAGGCAAAAGAGTTACTGGCCATGGACCGGTATGAACGGCGGGCGCTGTCACGGCGCAAATTTGCGATTTCGAGCCTTCGATGTGGTGCGACGGTGCAGCAATTGATTGTAAAGATATACCGCGCATCGCCACCCGCCGAGATCGCGACGCGTCTATGCTTCCGCCAGAGCGTTTCTACACGGCCACCCAAAGCTGAGATCAAGGTCGGGGCAGGTCCGGCATGCCAGAGAGCGGTGAACAAGTGCGATGGGAAGCGACCAACTCCCGCAGTGCCATGTTCTGCTGTGGGCTCGGCGTCCCGGGATGACCAGCCTGAAGACTTTCCGCAATCTGTTAAGTTAACTGGTTCGGGCGGTATCGAGCGTGAAAAGCTCTTGCGCCTGCGCGACCCCGCGCAATGCGTAGCGGCCGACCGATACGAGCCGGCCGCGCACGCCGTCGACGTTGGCGAAAGCCTCCCAGACCAGCACCGGCTGCTCGACCGACCGGCACATGGCGGCGATTCGGCTCGTCTCGTTGACGGCCGGCCCAACCACGGTGAAATCGAGCCGCTCGATGCTGCCGACATTGCCGTAGAACACCTCGCCGACATGCAGGCCGAGATACATGTCGGTGACCGGCAGGCAGTCGCGGGCGCGCCGCACGTTGAGCGCCGCCACTTTGCTGCGGGCGGTCGTCGCAGCGGCGAGCGCGGCCGCGCAGGCGCGCGCGCGATCGCGGATCGCACTCCGTGGGTCCGTCGTTCGAAAGATCTATCGGAGCGCGGCGTTGAGGAGTTTCGCCAGCCGCGCCCCGGCCAGGGCAACCCGCTCTTCGGCAATCGTCTTGGCATCCCCCCGGTAGTCATTGGTGATCGTGAACGGGCCGCCGCCTTCCTCTATCGGCGAGACATAGACGGAGCTTTTGGCGATGTTGAAGCTCTCGACGATCCAGTGGTGGACGTCCTTCACGGAGGCGGGGCCCTTGGGAGCGGCGGAGAGCTTGTGAGCGGCCTTGATCGCCGCGAGCACGCTGGGGCTCGTGCCCAGGACATCATCCCAGAAGGCATGAAGCTCGTTCCGGCAGGGCCTTTCGCAGAGCGCCACGAGATTACCCCCGCGGTCCCCATTCGGGAGGTCCCGGGAGAAGCGCGACGTAGCGTGGAGGGGCTGATGGACGTCCCCGACCAGGTGGAGCAGCCAGACTAGATCGTAGGACTTCACGTCGTCGCTCGCGGTGTCCGAGGCGAGAGTGTCGCGAAACGTCTTGATCTGCGTCTCGGCGTTCGGGGCCTTGGGTTGAATCACCGGCGTTTCATCGGTCGAGAACGGAAGATCGATGTAGTGCCAGTATCGGTGCTGCAGGCGGTCGGTGTAGCCAACGTTCAAGTCGGAATTCGGGACGGACGGATCCTCGCCGTCGTTCGTAAAGCCGGCGTTCGCGCGCTTGATGACATCAGAAACCGTCGTATTAATTTGTACGCTTTGTCCCGCTGGGGCTGTAGCTTGGTCCAGGCGTCTGATTTATAGAATTTCTGCGCGGCCTCGATGCTAGGCCACTCGACGATGGCCACACGCGGGGGGGCTCCCCGCCCTCTATCTTTTCAATCCGGCCATTTGTCGTGCGCAGTGGTCTGCCCTGATTGCCCCCTATCGTGTTGCGTGCCTCAACCACGTACGCTCTTTCGGCGTCACGACTGAGAATTGTCAGTTCACTAATGCTGTAGGCCGTTTTGGCGCCTTGCGCGTGCAGACCCTGGACCGCCAGAGCGCCAATCGCGACACCCGCAAGCAATGCCAATGCGACCGTGTACCGGGTTTTCATGATTTCCTCCCCTGTCGGCCGACGAGCCGGCCAGAGATAGCACCGTAATTCAGGACACTCCCTCCGCCAGACACTGGCATCGGAATAGGACAGCAACCCCATGCTGGGCCCCCCGAGGCGGGCCGCCGAAGAGCTCGTCGATTGCGGCCTGCACGGCCCAGTCGGTGGAGACCGAATTGAAGACGAGACGGCGGTAGATTGCCGACCCTCAGCTATCTTTGATTTATAGCGTGAGTAGCGGCCCGTCAGCGACAACTTGTCTTCGCGATGTTCTCCGGCTTGGAGCACCACCGAATGGCGACTTCTCGGTCGGACCCCATCTTGACGACCCCCTTGTTAACGCACTCTTCAAAATTACAGACGCGTGATTTCTTTTGATGTCCCTGTATTCCGATCCGAGTCCTCAATGGCTGAGGGAGTTGGACGGCGGCGCCCGCCCCAGCGCCCTTCCGCAGCGATTTGGCATCCGCGCCGTCCCGAGGCTATGCCACAATAAGACAAGACGTTCGAGACCGACCCGCCCGTCGGAGCACTTACTACCGCCTCGCCGTGTTGATGATGATCGGACCGATCATTCTTTCGGCCCTATCATGAGGGCTTTCCACGCGTGCGGCTTTTTTTCAACAGATGTGGCCTGAATGCAACGCTGCAGGATTGGAGCTGCCGGTCGACCCGAATCCGGCTTGCCACGTGTTGCAAAGGAACATCTTACCTTCCCGCGCGTTCTGTCGTTCGGACAGGCGGCGTGGGATGCAGTTCTATGAGTACTGACGTCCGCTTGCAGGCATTGGCGCTGCCGCGAGCGGCGGACGGGCCGGCCGGCTTCGCGGCCATGCTTTTGCGCGTGTGGACTAAAATTCAATCCCGGCCCGCTGCTGTTTTTCTCGTGCTCTCTTTAGCATTTGGGGCGTCTATCAGTATTGTCGTTCCTCCGCTGCGTGGACCCGACGAGATAGCTCACTTCCTCCGTATCTACTCGTACGCGCGAGGCGAGCTATTGCCACCGACAGAAGTCGGCGGCCGAAAGGGGATCTACATCGAAAGCGACCTGCACCGCGACCTTACGTTCTTCAAGGAGGCTGGAGAACGCTTCGCCCAATACAGGGAGCATGGGCTCAGGTATGGCGAGATACTGCAGGAGTATCCGCGCTCGCGCGAACTCCTGAGCGACGACGAGCCGCCCGCACGCTTTTTGCCGTTCGCCGGCACCGAAGGCTATAATCCTGTCACCTATGCTCCGTACATTTTGGCGGTTGCCGTCGGCAAGCTACTCCGGCTCGACTTTCCTTCTTTGCTGCTGTTCGCCCGCTTGGCTGGACTGCTCACATTCACGGCTGCCGCGGCTTACGCCATCAAAATCACGCCGAAGCTCAAATGGGCTTTTGTGCTCATCGCGATGCTGCCCGTGTCGCTCTACAACAGATCGGTACTCAGTGCTGATGGTGCTGCCCTTGCGTCGGCTCTTGTGATCACGGCTCTTTGTTTCAAAGCGGTCGACTGTAAGGGTCGACTTTGGGAACGCTCCCTCTGGATGACGCTTTGCGCACTATGCAAGCAGCCACAAATCGCGTTCGTGCTATTAGAGCTGATGACGAGCCGAATGAAGCAGCGGCGGCGCACTTGGGCCAATCTGATGATAGTGGCTGCGCCCAGCTTCATCCTATCTCCGTTGTGGGTCTGGGCCGTATCCGCCGACATAGCGGCATGGCGATTGCTGGAGGCGGAAACCTATCCACGCGAGCAGTTTGATCCACTATGGAAGCTTGGTTTCATGTACGAGCACCCACTGCATTTCCCGTGGGCGGCATGGAACGCCATTACTATATGGGGGGACCCACTTTGGCAGGAACTCATTGGAATTTTGGGATGGCAGGATATCTGGCTTCAAACCTGGGTATACGTGGCACTGACGGCCGCTGTTGTACTCATATCATTGGAAAAGCTGGAGCTGGCCCGTTCGGCGCGTGCACGCGTGGCAATTATCACAGGAATTGGTGTCCTGAGCTACGTAGTGCTGGTTTATTTGATATTCTTTATTACCTACACGCCAGTTGATATTGACCATGTCCGTGGCGTTCAAGGGCGCTACTTTGTCATTGCCCTTCCGATGGCTGCTCTCTTCGTAGCGGCTATAGCGAACGTCAACGCCCCCCGCTCCTTGCTGGCAGCATTAGGGATCAGCGGATCCTTGCTGTCTGGAACTACTTGTGCCGCGGCACTACTGTTTGCGCATTGGTTTGCGGCCTAGGATTGCGGTGCCCACTGCGCCGTGACGAAGCCTCGAATCGCACTTGCTTTCCCGCTCAACTCAATGAGTAAGGCTCCCTCTCGGACGGTCTTCAGCCGCTGACCGAGCCAACCGGGCAAGGGGACCGCCTCCAGCACGAGTGAAGGCAACCTACTTCCATGCGCATCGCGGGCGATTTGAGTGCATGAGGGGCGAGGCCAACCGTGCTCGCTGATCCAGACAGCCGGTTGAACGGCGTCGACCCGCAGGCTTGGCTCGCCGATGTTCTCGCCCGCATCAACGATCATGCCATCCACAGGCTCGACGAGCTTCTGCCCTGGAACTGGGCTGCCGCGATGGAGCGTCGTAAAGTGGCGGCATGAGCGCCGACACCATCGCCCGTCTCAAGATCACCCTCGACGACGTCAAGCCCGCGGTCCTGCGCCGCGTCGAGGTTCCGTTCGACATCAGGCTCGACCGGCTGCACCTGACCATCCAGGCCGCCATGGCCTGGACCAACAGCCACCTCTACGAGATCCGGGCCGGCGACGTCGGCTGGAGCACGCCCTACCCCGATCAGGACTGGGCCGGCGACTTCCTCGACGCTCGCAAGACCCGGCTCGGCGATGTCCTCGAAGACGTCGGCACGAAGACGCTGAAGTATCTTTACGACTTCGGCGACGGCTGGGAGCACACGATCAAGATCGAGCGGCTGATCGATCCCGAGCCGAATGTGCTCTATCCGCGGCTGATCGAGGTCAACGGCCGCTGCCCTCCCGAAGACATCGGCGGCCCCTGGGGCTATGCCGAGTTCCTCGAGGCCATCAAGGATCCGAAACACGAACGCCACGCCGAGTTCATGGAGTGGATCGGCGACGATTACGATCCCGACGCCGTCGACCCCGACTGGCTCATCGAGGATGAAGTTCCGCACTGATTGACACCCTCAGCGATGACAGCGGTCGCCGTCAGCGATGACAGCTGTCGCCCGTGCTGGACCGGGTAGGTGTCGGTCACGACCGCAGACGATGCCGACGGTGCTGACGCAAACGCCGCATTTCGTTTCGAGTAATCGTGGATGGGAGCCAGTGCTCACCGCCGATTGCGATCACGATCTGTTGGAGCGCCCGCTAGGGTGCCTCAACCTCCCCCCGCCGAAACGACTTCGTCTTTGTTGCCGGCATAGCTGCTGACGGGCGCTGCGATCGGACTGCCCCCCAACCCTCTTGCTGGCAACTTCGGCGACCCGCACTCGGCAAAACCGCTCAACGCGTTGGCCGATCGACCGGCATTTTCTCGATCATATCCAGGGCGCTATGGTCGACGGGGACCGATGCGGTTCTCCGTCAGCTTGGCCTCTTTGCCGAGCACCCCTCCGTGGAACAACGCGCGTCAGCATACGCCGTCGAAAACGTAGGTTTCGTTCACGCACTTCTCGCCGCGGACGTCCCGCTCGGTCGTTGCGGCCGCCGACAATAATGGGGACGTCCACTGCCGTCTTCGGTACAAACGTTCTTGCTGGCCCAAATTACCCATTGTCGTGACAGTGTACGGTCCCATATCAAATGGTCGCCTTGATCGCAGACATCCCTAAGTAACTCGTCGAGCCGCATGACCCAGACAGCCAACCGGGCCCCTCAGCAAGCCGCATCGGTCATCCAAGCCTCAGGGTCTGACGTTGCACGATGGCGCGGGCGGGCGGGGGCTCCGGAAGCACCACCACGGTTCCGTTGCCGGTGTACCACGGCGACGTATGCGGCTCTTTGCTCGGCGTGATGCTGTTTCCGAGAGATTAACTGGTTTGGGCGGAATTCGAGCGTGAAAAGCTCTTGCGGCTGCGCGACCCCGCGCAACGCGTAGCGGCCGACCGATACGAGCCGGCCGCGCATGCCGTCGACATTGGCGAAAGCCTCCGAGACCAGCACCGGCTGCTCGACCGACCGGCACATGGCGGCGATCCGGCTCGTCTCGTTTACGGCCGGCCCGACCACGGTGAAATCGAGCCGCTCGATGCTGCCGATATTGCCGTAGAACACCTCGCCGACATGCAGGCCGAGATACATGTCGGTGACCGGCAGTGCCGTCGCGTGCGCGCCGCACTTGAGTGCCGCCACCTCGCTGCGCGCGGCCGTCGCAGCGGCGAGCGCGGCTGCGCAGGCGTGCGCGCGATCGTCGGCGGCGAAGATCGCGAGGATGCCATCGCCGATCAGCTTGAGCACGTCGCCACCCTGCGCGTGGATCGCCGAGACGATGACGTCGGCATAGTCGTTCAGCAGCGGAATTACTTGCTCGGGCGCGGAATTCGGTGATGCGCGTGAAGCCGCGCAGGTCGCTGAACCAGATGACGGCGTCGATGCGATCGGCGACGCCGCGCATGATGCGGCCGCTGAGCACGCGGCGCCCGGCGTCGCGCCCGAGATAGGTCTCCATCAACGTCCCGGTCATGCGCGCGAGCGCGGCCGCCTTTACCGCCAGCGCAAGCGTTGGGACCACGCGCGTGAGTGCTGCAATATGGGCATCGGCGAAGCCGTCGGCGCGGGTGGTTACCCACGAGGAGTAGACGCAATCCATTTCGCCGATAATGCCTTCGGGCGCGAAGCGGTTGATGATGGCGATGTAGTCGGTCATGCCCGCCGCCCGGTAATCCCGCATCACGGGAAACTCGGCTTCGCTCTCCGCGGTGACGCGGCGCCGCAGCAAGCTTTCCCCGGTCTGCAACATGTGGAAGAACGGGCTTGCGCGCCAGCGCGTGACCACCTCGGTCTGCTCGACGCCGGACGAGAGGATGCAGGTCCGTAGTGCCTTCCGGCCAGCCGGTGCGGCCGTATTCATGCACGAGAGGCTGCGACGGGTCGTGCCCCCAACGGACCACGCGGCCTTCGTAGACCGGGTGAAGCGTATCGATTAGCACCTGCGCGCGGCTGACCGGCAGGCCGGCGGCGACGGCGCGCTCGCAAAACCCGCTCACCAGCGCGGCTTCCGGTTCGCCGCGCAGGCCCGCCTTGGTGAGCCACGCGTTTAATGTATCGATGACGTCCTCAGCAATTCCTTCGATGTTATTGCTCATAAGCTTGTCTCCTGGTTGCCATGACGGCCGCTCAGCGACCGGTCATATGCTCCAGGCTTTCGGGGTACCGAGCCCTTGCACCGCGATCTTCGAGGCCTCCTGCTTGTCTGCGGGCGGACCGTACGGGCCCTAACTTCCAGGTTGCCGTTTCCGAGTTTGCGCTTCCGCATGTCTTTTCTGACCTAATTATAGGATCAACGCTCAGCCTCGTTTTCGTCATTATAGGATAAACGCTCAGCCTCGTTTTCGTCCTCATGCACCGCGCCGCCTCGCATCAACCTGCGAGCGACCTGAGCGGTCTGATGACGCGCCCGCGGCGTCGGCGAATGGGCGGCGAGGTAGCGCGCCGCGGCGATAAGGATCGGTGCTGCCTCCGGGTCGCCCTGCCAAGCGAGGTATTGGCGCACGGCAGCTTGCAAATTTTGCACCATGTGGAAGCCGACGTCCTCGCGCAGGAGCGCGTGGCCCAAGAGCGCAATGAAATCGGCGGGCGGATGACCGGCTGAAAGGTAGGCCGCCGCTAGCCGCGTCGCTTCCGCGACCTGCTGCTGACGGTCGCAGGCATCGAGGAAGGCGCGGCGAAGCTCCGTCGGAGCGACGCCTTGAGCGTCGCCAGGCGGTAGACGTGCCGGTGGGACGTTGAGGTACCTGTCCAGGTAGACAGCGAGCGCGCCATGGAATGCGGCGCGCAGGCATAGGGCCTCGGTCTCGACATCCGCCCCGCTGTCAGTCGCCCGTGTGATCAGGCCGAAGGCGGCGTGAGCGTAGCTGAAGGTGTGATGCGCGCTGTCCCAATCGGAATGATCATTGCTGGTGCCGAAATGCGCGATGCGCAAGGCGGCCGCGAAGGCAACCGCCCGCGCCACGTCGCCGGGCGAAGCGCCGTCGCGCAACGCGCGAACGAGTGCCTGAAGGATCGCCTCCGGGTCCTCATCGAGCACGGCGCGTCCGAGCGGGGCGTGCTGGTGCCAGGAACCGCGCTGCGTCCTGCCAGCCCGCAGTGCCTCTGGAACATCCCGCAGCGCCCGCTCGGCAAGCGCCACGAGATCGATTGGATGGCGCCAATTATCCATCTCTTCGCTGCCAATCGCGGTAGTGAGCACGGGCACGATTGAGGGCAAGAGGTCGTTCGCGTTCTGCCAGCCAACGAGGTCAGTCGCTTCGAACGCTTTCTCGAGGAAATCGAGCGCATGGCCGCCATCGGCGAAATAGCGATCTGTCACTGCGGTCAAGGTCGTAGCCGCCAGCCACTGTGGCGTGGCGCCGGCGGCAAGCGCCGTGCGCAGTGTGCGCTCGGCACCGCTGCGGTGGCGTACGCGTACCCAGTGGCGAAACCAACGCGCTAGGGTCTCAATCGGGACGTTGCCGCCAAGCGGCTCGGTATCCGTGCGTGGCGGCTGTCCTTCGCAGTCATCGGCAATAGCGGCGACGCCATGAAACAGGGCAACGTACTGGTCGTCGTCGTCCAACACCGCGAGGAGGTCGGCGAGCGCCATGAGGGTAGTGAGCCCAGCTCCCCAGCTCTCGCGATGGGTGGCCCCGTAGAGCAAAGCGTCGCGCACGATTTCCGTGGGCCGCACGCCTGCGGCGGTAGCTCCCAGCACCGCTTTGCCGATCACCAGGCTGATGTTGTGAGTAAGGCCGTCGTGAAGGCGGCGACGCCAATGCGCCGCCTCATCGCGCAGCGCAGGCGCGGCCGCCACCCAGACGTCACCATCAACAATGCGCACTACACGCAAGGGCACGTCGTCCGCCCAGAGGTCGAAGGTCGACCCGCTGCGCAGGTCGAAACGGGCATGATGCCAGTGGCAGGTGAGAATGCCATCCTCGATGCTGCCGCGGTGGAGCGGAAATCCCATGTGCGGGCAGCGGTTGTCGAGCGCCACCACGTCCTCGCCATCGGCCACGATAAGCACCGCGCCACTGGGGGTACCGATCACCATGCGGCGTCGGTTGCGAACTTCACCGAGCCTGCCCACCCGAATGAAGCCAGTGCCCGGACCTGTCATGCCATCGCTCATTTAGCAATTATGAGGCACAGGGGCGCCACCAACAACGTTCCTTAGCACAGCACATCGCTAGTGTGTCTATGGCCGATAACGTCTTTGTCTACCAATCTGCGCCTGCCGACCTACGGCGGACTGTGCGCTTCGGGGTCCGAGCGAATGCTGCGCGGTGAAGATTACGGTTGAACGGCAGCTTGCGTTCACATGACCGCCCTGCTTGACCACAGGTGGCGCGGCGGATTGCAGCTTCCGCCCCGCAGCCAGGGCAATGGCCGCGCCCGCCGCGTGGTTAAGCCCGTGAGCGCGCCGATCCTTTCGCCAGATCAATTGGCTGCGCTGCGGGATCGGCTCCTGGGCGAGATTGCAGCCCTGGCCTCCCAGGACAGTGCCACCGCCTGGGCGCACGGGGCGCTCGCCCCGAAGAACCGGCTCACCGCCGACGATGCCAAGCTAGTGGCGGACGCCTTTGAACAGCGGCTCGCCACCTGCCCGCCCTCCGATGATGGGCCGAATGACGCGGGGACCTTGCTCAGCGGCAACCCTCCGCAATCCACGGGCGCCGGCACCGAGGAGGAAACCGGAACGACCGGTCTTGCTCCCGGCGGCATCGACAACAGCGAACTCGCGGTTGCCGCGCCGCGCCGGTATCGCGACCGAGATCACCTTCGCCATGTCGCCAAGCATGCCTCATCTGCGGTCGCAAGCCATCCGACCCACATCATCTTAGGTTCATGCAGCCGCGGGCGCTCGGTCGCAAGGCCAGCGACGAATTCGTGGTCCCGCTCTGTCGAATCCATCATCGGCTGGTGCACCGCGTGGGTAACGAAGCGGCCTGGTGGAAGGACGCCGGCATCGATCCGATCGAGGCTGCCCGTAAGCTCTGGAAGCACCCCCGCAGGGATGAGGGGCGGATTGAGCCCGAGCCGCACGGTACCGCGCTAGTCAAGGCCGCGAATTGGACCTCGATGGACGACATTCGCCGTGCCTCCCCGAAAGCCAAGGTGCTCAATCGCGACCGCGCCCGTTTCGAAGTCGCTGGCGGAAACTACCGGTTGATCGCCTCATTCGACTTCCGCCGGGACAAATCGTGTTCGTCAAGTTTATCGGGACCCATGCTGAATACGATGCCGTCGATTCTCGACAGTTGCCAGATTTTGACGAGGAACCACCATGCAAATCCGCCCGATCCGTACCGACCAAGACCACCGCGCCGCACTCGCCGAGATCGAAAAGCTTTGGGGCGCGTCCAGTGGGACGCCAAAGGGCGATAAGCTCGACATTCTCGTGACGCTGGTCGAGACCTATGAGGAACGGCGCTGGCCACTCGAGGAGCCGGCGCCGGTTCGACCCGGTGGATGTGCTGCGCTACGCGATCGAGGAACTCGGTCACAGTCAGGCTGAGCTTGCAGACATTCTTGGCTCGCGCTCGCGCGCGTCCGAAGTCCTGGCTCGGCGCCGCCCCCTTACCCTAGAGATGATCCAAAAGATCAATGCAAGTTGGAAAATCCCGGCCGATCTCCTCGTGCAGCCGTATCGGGTCGCCGCAACGGCAGCTTAAGGGAGGTTGATGACTTTTTCGGCCGCCTCGGCCTCGCTCGGGTGTTCCCTTCGGCCGCTGGCGCCGGACCGTTGGATGGCGGCGAGGCGGAGCGGCAAGGGGCGTGAATCTAACCCAGACCGGACATCGACTCCGCATCGCGAACCACACTGCCCCCGATCGCCTGTTGCTCCACCAGTGCGGCAGGCCGTAAAATTCGCCGAGGCCCCCATCGCGGCGGGATGAAGCTTCACTGGCAGGTCAGCGTAATGAAACGAAAAAACCAATATCGATCAGCGACTTGCAATGAGTGAACCCGTCTTGAGTAAGCTAGAGCAGCGCCTCGGTGGGCGCGTCTATGCGAGGCAGCGCCTAGGAATCGAGACCGATCACGAAGCTCAGATTTTCGGCCAGGGACTTAATTTTTTTCACATCGAGAACTGGTATTCGATTCATTCCGTCATCCGCACCCTGCTCAAGCTGACCGGATTGTATTGGCGTGGGCGGGCCAACGCCGCGCGCGTGCAGGTCAGGCACAACGATCTTCGGTTCCAGACGCTGCCGGCCGCATTCGACGGCCTTACGCTGCTTCAAATCAGCGATTTTCACGCCGACATGAATGGCGATGCAATGCGGCGGCTGGAAGAGATTCTTCCCGGCTTGAGCTACGACCTGTGCGTTCTCACCGGCGACTATCGCGGCGCGACGTTCGGGCAGTTCGATGCCGCTCTTGCGCTCATGCGGCCGGTGCTGGCGCGCATCAAGCGGCCGATCTACGGTGTGCTCGGCAACCACGATACGATCCGCATGGTCCCCGACCTCGAAGCGATGGGGGTTCGCATGCTGCTCAACGAATGCGAGCCGATTGCGCGCGCGGGCGCGAGCATTTATCTAGCCGGCATCGACGACGCCCATTATTTTCGGGTCGATAATATCGAAAAGGCCGCTTCCGGTATTCCGCATCAAGCATTTTCGATCCTGTTATCGCACACGCCGGAAATTTATCGGCAGGCGGCCCATGCCGGGTTCGACCTGCTGCTGAGCGGCCATACCCACGGCGGACAAATTTGCCTGCCCGGATCGATCCCCGTCACCCTCAGCTCGGTTCTGCCGCGCAAGTTTGGGGCGGGTGCGTGGATATATCACGAGATGGCAGGCTACACCTCGGCGGGTGTCGGCTCGTCGATCGTGACAGTGCGCATCAATTGCCTTCCAGAAATTACATTGCATCGCCTGTGGCGCGCCGGAGCGGCGGACCGCATCGAGAATGCCTAACCTGAGCTTCTCAGGAGTGCAGCAGAGCGCTATCGTAAAGAGGCGCGTTCGGCGCCTAGTCCGCAGGCCGGAAAACCGTCTATGGTCAGGAAATGAACGCGCTCCTAATTGCCAAACTCGTAATCCTAGTGGCGATTGCGAACGGGACGCCCGTGATCGCTAAAAAGCTTTTCGGGACACATTTGGCGTTCCCGGCGGATGGCGGTCATGTCTTTATGGACGGGCGAGCCATTTTCGGATCGTCTAAGACGTGGCGAGGCATCCTGCTTTCGGTATTGGCGACAGTCCTCGGTGCATTCCTGATTGGGCTGGAATG
Organism: uncultured Alphaproteobacteria bacterium; assembly: GCA_963755055.1. Classification (GTDB taxonomy): domain Bacteria; phylum Pseudomonadota; class Alphaproteobacteria; order Rhizobiales; family Xanthobacteraceae; genus AP-16. Next base: position 32,772 of record CAVWIS010000032.1, on the reverse strand, counting down.
GAAAATTGGCGTATTGGTCTCCACCACGGCGATGGCAGGAGACCTTTTATCGAGCTTCATCAAACGCAGACTCGGCCACACTCCAAGCAGCATGGCAATCGGCCTGGACCAGATACCAGAGTTGTTATTTCCGCTTGCCGCGTGCAAGCTTATACTTCCCATAACAGCGACGGAAGTGGTAATAGGCACATTGGTTTTCCTTGCGGGAGGATTGGTCATTTCCCGAATATTGTTTAAATTGCACGTTAGAGATCGACCTTACTAATTATAAGTCGTTTTTTTGAGGTAATGCATCGTAATTTCTGGCGGACAATTGAAGCGAACGGGCACCACAGAGGACCCCGCTCCAACCGTCGTATATCCGATCATGTTGTGATATTTCCAGCTTCCTGATGCCATATATCGTGGTAGAACGGATTCGATAGTAATTGGTATTCCGCCCGGTAAGCAAAGTTGTCCGCCGTGTGTATGTCCGCTGAGGATAACATTGAAATCGGCGAGCGCAGCTTGTCGGTACACCTCGGGAGTGTGCGACAGCAGGATGGAAAACTCGCGACTCGGTATCTTTGCGGCGGCTTTCTCGATGTTGTCGACGCGGTAAAAATGCGCATCGTCAATACCCGCGAGATGGATGCGCTGATGGCCGCGCTTAATGGTTTCGCACTCATTGAGCAACATGCGAATTCCCATCGCCTCCAGTCCCGGTACCATGCATACTGTGTCGTGGTCCCCCAGGACGCCGTAAACCGGCGCCTTCAGCGCGGCTCGGATACGCGCCATTCCGGCAAGAGCGGCTTCGAAAGGACCGAAGTTTTGGCCGCGATAGTCGCCCGTTAACACACAGATGTCATAAGTCAGACCTGTCAACAGGGATGCTACTCTTTGCATCGCTTCCTCATTCATATCCACATGCAGATCACTGAGCTGCAAAATCGAAAACCCATTGAACAGATTCGGCAATTCACGGGACTTTATCTCATTGATCGTCAGTCGGACCTTCTTGGCGTTACGTAAGCCGCGCCAATACAGGCCGGTAGCCATGAGGACCGCCCGAATCAATCCAGGGAAGGCTGTCAGATTGTCTAGGCGCAATAGCCTCAGTCCTTGACCGAATACCTGGGCCTCGTGGTCGCGTTCAATACTAAGACGTTGGCGCGCATGCAGACGACCCAGCCGCGTTTCGAGCGCCTGCAAAATATTGTCGTCTAATTCAGGTTGTCGGCGGGAGCGCATGACAGTGGAATACCGAAATTGGCCATTTTGATTTTGAGATCATCGCGACATACGCTGCACTGCATACGCGAGAAACCAACTTAAAGCTACTCGGAGTCTGGGAGGAGCGTTGCTGCCTTGGGGAACACGGTCTTGGCGCCTGAAAGCCGATGGGTGACGTGAGTAGCTTAGAGCCGTTTTATGAATCGGATGTGGTTTCTTGGTGGGCGCTCGATTCGCGAGAGGAGCGCCCGATGTCGAATCCCGAACATCGCCGTGCTGCAGACCGGCGCGGCCTGATCTCAGCGACTTGACCGATGCCGAGTGGGCGCTTGTCCAACTGCTCCTCACTGTTGCCGGCATGGGATGGCTCGCTGCAGGCAGCATCGTCCCCAGCGCGGTCGGCAAGGAGCCACGCTTCCCGCAATTGACCATGGAGCAGCTCAAGGACCAGCAACGGCCGCTCGTCGAGAAGATCATGAAGGTCTCGAGCGTCGGGCTTGCCGGCCCTTACAATCCGATGTTGCGCCTGCATCGATATCGATTTTTACAGTGGCCGGCGACCACACTCGAGCCTTGACGATACGACCCCCGATCTCGTCTACTTTTCGCCGCTGCCTCTCCGCTTGGCAGCCTATCCCCGGCAGACACTCCACTTATCGATGCGGAAAATCTGTTCAGACAACCGGGACCACCTCTGTTGTCGACGATGGCGTGGATCTCCTTGCGCCTGGGGACTTATTATTAGGCCTCGATGCCGTTGAGGGCGGCGAACAGAGTGGTGGTGCCGTGGCGCTTGTAGTCGTGGGTCGGCTGTCCGGCGTACCCAGCCGGGCTTGCCGATGAAGCCCCGGCCGAATAAAACCCGCCGCGCGTGCTGGCGGGTCTTACAACTGCTGCTAGTCTATCTCTGATCTGGCCGTTTGCTGGAGGTCACGTCTTTAATAGACGTAAGGATTTGCCTGATCAGTTCGAGTTCCCATACCGTCGTAAAGACACCGATGAGAAGGAGGGCCCAGAATATTACAGTGATCATTTTGTCGTCTCCCTAAGCGTAAGACCGCGCATCCTCAACGGCCGCCCCAAGTTGACGCAGGCCGACTCGGTCCCCGACAGGATGACCTAAATCCACGCCATGGCCAAGAAGCATCAAAAGCTTGCCAGGAGGGCGTCTCGCGGATCAAAGGCACGCTGCCCTCAAGATCGGGCATGCGAGAATACAAGTAAAAATTGTAATATTTGCAGGACGCCCCGAGTGCAGCGGCGCTCAACGCGGCGCTAAATCTGCTCGAGGTGCGGGCGCAGTTCGAGGGCCCCGAGCGGATGGTCAATGTCCGCATCGCCGAGCATGAGGGTCACATCTACCTCGATCTCGCCGACACCGCCTGGCGGGCGGCCGAGATCGGTCCCGACGGCTGGCGGGCCGTGGCGGAGCTGCCGGTACGCTTCCAGCAGGCCTCCTGGCATGCTGCCGCTCCCGATGCCGCAGCGGGGAGGATCGCTCGAACAACTCACGTCACTACTCAATCTGCCGGACCGGGGCGATCTCGTCCCGACATGGCTCTTGGCCACGCTGCGTCACGGCGGCCCCTATCCCCTCCTGGTGATCGCGGGCGAGCAGGGTTCAGCCAAGACTGTCGCTGTCGAAGATGTTGCGAGCGCTGGTCGATCCCAATGCCGCCCCGTTTCGGACCTTGCCGCGCGAGGAGCGCGATCTCTTCATCGCCGCCAACAACGGCGAACGGCGGGCGCTCTCGCGACGCAAATTTGCGATTCGCGCCTTCGACTTGGCAAAACGGCGATAGGTGCAATGGTTGCAAGATGGCATAGAACTACTATAAGTAGATGAATTCTGAATTTGGCAGAACGAAGCCAAAATAATCAATCTTTTCAAGGGTGGCCCTTCGCGAGACCATCAGGTCAGACCGATGCCGGCGGGGCATCGCCGGCATGATGACGGCCGAGATGCTGGGCCCGGATGGGACCGGTATCGACCTGTTGGATACGTCGCCACTGCCTTCGCCGATCTTCTGTGGGAAACTGGCCGATCCACAGCAAGCGCTTTCGATCCTGGCTGCGGCGGCGCTATTACCAGCCGACCGGGACGCGCCGAGTGCAGCGGCGCTGAACGCGGCGCTTAATCTGCTCGAGGCGCGGGCGCAGTTCGAGGGCCCCGAGCGGATGGTCCATGTCCGCATCGCCGAACACAAGGGCCACATCTACCTCGATCTCGCCGACACCGCTTGGCGGGCGGCCGAGAAGCCCCGAGCGGCTCCGCGCGGCCCGCCGAGCCGTCGGGACCGTGCTTCCGCAGGCCTCCTGGCATGCTGCCGCTCCCGATGCCGCAGCGGGGAGGATCGCTCGAACAGCTCACGTCGCTGCTCAATCTGCCGGACCGGGGCGATCTCGTCCTTGTCACGACATGGCTGTTGGCCACGCTGCGTCACGGCGGCCCCTATCCCCTCCTGGTGATCGCGGGCGAGCAAGGCTCAGCCAAGACGGTGCTTTCGAAGATGCTGCGAGCGCTGGTCGATCCCAACACCGCCCCGGTTCGGACCTTGCCGCGCGAGGAGCGCGATCTCTTCATCGCCGCTAACGACGGCCATGTCCTGGCATTTGACAACCTATCCGCCTTGCCGCCGTGGCTTTCCGACACGCTTTGCCGGTTGGCGAGCGGAGGCAGCTTTGCGGTCCGCCACCGCCAGCTCTATTCGCCAACACCGAGGTCGAGCAGGACGGCAAGCCGTCCGTCATCCGCTCCGCGCCACGATCCGCCGCCGGCTTGCATTGCGTGCCCCTGGGTTTGCCCTGCCGCCGCCCGTGCGCCATCGGCTGATCGGCAAGGTCTCCGCACGTGCAGCCGCAGGAGAGAGTTCAATGAAACGGATTGAAATTCATAAGTGTAAACAGCAGGTTACGACGGGTAGCCGCAATGCGCTTTGGCGTCTTCTCTGAGACAGCACCTCGGGTCCGTCGGCGCTCAGCGGAAGCAAGGCTTGGCTGGCAGACCCGTGATTCTCCACGAAATCGCAACTGGCAGATTTTCTTCTTGGCCACCTCTTGGGATTCGGGTAGTACGATCCCGCCCCAAACGGGCGAAAATCTCTCGTCAACCGCACCGTGACCGCAATTCATCAGGTCTGATGCAAGTCTATTTTTTTACCTCCGGCATCGAATCCAGCGAGTTGAACGAGCTGGAAGACCGCATACGAAGCAGGCTGCCGAACGTGCGAAAGGTCGCAAAGCTGGACGAGGTCACCAGCCGGCTCGGCCAGAACGACGCAGCCGCCAACAACGAACAAAGTTACATCATCTTTCCGGTGCTGGCTATTGAGTCGTTTGACCGTATCGTGAACATTGCGGCAGCAGGAACATCCGGGCGTCTTCTTCATTTTCGTCAGCAGGGAGATTTCGGCCAGCGATTACAAGCGACTGGTCCGCACCGGCGGCGCGGACTGGGTATCGATGCAAGGCGCTCCGCAGGAAATTCAGGACATTATTTCTCGAACCAGCCGGACGGAGCTCAGACCCGGCGATCAACAGGTTCGACCCGCAATCGTGGCCTTCGTACCGAGCAGCGGCGGGGTCGGCAACGCGACCCTTGCGATTGAAACCGCCATGCAGATCAAGCTCGACAAGCAGGCGCGCAGCCGGCGGGTTTGCCTGCTGGATCTCGATCTGCAGGCCAGTCATCTTTGCGATTACCTCGACATCGAGCCACGGCTCCAAATCCAGGAGATCATCGAGAACCCCGACAGGCTCGACGCGCAACTGTTCGATCTCTTTGTCAGCCATCATGCGGCGAGCGGCGTCGACGTGCTCGCAACGCCGCGAAACAGGAAGATCCCCGGTCGAACTGAACATGGCTGCGCTCGATGCTCTCTTTCGCTTGATCTCAGTGCGATATGATCTGGTGATCGTCGACCTGCCGCCGACATGGTCTGACTGGACCGATCAGATCATTTCGGTGTGCGACCTCGCCATCATCACCGGCTTGAACAACGTCCCCGGCCTGCGTCGGATTGCCGAGATTCTGCAAGAGCTCAAAAGCGCCGCGCGCGTTCCACCTCAGATCGTGGTCGCCCTCAACCGATGCGAGTACGGTCTGGCCGGGGGGGTCGCGCGCCGGCAGCATGTGAAACGCGCTTTGGGGAGCCAACCAGTTGTCTATATTCGCGAGGATGCCGCCGCCGCCAATCATAGCCTCAACACGGGCGTCCCCATCTCGATCACGAGCCGCTCGAGCAAGATCACCAAGGATATTCGCCCCCTGGTGTCGCTGGTGTCCGGATTGAGGCCGGCCCAGGCTCAACTAGCAGGATCCTCGAATAAGGTATCGAGCCGGCGAGTCGCGGCGCTAATGTGCGTGACACCCGTGCCGACCTTCTGTACACTGCCAAGGCGCAACGCATAAAGCCCGACGACGCAACGTAATATGAGCCAAAGATGAGCTTTTTCTCCAACGTTCCGACACGAACGCGAGCACGGCCGAGCACGGAGCTCCTGACGCGTGAGCGAGCCCGACCCCGCCATCGAGCACTATCACGAACTGATTGCGCAGCGGCCCGCGTTGCTCGACGAGAAGCTCAAGCTGCACGCGCGGATCATCGATGAGTTCAATCTCCTTTCTCTCGAAAAGCTCCCGCGCGAGGATCTGGTCCGTGAGGTTCGTGCCTATCTCGGCGAATATATGCGGACGGAGCGGCTGTCCCTCAACCAGAGGGAGCAGCTGGCATTCGCCGATGAAATCGTCGACGAGATGATAGGATTCGGGCCGATCGAGCCTTTGCTCAAGGATCCGACCATCAATGACATCCTGATCAACACCCACAAAAAATGCTTCGTGGAACGCTTCGGGAAGCTCGAAGAGACGAAGGTCCATTTCAAGGACGAAGCGCATCTCATGCGCATTGTGCAAAAGATTGTTGCATATGTTGGCCGACGGGTCGACGAATCGTCTCCGACGGTCGATGCCCGGTTGCCTGATGGATCGCGCGTCAATGTCGCGATCCGACCGGTCGCGGTGGATGGGCCCCTGGTTTCGATCCGGAAATTCTCGAAGAAGCCATTCTCGATGGATCGCCTTGTGGAAATGGGCACGATTCGTTCGGCCATGGCAGATTTGCTGCGGGCAGCCGTAAGAGGAAAGATATCTCTTATCGTTTCTGGCGGCACCGGCACCGGCAAGACGACCCTGCTGAATGCCTTGTCGAGTTACATTCCCCCCGACGAAAGAATTATCACCATCGAAGACGCCGCCGAATTGCAGCTCCAGCTTCCACATGTCTTGCGGATGGAGACCCGGCCGCCGAACGCCGAAGGCAAAGGCGAGATCCGCCAGCGCGAACTCGTGAAAAACGCCCTTCGGATGCGTCCTGATCGGATCATCGTGGGTGAGTGCCGAGGCGAGGAAGCGTTCGATATGCTTCAAGCCATGAACACCGGCCACGAAGGGTCGATGACCACGGTACACGCGAACTCGGCACGCGACGCGATAAAGCGGCTCGAGCAGATGGTAAGCATGGCAGCCATGGGTATGAACCCCGTGGGCACTCGTAGCCAGATCGCGTCCGCGATCCGCTTGCTGATCCAGCTGCAGCGCCTGCCCGACGGTCGACGTAAGGTGGTCGCCATCGCGGAGATTACCGGCATGGAGGGCGAAGTCGTCCAGATGCATGAAATCTTTCGGTTCGTCAAAGAGCACACGGACGACCAAGGCAATGTTCACGGAACCTTCAAAGCGACCGGCATCCGGCCAACCTTTCTGGCCGACTTGAAGCACATGGGATTGGACCTTCCGCAGAACCACTTCGACCCTAACCGGACGCTGTGAGAGCGATGATCATCGAGCGAACTTTGGCTCATCTACGCGCTCGTTTTTGGGGCGGTGTTGCTGGCTATCCAGGGCATCTATTGGGTGCTGTTTAAGGAGCGCGGCGAGCGGAAGAAGATCAACCGACGCCTGGCGCTGACCACCGAGCTCGCCAATCCGTCGGAAGTCCTGGAGATTTTGCGCAAGGAGCGGGGCGTCGACGTCCTCGCCCACATTCCGTCGCTGCAGGGTCTCAAAGAGTTGATCGTTCAAAGTGGTGTGAGGTTCAGCGCGCAGAGTACTATTTTTCTCGTTCGGCATCCCGGCGGTGCTATTTTATTTGTTGATTAGGTTTGCATTCGGGTTGAATTTTGCTTGCTGTCGCGCTTGCGGTTCCGTTGGCGGTGGCATTGTTCTATCTGTTCCTGCAGAGGGCCCGCCGGCGGCGGATCGCTGCGTTCAGCGAGCAATTCCCCGATGCACTGGACGTGATCGTGCGCGGCTTGCGGGCTGGGCACCCTTTCAGGGTCGCGCTCGCCCTGGTAGCTCGTGAAATGCCTGATCCGGTAGGGTCAGAATTCGGCATTGTCTCGGATGAGATCACGTTCGGTCTTGAACAGTCTGTCGCAGTGGGGAATCTTGCCCTCCGGGTCGGACACAGTGATCTTGCATTCTTTTCAACCGCAGTGAACATCCAGCATCAGACCGGCGGCAATCTTGGCGGAGATTTTGAGCCGCCTTTCGGGGATGCTGCGCAGTCGCTCGAAGTTGCGCTTGAAGATTCGAGCCTTGAGCGCCGAAGGACGACTATCGGCGATTGCGTTGTCGGTGTCTCCGTTCATCCTGTTCGTGATTATTACGCTACTGTCTCCGGACTACTTTTTTCCCGAGTCAAGGATCATCCGCATCACCATCCCGGCCATGATTGTTGGTGCGCTCATGTTGGTCGTCGGGAATATCATCCTGTATCGGATGGTAAACTTCAAGTTTTAAGATGTCACTCAATCTCTTCACCCGTACTGATCGCGGTTCTTGTTTTCGGCGCGGTTGCGATCGCGGTGTTCGTGGTCGGCCAATTTGCCCTCGTTCAGAGTCGTGTGCGTCGGCGCGTTGCAGCTCACGCTCGAGACGATGAAGCATCACCAGGATTGGCATCGGGCTTCGATGCGCTCGTCTCCACGTACTTCGATGAGAAGCGTTTCGGCATTGAAGGCTCGGTGCGTGCGAAACTGCGACGCGAACTGATACGTGCGGGCTTTTTTCGCTCAGATGCCATTAACTACTACATCTTCGCACGATTGGCCACTGTCGTCGTTTTGACGACAATGAGCTACCTTTTGGTCGCAACAATTCTTGATCAATTCTGCAATGGTATCTGAAGTTCGGCTTGGTGGCGATCGGCATTTTTCTCGCGGTGCTGGGCCCCGATGCCTACATCGCGCGGCGCACAAGGAAGTTGCAAGAGGGGTTTCGGATCGCCTTTCCTGAAATGCTCGACATGATGGTCGTATGCGTCGACGCCGGACTGAGCCTCGAAGCGGCGTTGGACCGCATCAGCGGAGAGATCGCGCGGCAGAATCGGTATCTCGGCACCAACTTGCTGATCATGGGAGCCGAAACGCGTGCTGGCCGCAGCACGATCGATGCGCTCGCTTCGCTTGCAGATCGGCTGGGATTGGACGAGGCGCACTCTCTGGTTGCCATCTTGCGCCAGTCGATCGAACTTGGCACCGATGTGGGGGATGCCTTGCGCGTCTTCAGCGATGAAATGCGTGATCGTAGGCTGATGCGGGCCGAAGAGCGTGCCAACGAACTTCCTGTGAAAATGGTCGGCCCGCTAGGCATGTTCATATTTCCAGTGATCCTTGGTCTTGTGTTGCTGCCGGTGATCCTCAGGCTGATGATGGTGCTGCAATAGATAACTCAAGCGACCCATCCAGGTCCCCATCGGAGGCTTTTCATTGTCGAATCTTTGTCGAGTGTGGCCGATAGTGCCACACATAATGTCTCACATTTCTAGGGTACTGTGTGAACTAGCGCCGACGCACCTTCGGCGCGTCGAGTATGGGGATGGCCCAAATGCGCCGCCTTCTCTCAGTCCTTGTATGCGGCAGTGTGGTAATTTTGATGTGCGGTTGTAACCTCACAACGTGCGCGACCAATGATTGTGAAGGGGTCACGCAGGCGGCTCCGGTTAGCCCGGCTGCGGTTGTCGCCGACGTTAGCCCGGCGACGACGGCCACGGTGCAGGAGGCCGCCGACGTCAAATATTACCGTTCGGACGAGCCTTTGCGCCTAGGCATCGAGCACTTCAATCGCGGCAATTTCGGCATCGCCGAGCGTTACTACCGCGATGCTGTGGAAAAGGCTCCGAAGGACGTCACCGCCTGGATCGGTCTCGCGGCAAGCTACGACCGGGTTGCCCGTTTTGATCTGGCCGACCGCGCCTATTATCACGCCATCAAGCTGGCCGGCGAGACGACGGAGATCCTGAACAACCAAGGCTACTCGTACATGCTGCGTGGCAAACTCAACGCCGCGCGCAAGAAATTCTTCCAAGCCTATGAACGCGAGCCGAACAACCCGACCATTGCCAATAACATTCAACTTCTGAACGCGAGCCGCCGGTACGTTGAGCGGGCTCCTGCGCAGTAAGAAGCTGATGCCGTTTTCGGCGCCACTGTCCCACGTCGTGTTGGTGATCACGGCTGCAGTCTTGTTCTACGTGGCGCTGACCGATTTCAAGCAATTCAAGATTCGCAACGATCTCATCCTTGTCCTCGCCGGGCTGTTCGTCATCCACGCGCTCTTGTCCGGTCGCTGGGTAAGCGCATATTGGAACCTAGGCTTCGCCGTCCTCATGTTCTGCGTCATGTTGTATTTCTATGCGCAGAACTTGATGGGCGGCGGCGACGTCAAGATCCTGACCGTCAGCTTCTTATGGATCGGCCTTGATTGTGCGCTCGTCTTCGCAGTGCTGATGGCGATTTTTGCCATGGTTTACGTCGCCGCCGCCAAGTTCGGCTGGGTCAAGGTTCAGCAGGTGGGCGAGCGCAAGCGCATCCCGTTAGCGCCTTCGGTCGCAGGGGCACTGATCGTTTGCTTCATGCTGGGCTGCCTGCGGCCGATCACCCAGCTCAGCCATTTGCATTAGACAGAGGCCGCGAGGGCGGGAACGCCGGGAGTTCTCCGGCGATCTGTCCGGCGAGAGCGAGATTCAGCCGCCCACTGAATTGGTGCCTGACCGAGGACTGGCGCTCCTTCCCGGCTGCCGCCCGCGCGTCATCTCGGTGTTCGGCAAAGGCGCACACAGAAGCTAACAAAATCGTCCTCCGGGAATTCGTAGCCCGGCGCCCGACTAGGGTGCGCGCGCCAGGATTGGTGCACTCGCAGCAGGTCGGATATGATATGACTTATGCTTGGTCAGACCACCGGGCGACGTCGGCTGATGTGCGGGCCGGGACCCGGTGCGTTCGTTCGTGACGGGCCCGGCCGGAGAGGATCGCATGCGGAAGGGCACGCTGACGATTTCCATCGATCTCGAGCTCGCCTGGGGCGTCTGGGATATTCTGACGCCCGAGGACCTGCGCCGGGCGGAGGCCGATGAGCGCCCGATCTGCGCGGCGCTGATCGACCTCTTCGACCGCCACCAGGTGCCGGTGACCTGGGCGATGGTCGCGGCGCTGCTCGACGAGAAGAGCGCGCGGGGACGCCCGGGCGGCACCGCGTGCTGGTATGCGCCGGACATCGTCGAGCGCATCGTCAACGCCAAGGTCGCCCACGAGATCGGCAGCCATGGCGGCCGGCACGTCTATTTCGCCAACATCGCCGAGCCGGAAGCCCGCGAGGATCTGGCATTCGCCGCGGACGTTCACCGCTCCAATGGGCTGGCCTTCGAGTCCTTCGTCTTCCCGCGCAACGCCATCGGCCACATGGATCTGGTGGCGGAGGCAGGTCTGCGTACGTTCCGCGGCCCCGATGCGGGCTGGACCCGGCTCATGCGCGGCGCCCCCCGGCCGATCCGGCAGGCGGTCAATCTGGCCGACAAGATGCTCCCGGTCCCGCCGCACCCGGTCACCGCCCGCAGTCGCGCGGCCGTTGATCGATATCCCGGGCTCCATGCTGCTGCTCGGACGCAACGGTCCGCGGCGTTTCGTGCTTCCGGCGGTGACCCGGGCAAAGCTGATGATGGGCCTCGAGCGCGCCCGGCGGGCGGGCGAAACGTTCCATTTCTGGTTCCACCCGTCGAACTTCTACTACCGCCGCGACGAGCAGCTCGCGACGCTGGCATGGTTTCTCGAGCATGCGGCGGCGGCGGCCAGCCAGGGGCGTATCGAGATCCGCACCATGGGGGCCCATGCGGACGGCGCACGGCGGGATCGCCGAGAGGGCGCGCAGGCGGTCGCGTGAACGCCGAGCCCGAGCTTTCGCCGGCCGGCGAGTACACCTTGGTACCGGCCATGACCGTCGATTCCGACACCCTCGTCAGGTTCGCGGCCGCCGCCTGGCCGGATCGCCCGCCCCATGAGCAGGTGCTGTCGACCTGGTGGAGGCGAGCCGACCCGGTCTGCGAGGCCGCCGCGGTCGAGGCGGCGACCGGCGCCATGGCGGCGTTGTGCACGGTGCGCCCGGCGGCGTGGATGATCGCCGGCCAGCAGGTCCCGGCGAGCGCGCTGCAACTCGCCTCGTGGCGTGAGTTTGGCCGTACCGCGTTCGGCATTGATTTTGCGCAGTATTTTCCGGCGGCGGATTTCTCCGACGGCGTGCTGGCGCCATGCACAACTCGCAAATCGAGCGCCTCATCCGCGTCAACACGCTCGCGCCGATCATGCTCACCAAATACGTGGTCCGCCACATGATGGCCGACCGGCGCGGCCGCATCGTCAACATCGCATCGATCAACGCCTTCACCGGCTACAGCGGGCTGTCGGTCTACGGCGCCCCAAGGCGTCGCTAGTCGGGTTCACCCGGTCGCTCGCCCGTGAGGTCGGGGGCCTGGGGATCACCGTGAATGCGGTGGCGCCCGGCTTCCTCGACACCGACATGACCCACAGCCTCGCCGACGAGCAGCGCGGGCAGATCGCGCGGCGCAGCGCGCTGCGCCGCCTGCCGGAGGTCGACGACGTGGCGGATGCGGTGGAGTTGCGACCGCGTGAGGCATTCTCGGAAACGGTGAATGGCGGCCGCCGGCGCGTCCCCGAGCTATGCGGGCCGGCTCGGCGAGATCCGGCGTCGCCGCAGGCGCGCGCCGATGAGCAGCAATCCCAGCGCCGACAGGACCGCGAACGGGACGCCGACGATCCATCGCTCGCGGGCCCGCGCCCTGCCGCGCACGACCTGAAGGACGAAGCGCTCGCCCTGCGCCATCTCGTTGAAGGTCTGCTGGTAGGACGCGAAGCGGCGGATCTCGTCGTCGGCGAGCGGCGCGCCCTGATAGCGCGCCGCGCGTTCCTTGGCGTTGAGCCGGTCGACCTCCGCCTGGAAGCGGCCGACGTCGCGGATCGCGCTCTCGTAGACATCGCGGTCGGATCCGGCGAGGAAACGTGCGGGTCCGAGCCCGGTGGCGGCCTCGAACAGCGTCAGCAGCGGCTGATCGGCAGCGGGATTGACGATGAGCCACAGGCTCGAGGCGAGAACGCACAGGAGACCCGAGGCGGTCGCCGCGCCCGCGGTGCGCCGCCAGTTGCGGCGGCGTTGCGCGGTATCGACGAGCAGCAGCGCCCTGGCGACGCCGGCGAGGATGAGCGCCAGCGCAAAGGCCGCCACCATGGTGGCGCCGGTCGGAAGATCGAGCGCGAGCGATGCGCCGAGCCCGATGGCGCTCGCCAGGATGCCGACGCTCCAGGCGATCGGCAGAGCGAGGCGAAGCTCGGTCGAGAAGAGCGAGCCGATCACCGCGGGGACGATCAGGAAGCTGAACACCAGCAGGACGCCGGCGATCGCCACCGAGCTCGTCACCACGATGCCGAACGAGAGAAAGAAGAAGAAGTCCCAGGCGAGGACGGCGATCGGGCTGCGCCCGTCCGGTTGCGTGCTGGCCGACATGGCGGTGAGCGGCCGGCGGGCGAGCCAGTGCGCCAGGCCGATCGCCGCATAGAGGACGACGATCCTGGCGACGTCCTCGGGGGCCACCGTCAGGATGCTGCCGATGAGCATCTTCTTGACGTGCTCGGCGCCCTGCGGCGAGCGGTCGACCACCAGCACGGTCGCCGCCGTCGCCACCACGTAGAGAATCCCTACGAAGGCTTCCTGGCTGACTAGGCGGCCGAGCCTGCGGGTCAGCGTAAGCAGCGCCGCCCCGGCGACGGTGAACGCCAGCGCATAGGCGTATCCGGCAACGACTTGCCGGCGCATGACCGACCGGCGAACGCGACCGTTGCGCCAAAGGCCGAGAGCTGGGCGAGCGCGAGATCGGCGAAGACGATGTTCCGGCGCAGGACGTGGACGCCCAGATAGGCATGGATCAGCACGAAGGCGACGGAGGCGGCGAAGGGAAGCAGCAGAAACCGGACCGCGTCGTCCATTCATCTGCCCTGCACGCCGAGCGCCCGGGCGAGCGTCGATATGTTGTAGTCGATCAGCCCGGCATAGTCGGCCGTCCCCGGCAGGCTGTCGACCGAGGTCGCGAGCGTCACCACCGGGACGCCGAGCTTTTGCGCCAGGAACCGCGACGCGTCGACCGGCTCGTAGGGCTCGTGCAGGATCGCGCGGATCTCGGCTTTGCGGCCCGCGGAAACCAGCCGGGCGAGATGCGCCGGGCTCGGCGCCACGCCCGGCTTCGGCTCGATGAAATCGACGATGTCGAGACGGAAGCGGCGGGCGAAGTAGGGCCAGGAATTGTGGTAGGCGATGAACCTCGCTCCCGCCAGGGGGCCGGCGAGCGCCGTCCAGCCGTCGAGCCGCCGGCGCGAGGTCGCCGATGAAGCGTTCGCGGTTGGCGACGATCGCTTCCGCCTGCTCCGGCAGCAGCCGGCCGATGGCGTCCGCAATGCCGGCCGTCACGATCGTGGCGTTGTGCGGATCGAGCCAGTAGTGCGGGTTGGCGCTGCCGTGCGAATGGCCGCCCTCGTTGACGAGGCCCTGGCCGCGCACCTCGAGGAGCGGGAACGCCGCGCGAGGCGTCGACATGGGCCTCGCCGCCGCGCATCAGGCGCGGATTGCCGTTACGGGCGAGCAGCTTGTCGAGCCAATGGTCGTAGCCGAGGCCGACCCGGATCATCAGGTCCGCATTGCGCAGCTTCTCGAGGTCGCCGGGACGGGGCTCGAACGCTTCCGGATCGGAGGCGGCTGGTACGATTGTGTCGACGCTGACCAGATCACCGCCCACCGCGACTGCCAGCGCCGCGAGGTCGCTAGTGGTGGCCGCCACCCGCAACGGCGCCGCCGCGCAACCCGAGGCGGCGGCCAGCACGGCCGCCGCCATAAGGAGTGCCGAAAGCCGCGCCCTCATGCCGCTATCGGGCGGCGACCCACGTGCTCTTCGGGACCAGGCAATGCACCGCCTTCTGCTCCGCCGTCGGCGCGGCCGGGCGGCAATCCATCACCATGCTGGCGAGCCCATAGGCGTCCAGGCGGGTGAGATTCTTGCTCTTCTCCAGCAGGTCGATCATCGCCCACGACGCCTCGTCCATCGCCTTGTTGAGGTCGGCATTCTTGCCGACCGTCACCAGATAGGTGCCGTCCTCGCGGTCGGGCAGCGCCTCGATCTTCGGCGGGGCGGCGGCGTTCTTGGCGGTGAAGCAGTGCAGCCCCTTGTTGACGTCGACCACCTGGCTGACCCGGCAGTTCCACAATTCCATCATCAGCTTCTCGGCCTGGTCCGCGGCGATCTTGCGCTGCTCCACGAGGAGCTTCGTCGTCTGGCTCTTCAGGAGATCGAGCGCCTTGTTGAGATCGCGGTCGATGCCGACCGTGATCCAGCTGTCGGCGGTCTCGATGCGCGGCCAGTCGAGCTTCATGTCCTTGAGCACGTCCACGGTAACGCTCATCTCCTGATAGGCGGTCTCCAGCGCCGTCAGGTTGATCTCGCCATTGCCCTGGGCGGCGTGGGAATCCCCGGTCCACAGGAGGGCGCCCTTGACGAACACCGGCACGTAGAGCGCGGTCCCCTCGGTCAGGTCGCGGATGTCCATGTTGCCGCCGAACGGCCCGGGCGGCACCGAGCTGTACTGGCCGGGCTCGGCGCGGGCGACCCCGATCGTTCCGGGAAAAGGCGCCAGCGGGATCTCGATCCCCGGGGCGAACTCCGCCACCTTGCGGTCGAGATCGAGATAGAAATATTTCACCTGGCCGTCGGGGAACTTGTCGGGGAACTGGCCGAACATGCCGGGCACGTTGAAGTTGGTGGCGTAGGCGCGCGGCACGATCTTGTTGAAGCGGATCCTGAGGACGTCGCCCGGCTCCGCCCCCTCGATATAGACCGGCCCGGTCAAGGTGTGGGGGCCGCGTCCGGGGAAATCGGTGCGCAGCTTCTTGATCTGCTCGATCGTCGTGCCCGGCACCACCTGATTGTGCGAATGCATCATCGTCTCGAACACGATGGTGTCGCCGCTGTCGACGTGCAGCACCGGTGGCTGGGCGTTGTTGAACCAGCCCCATTGGGTGGTTTCCATGGTCGCCGGCAGCACGTGCACCTTGCCGGGAAATCGCTTGGCATGCAGCAGCCTGAGCTTTTCCTGCGCGGGCGTCGACGCCGGCACCGGGGGCACTACCGCCGGCGGGGTGGGCGCCGCAGCGGGGGCGGGGGGATTCTGCTGCGCTCCGGCGAGCGTCATCGACACTCCGACGATGGAGCCCAAAGCGATGACGGCGAGCGCGCCGCGGCGCGCCGCCCGAATTTCCCTCGACATGGACGTCTCCCCTGTGCGGCCGCCTGCCTTGCCGGCGTCGACCGGTGTTATGATCGGGGCCCGCCTGGCGGGCTCCCGCAATCCGATTGTAGAGGCATAGTCGATTGCGGCTCAAGGCATGCCGCCCGGCGCATATCAGGGAACCTCAGGCCCGGTCAAAGTCGCAGCTGGCCGGCACAGATGCGGTCGTAGGTGGGCTTGTCGAGCGGCACGAACGACTGGCGCTCGACGTCGTCGAACCAGATGGCGTCGGTGGTGGCGCCCGGATCGAAGCCCTCGCGCATCAGCTCGGTCTTCTTCTGCTTGTAGGTCGCCGTCACCTCGATCTCGCGGCGCAGCCGCAGGAACCGCGGCCGCGCATAGGCCGGCAGCCGCTCGCCGAGGTGACGGCGGAGCGCCGCCAGGTCGAGGCCGTCGGCCGCCACCAGCGCCGCCATGCCGGCACGGCCGTCGGTGCCCGGAACGGCGACCCCGTAGACGTTGGCCTCGAGGATTCCGGGAAACCCGGTGAGCGCCTCGGAGACCTCCGAGGTCGCGACATTCTCGCCCTTCCAGCGAAACGTGTCGCCGATGCGGTCGACGAAATAGAAATAGCCGCGCTCGTCCCGGCGCATCAGGTCGCCGGTGCGGAACCAGGCGTCGCCGGTCTCGACGACGTCGCGCAGGATCTTCCTCTCGGAGTCCTCCCGCGATGTATATCCCTCGAAACGGCCGGTGAGATCCGACGGATCGCCGGGGATCCGTCCGATCGCCTCGCCGACCTCGCCGGGAGCGCAGCGGATGCACCGCCCGTCGGCGCCGCGCACCGGTTCGCCGCTCTCGACGTCGTGGCGCACCAGGGTGGTCGGAAAACGGTGGGCCAGATAGGGCGGGATGCGTCCGATCGCGCCGGGCTCCTGCTCGTAGTTGAACAGCGTGACGTTGCCTTCGGTGGCCGCGTAGAATTCGAGGATCTGCGGAATGGCGAACCGGCGCTTGAATTCCGGCCATACGTCGGGCCGCAGGCCGTTGCCGCAGGCGAGCCGGACGCGGTGCTCGCCGTCTTGCGGCGTCGGCGGCGCGGCGTTGAGGTAGCGGCAGATCTCGCCGATATACTGGATCAGCGTGCAGTCCCAGCGGCGGACGTCGTCCCAGAACTGCCGTGCGGAGAATTTTTCGCCGATCGCCACCGAGCCGCCGCCGACCAGCATGGCACCGGGCGCCGCCACGCCGCCGATGCTGTGATACATCGGCAGGCAATCATACATGCGGTCGCCGGCGCGGGTGTCCATCATGCCGGCAAACCAGCTGCTCCACATCATCACGCGATAGTGACTGACCAGCGCCGCCTTCGGCAGGCCGGTGGTGCCGGAGGTGTAGATGCACAGCGCCGGATCGGCGATGGTGCCGCGGCGAGCGCTCGCCGGGCGCAAGCGTCTCGCCCGGCAGCGTGTCGGCCGCCAGATCGACGCGCCGGGCCTCGTCATCGCTGCCGCCGTGCGACCAGATTGTCGCAGCCGTCCGCAGATGCGGCCGCGCGGTGGCAAAGCTTTGCGCCAGCTCCGCCGCCACGATGACGTGGCGCGGCGTCACGATGTCGATCGAATGCGCCAGCGAGGGTCCCGCCAGATTGGCGTTGACGAGGGCGGCGACGCCGCCGACGCGGCTCACGCCGAGCCAGATCGCCATGTATTCCGGGCGATTCGGCATCAACAGGCACACCCTGTCGCCGCGGCCGACGCCGTGCGCAATCGCCCAGCGTGCATACTGGCTCGATCGCCGGGACAGCTCGCGATAGCTGAAGCGCTCGCGGTCCGCGATGAGCGCCGGGGCGGTGGCCGCCCGCCCGGCTGTCTCGTCGACGACGTCGGCGAGGAGGCGTGACGGGTTGCGGCCGATCGCGGCGGTCATCTCCAGCGCGCGCAGCCAGGCTTTTGCCGCCGACGGGCGGCCGAGATCGGGTGTGAAGCTCGTGTCGATTGCACCCATTGGGTCGCCGAGGTTGTCATCGAGTCGGATCGCGCGCTGCCGGCATCACCATAAGGGGCGGCCGGAATCTTTGCAAAGCGCTGGATACAAACAGGTTCTGCAATCTGCTCATTGTCGATGAGGATGACACATTAACGTTACTCGCCTGATGTTTCGGTATCCATTGAGCGCTGTCGTAACGTTCGCTAGGATTTGGTTGGATTTTCCTAAAACCTCGTCGCGCCTCCGATGGCCGCGCGAGGGCGACGGCGCCCCCATAGAGCCGTGGCGTGGCCCGGAGGGATCCGGCCACCAGGTGAGCGAATGAAAAGCGAGACCATTGCGATCCACAGCGGCTACGACGTCGAGCCCACCACCAAGGCGGTGGCGGTGCCGATCTATCAGACCGTCGCCTACGCGTTCGACAGCGCCGAGCACGGGGCGGCGCTGTTCAACCTCGAGGTCGACGGGTTCCGCTACACCCGCATCAACAACCCGACCAATGCGGTGCTGGAGAAGCGCGTCGCCGCGCTCGAGGGCGGGCTCGAGGCGCTGTGCGTCGGCTCCGGCCAGGCCGCCATCAACTATTCGGTGGTCAACATCACCGAGATGGGCAGCAACATCGTCTCGGTGCCGCAGCTCTACGGCACCACCCACACCCTGTTCGCCCACATCCTGCCCCGCCAGGGCATCCAGGTGCGGTTCGCCGAGTCCGATCACCCCGCCGCCATCGAGCGCCTGATCGACCGCGACACCAGGGCGGTGTTCTGCGAGAGCATCGGCAATCCGGCGGGAAACATCTGCGACATCGAGGCGCTGGCCGACGTCGCCCACCGGCACGGCGTGCCGCTGATCGTCGACAACACGGTGGCGACGCCGATCCTGCTGCGACCGATCGAGTGGGGCGCCGACATCGTGGTGCACTCGCTGACGAAGTTCATGGGCGGCCACGGCACCACCCTCGGCGGCATCGTCGTCGACTCGGGAAAGTTTCCGTGGAGGAAGCACGCGCAAGCGCTTCGCCATGCTCAACGAGCCGGACAGCTCCTATCACGGCATGGTCTATGTCGATCACTTCGGCCCGGCCGCCTATATCGGCCGCTGCCGCAGCGTGTGCCAGCGCACCACCGGCGCGGTGCTCTCGCCGCTCAGCGCCTTCCTGCTGCTGCAGGGGATCGAGACCGTCGCGCTGCGGGTCGAGCGCCACGTCGAGAACGCCCGGAAGGTGGCGGACTTTCTGCGCGGCGATCCGCGGGTGGAATGGACCAACTATGCGGGCTTCGCCGACAGCCCGTACCGCGGCGCTGGCGGAAAAATATCTCGGCGGCAAGGCCTCCTCGCTGCTCACCTTCGGGGTTGCCGGGGGCTTCGAGGCCGGCACCCGGTTCTACGACGCATTGCGAGCTGTTCAAGCGGCTGGTGAACATCGGCGATGCCAAGTCGCTCGCCTGCCATCCCGCCTCGACCACGCACCGGCAGATGTCGCCCGACGAGTTGCGCGGCGGCCGGCGTGCGCCCCGAGATGATCCGCCTCAGCATCGGCATCGAGCATGTCGACGACATCATCGCGGATCTCGATCAGGCGCTCGCCGCCGCCAAGGCGGGCGGCCGGCGCCGCGTGCGCGCAGCGACGATGCGGCGTGCCACCAAGGTCTCCACCGGTCGCCGACATGATGGATAGGCGTCGATGCCCGTTCTGATCGCCAGAGGTCAAGGCTGCTCGGCATTCGGCGAGCGCGGCCGACCGCGCGCCCGGTCGCGGCCGGTATTCGCCGAGGCCGACGCCGGGTGTCTCGACGTCGCCTTCATCAACAACATGCCCGACAAGGCCCTGGAGGCGACCGAGCGGCAGTTTCTGCGACTGCTGGAGGCCGCCGCGCCGGACCGGCTGGTGCGGGTGACGCTGTTCGCGCTGCCCGATGTTCCGCGCACCGACTGGGGAAGGCATCACCTGGGCGCGCACTATGCGCCGTTCGAGGAGCTTTGGCAGCCGCCGCCCCGACGGGCTGATCGTGACCGGCACCGAGCCGCGTGCCAGCGATCTCACCGCCGAGCCGTACTGGGCGAGGCTGACCGAGATCGTCGACTGGGCGCAGGAGAATGCGCTCGCCGCCATCTGGTCGTGCCTCGCCGCCCACGCCGCGGTTCTCCACCTCGACGGTATCCCCCGCCGGTCGCTCGAGGAAAAATGCTTCGGCATGTACGAATGCCGCAAGGCCTCGGACGACGTCCTGCTCGACGGCGTCGAATCCCCGCTGTGGATCCCGCATTCGCGATGGAACGACGTCGCCGAGGACGCCCTTGCCGCGTGCGGCTACGACGTGCTGGTGCGATCGCCCGAGGTCGGGGTCGATACGTTCGTCAGGCGGCAGGCGGGCCTGTTCGTGTTCTTCCAGGGCCATCCGGAATATTCTTCCGAAACCCTGCTGCGCGAGTATCGTCGCGACGTCGGGCGTTATCTGAAGGGGGAGAGGGCGACGTTTCCGACCCTGCCGGCGTCCTATCTGGGCGAGGAGGCGAGCGGCCTGCTGCAGGCCTTCGCCGACCGCGCCCGCCCGCAGCGCCGTCCCGAATTGATGACGGAGTTCCCCGGGGTCGGCGCCGAAGGCATTTCGCCGAGGGTCTGGGGCGCATCCGCGATCCGCATCTACCGCAACTGGCTCGCCGCCATGTCGGACCGCAAGGCGCGGCAGGTCGCCTGGGGCCGATCGATCCCGAGCGGACATTCGACGACGACGGGGTAGTTCCTCGCGTCAGAACCAGAGGCCGGGCAGGGGGCGCGCGGAATATCGGCGGATCGCGGGCGTTTACCATTCGGCGCGGATCACCGGCCGGATCGTCGGGATGGCACGAAGGATGCAGGTCAGCCCCGTGGTTTGAATTGTCCGAAAACGGGTGTCCCGTCCCGGGACCCGTCCTTGTCCGGCGGTCGGTCGGCAGGGCGCCTGCAGCCAGGAGCGTCGCATGTCCGCAATGGTGGGTGCCGTCAGGCCGGATCATGAGTCCGGGAAAATGGCCTCGGTGGTATTTGCCGGCTCGGTCGGCACCATCATCGAATGGTACGACTTCCTGATCTACGGCACCGCGGCCGCGCTGGTCTTCAACACCCTGTTCTTTCCCACCGTCGATCCAGTCACCGGAACGCTGGCTTCGCTCGGGACCTACGCGGTCGGCTTCTTCGCCCGCCCGGTCGGCGGCGCGCTGTTCGGCCATTTCGGCGACCGCATCGGCCGCAAGACCATGCTGATGATCACCATGGTGGTGATGGCGCTCGGCACCTTCCTGGTCGGTTGCCTGCCGACCTACGACCAGATCGGCATCTGGGCGCCGATCCTCCTGGTAACGCTGCGCTTCGTCCAGGGCATCGGCCTCGGCGGCGAATGGGGCGGCGCCTCGCTGATGGTGCTCGAGCATGCGCCGGCGAACCGGCGCGGGCTGTTCGGCAGCCTGGTGCAGGTCGGCTTCCCGCTCGGCCTGGTGCTGTCCTACGGGGTGTTCTCGCTCGCCACCATGATGCCCGATGCGAGCTTCAAGTCGTGGGGATGGCGCATTCCCTTCCTCATCAGCATCGCGCTGCTCGGCCTCGGCTGGTTCGTTCGGGCGCGCGTGCCGGAGACGCCGCTGTTCCGCGAGATCAAGCGGCGCGGCGAGATCGTCAGGAACCCGTTCTTCGAAGCCGTCTTCAGGAATCCCCGCAGCTTTCTGGTCGCGGTCGGGCTGAAGATCTCGGAAGTGTCGTGGGTCTACATCCTCACCGTGTTCATCGTGGTCTACGCCACGACGCGGCTGCAGCTGCCGCGCCAGCAGATGCTCAATGCGGTGTTCATCGCGGCACTGATCGAGGTGGTCACCATCCCGCTGTTCGGCTATCTGTCGGACCTGATCGGGCGCCGCGCGCTCTACTTCGCCGGCACCCTGTTCACCGTATGCTTCGCGTTTCCGCTGTTCTGGCTGATCGACACCAGGGATCCGCAGACCATCATCCTCACCATCGTCATCGCGCTGAGCTTCGGTCATGGCACGATGTTCGGCTTGCAGTCGACGTACTTTCCCGAGCTGTTCGGCACCAACGTCCGTTACAGCGGCGCCTCGTTCGGCTTCCAGCTCTCGGCGGCGATCGGCGGCGGCCTGTCGCCGATCATCGCGGCGACGCTGGTGGACCGCATGGGCGGTACCGCGGGCGTCTCGGTCATGCTGATCATGCTGGCGGCGATCACCTTCGTGGCGGTGCTGTTTGCCCGGGAGACCAAGGACCGGCCGCTGCTGGATTAGCGCGGCCGTCGCCCGACAACCACGCGGCCCTGTTCCGGGCCGTCGAAACGGAGACACCGATGCTCGCCGTCAACGACTGGTCGACGACCTGGACCTTCTTCGAGGGGGACTGGCACGAGGGCAATGTGCCGATCATCGGGCCGCGCAGCCATGTCGCCTGGATGTGCTCCTGCGTCTTCGACGGCGCCCGCGCCTTCGAAGGCGTGACACCCGACCTCGAGCTCCACCTGGCCCGGGTCAACCAGTCGGCGGCCACCATGCGTCTCAAGCCGGTGACGTCGACCGAGGGTTTTCTCGGCCTGGTGCGCGACGGGATGCGGCGCTTCGACAAGGACGCAGCGCTCTACATCCGCCCGATGTACTGGGCGGAGAGGTCCGGACCGGTGCTCCAGGCCCACGACCCGGAATCGACCCGCTGGTGCCTGACCATCTACGAGGCGCCGATGCGCAAGCCCGACGGCTTCTCGGTCACGCTCTCGCCGTACCGCCGCCCGACACCGGAGACCATGCCGGTCGACGCCAAGGCCGGCTGTCTCTACCCCAACAATGCCAGGGCCCTGTTCGAGGCACGCGAGCGCGGCTTCGACAACGCGCTGATGTGCGACATGCTCGGCAATGTCGCCGAGCTCGCTTCCGCCAACGTCTTCATGGCGAAGGACGGCGCCGTGCTCACCCCGGTGGCGAACGGGACATTCCTCGCCGGCATCACCCGGCAGCGCGTGATCTCCCTGCTGCGCGACGCCGGCACGACAGTGGTGGAAAAGACCCTGACTTGGCGCGACTTCGAGGCGGCCGAGGAGATCTTCTCCACCGGCAACTACACCAAGGTCATGCCGGTGACCCGGATCGGCGAGCGCTCGCTGCAGCCCGGCCCGTTCTATCGCAAGGCCCGCGAGCTCTACTGGCAGTTCGCCCACGCATGACCGCCGGGCCGTCGCAGCTCGGCCGCGAGGGTTGATGATGGACATCGCCAGCCTCGACATCCCCGACGTCAAGCTCATCCGTCCGAAAAGGTTCGGCGATCCACGCGGCTATTTCGTCGAGACCTACAGCCGACGGCATTACGCGGGCGCCGGGATCGCTTGCGAGTTCGTCCAGGACAATCAGTCGCTGTCGACGCGGTCGGGCACGGTCCGCGGCCTGCATTTCCAGGTTCCGCCCGACGCCCAGGCCAAGCTCGTCCGCGTGCTCAGGGGCGCGGTCTTCGATGTCGCGGTGGACATCAGGAGGAATTCCCCGACCTACGGCCGGTGGTGCGCCGCGACGCTGACCGCGGCGGGCGGCGAGCAGTTGTTTGTCCCGCGCGGCTTTGCCCATGGCTTCTGCACCCTGGAGCCGGATACCGAAGTCGCCTACAAGGTCGACGTCTACTATGCGAAGGCACGCGAGGGCGGGATCTTCTGGAACGATCCCGACCTCGCGATTGGCTGGCCGATCACGCCGGGCAGCGATTTCCTCTCCGAGAGCGACGCGAAACTCCCACGTTTCGTGGACTTTGCCAGCCCGTTTTCGTACGAAGGCCCATGATGACCAAACGCTTCATCGTGACCGGCGGGGCGGGCTTCATCGGATCCGCATTGGTCCGCCATCTGATCCGCGAGACCGATCACCGCGTGCTGGTGGTGGACAAGTTCACCTATGCGGCAAACATCGATTCGCTGAAGGCCGTGATCGATCACCCGCGGTTCGTCCTGGTGAAGGCCGACATCGCCGACGCGCCGAGAATGCACGGCCTGTTCGACGAGTTCCGCCCCGACGTCGTCATGCATCTCGCCGCCGAGAGCCATGTCGACCGCTCGATCGACGGCCCCGGCGACTTCGTGCAGACCAATATCGTCGGCACCTACGTGCTGCTGCAGGCGGCGCTCGGCCACTGGCGCAGACTGCCGCCGCGGGCGGCGGCGCAATTCCGTTTTCATCATGTCTCGACCGACGAGGTGTTCGGCTCGCTCGGGCCCGAAGGGCAGTTCAGCGAAAGCTCGCCCTACCAGCCGAGCTCGCCCTATTCGGCCTCGAAGGCCGCCGCCGATCACCTGGTGCGCGCCTGGCACTGCACCTACGGCCTGCCGGTCATCGTCTCCAACTGCACCAACAATTACGGACCCTATCATTTTCCCGAGAAACTCATACCGCTGACGATCCTCAATGCGCTCGAAGGCAAGCCGCTGCCGGTCTACGGGCGCGGCGAGAACGTGCGCGACTGGCTCTATGTGGAGGATCATGTGCGCGCGCTGGCGCTGATCGCCGAGCAGGGCGTGCCGGGCGAGAGCTACAATGTCAGCGGCGGCTGCGAGCGGACCAACATCTCGGTGGTCCGCGAGATCTGCGCGCTGATGGACGAGCTCGCCTTCGATCCGGCGCTCGGCAGTCGCGAGCGGCTGATCACCTTCGTCGACGACCGCCCCGGCCACGACCTGCGCTACGCGATCGACGCCGCAAAGATCCGCCGCGAGCTCGGCTGGCAGCCGCGCGAGGAATTTTCCGGCGGCCTGCGCAAGACCGTCGAGTGGTACCTCGCCAACCGGTCGTGGTGGGGCGGCATCCGCGCCGGGACCTATCGGGGCGAGCGCCTCGGGATGGGGGTCTGACCATGGCGACGATCCTCATCCTCGGGGCCGACGGGCAGGTCGGGCGTGAGCTCGCGGCGCGGGCGGCGCGGGCCTCGGTCGCGACGCACGCGGCCCGCCGCTCCGACGTCGACATCACCGACTCCGCGCAGGTTCGCGCGGCGCTCGCCCGCACGAAGCCCTCCCTGGTGGTCAACGCCGCCGCCTATACGGCGGTGGATCGTGCCGAGGCCGAGCCGAAGCAGGCGTTCCTGGTGAATGCCGGCGGTGCCGGGATCGTCGCCGCCGCCTGTGCGGCAGCCGGCGTCGCGCTCTTGCACCTGTCGACCGACTACGTGTTCGACGGAACCAAACCTGCCGCCTATACGGAGGACGATCCGATGGCGCCGCTCAACGTCTACGGCAGCTCCAAGGCCGACGGCGAGACGGCGGTGCGCCGGGCGCTTCCCCGCCACCTCATCCTGCGCACCTCGTGGGTCTACGGCGTTCACGGGACCAATTTCCTCAAGACCATGCTGCGGCTGGCGCGCGAGCGCGACGAGCTGCGCGTCGTGGCCGATCAGCGCGGCTCGCCGACGGCTACCGCCGACATCGCCGCGGCGATCCTCGCCGTTGCCCGCAGGCTCGACACCGGCACCGTGCCGTGGGGCACCTGGCATTTCGCCGGCACCGGCGTGACCACCTGGCATGGATTCGCCGCCGAGATCGTCGAGGCCCAAGGGACCGGCGGCCGTCGTCCCGCGGTGGTGCCGATCACCAGCGCCGACTATCCGCAGGCCGCCACGCGGCCGGCCAATTCGGTCCTCGACAGCTCGCGTTTCGCGCGCGCCTTCGGGGTGCGCGCCGCCGACTGGCGTACCCGCACCCGCGAGGTGGTGGCGGCGCTCGCAGCCGACGCGCTGGCGGGGGCGCCATGAAGGGGATCATCCTGGCCGGCGGCGCCGGCACCCGGCTTCATCCGGTCACCATCGTGGTGTCGAAGCAGCTGCTGCCGGTCTACGACAAGCCGATGATCTATTACCCGCTGTCGACGCTGATGCTCGCCGATATCCGCGACATTCTGGTCATCACCACGCCGCAGGACCAGCCCCTGTTCCGCCAGCTGCTGGGTGACGGCGACCAGTTCGGCATCACGCTCAGCTATGCGGTCCAGGAGGCGCCACGCGGGCTCGCCGATGCGTTCATCCTCGGCCGCGATTTCGTCGGCGCCGATTCCGTGGCGCTGGTCCTCGGCGACAACATCTTTTTCGGCCACGGCCTGCCGGAGCTGATGGCGCGGGCGCTCGCCCGGCCGCAGGGTGCCACGGTCTTCGCCTATCCGGTGTCCGATCCCGGCCGCTACGGCGTGGTCGAGCTCGACGCCGCCGGCATGGCCCGGTCGATCGAGGAGAAGCCGGCGCGGCCGCGATCCAATTTCGCCGTCACCGGGCTCTACTTCTACGACAATCAGGTCCTCGACATCGCGGCCGGGGTCAGGCCGTCGGCGCGCGGAGAGCTGGAGATCAGCGACGTCAATCGCGCCTACATGGAGATGAAGCGGCTCCACGTGGAGATCATGGGCCGGGGTTTCGCCTGGCTCGATACCGGCACCCACGAGTCGCTGATCGCCGCCGCCCAGTTCGTCCAGGTGCTCGAGCAGCGCCAGGGGCTGCGCATCGCCTGTCCGGAGGAGATCGCCTTCCGCAAGGGCTTCATCACCGCCGACCAGTTGCTCGCGGCCGCCGGGGCGCTGGAAAAGTCGGGCTACGGCCAGTATCTCCACGGCATCTACCGGAGCGCGGTCGAGACGCCGGACGCGGTGTTCTGAGGGCTGCCGCTGCGTCAATGGATCGCACGAACCCGTCACCGGGACGAGTTGCCGCGATAATAGCTTGGTGACGATGGCCACGCTCCGCACTCGCGCCTGGTTCCGACTTCTGCTAGGGCTGCGGCGGCATCGGAATGCCCCGCCAAGCCAGTGCGGCGCCTCCGATCACCGACCCTGGGGGAGGGTAGACGGATGTTGAAAGCGCTCCGCGCGGTCGCGCGGTTCCTCGACGAAAGGATCGGCTGGAACCGTGTCGGCATCGCTCTCAGCGTCACCATCATCACGGCGGCCGCGGTGGTGCTCTACCGCATGCTCCGCGACATATCGGGGGAGGAGGTCGTCGAGGCGTTCAGGGGGAAGCCGATCTTTGACGTGGTGCTCGCCTTCCTGTTCGTGGCCGCCGGCTACTTCACCCTGACCTTCTACGACCTGTTCGCCCTGCGCACGATCGGCAAGGATCATGTGCCCTACCGCATCGCGGCGCTCGCCGGCTTCACCAGCTACTCGGTCGGCCACAATGTCGGGCTTACCGCGCTGTCCGGCGGCGCGGTGCGCTACCGGGTCTATTCGCTGTGGGGCCTCACCGTCATCGACGTGGCGAAGATCTGCTTCGTCGCCGGCCTGACCTTCTGGCTCGGCAACGCCACCGTGCTCGGCCTCGGGCTGCTCTACGAGCCGAGCGCGGCGAGCGCGCTCGACCACCTGCCGCCGTGGTTCAACCGCGGGCTTGCGGTGGTGATTCTCGTGGTGCTCGCCTCCTATATCGGCTGGGTCTGGCGCAAGCCGCGGGTGATCGGGCGCAGCAACTGGAAGGTCACCCTGCCGGGGGGACCGCTGACGCTGCTGCAGATCGTCATCGGCATCGTCGACCTCGCCTGCTGCGCGCTCGCCATGTACGTGCTGCTGCCCGACGAGCCGCACATCGCCTTCGTCAATCTGGCGGTGATCTTCGTCTCGGCGACGCTGCTCGGCTTCGCCAGCGCGGCGCCGGGCGGGCTCGGCGTCTTCGACGCCGCCATGTTCGTCGCGCTGTGGCAGTTCGACAAGGAGGACCTGCTCGCCGGGCTGCTGCTGTTCCGCCTGCTCTACTACATCGTCCCGCTCGCCTTCGCGCTGCTCATCCTCGGCATCCGCGAGCTGTGGGTCGACGTCAAGGAGCTGACCGCGCCGCACGATGCGGCCGCTGCGCCCGTTGCCGAGCCGGCACCGCCCGAGGCGCGGCAGGCGAAATGCGACGTCGCTTGACGGCCGGGCTCTAATCGACGATCGCCTGCTCCACCAGGGCATTGATCACCTGGCGGTAGTGCCAGCGGATCGGCCCCGGCGAATGCGCCATGAACACGACGGCGAGCTCCTCGTGCGGGTCGACCCACCAGTTGGTCCCGCTGGCGCCGGGCCAGGAAAAGTCGCCGACCGAGCCCATCAGGCGCACGATGCCGGGCGTCTTGCGCACCGCCAGGCCGAGGCCGAAGCCGTAGTCGGCACGGGTCGGGTCGGCATGGCCGATCAGGTTCTTGACCTCCGGCCCGAGCTGGTTCGACGTCATGTACTCGACGGTCTTGCGCCCGAGGACGCGGGTGTCGCCGGCCCGGCCGTTGTCGAGCAGCATCAGCGCGAACCGCAGATAGTCGCCTGCGGTCGAGGCCGCGCAGCCGCCGCCGCACTCGAATTTCAGCAACTGGGTCAGATTGGGCTCGACCGATTGCGGCTTGCCGGTGTCGGGATCGGCCGGCAGCGCCTTGGATGTGCCTGATGGGCGGGATGAAGGAGCTCGGGCGACGGCCGTCCGAAACCTCCTATGTCGAGAGCTGGATCTTCAACTCCAACAAGTGCTTCGCCGTCTACCAGCCGTGATGCCGACGGCGAATCATGGCCGAGCTGCCGGGTAAGGATCTGGCACGGGAGCTGATCGACAAGAGCCGGGCGAGAGCCGCTCGACTCCGGTAGAGGCGGTTATTGCGGCGGTGCGCGAGGGAGGCGTCGACGACGACAAGGCGCACCGCCTGATCGGCCGGCTGTGGACCCTGGAGCGGATGTTTTATTACATCTATGGCGGCTGGGGTCAGGGGCTGGAGATGAACGACTTTCCGCCCTCGGTCAAATATCTGTTCTCCAAGCAGATCGTCGACGAATTCGACGCACGAGATGCTCTATCTCGATGCGCAGCTGAAGAAGGGTTTCGTCGCCACGCAGAAGGACGCCTTCCGGCATCCCTACGGCCATTTCTCGGTCGATTCGGGGCTGGCCTATTACGTCTTCTCGCTGCGCAACCTCGCCACCTATCCGCACTCGATCCGCATCGCGGCACTCAACCTCGGCCCCAAGATCATCGAGCTCGGCTGGATGGAAGGGCTGGCCGAGGCGATCGCCGACGCGGAGCTCAAAGGCGTGTTCGAGAGCCAATTCGTCGAGAACCGCAGCCACATCAATATGGGCCGGCGCATCGTCGAGGAGTTCATCGCCAAGCCGGTCGACGCCGAGCTGTGCCGCTGGGCCTGCGCCGTCGCCAAGCGCGACTACGGCCGGTTCCTGGGCGAGATCAGCGCCTTTGTCCTCGGGCAGAGGCGCCGGCGCCGCCGGCGCCGCGGCGGCAGGTGACCGACTGAAGGAGGCCGGCATGCCCGCGTCTGAAGATCGATCACGAACGCTGCACCCAATGCCGGATGTGCTACATCGTCTGCCGCGAGATCGACATCAACGCGGTCTATGTGGCATTGGAGCCGTTGCACCGCATCGAGATCGACATGGACAAATGCACCTACCCCGGGTGCACCGCTTGTCTGATGTATTGCCCGGCGGAAGGCTCGATCGTCGAGGCCGAGAGCGGGCGCTCGCTGGTCCCGCCCCCGCCCGAGGCATGGCAGGAGGCTTGAGACATGCACCCGATCCTCGAACAGTTTCTCGACAGATGGGTCTGGCCGACGATGCCCGGCGCGCCGGGCGCCGAGTTCCGGCTGCGGCTGACCAGAGAGCAATGCGTCAAGGGCTGGGAGATCTCCTTGCAGCGCACGCTCGGCGAGATCGAGGAGGAGCTCGCCAGCAACGACGAGGCCTGGAAAAAGGAGCAGCGCGCTGCGCGGCTATGCCGCCGAGGGCGTGCACATGTCGATCAAGCAGATGTCGGGCCAGCTGTTGTCGGTCGATATCGCCGATCAGGAGCGCTACATCGATCTGCAGCGCATGCGCGCCCGCCAGATCTGGGACGAGTGCAAGCACAGCAAATTGCACGCCGACGTATTGCTCGGCAAAGGCTGGATCAAGGACGAGCGCGAGCTGATGGATATCGCGCAGGCCAATACCCAGCCGCTGCCCGCCTATTTCGGCATGTCGATGATGTTCCCGCACATCCACCCGCTGGCCCGTGCGGCGCAGAACTATTACCAGGAAGCCAATGCCTGCATCGGCATCATGGCCTATCTCGACCGGGTCGACGATCCGCTGGTCCGGCACGAGCATCTGAGCCAGCGCGACGAAGAGCTGATGCACTTCATGGAAGGCAAGTTCCAGATCGATTTTCTGTGCGCGACCCCCGGAGACGCAGCAGCCGGTCGAGGAGGCGCTGGGCTATCTGTTGCACCAGGTCGGCGGCATCAGATGAGCGCGGTTTGGTTGTCATTGCGAGGAGCGCGAGGCGCACGCGGCAATCCCGGCGACGGATTGCTTCCGCTTGCGCTCGCAATGACGAGTGAGCGCGCGATGAAGGTGCGGATCGACTACGCGATCTGCAATTCCTGCGGCCTCTGCCGCGAGGTCTGCCCGGAATTGGCGATCCGCCCGACCTTGCTGGAGCCGCGGCACCTATACGAGGTGCAGGAATTGAAATGCACCGGCTGCGGCGAGTGCCTCGACTACTGCCCGGCACCCGGCGCATTGGTGCAATACGACGCATGACGAGGTTGTCATTGCGAGGAGCGCAGCGACGAAGCAATCTCGATCGACCGGGCAGGACTCGGCGCGAGATTGCTTCGCTGCGCTCGCAATGACAGCTATCGGAACGGAGGGAGAACGGGATGGCGCGGCAATACAATCTGATGTCGGCGGACGGGCATCTCGAGGTGCCGCCCGAGCGGTGGGTCCACCGGGTGCCGGAGAAATACCGCGACCGCGCGCCGCACACGGTCCACCTGCCCGATGGCGGCGACGCGCTGATGATCGAGGGCCAGCCGCTGCTGGAAGCCAATTTCCTCGATCTGCGCGCCGGCCGCGCCGAGGGCACCTGGCAGCCCTTCGGCCTCAAGGTCGCCGACGCCGCCGGCACCGGCGGCCCCGAGCAGCGGGTCAGGGAGCAGGACCAGGACGGCATGGACGCCGAGGTCCTGTTCGCCGCGATGGTCGCGGGCCCGGTGTTCTGGCGCAACATCGCGCATGACGAGGTCTACAAGGCCGTGATCCGCGGCTACAACGACTGGCTCGGCGAGGAATATTGCGCCGTCGCGCCCGACCGGCTGATCGGCATGGGGGTCATCCCGATCACCAATGTCGACGACGCGATCGCCGAGATGAAGCATTGCAAGAAGCTCGGGCTGAAGGGCATCCTGCTCGGCGCGCCTGCCCAACGGCAAGGGCTACCCGACCCCGGAGGACGACAAGTTCTGGGCCGCCGCGCTCGATCTCGACATGCCGGTCACCGTGCATGTCCAGCTCTACCGCACCGGCGCGCGCGCCAACCAGCCGACGATGAAATACCCGAAGGAAGACCCGGAGGTGATGGCGCGGCTGCGCCGGCCGTTCCTCGAATGGCTGGGCAATTTCGGCCTGCCGCCGTCGATCGAGCATGGCGCAACTGGTGCTGTCCGGCGTGTTCGAGCGCTTTCCGAAGCTGAAGGTGTTCTTCGCCGAGACGCGGCTCGGCTGGGTCCCGTTCTGGCTCGAGCACATGGATCTCTGGTACAAGCGCCATCTCGGCTGGGCCGAGGAAATGCTCGGCTTCAAGCCGCTGAAGGAACTGCCGGCCACTACGTGCGCGAGAACATCTATTTCACCGTGCAGTACGAGCGGGTCGCGGTCGAGATGCGCCACCATGTCGGCGTCGACCACATCATGTTCGCCACCGACTTCCCGCATATCGAGAACGAATGGCCGAACTCGCGCCCGATCATCGACGAGATCTACGAAAACGTCCCGGCCGACGAGAAGCGCAAGATCTGGGCCGGCAACGCGGTCAAGTACTTCAAGCTCGATCGGGCCGCGGTCTGAGGCGGTCAGGCGGAGCGCCCCCCTCTCCGGGCCGGAAGGGCTGACGGCAGCCAATTCCATCAGATCGGCCTCTCCATCCTCGCGACTGATCGACCATTCTCGATCCTGACCCGGATGGCGAAATCATAGCGGAGGATGTCGAGAGCGATCTCGACATCCTCCGGGTGGATTTGCGGACGGGCGAGGTCATGAAAACGGGCGACCTCGCCACCAGCCAGGATTAGACGACGCACCGCTTCGGGATCGCTCGGCCGGCCTTCCAAGCGGTTGCGAAGATCAAATCGCACAAAGCTCATCCTCATCCGTCCGCTTGCGGCCGTTGTCGCCCATCGCGACCAGGCTGATCTGGTCGGCGCTTCCTGCGATGACGGCGCGAACGGTGGCATCTGCAGTGACGAGCGAGGAGGCAAAGAGGCGCTCGGCGCGATGGGCGGCCGCTACAATGCCTTGGGTCCCAGCGCTTGTCCGCTGGATGATGGTTTTGCCGCTGAAGTCGATCTCAGAGACCTCGAACGGAGAATTCCCGAAATCAAACCGTTCAGGGGCTCGACCATGAACCTCGCCTATACAAACTTGTCCGATGCCGCCATCACGGAGTGCGAGAGCCTCCTCGACCGAGGCGACCATGATGATGCGGGAGGCCCCGTTGGCGAGGGTGACGGCGGCGGTCGTGAAGGCGCGAAATACGTCGATGACCGCCACCGTGCCGGCTGCCCATGTCGCGCCTTCAAGCAGACTGTGGATGGAGATTTCCATTCTGGGCTCTGATAGCGTTGCCTGAACCTGAGCTTAGAGCGTCTCACGATCCGGAGCATCATATGGCTGATCCTGAAGAGATCTATCACTGGCGTCGGCTCGATGATCGGATCACCACCTCCGGTCAGCCAACCGAGCCGCAACTCGCGGACATACATGCGCTCGGCGTACGGCACGTCGTCAACCTCGGGCTCCACACGCACGAGAAGGCTCTGCCGGACGAGGCGGCAAGCGTCAGCCGTCTCGGGATGACTTACGTTCATATCCCGGTCGATTTCCAGAACCCGACTGACGAGCGTGACAGTTTGGCCGTGATGGACCAGTTGAAGGAAGTCCCCGTGCACGTGCATTGCA
>CAVWIS010000031.1:0-34672 GCA_963755055.1 uncultured Alphaproteobacteria bacterium | reverse complement strand
CGTCGTGGAACATAAAGCGAATGTTCGCCTTGACGGCCGCCTGAAGCGGCCGCCCTCCGCGCGCGGCGCTCTTCTTGGCCGCGCAATGCTCGCTGAAATGGCATCGCCCAACTAGGGACAACCACTATGAACGCCTAGACGATCGATTCCATGAAAGTTGTCATATCCGGGGGATTCATCTTGCGTTTCAAGCTCCTACATAAAGGCCGGGGTTTCGATGCGAAGGATGAATGGTCATGGCAGCGTGGCGGCGGGCGATTGAGTTGTCGCTCGGTGAGGCGGATTTGGAGAAGTTGAGGTTGATAGCGCAGTCGCGAACGGAACCTGCTAGCCGGGTCGAACGGGCGCGAATCCTGCTGGCTTACCGGCAGGATTCGTCGTTCTTTGCGGTGGGCCAAGCGCTCGGGCTGCATCATCAGACGGTCCAGCGCTGCGTTGAACGGGCGGTGGCTGAAGGCCCGATGGCGGCGCTGGACGATCGGCCGCGCCCTGGCAGGGAGCCGACGATCACCCTCGAGGCGAAGGCTTGGCTGACGTCGCTGGCGTGCCGGAAGGCGAAGGACCTGGGCTATCCGCATGAACTGTGGACGACGCGACTTCTCGCCCGGCACGCGCGCGAGCACGGGCCGGCGGAGGGGCATGCGTGCCTCGCCGATTTGGTGCAGGGCACGGTGTGCAAGATCCTCGACGAGGAGGAAGTCAAGCCGCACAAGGTGCGGTATTACCTGGAGCGCCGTGACCCCGATTTTGCAGAAAAAATGGCGGAAGTGCTGTGTGTTTACCGCAGGGTGAAGCTCTTGAAGAAGGCCGCGGCGGCCTCGAAGAGGAAGCCGAGCGACGCGGTGGCCGTCATCTCCTACGACGAGAAGCCCGGTATCCAGGCGCTCGCAACGACGGCTCCCGATCTGCCGCCGGAGCCAGGTGTCCACCCGGCCTTCGCACGCGATCATGAATACAAGCGCCACGGCACGGTCACCTTGCTGGCGGGCATCGAACGGCTTCGCTTGGAGCACCGATGCTGATGGCTCTCGGGGACGAGTGCGGCGTTGAAAGCAACAGCGGGGCGTGTCCGGCCGAGCACTGGCGTGACCGGTCGATGACCGGTAAGGAAGGTGCTCGGAAGCACGGGTATTGAGAGGCGAAATCCAGCGCTGGTGAGACCAGCACGTCCTCGAAAGCGGCCCGAAGAAGGGCAGCTGGCGTGAGCTGGAGGTTTCTCTTCTCCATTCAGATTGCAACCTGCACTGCCGTCAAAACGATCTTAGGCCGAAACAAGAATTAAGAACGGCAGACAACTGACCCGTCGCGAAATCAACGCCTAGAGCTATCGTGATGAGGAGCATTACAAAGGCTGTAGTGCGTTGACCTTCCGCATGGATCCGGTGAGCCCGACAGGCGCTCTCTCGATGCTGGTACTGCACCTCGTGCCCGACGCGCATTGCGGCGGTAGCCGAGATGCGGCGAGTGGTCCGGCCGGGCGGTATCTGCGCGGCCACCGTTTGGGATACATTTGGCGGCATGCCAAGCGTGCGGACATGCTTGGATATCATTGCGTCAATCTCGCCGAGCGCAACGGAACGCCGCAATCGACCCGACCTTCAGCCCAAAAAATCACCCACTCGAT
Source organism: uncultured Alphaproteobacteria bacterium (assembly GCA_963755055.1). Lineage (GTDB taxonomy): Bacteria > Pseudomonadota > Alphaproteobacteria > Rhizobiales > Xanthobacteraceae > AP-16. The sequence goes on along the minus strand of CAVWIS010000031.1, from coordinate 33,048 downwards.
TCCCACGAAGACTTTAAAATCGAAATGGTGACGCCATTTTTCACCCGCATCCTTCAAGCTGGCCGATAGCTCAATTGGGAGCGAGGTCCTTAAGTTCGCCCAACGGGTGGCTTTTGATCTGGGCTCCACTCATCACGGTCTTTTTTTGCAACTCGGGAAGCTTTGCTGCAGCAGCCTTGGTAAGCCGATCCTGATCGGCGGGTACTAGATCGGGACTCCATCGACAGGTTAAAATGAATTGCCTTAGCAATTGTTCGGCATCGTCCAACTGTCCGGCTTTTGCGGATTTGGCAATAGCATCCCAGCCTGCCTTAAGTTCGGTAATCAGCATCCAGTCATCGCGACGATTCGTTTTCGAAATTTCGAACACGACGTAGGGATGGCCCTTAAAGGGATTGCCTTTGGTATCGATAAGCCGAGCATCGTTGGGGTCTACCCTAAGCCCAGAAACGTTGACGCTGCCCTTGCGAGCGAGCATCAGCACCCAATACCCGGTCTCGAGATTAGTCCACGCCTTATCGCAGCCGATTTCGAGTTCTGATTGGTTGGCATTTCCAAACAACAGATCTGCACCCTTCCGGAGCGGCTCAACAAAAGGCAATGCTGCAGATACGAAGCCGACGCCTGCCTTTTCAGTCAACGACGTAAGAAGGTCAATGTAGGGTCCGGTGAGATCACTACTCTTTACAGAGAACAGGCCGAGCTCAAGAGAGAGCCCTCCAACATAAGGAACCCAGCCGAGGATGGATTTGTCGATCTGTATGACCCTATCCAAATTCTGGGGGTCTAGCTCTTTCATCAATGCAGGCACGACCACGGTTTGGTATTCGACATCGCCCCGATCTACGTGAAAGTAATGTGCGCGGGATTGGACGCATCCATAAAATTTGCTTGTCCAGCGGCGAACGTGGTCAATCCGCGCCGATTTTACAATTATGCTGACGTAATCCTGGTCCTTAGTGACTGGAATTCGCCGCAGGTTCGGATAGTCGCTCTAAGATGAAGTCTTCGCTTTGCGCTATAATCAGGCTTCGTGTGCGGTCGAGGGCCGTTTGAAACCAAGACATGGTTACCCTCCACTTTAAATCTCAAATCAATTTGACCTTCAGTCCGTTCAGAACTGACTCGGCCCACACCCAAGAGCACTGAACCGGAGATTGTCCAGGAAGCGTTCTTTCGAAGGCGAAGCCAGCGATCCAGCCATCGTCGGTGACAAGAGCGCATCCGGAGTTGCCAGGTTGGGCATCACGTCCTGTATAGATACACGCTTGGCGGTGCGTGCTTGGAGTTGGAACTTGCGGGTCCCACCCGACGATAGTCGTCGTGCGGTTCTTGGAGACAGTGCCAATGAAATTGGCGCGCTGGCTTCCACGCGGTGCCAAGCCAGTCATTACCCCTTTAGCAGTCGCGGCGGCACAAGCCGGCCTTGCAACCTCAATAAATACGCTGTCGGTGACCGGATGGGGGCGAACGACTGTCCCAGGTTTTCCATCCACGGTCACACTAACAGCCGTCTCTGAGATACCGTGAAGTGCAGCGGTGACGCCTATCCGTCCCTGCTTCGTGAGGTCCTCGACCACAACACCGGCGGTGGAGTGCTCCGCAATCGAGGCATCAAATACATCGAGTGGTTGGCTTGGCACAAATAGCCGCTCAACCCGGGGAGAAGACGCAAGTACGACTGCATACGGCTGATCGCCATTCATGAACGATTTCGTGGCAGCTTGTGGTGCCTGTTCCCATAGATGCCGGAGACCTTCGTCCGTTGCTGCGAGGCGCGCTCCGAATTGCAACTCCTGGACCGTGAGCAACGTATTGAGTTTAATGGCTACGGGGGCGAATTCGGCACGAAGCCCGGGGTCGAAGACAATGAGATCGAATTGGTCTAAACTCGGTCGCGGCACGATAATTGTCTTACGGCGCGCCATCCCTACACGACTGGCGCCGTGGCGGCGCAAAATTGCCTCGGCGTGTTCCGAAGCGAGCCAGGCACGCCAAAAATTCGTTGCAAGCATGGCTGCCGTCGTGCCCTCGTTACCGATATTACCGAGCAACTGTTTGCTCACAGCTCCGAGACCCGGGAGAAACTTGCCAGATTGTTGGTCCGCGAACCGGTCTACGAATTTATCGAGCGTAAGAGCCGACTCGCTCTCAGTCTTGCCACCGTCCGTCATTGACATCGCGACATCCCCCCAAGGATCGCCGGCAGCTCAGCGGTCTTCTCAAAAAGGCATGAGCACCACGCGAGATCGAACATCACAAGCATATCGTGCCATCAAGAGGAAGTAAACCGCTAATTGAGTGTTTCCAGCTGACCCGATATCGAGCTCCAAGGACTGAACTAGGGTCATTTTCCGCCCAAGTGTGTCATTTCCGCATGATGTCGCTGGCACAACTGACGTCGTTTTTCCGCCGGGCGCTAACATTGCTGCGTAATTACACACGTGTGGTCGTGTGACCTGCGTTAGGGCGCGAATTGCTTTGCATCTGCGCCAACATCGGCGAGCGCGCTCGAAAAAATCTGGCGGCCGAGAGCCATCCCGGGCTTGAGGATGCGCGCCTGCCGGCTCGAACCTTGATTAGTATTGCGGCGATGGACGATGGTTCGATGACCTCGGAATTACAAGGCAGTGATCAATCTGGCAGAGCGAATTGGTCACGACGATGCCAGCGGATGTCCAGGCCATTTGATTGCCAATTGCCCCACGGGTCTCGGTAAGCCTCGGATGTCGAGCAGGTCCGCGCCTTAACGGGCCCTTGCGAGAATGCCGACGCGGCGGCCTGCTCGCGGGTATCATACACGCCGGTTTGGAAGCGTAAACGACCGTTGCGGGTACGAACTTGGGTGATGTATTTCATGGTTGGACTCTGTAGAGACGTGGGTTCCCAGGTCACCGGATCGCGCTGGTGGGAACATCGGAATCCGCCACGGGGCGGTACGCTTCCACTCACAGGTTTCGACATAGACGCAATGCCTCGTGCCGCGCCTGCTCGCGTTTGCCCGAGGACATGGCCCTAGGGGGTCTGGCGATTGGTGACCTGGGAATTGGGACCGTCACCGATTTGAGGCGTTGGCAGCCGAGCCAAGCTCTCTCGATGACGGCATGACGCTCAATATTCGCTGGCGAGCATCAAAGTGATCACGCGCCGGGTAACCGACCGGGTCTTCGGGATCGGGCGAATGGTACTCAAGGCTGCAATCGTAGTAGTCGATCTTGAAGAAGATCGTTTCGCCTTCCACGTTGAAAGAACCGAAGTCGTGCTCCTGGTGCGGGTCGTTGGCGTGGCAAAAGTCGTCGAACACGGCGATTGTCTTGACGATCCGTTCGACGGCGTCTTGGCCGAGCGCTGCAATGCCTGGCGTGATCACCGCTATCCCGGTGGCTAAGTTCTTGCGAAGGTCGTCGTTCAAAGCGCGAATGCGGTCGGTCTTGGCGTCCATGGTTGTCTCCGTGTTCGAACTTGCCGAGATCACAGCCATCGAATCCGTCTCGCTCCCGTCAGGTTGAAACCTGCGAGCTGTCGTCGATTGCGATGGGATCTGATGGGTGAGAGTAGAAGAGCTCGGGCTCGCTGCCACAGCCCGAGCCGGCAACAGCGACGTGCCTGTTCAGTTGGCGACGGGGTTCAGCAGAGCCACGGCCGCAATATTCCGCTGGACTTTTGGCTGGCGTGGGTAGTCGCGCCACCGCAGCGTGAGGGTGTCACCGTCCCGTTCGATGACGATGGCCTCCCACCAGCCCTCGTCGACCGACCTTCCTCGGCGATCACGAGGTGGCCGATGGAAATCTCTTCCCAGCTGCGCGGGAGGCCGTGCGCGACAACAGGGGGAGGAGCTTTGGCGGCCCTCGGGGCTCTTTGGGTCTGCCGCCGCTCGGGACCGGTTTTGTTTTGCCATTGCTCGAGCCGCTGTCCGCGACCGCAGGTGCGGTCGGTTGAGCGTTGGGGTCAGCGGCGTGCAGCCTCGATCAGCTTGTCGTAGAGGTTTCGGCTTTCACGTTGGGCACGAAGGCGCGACCAGTGGCGTGAATGCGGCCCGCGGCAGTTTGCTGGCGAGTTCGAGCTAGGTTGGGTGAAGCGGCGGGGCACAGCGCTGAGCTTCATCAACTCAGCCGCCTTGGCGACCAGCCCGGAATTGCACAACTTCTCCTGACTCTTCGATGGCTTCATAGCGGCGTGTCAATTCGGGCCATGGCGCCGGGTCGCTCCCGATATCGGAGTCAACAAGAGCAAACCGACACAGTCTAGGTGGTGCGCAGCTCATCATCAATCCCAAAGATACATCCAACACATCTCCGGAGATACCCGCTGCGTCTCTTGCATTGCGCAACGCCGGACCGTCAACACAGACGCCGGCGGCAACCACGTCTCGGGCGAAACCAAGAGCAATGAATTGCTTCGCGCGACGCAGGACATCGAAGAACGCTAGCTCGTCATGACCCACGGCCAACGCGAATGCGCCGATTCCCACAGCCGCCGCAACGGAGCACGGCGTCGCGCTCAGCAACGTTTGCCGGAAAGGTTAATGGGTTCACGAATTGCGGGCCGGCTTCAAGGGCGCGTTTGACGAAGCGATCGGCGGCATCCAGATTCCACGGTCCGCCGTTGCAAAGCAGTCCGACCTGCTCGGCACCTGCGGACGAACCCTGAAGGCACTCTCGACACAACGCCTCCAGCAGGCACGACGCCAATCCATGATGTGCGGCGTGGCGAACACCTGCCCTTTGCTCGATAAGACTTCGATCCCGGCCAGACAATCGGGCGACGCCGAGGAAATCTGTTGTGCCTTCGAGGCGAATCCCGTGCTCGAGAAAGACCTGGATCTCCATCATCGCCGCTCTTATTGAACGAGACAGGCGGCATTGTTGCCGCCGAACACCCGAGCCCGGACGCTGCACATCCAGTTACTTGCGATCGACCGCGGCAGCCCTGATAATACAGGTGAAAAACAGGAGCCGCCATGACGAAGCGCGATACCACCTTCAAGCCCGGACAGTCCGGCAATCCCCGCGGCCGCCCCAAGGGCAGCCGCAACAAGCTCGGCGAGGAGTTCATTTGCGCGCTGTATGAGAGCTTTCTGAAGCAGGGCTCAGCCGCGATCGAGCGCGTCATCCAGGAGAAGCCCGACGTCTATCTGAAGCTGATTGCGCAGGTGATCCCCAAGGAGTTTCATGTGCGCGACAACACTTTGGATCACATGAGCGATGACGAACTTGCCGATTTCCTCAGCGAAATTAGAGCTGCGAAGGAGCGAGCTAGCAGAGCGCTTGCTGCAGAACTAGCAGCACAGGCGCGCGGCGAAGACGAGCCTGATAGCGTTCACTAAGCTCACCTATCCGTCGTATCGCTCACCTCCCGCAGGACCGCGGCGAGGTCATCGGCGACGGCCCGGCGGAGCGTCGCCGGCGGGTCGCGTCAGACGTCTTCGGGCTTGATCGGCACGCGCCCTCGCTCTCTCCGGCCAGCACGAGCAGTTCTTCGATCGCATCGGTGCTGAGCTTGGTGCGCACGGCGCGCCGCTCGGCGCGCGGGGGCGGGTTTGGCCAAGCCCGAGGCGCGGCCATGGGCGACGGATACTGATGACCGGCCACGACCGCCAAGCGGCGCCCGGTCACGGGGGTATGGGGGGTATCGGGGGTATGTTTCGTTTAACGCGAGGCGTTTCGCACGGCACGTGAGGGCCTGGGGCGTCTGCCAGTTACCCAGGGGCGAGCGGAAGATACCCCCCATACCCCCCATACCCCCGCCACAGCCGGGCCAGATCAGGCCGTGAAAGGGCCGAGCCTCCACAGCGCTGTTGGGTAATCTCCCAGGGGACCCGGTTCGCCCCGCTCGGCAGGCGTGGGGCCTCCTTCGGCCCGAGCCAGGTCCATGGCCGGGCTCGCGCCTTGCCGCGCCCGTTCGGACCAGAAGGCGCCCCACTATCCTTCCCTTCCTCCTGAGCATAAGCTTGCGGTCGCTAGGAATGGTCATGTCGGTACCTCGTTATTGAAGGCGCGCTCGCCCGGTGGCGCCTCGCCCGTGAGTTCTTCGACCCTGCGGAGCGCCTCCACGATCCGGCCTTCAAGCTGCTCGGCGCTGTAATCGGCGATCTTACCGGGCGCGGCGGGCTCGATCGCCTGCAGCGCCTTTGCCGTAGGCACGGTCGAGGATGGCCTGGGCCGCCGCGAGCCGCACGCCGTCCTTGTCGGCGCCGCGCATGAGCCGGACCAGCGTCTCCATCGCCTCCGGCGCGTGCGAGCGCGCCAGCTCCTGGATCACTGGCGCCGTCTTGGGCCGGCCCGACGGATTGCCGGATTGGCCCGGTGCCCAGGGCCGGCCGCGGGGCGCCATCAGTGGAGCCTCGCGTCAGGCACCAGTTCCAGAGCGTCCACGGACATGCCGAGCAGCGCGGCGGCTTCTTGCTTTGTCAGGAACTGTTCGGGCACCACGCCGGTCAGTACGCGCCTCGGCCTGGAGAGGCCGGCGCGGCCTGGCGCGGCAGCTTGGGTCGTTGGGGCACAGCGGCGGTCCACGCCGGTCAGCAGTCGCGCCGCCGTGTAAGCCGCGACACACGATCAATATGCCCCGCTCAACCGTGCATGGCCCAACGGCGCGCGGGACCTACGGCTGCGGTCAAAAAGTTTACCCCGGGTTTACCCCATGACGGCATTGGCGCCCGAAAGATCCCAAAATCCTTTGATTTTGCTGGTGCCGGCTGAGGGATTCGAACCCCCGACCCCCTGATTACAAATCAGGTGCTCTACCAGCTGAGCTAAGCCGGCCCAGAGCGCGTGCCGATCGATCGGGGTGCGCCCGAAATCATTGACTGGCGCATGTCCTGGCCGGGGAACGGCGGCCGCCCAGAACGTGCTTCCGCGGCAACTCCTGTCGCCGATCCCTTCCCCGACCTGGATCCTGCGTCCGGGATTTCTACCAGAGCCGTGGCCGCCGATCCACCTCGGCGGGTCGGCCGATCGCACCCGGGTCAGGCCGGACGGCGGATCAACCTGAGCGCGATCAGCGCGACGGCTGCCCTCGCGGTCGCCGTAAAGGCCATGTGGATGAGCGGCGTTTTCATATCAGTCCGGGAGGGGGCTCGGCAGAAATGGCCCGCGTTCCCAGTAGTGCGACGACCGACGGCGATGCATCCGCCGCCGCATATCGCCCGATGCGTCTATCGTCCGGCGGCCTGGATCGCCTGTGCCGTCTCCCGTCCGCTCGCCAGCGCCGCCTCGACCGTGCCCATATCCGGGCCGCCATAGACCGCTTCGCCGGAAAAGAGCACGCCCCCGCCATCCGGTCTTCGCAGCGCCGACTGCGCCTGCCTCGTTTTGGGTGTGGCATAGCAATAGGCGCCGCGGGCGAAGGGGTCATCGCCCCAGTTGATCGCCTGTGACACGACGAGATCCCTCCGCAGTCGATCCATGGTCAGATCAAAAATCCCGGCAAGCGAGGCGAGCCCCATGTCGACCAGTTCGCTTTCTGTGAGCTGAGCGGCGGTGTCGGCCTTGGGCCCTGCGAACCAGCCCGTCAGCACCGGATAGCTCGCCGGATGCTGGGTCCACCAAGTCGGAACCGCGGCATCTGAAAATAGAATCGTCAGGTCGGCGAGATCGCGCGCGGCGCAATCAGTCCACCATCTCGTCGCAAATCGCAGCAGAATCTTCACGACATTGCCAAAGCCGATGTCGGCGCTGGCGGCTGCTTGCTCGCGGGCCGCCTGAGGAAGCTCGATGTCGTGCAGGAGCGGGAGCGGGACAGTGAGGATCGCCGCGTCCGCTTCCAGTAGCGCGCCCTCGTGGCAACGGGCGGCAAGCCGTCCGCGGCGCTCCTCGATCGCCGTCACCGCCGCGCCGAGACGGATCGAGACCCCCTCCCTGCGGCACTCTGACACGAGAAAGCTGATGAGCGCGCCATACCCCCCGGCAAGGCGGCCGTGGCGGCCGGCGTCGCGGCTCGTCCACTCATCGCGCAGCGCGAAGGTGCTGGCCCTGCTCGCGTCGGCTGCGTCATAGCCCTCGACCATCCTCCTGATCTCCCGGCGAAGGGCGCTGTATTGCTGATCGCCAAGATGGCGCTCCAGGAATTCGGCGACCGGCAGGTCAGTCCTCAATTCCATCAATGCGCGATGCAGCCGATCCGCATGAGGCGGAGATTCGCTCGGCGAGAACGCGCCGCCGCGGGCGCTCCATCGCGTGCCCTGCATAGGCGATAGCGCAAGTCCCGCCTCGCGCATCAATGCACGCGTCACCGGTGCCGCGCCATGGACGAATTCGGCGCCACCTTCGGCCGGGTACCCGAATTCCTGCGCGGACAGCGGATGAATGCGGCCGCCGCAACGCTCTCGCGCTTCGAGGATGGTCACCGTCTTGCCGGCGCGCGCAAGCTCTCGCGCAGCCATCAGGCCAGCAGCTCCTGCGCCGACGATCAGGACATGGGGACGATCAAGACGTGGGTTGGACATCTAGTCCGGCTTCGAGCGCCGGCATCCTTTACGGCACTGGGCGGCGCGTCACAGCGATAGCCTTGCCTGCGTGATCAACGCCCAGGCGTCAACGCGCGGCGATGTAGGCATCACGCAGGACGTTGGTCTCAAGCTCCAGATCATCCAGACGGTGCTTGACTACATCACCGATACTGATGATGCCAGCTAGTTTGCCATCGCGCAGCACTGGCATGTGGCGCACGCGATGCTGCGTCATCAGCTTCATCACGCGACTGACACTCTCGTCCGGGGACACGGTGATTACGCCGGATCGCATGATTTCCTTCACAGGCATCGACGCGGCAGTTTCCCCGTAGTGAGAAAATGCGTGAACGATTTCCCGTTCAGAAATGAGACCAAGAACTACTTTCCCACTCGTCACCACCAGAGCGCCGATATTCTTTACGCACAGCCAGTCCGCTGCCCGCTTAATGCTGGCTTCCGGGTCAATTGTTGCGACGTCTGTGCCTTTCTGCCTCAGAATACTTTCAATGGACATGCTGCATCTCCTGTTGCCTGCTTTTCAGTTGATTGGCCTCCAAGCGTGAGCGTTCGTGCCTTTCCAATACATTGGCACGTGGATCGAGGACCGGGAATGTAAATCAAGACATATGTCCTCCTACGTCATCGACACGCCGCGGTCTCAGGATACCTTGCACATCGGTCACGTCCACAGCTACACGCAACAACTCAACTTAGTTGGCCCACCCCGTGATCGCGACTTGCTCGGCGGCGTGCTCGGTGGTCCCAATGTGCGCGGGCGGGCACAAGTTAACTTTCTGTTAACCTTCGCCCACTAGCCTTTCAAGGATCGGGCGCAGCCCGCACTAGGGGGATTTCGTCCAACGGCCTCGGCGCGGATTTACCGTCGAGGCCGTTTCCTTTTCCACCATGCGCTCGAACACTCACGCTTGGGCCTGCGAGTTTTGGGGATGGCTTGGCCCGTGGTCTTTTGGCTCTCGTCGGGGGGAGGGCGTGGGAGCCCGCTGACATCGGGAAGCCCCGGCCAAGACCCCAGGCCCCGGGCCGTCAGACGTCGCCTCGGGTCGCCAATGCCGTCCGACAGGGCGAGGTCGCCTAGGGGGAAAGCACCTCTGGTCGGGGATCAGAGGAAACGCCGTCGAACGGGGTCAATCTCCAGAATGCAGACCCGGCGACATCGGCTGCTTGCGGCTGACCGGGTTATCGGTGTTGTGAACCCGACGCCCGGTCGCGAGGACGCGACCTCCACCGCGTCGGCCGGCAGCCGCAGCCGCGAGGATGTCCCAGTGGAGGACGGCAAGCCGGATGGGGCGGACGGATCGCCACCACACGAAAAGCTCACATTCCAGGATGCGAGACGACTGCGGGGGACGCAACCAAGCTCATCGAGCGGACCGGCGGGCCGATCCGATCCCGAAGCGGCCGGCGCTGTCGATTGGCCGCAGCTCAGTGCGCCGGAAGAGGCGGATCGCAGGATGAATTTTCCAAGAGGTCGTCAGCCCGGCGCGGTCGCGAGACCTTCGAACGATTTTCCCAATTTCCTCATAAGCGCTGCCCACAACAAGGTGTCCGCAGCGCCATCTTTCCTGGCACGGCACCGCCGCCCGGTCTATCCTTGTCCGTCGCGCGCTCTTCCGCTTCTGCTCGTCGTGTGAGCGAGCGCCTCTCTTCACGGATGCGTCGATATGGAAAGCCTGGTGGCGTTTGTGGTGGCGGCCACGGCCCTGCTTGTCGTGCCCGGTCCGACCAACAGCCTGATCGCGACCAGCGGCGCGATCTCAGGCCTGCGGCGGACCATCTTTCTGCTGCCGGCGGAGCTTTGCGCCTACATGATCGCGATCGTCGGCTGGGGACTTGGGCTCGGCGCCGTCGTCAGATACGTGCCGGCCGCGATCGTCGCGGCCAAATTGGCGGCAAGCGCTATCCTCATCGTGTCGGCCTGGCGGTTGTGGAGCTTTGGCGGCCAGGGCGGCGAACGCCGGCGGACCGGCCTGCAGGATATTTTTCTCGTGACCATCAGCAATCCGAAGGCGCTGATTTTCGCGCTGACCATCGTCCCGTACCTGAAGGAGGGAGACCTGAGATCTGCCTCGCCTTATCTCGCCGGGCTCTGTATCCTGATCCCGATCGTCGGCGCCGGCTGGGCGGCGATGGGCGCCGGACTGGCGCACGGGCTGAAGTCCGTCGTGTCGTCGGCGGCCTTCGCCCGGGTCGGAGCCATGATCCTGCTGTGCTTCGCCGTCGTCCTCGTCAGCACGACCTTGCGGGCCGCGGTGCCCTAGGATGGGTCGAGCGGAGCGAAACCCTTCAATTCTTGCCACGGAACAGTTTGATGGGTTTCGCGTTCCGATCAACCCATCCTTTGACCCGGACCAAACGAAAGCTCGGGGAGGAATCATGCCGCGTCGCCTGATCGACATCAGCGTTCCGCTTCAGGCCGGGATTGCCAGCGACCCGCCCTACGCGCTGCCGCAGATCGACTACGACGATCACCACAAGACGGCGCCGCGCATGGCGGAATACATGGGCGTGCGTCTCGACCAGCTGCCCGACGGCGAATACGCCGCGGTCGAGCACTGCCGCATCAGCACCCATAACGGCACCCATCTGGATGCGCCGTATCACTACTTCTCCACCATGAACCATGCGCTCAAACCCGGCGGCGAGCCGTCGTGGCGCATCGACGAGGTGCCGCTGGAATGGTGCTTTCAGCCGGCGGTCAAGCTCGACTTCCGGCATTTTCCCGACGGCTACGTGGCGACGCCCGGCGATGTCGAGGCCGAGCTCGCCCGCATCGGCCACACGCTGCGGCCGCTGGACATCGTGGTGGTCAACACGCGCGCGGGAAGCCGCTACGGCGAGGACGACTACGTCGATTCAGGGTGCGGCATGGGCAAGGCGGCGACGCTCTGGATGCTCGAGCGCGGCGTCCGCCTGGTCGGCACCGATGGATGGAGCTGGGACGCGCCGTTCTCCCACACCAGGCGGCGGGTCCGGGAGACCGGTGACGCCGGGCTGATCTGGGAAGGCCATCGCGCCGGCCGCGAGATCGGCTACTCGCACCTGGAAAAGCTGCACAATCTGGAAATGCTGCCGGCGGACGGCTTCGAGATCGTATGCTTTCCCGTCAAGGTGCACCGCGCCTCCGCGGGCTGGACGCGGGCGGTCGCCATCCTGCCGGGCTGAGGCGTCGGCACCTGCTGATAAAATAGAGAACCCGCCGAGCCAGGCTCGGCGGGTCGCATTCCGGGCCGACCCGGAACTACTTGTTCATGCACTCGGCGGTGAAGGTCCAGCCCTTCATTCCCTTGAGCTTCTGGTCCTTCGCCTGCTTGCGGCAGTCGGCGTACTTCACCTTCTCCTTGGCCCACTTCGCCTTCATCTCGCTCCACTTCTTCTTCGTCCACGAGCTCGATTCGCTGCTCGTCGCGGCCGGCGGGGTGCTGGCGGCGGGTGGCGTGGCCTGCGCCAGCGCCATGCCGGAACCGGCGATGCCGAGGATGAGGACGGCGGCCAGAGTGGATCGGACAAGATGCATGTTGCGCTCTCCTTGGTGAGCCCCGTCTGGGGCGGAACGATCATTTGGCAACGCGGGTGAATGGCTTCTGAACGTCGGCACGCAGGCGCCGCTCGACTCGGGCGGCGGCTGCACTGGCCTGGCGAGGATTTGGGTCGTGTCAGCGAAGCGGTCCGGCGGGTCGGCCGTCCTATACCAGTGTCAGGCGATGCGGGCAATCGGCTTCTCCCCCGATGCCCTGCGGGACAAAGAAAATCCCCGCTGGGGCGGGGCAGGATGAGAGCAGAGCACGGGGGCGGGCGATGCCGCGCCCCGCGGGGAAGATCCGCGGATCAGGTCAACGAGGTGATGTCGCGATCCTTGGTCTCGGGCAGGAAGATCAGCGCCACCACGAAGCTCATCGCGGCGACCGCGATCGGGTACCACAGGCCTGAATAGATGTCGCCGGTTGCCGCCACGATGGCGAAGACCGTCGCCGGCAGGAAGCCGCCGAACCAGCCGTTGCCGATGTGATACGGCAGCGACAGGCTGGTGTAGCGGATGCGCGTCGGAAAGAGCTCGGCCAGCCAGGCGGCGATCGGGCCGCAGACCAGCGTCACTTCGAGCACCAGAAGGGTGAGCAGCAGCACGGTCATCGGATAGTTGATCCTGGCGGGATCGGCTTTGGCGGGATAGCCGTGCTGCACGATGGCATCGTCGATCGCCTTGTCGAAGGCGGCGCTCTTCGCCGTGAAGTCGGCGGGAGCGAGGACGGTTCCGTTGAACAACTCGATCGTCTGCTCGCCGATCCTGACCTGCGCGACGGTGCCCGGGGACGCCACCACGTTCCGGTAGCTCACCGACCGCGCGACCAGCGCCGACTTGATGATGTCGCAGGAGGTGGTGAACATTGCCGCGCCGGCCGGGTTGAGCTGGAGCGAGCACTCCTTGGGATCGGCGATGACGGTCACCGGCGACCGGGCGAGCGCCACCTCGAGCGTCGGATTGGCGAAGTGGGTGATGCCCTGGAAGATCGGGAAGTAGGTCGCTACGCCGAGGAAGAAGCCGATGAGCATGATCGGCTTGCGGCCGATCTTGTCGGAGAGCCAGCCGAACAGGATGAAGCCGGGCGTGCCGACGGCGAGCGAGATCGCGATCAGGATGTTCGCCGTCGCCGGCTCGACCTTGAGCATCTGGGTGAGGAAGAACAGCGCGTAGAACTGGCCGCCGAACCAGATCACCCCTTCGCCGGCGGCCAGGATGGCGATCTTGGCATTCTCCCAGCGGCCGAACGGCTCGGTGCGCGGCGCGTTAGAGCGCTTGCCCTTACCCGTCATCTTCCGGAAAACCGGCGATTCCGCGAGCCGCAGCCGGATCCAGATCGAGACCGCGAGCAGGACGGGCGAGAGCAGGAACGGAATGCGCCAGCCGCCGTTGGCGAACGCGTCCTCGCCCATCCAGCGGCGCAGGCCGAGGATGATCAGCAGCGCCATGAACAGGCCGACGGTGGCGGTGGTCTGGATCCACGACGTGTAGAAGCCGCGCCGTCCCGGCGGGGCATGCTCGGCCACGTAGGTCGCCGCACCGCCGTACCCGCCGCCAAGCGCCAGCCCCTGGACCAGGCGCAGCAGGATGAGGATCACCGGCGCCGCGAGGCCCGCCGACTCATACGACGGCAGCACGCCGATCAGGAACGTCCCGAGGCCCATCAGGGTCATGGTGATCAGGAAGGCGTGCTTGCGGCCGACCAGGTCGCCGATGCGGCCGAACACCAGGGCACCGAACGGACGCACTGCAAACCCCGCCGCGAAGGCGAGCAGGGTGAGGATGAATCCCGCCGTTGGGTTGACGCCGGAGAAGAATTGATTTGCCAGGATCGCGCCCAGCGTCCCGTAGATGTAGAAGTCGTACCACTCGAAAACCGTGCCGAGCGACGAGGCGAAGATGACGAGGCGCTCCTCCGCCGTCAGTCCGCGAGCATCGCTTGCGGTCACCGCAGTGGTCGTCATCGGGGTGTCTTCCCGCTCACCTGTTTGATGAATCGGGACGGACCCGTGCCGATTGAGATCGACCGGTGCCGCCCGCGGCGGACGGTACGCCGCCGTGCGCGTCGGTGTCATTTCGTCACATGTCTTAGATAGAAAGTCTTAAGTCGTTGGCCGATCTGTCTGATCCGTAGCCTCGGGTCGCAAACGTCCGCCGCGCTGTCGCGCGCCGGCCGGCTTCAATCACGAGTGCTGCCTCGCCTCTGTGAAAGTCAGCCTGTGAACAGGAGGGCGCGCGTGAGCTCGTCGAGATACGCGGTGGCGCGCAGGGCGGAGCCCAGGCGCTCGCGCTCGTGGCGCGACAGGCGCTTCACCGCGACCGCATTCGTCGGCGGCATGCCGCAATCGACGTCGTCGATCTGCTGGGCGAGGATCAGCTCGAGAAAGACGCCGTGCGCCTCGGCGAGCGCATCGAGGTCGCGCTGGCCGCCGAGACCGAGCGCCTTGATGCCGGCGAGTCGCGCCAGCGTCGAACGCTCGACCACGTGGTGGTGGATGGCAAGCACACGCGCCATGGTGGCGATCGGGAACAGTCCGGTCCGTTTCAGGTCGATGCGGCCCTGCACGGTCTTGAAGCGGCCGAACAGGCCCAGTCCGGGCTCCGCCGGTCCGGCGGCTTCGGCCAGCAGCTTGGCGAACCTGGTCTCGCCGTGGCCGGCGTCGAACGCTCCGCGCCACAGCGCCTCGGCGACGGCGGGTTCGCCGTGGACGCCCAGCATGTCGAAAAAGATGTCGACCGCCAGCAGGTCTCCGGGCCGCGAGCGCTTGATCCAGTCGGCGATGCGGTCACGCCAGGTGGCCAGCGAGCCCCGCCATTGCGGGTTCCGTGCCATCACGCCGCCCCGGCAATAGGGCACGCCGGTCTCGTGCAGGATGTCCGCCACGTGGGCTGCGAGCTGCGCGAACCAGCGGTCGGCGCTGCCGTCGGGGGCGCCGTCGGCGAACACCAGCGCGTTGTCCTGGTCCATGGCGAGCAGGCTTTCGCCGCGTCCTGCGGAGCCGAGCACCGCCAGCGCATAGGGGCAGGGCGGTGCGCCCAGGCCGTCCGCCTGCATTCGCCGCTCGGCGATCACCGCGGCCTGGCGGGTCAGCGCGCCGATCTCGTGGGAGATCACGGCGGCAATGTCATGGACCGGCACCCCTTCGCCGATCAGCGCCGCGGCGACATGCGGCAGCCTTGCCCAGGCGGTGCCGAGGCCATGGACGTCGGCGGCGTGGTCGATCTCGTCGTCGAGCGCCACGGCCTCGCCGGCACGCAGGCGCAGCAGGTCGCGCGCCGACAGCGCGCCGACCACCCGGCCCGCTTCGTCGACGACGCCGAGGTGACGGATCCGCAGCCGGTTCATCCGGCCGATCGCCAGATAGACGAAGGCATCGGCGGGCACCGTCGCGAGCGGCCGGCTCATGATCCCGGCAACCGGCAGATCGAGGGCCGGCGCGCCGTGCTCGGCGAGCACGCGCATCACGTCGCGCTCGGTGACGATCCCGGTCTCGGCGGCGGGCGGCGGGACCGTGCCGTCGCCAGCCGGCTGCACGAACAGCGACGAAATCCGTTTGTCCATCAATCGCGTCAGCGCGTCGCGCAGCAGCACATTCGGCGCGATGAACTCCGCGGGACTGCGCATCGCGTCGCGGCTGCGATGGCGGTAGGGATAGCTGTCGATCCGCCGCAGGGTGCGCTCAGCCGCGACCCTGCCCGGCGGCTCGCCCGGCTCCAGCCAACCGGCGCGATGCTGCTCGTCGAGCACGTCGGTGAGCGCCCGGCAGGCGCTGATCGCCTCCGCCAACGTGTGAATTCCGCCCGCGCGCAGCTTGGGCACCAGCGCGCGGAAAATCCGCGCCGCGCTCGTCGCATCGCCGAGCGCGGAATGGCGATCCACGATGTCGACGCCGAGCCAGGAGGACAGGCTCTCGATGCTGTAGCTCGCCAGCCGCGGCGCCGCGACCTCGGCGAGAAGCCGGGTGTCGAGCGTGCGTGGTCGCGTCCAGGCGATGCCGGCGCGCCGGCACTCGCCATCGATCGCCGCGAGATCGAAGCCGACCGTGTGGCCGACGACGACGGCGTTGCCGACATAGGCGGAAAAGTCGCGCCAGACGTCGGCGAAGGCGGCGGCGCCGGCAACTTTCGCGTCATCGATGCCGTGGATGGCGGCCGCCGCCGCCGGTATCGGTTCGTCCGGTCGCACCAGGCGGCGAAAGCCGGCATCGGGCGCCGGGCGTCCGTCGACGAGGCGCACCGCCCCGATCTCGACGATGCGCGCAGACGCCGCGTCGAGCCCGGTGGTCTCGATGTCGATGACCACGGCGTCGAGCGAGATGAGCGGTGTCGCATTGGTCGCCGCGGCCATCGGTGTCCCCGCGCCAAGACCGTGGGCTTCGTCCCGGAGCCTCAGCTTCGGCGCATGTGCAGGTCGCTCGACACGGAAGGCAGGTCGATGCGCCTGATCAGCTCATCATGAATGTTGCACAGCGAGACCCGCAAGTAGTTGCGCAGCGTCGGAAAATCCCGTCCGCGCAGCTTTTCGTGAATGGGCATCAGGGCGAAATAGAGTTCCGCCAGCGGCTCGGGAATATCGATCACGCGCTTGGGCGGATGCAGCCCGACGAGGTCGAGCCGGCGGGCAAGCTCGCCGCGCGCGTCGCGCCAGCTCTCCTCGTCAAGCGCGGCCGGAACCGGATAGCGATCGAACACCGAGAGCACGACGCCGGCCAGTGCCTCGAGATTGGCGCGCTGGTCCGACGCGGCGGGACGCAGCACGCCTTCGACCATCTCGCCCACCATCGCCAGCCCCAGCGGATAGGCGCGCCACCGCGAGCGTTCGATCGCCTGGCGGAATTCCGGTTCCGCGAACAAGACCTTCGAATAGTGGCCGGCGCGCGCCCGGGAATACTCGTAGATGCCTTTCTGCACGAGGAAGGCGGCGTTGTCGGCGATGAAATCGGCGAGCGCCCCGGTCGCGCGGATCGGCGGCCGGCGGCGAAAGAAGTCCAGCAACCCCATCTTCCCTCCGACATCTGCTCCGGCGGCATTCGGCAGCGCACACGACGCCGCGTCGATCGTACCCGCTCGACCACCGATCCCCCGCAAAGCTTGGCCTAAAGTCCTATACGGAGCCCCGGTCCGCAATGTTAGCTTTCCCGGCGGAATCCGGGCCCGATCACGCCTGATAACTTCGATCGCGTCCAATTCCCACACCCGTCGAGAGAACGGGAGATCACAAGCGGCACAAGGGGGGCGCCGGGCGAGAACTGCCCCCGATCACCGCGCGCGGCCGGCGGTTTCCGCCGATCCGGCGCACCATAGGGGGCGGCCCATGGCTCAATCCAGCGATCAATCCAATACCGACGCCCATTGGCGGAAAACGACGAAGCTGATGCTGACGCATCTCGGCGTATGGCTCTTCTTCGGCTACATCATCCACATGTTCGTCATTCCCCTCAACAAGATCACCATTCCGGTGCTCGGCTTCCCGCTCGGCTTCTACATGGCGGCGCAGGGCTCGCTGATCGTTTTCGTCGTCATGCTGTTCGTGTTTGCCAGACAGCAGGACAAGATCGACCGTGAATTCGGCATGGCCGAAGACGATTGAGGGAGCACCGGATCATGGCGACTCAGACAGTCCCGACGTCGGATTTCATCAAGAATCTCGGCCGGATGTACGGCACCTATACGGGCGGCTTTCTCGCGTTCGTCGTCGTGCTGGCGATCCTCGAACAGATCGGCGTGCCGAACCGGATCCTCGGCTATTTCTTCGTGTTCTTCACGCTGGCGGTCTATGCCGTCATCGGCGTGATGACACGCACGGCACAGCTGTCCGAATATTACGTCGCCGGCCGGCGCGTGCCGGCCTTCTACAACGGCATGGCGACGGGCGCCGACTGGATGTCGGCGGCCTCCTTCGTCGGCATGGGCGGCACGCTGTTCCTGCTCGGCTATGACGGCATTGCCTGGGTGCTCGGCTGGACCGGCGGTTTCGTTCTGGTGTCGATCCTGATCGGTCCGTACCTGCGCAAGTTCGGCGCCTACACCGTGCCCGACTTCATGGCGTTCCGGTTCGGCGGCAATTTCGCGCGCTTCATTGCGGTGGTCGTGCTCGTGTGCTGCTCCTTCACCTACGTGACGGCGCAGATCTATGGCACCGGCCTGATCGCCTCGCGCTTCCTCGGCATGCAGTTCGAGATCGCGGTGTTTGCCGGTCTGGTCGGCATCCTGCTGTGCGCGATGCTCGGCGGCATGCGGGCGGTGACCTGGACGCAGATCGCGCAGTACATCGTGCTGATCATAGCCTATCTGACGCCGATCGTGATCCTGTCCACCAAGAAATACGGGATTCCGATTCCGGAACTGACCTACGGACAGGCCATCGCGGACATCACGGCGCGCGAGCAGCAGATGATCGCGACGGGGATTGCGACGGTCGCAAGTCTCAAGCCGCACATTCAGCCGTTCATCAACTACAGCCCGTTGAACTTCTTCGGGATCATCTTCTGCATGATGGTCGGCACGGCTTCACTGCCGCACATCCTGATGCGCTACTTCACCACACCGAGCGTGCGTGAGGCGCGCCAGTCGGTGGCATGGTCGCTGCTGTTCATCTTCCTCCTGTACTTCTCGGCGCCGGCCTATGCGGCGTTCTCGAAGCTGGAAGTTTACAACAACATCATCGGCGCGAACCTGGATGCCGTCAAACCCTGGCTGTTCCAGTGGGGCGAGCTCGGCCTCATTCAGATTTGCGGCAAGAACGCCGCCAGTCACGACGCGATCGTTGCCGCGTGCAAGTTGATAGCGGATCATCCCGGCGTTGTGCGGCTGCAGGACTTCGTCATCAATACGGACGTGATCGTGCTCTCCACGCCGGAGATTGCCGGCCTTCCCTATGTGATCTCCGGTCTCGTGGCCGCGGGGGGTCTGGCGGCGGCACTGTCCACCGCCGATGGGCTCCTGCTCGCCATCGCCAATGCGCTGTCACACGACATCTACTACAAGATGCTCGATCCGAACGCGCCGACCATCCGTCGGTTGACGGTCGCGCGGGTTCTCCTGTTCTTCGTCGCCGTGGCTGCTGCCGCTACCGCGGCGACGAAACCGTCGGACATTCTGGCCATGGTGGGATGGGCGTTCTCGCTGGCGATGGCCGGGAATTTCCCGGCGCTCATCATGGGCGTCTGGTGGAAGCGCACGACGCCGACAGGTGCCATCTGCGGCATGATTGCCGGTTTCGGTCTCTGCCTGTTCTACCTCGTGACCAGTCGATACTTCCCGGGCGCGGGCGTGAAGTATTTTGGCATGACCTCGCTGCTCAACCCGCTGACCGGCGCGCCGCTGGTCGACATTGCCAAAGCCATGACGCTACCCAACGCCATGGAGAGCTGGCCGACGCTCGCTCATCCGATGGCCAACAAGGTCGGCTGGTTCGATCTCAACAACATCAACTGCGGGCTGTTGGGAATGCCGCTGGGCTTCCTGGTGATCTACGTCGTCAGTCTGCTCGGCAAGGAGCCGTCGAAGGAGATGCAAGCCTTCGTCGACGAAATCCGCAAGCCGCGCGGCAGGACAGTTCTCGAAGAGAAGACCTGACCGACGGTCCGGTCCAGGATTGCCGGCGGGGTCCTTCGGGACCCCGCTTCGTTTCCTCCCTTGCCGGCCAGGTCGGGCGGCGCCATCGGTGGCGGACCTTGGGGAAAAGCGTTCGGTGAGCATCGCCAATCCGCTTATCGTCTACTGGTACTATCACCTGCCGAACTTCGTTCTGGCGGCGGTGATGTACACCTTTCTCGGTCGCGCGCTGCTCGGCCTGTTGGTCGATCCGGATTCGCCGAACTACATCTGGCGCTTCTTCTGCCGGATCACCGATCCGTTCATTGCGGTCATTGCACTGGTGACGCCCAAGGCCACGATGCCGGTGGTGCTCTGGCTGTTCGGCTTCGTCTGGATGTTCTGGCTGCGCGTGCTCCTGCTCTACGCATTCATCCTGTCGGGTGCGACCCCTCGCATCGGCTGAGCCGCGTCATGGACCGGAATCTCTACTATGTCGGCATCGCGTTCTTCGGGATGATCAATGGCCTGTTCAATCAATCGTGGCTGCTGTTCGCTATCCTGCACGTCCAGCTCCTGGCACCGGCGCTGCTGTTCGGCAGCGTGTCGTTGACCTTGATGTTCGCCTCGCTGATGGTCTCGACTGCCACGATCATTCTCGGCGGCATTCCTGCCGCCATCTACGAGCGGCTCGCCGGCGCCAAGGATGAACTCGACCGACGCCTCCCTGTGGATCTGGCTCGCGGGGACCGGGCTATTGACGATTCCAGCGATCGGCAATTTCTTGAAAATCGGTTTGTGATGCGCCCGGGCGCGGCATGTCGCCGAGGAGGGCGGTTGTTTGGGCCCCGGTAATTGTGCCGGTCACCTCACGATAGTAGGGTGTCGGGCGGCGGTCGTCGACATTGACCGGCGAAACCTGCCAACTGGGCCAGCCAATGGAACTCCTGCGTCGCATCGCGTTCGAGACGGTGTCGCGCGCTTGCGGTTTTGGCTCGCTCGCCATTTTCTGCGTCATGATCGGCCTGTCCTTCGCTCCTCGCACCGCGTTTCAGGCCGGTGGAACGCTCACCATGGCGATGACGGTGATCCTGATCATCAAGGCGCGGGAGGCGCGGACCAAGCCCTACCGCAAGACCGAGTTGTGGCTCTATCTTCCCGAGGATCAGCGGCCGCCGGAGAGCCAAGCGCAGTGGGCGACCTCGACCGTGCTGCGCGACACCTATCTTATGTTCGCGCTGTGGACATCGGTGATCGCGATCGTGATGTGGGTGCTGGCGCTGCTCTTCTCGCTGATCGGCAAGTGACCGTCGGCTCGGCCGCATCGCCGGGCGCAGCTCCCGCCCCCGCGGGGCGGCGGCGGGCGCGGTGATCCCGCCCATCGCGGCCCATCGCATGACGTTAATGTTACCAAATGATTTCCCTGTGGTGTTAACCGCTTGGCGCAATGCCTTCTTGTAGGATGCGGCAGCAATCTGGAGCAAGGCGTTGCCCTTCCGCTGTCGCATCTTGGGTCTGGTCTGGTGTGCCGGGATCGTGTTGGCCGCCGCCATGCCGGCACATGCCGGCGACGGTGGGCCGGTCATCGTGGTTCCCGGCAAGGCCGGCGTTCCCGTCATCATCAATGGGCGCGATGTCACCTGGGCGGTGATCTACGGCGATTGGGGGCTCAAGCGGCCGGGCGCCGGCGACCTCATCATCGAAGGTGGTGGCCCGACATATCCGGGGGCCTGGCCGGGCGGCTACTACCCGTCGAGCGGGCGGCGGCCGGCCTATGGCCGCAAAGAGATCGAGCCGCTGGTCGGGCGAAGGCCGCTACGGCCGGCGCCGACCTACTACCGTTCCTGGTCGGCGGAGTCCGCGCCGGGAACGGTCACCGAATATCCGCCCGTCGAGCCGCCGCCGGTCATCCTGGCGCCGCGGCCGGCGCCGCAACCCCGGCGATGAGGGGAGAGCTCATTTCGGTTGGTCGGTGAGGCGCACGATGCGTCGGCGCCCACCTCCGACCGAAACCACCGTGACGGCTGCAACGACAACAAGCCGCACATAACGGGGCGATGAGCCCCATTCTGCCGGGCTTCCGAGGGAAGCCCTGTGTCACTGGGAGCGTAGTCGAATGTTTGGACGTCCCTTGCGCCTTGTCACCACCACGGTCGCGGCCGCCCTGGCCATGGTGCTCACCGCGTCGGCGGCCTATGCCTGCTGCGGCTGCGGCGGTTGCGCCTCGGCCTATGTGGCGCCGCCGGTCGTCTACCGGACGCCCTGCGTGTCCTGCCAGACCTATATCGCACCGCGGTTCGTCTATGCGCCGCCGTGCGTCACCTGCGGGATTCAGCCGGCCCTGCGGGTCGATCTCGGGCCGACCTATACGCTGCCGGTCGCCTCCGAGGAGGAGCCGGTCGCCGAGTATGCCTATCCGGGTGCCTATCCGTATGTCGGCCGCTACGACCGCTACGGGGCCTGGCGGGGTGGCGCCTGGCGGGGTGGCTATCGTTCGTTCGTCGGCCGCCGGGCCAACCTGCTGGGCGGCCCGCGCCTGGGGTACGGCCCGGGCATGCGCGGCGTCCACGCGATGCGCGGGCCGGTCGGCCGGCCCGGCATGCTGCATCGGCGGTACTGACCGGCGCGGGTCTCGATCGCGGCGGCGCGGCGGGCAGCAGCCCCGTCGCGCCGTTTTCGCTGGGGATTCCGACGGCGCGCCCCGCGGCATACGACCGCGGCCGTGGCCGCAAGGACCGGCCGCCGGGCCCGGGTCGGTGGAGCCGGACAGCATCCCGGTCTTGGTAGAGGCTCGATCGCGCGAACAGGCAGGTCGCCAACGCCGGCGGCGGGCGCCAAGCCGCGGCAGTACCATGTTCCGGGTCACCTCAGAGCCGCGCCCGTGCGCCGGCCGTTCTCCGGACGGCCGGCATGCCGCGGTCCTTGTCACCGCGGCCCGACTTTGGCAATGTGCCGCCATCGCCGAGCTTCACGAGCGGCCGCGCGTTTGCCACGGGCGGGCGAAAGTCCGGTTTTTCCTGTTGACTCCAAGGGGGCCGGTCACCATAACACGGCCCACGGGAATCCCTGCTCGCCGGCGGGGCGTTTCTGTCCGCCTTTTTCTCGAACACGCACGTCGGTGGACTGTTCCGGAGGGGTGCCCGAGTGGTTAAAGGGGACGGACTGTAAATCCGTTGGCTTAGCCTACGTTGGTTCGAATCCAACCCCCTCCACCAGAACACCGCTCCAAAATGCTTGTCGGACGAACAGGCTTGCGGGTGTAGCTCAATGGTAGAGCAGCAGCCTTCCAAGCTGAATACGAGGGTTCGATTCCCTTCACCCGCTCCAAGTCTAGAGCGAAGCCGGAAGACACGAGTGAAGCCGGCCTGGCCGCCGGGAGTGAGGATGGACCGGGGCGGCGGGACGAAGGTCCGGGTCCGGTCCGGAAGCGTCAAGAGTTGAGCGGGGCGCGCCGGACACGGCGTCCCGGACCAGGAGAGAGCGACGGCGATGGCCAAAGAGAAGTTCCAGCGCAACAAACCGCATTGCAACATCGGGACGATCGGGCACGTCGACCATGGGAAGACGTCGCTGACGGCGGCGATCACCAAGGTTCTGGCGGAGACCGGGCAGGCGAGCTACACGGCGTACGACCAGATCGACAAGGCGCCGGAGGAGAAGGCCCGCGGGATCACGATCTCGACGGCGCATGTGGAGTACCAGACGAACAACCGGCACTACGCGCATGTGGACTGCCCCGGGCACGCCGACTACGTGAAGAACATGATCACCGGCGCGGCGCAGATGGACGGGGCGATCCTGGTGGTGTCGGCGGCGGACGGGCCGATGCCGCAGACGCGGGAGCACATCCTGCTGGCGCGGCAGGTCGGGGTTCCGGCGCTGGTGGTGTACATGAACAAGGTCGACATGGTTGACGACCCGGAGCTTCTGGAGCTGGTCGAGCTCGAGGTGCGGGAGCTGTTGTCGAAGTACGATTTTCCCGGGGACGACATTCCGGTGATCAAGGGTTCGGCGCTGTGCGCGCTGGAGGACCGGGAGCCGAAGCTCGGCCACGACTCGGTGCTGGAGCTGATGAAGGCGGTTGACGCCTACATCCCGCAGCCCGACCGCCCGAAGGACCAGCCGTTCCTGATGCCGGTGGAGGACGTTTTCTCGATCTCCGGTCGCGGCACGGTGGTGACGGGGCGGATCGAGCGGGGGATCATCAAGGTCGGCGAGGAGGTGGAGATCGTCGGGCTGAAGCCGACGCTGAAGACGACGGTGACCGGGGTGGAGATGTTCCGCAAGCTGCTCGACCAGGGCGAGGCGGGCGACAACGTCGGCTGCCTGCTGCGCGGGACGAAGCGCGAGGAGGTGGAGCGGGGCCAGGTTCTGTGCAAGCCGGGCTCGGTGAAGCCGCATACCAAGTTCAAGGCGGAGGCCTACATCCTGACCAAGGAGGAGGGCGGGCGTCACACGCCGTTCTTCACCAACTACCGGCCGCAGTTCTACTTCCGCACGACGGACGTGACCGGGGTGGTGCATCTTCCCGAGGGCACCGAGATGGTGATGCCGGGGGACAACATCTCCATGGAGGTGCACCTGATCGTGCCGATCGCCATGGAGGAGAAGCTGCGCTTCGCCATCCGCGAGGGCGGCCGGACGGTGGGCGCCGGCGTGGTGGCGTCGATCATCGAGTGAGCCGGCGAGGCGCCGGGCCGAGGGATAGGAGTGTAGCTCAACTGGCTAGAGCACCGGTCTCCAAAACCGGGGGTTGGGGGTTCGAGTCCCTCCACTCCTGCCAGGCGGGAAAGGTCGCCGGGCAGGACAGAGCGAAGAAGCAGGCGAACCAGGACGAGCGAATACGCGCAGAACGAATACGAGCAGAAGCGGAGCGGGAAACAAGGGCGGACGACGGAGGACAGACGAAGAAGCGGCCGAAGCAGGCCGGCCAGGTCTGTCCTCCGGCGCCCGTCATCAAGAGAAAGACCCGTCATCCGGGAAACACATGGCCAGAACCAACATATTCAAGTTCCTGCAGGAGGTGCGCGCCGAGACCCAGAAGGTCACCTGGCCGTCGCGTCGCGAGACCGCGATCACGACCGCCATGGTGTTCGTCATGGTGACGGTCGCGTCGATCTTCTTCCTGGTGGCTGATCAGCTGATGCGCTACGTCGTGACTTTGGTGCTGGGCCTTGGCAGCTGAGGCGAGAACGGACGGATTTGCGGCCATGACCAAGCGCTGGTACGTCGTCCACGCATACTCGAACTTCGAGCAGAAGGTCGCCGAACTCGATCCGCGAGCAGGCGCGCCAACGCGGCCTGACGCACCTGTTCGAGGACATCATGGTGCCGAAGGAGAAGGTCGTGGAGGTGCGCCGCGGCCGCAAGGTCGACGCCGAGCGCAAATTCTATCCGGGCTATGTCCTGGTGAAGATGGATCTCACCGACGAGGCCTACCATCTGATCAAGAACACCCCGAAGGTCACCGGCTTTCTCGGCGCCGACAAGACGCCGATGCCGATCAGCGAAGCGGAAGCGGCGCGGATCATGCACCAGGTCCAGGAGGGTATCGAACGGCCGAAACCGGCGATCACGTTCGACGTCGGCGAGCAGGTGCGGGTGTCGGACGGCCCGTTCGCGTCGTTCAACGGCGTGGTCGAGGAGGTCGACGAGGCACGCTCGCGGGTCAAGGTCGCGGTGTCGATCTTCGGCCGGGCGACCCCGGTGGAGCTCGAGTTCGGACAGGTGGAGAAGCTGTGATGCGGTTGCGGTCGAAGCCGGCGATCACGTTCGATGTCGGCGAGCAGGTGCGGGTGTCGGACGGCCCGTTCGCGTCGTTCAACGGTGTGGTCGAGGAGGTCGACGAGGCGCGCTCGCGCGTCAAGGTCGTGGTGTCGATCTACGGCCGGGCGACCCCGGTGGAGCTCGAGTTCGGGCAGGTGGAGAAGCTGTGAGGCGGTTGCGTCGGTATTTCGGCGCAACGAGTTGAAATCGCCGGCCTTCCGGATCTTGCGGGGAGGCCGGCTCGAGGCTCGTGGGAGGTGACGGCGGCCGCCAACCGTCCGACCCGGACCACGGTCCCTGACAGGCCGGCACGGCCCAGAAGGAGAGTTGCATGGCAAAGAAGGTCACCGGCTATCTCAAGCTGCAGGTGCCGGCGGGCGCCGCCAATCCGTCGCCGCCGATCGGTCCCGCGCTCGGCCAGCGCGGCCTCAACATCACGGAGTTCTGCAAGGCGTTCAACGCGCAGACGCAGAACGTCGAGAAGAACACGCCGATTCCGGTGGTGATCACCGTCTACGCGGACCGCTCCTTCACGTTCGAGATGCGGACCCCGCCAGTGTCCTACTTCCTCAAGAAGGCGGCGAAGGTCGAGAGCGGCTCGAAGACCCCGGGCCGCGGCAACATCGCCTCGGTGACCAAGGCGCAGGTCCGCGAGATCGCCGAGAAGAAGATGAAGGACTTGAACTGCGAGACCGTCGAGGCGGGCATGCGCATGGTCGAAGGCTCGGCCCGCTCGATGGGCCTCGAGATCGCGGAGTAGGGATCATGGCACACGGCAAGCGAACGCGCGCGGCCCGCGAGGGCGTCGATCGCAACAAGCTCTATCCGCTCGGCGAGGCGGTGGAGATGGTGAAGAAGCGGGCATCCGCGAAATTCGACGAGACCATCGAGGTCGCGATGAATCTCGGTGTCGATCCGCGCCACGCCGACCAGATGGTGCGCGGGGTGGTCAACCTGCCGAACGGCACCGGACGGACCATGCGGGTGGCGGTCTTCGCCCGCGGCGCCAAGGCCGAGGAGGCCAAGGCCGCCGGTGCCGACGTGGTGGGGGCGGAGGACCTGGTCGAGCAGGTCACCGGCGGCAACATCGACTTCGACCGCTGCATCGCCACGCCCGACATGATGCCGCTGGTCGGACGGCTCGGAAAGGTGCTGGGTCCGCGCGGCCTGATGCCCAATCCGAAGGTCGGAACCGTCACCATGGACGTGACGTCGGCGGTCCAGGGCGCCAAGGGCGGCTCGGTCGAGTTCCGCGTCGAGAAAGCGGGGATCGTCCATGCCGGCGTCGGCAAGGCATCGTTTTCCGCCGACAAGCTCACCGAGAACATCAAGGCCTTTGCCGACGCGGTCGCCAAGGCGAGGCCGGCCGGCGCCAAGGGCACCTACATCAACCGCATCGCCGTGACCTCCACGATGGGGCCGGGCGTCAAGGTCGATCCTTCGTCGGCGCTGGGAGGGTGATGGCCAACAAAATCCTCGCCCTGGGGCTTACGCCGCGCGAGACCTACCCCATATAGGGGTGTTCGGTGCCGGAGGTTCCCGGGATCGGCAATTCTCAAGGTTTTCGGCCGGGCGGTGCCCGGGCGGAAAGACGCCGGGAGCGATCCCGGCACGTCCTGTCCGAGACTGCAGGCGCCGGGTGACCGGCTTAATAGGTTGCCTGCACAGACGGGGAAGGCCGATTTCGGGGAGACCCGTTTCGGTTCGAACCAGACCCCGAGGCGGCGTGCCGCATCCGGGCGGCAGGGCATCGAAGCGTCGTCCCGTCCTTCCGGCACGGTTTTCGTGTCCGGGGAGCCGGGTCGGCAGGTGCAACCGGGCGGCTCGCCAGGAGCCGCTGACCCGAGAAAAGAGGATCCACGTGGATCGAGCGGGCAAGAAGGAGCTCGTCGCGGCGCTCGGAGAGGTCTTCAAGACCACGAACGTCGTTGTCGTTGCTCACTATTCCGGCCTGACGGTGGCCCAGATGCAGACTCTGCGCAGGCAGATGAAGCTGGCCGGTGCTGCCGTGAAGGTCGCCAAGAACCGTCTCGCCAAGATCGCTCTTGATGGCACGGATGTCGCCGCGATCGCGCCCCTGCTCAAGGGGCCGACCCTGCTCGCCTATTCGGGCGATCCGGTGGCGGCGCCGAAGGTGGCCGTCGACTTCGCCAAGACGAACGAGCGGTTCGTCATCCTGGGCGGAGCGATGGGCAAGGCTGCCCTCAACCCGGACGGCGTCAAGGCCCTGGCCGCGCTGCCGTCGCTCGACGAGCTCCGGGCCAAGATCGTCGGCCTCCTGATGGCGCCGGCGACCAAGGTAGCCCAGGTCCTCAACGCCCCGGCGAGCAAGCTCGCCCGCGTCGTTCAGGCCTATGCCAACAAGGACGAAGCGGCTTGACGCCCTTCGCAATCCCTCTGGTTCGAACCGAAAAAAGGACTATATACCATGGCTGATCTGACCAAGATTGTGAACGAATTGAGCGATCTGACCGTCCTGGAGGCGGCAGAGCTCGCCAAGCTGCTCGAGGAGAAGTGGGGCGTTTCGGCGGCTGCCGCGGTGGCGGTGGCGGCGGCGCCCGGTGCCGCGGCCCCCGCGGCGGCGGAAGAGAAGACCGAGTTCACGGTCGTGCTCGCCGCCATCGGCGACAAGAAGATCGAGGTGATCAAGGAGGTTCGCGCGTTGACGGGTCTTGGTCTCAAGGAGGCCAAGGACCTGGTCGAGGGCGCGCCCAAGCCGGTGAAGGAGGGGGTCAACAAGGACGAGGCCGCCAAGATCAAGGCCACCTTGGAAAAGGTCGGAGCAAAGGTCGAGCTGAAGTGAGGCTGAGCTGACGGTCCCGCACGAACAGTTCATGGGATTCCGGGGTGAAAGCCCCGGAATCGCCATTATTGGCGCTGTGGCGGCAGCTATGCTGCGGGGGATCGTCGAAGATTTGGAGTGGCTCGCTCCGCAAGGCAAAAATGGGTCGGGACCCCGCTCGGGGGCCCGTCCGACATCATTCCCTGCCGACGGACGGAGGGCCCCCGGGACGGGGCCCCTGTGGCCGTCGGTAATGCAGTTGCCGCATCGCTGAAACGGCGGCGACGAAGCGAGAGGCCAACAATGGCGCAAACGTTCACCGGTCGCAAGCGTGTCCGCAAGTTCTTCGGCAAGATCCACGAGGTCGCCGAGATGCCGAACCTCATCGAGGTTCAGAAGGCGTCCTACGACCAGTTCCTGCAGATCGTGGAGCCGCCGGGCGGTCGCCCGGACGACGGGCTGCAAGCGGTCTTCAAGTCGGTCTTCCCGATCTCCGACTTTTCGAACACCTCGACGCTCGAGTTCGTCCACTACGAGTTCGAGCCGCCGAAATACGATGTCGACGAGTGCCGCCAGCGGGGCATGACCTATGCGGCCCCGCTCAAGGTGACGCTGCGCCTCATCGTGTTCGATATCGACGAGGAGACCGGCGCGAAGTCGGTGAAGGACATCAAGGAGCAGGACGTCTACATGGGCGACATCCCGCTCATGACGATGAACGGCACCTTCATCGTCAACGGCACCGAGCGCGTCATCGTCAGCCAGATGCATCGCTCGCCGGGCGTGTTCTTCGATCACGACAAGGGCAAGACCCACTCCTCGGGCAAGCTCCTGTTCGCCGCCCGCATCATTCCCTATCGCGGCTCTTGGCTCGACATCGAGTTCGACGCCAAGGACATCGTGTTCGCGCGCATCGACCGCCGCCGGAAGATTCCGGTGACGTCGCTGATGTTCGCCCTCGGCATGGACGGCGAGGAGATCCTGCGCACCTTCTATCGTCACGTGCCGTACAAGCGCACCAAGGACGGCTGGCGGGTGCCGTTCGATGCCAACCGGCTGAAGGGCTACAAGGCGGTCAACGACCTGGTCGACGCCGACTCCGGCAAGGTGGTGGTCGAGGCCGGCAAGAAGATCACCGTGCGCCAGGCGCGCCAGCTCGCCGAGAAGGGCCTGAAGGCGCTGCGCATGACCGATGACGAGCTCATCGGCCATTACATCGCCGAGGACCTGGTCAACGTCGAGACCGGCGAGATCTACGTCGAGGCCGGCGAGGAGATCACCGAGAAGACGCTGAAGACGCTCGCCGAGCACGGCTACAAGGAAATCCCGGTGCTCGATATCGACCACGTCAATATCGGCGCCTATATCCGCAACACCCTTGCGGTCGACAAGAACATGACGCGCGAGGACGCGCTGTTCGACATCTACCGGGTGATGCGCCCGGGCGAGCCGCCGACGCTCGACACCGCGCAGTCGATGTTCCACTCGCTGTTCTTCGATCCCGAGCGCTACGACCTCTCGGCCGTCGGCCGCGTCAAGATGAACATGCGCCTCGACCTCAATGCCGAGGACACGCTGCGCATGCTGCGCAAGGACGACATCATCGCGGTGATCCGCACGCTGGTCGACCTGCGCGACGGCAAGGGCGAGATCGACGACATCGACCACCTCGGCAATCGCCGGGTGCGCTCGGTCGGCGAGCTGATGGAGAACCAGTACCGCATCGGCCTGTTGCGCATGGAGCGCGCCATCAAGGAGCGCATGAGCTCGGTCGACATCGACACCGTCATGCCGCAGGACCTGATCAACGCCAAGCCGGCGGCCGCGGCGGTGCGCGAGTTCTTCGGCTCCTCGCAGCTCTCCCAGTTCATGGACCAGACCAACCCGCTGTCCGAGATCACCCACAAGCGCCGGCTGTCGGCGCTCGGGCCGGGCGGGCTCACCCGCGAGCGCGCCGGCTTCGAGGTGCGCGACGTGCATCCGACCCATTACGGCCGCATCTGCCCGATCGAGACCCCGGAAGGGCCGAACATCGGCCTGATCAACTCGCTCGCCACCTATGCGCGGGTGAACAAGTACGGCTTCGTCGAGACGCCGTACCGCAAGGTCAAGGACGGCCGGGTCACCGACGAGGTGGTCTACCTCTCCGCCATGGAGGAGGGCCGCTACAACGTCGCCCAGGCCAATGCGCCGATCGACCCCAAGGGCCGCTTCACCGAGGACCTGATCGTGTGCCGGCACGCCGGCGACGTGCTGATGGTGGCGCCCGACAAGGTCGACTACATGGACGTGTCGCCGAAGCAGCTCGTCTCGGTCGCCGCCGCGCTCATCCCGTTCCTCGAGAACGACGACGCCAACCGCGCGCTGATGGGCTCGAACATGCAGCGCCAGGCGGTGCCGCTGGTGCGAGCCGAGGCGCCGTTCGTCGGCACCGGCATGGAAGGCGTGGTCGCGCGCGATTCCGGCGCCGCCATCGCGGCGCGCCGCACCGGCGTGATCGACCAGGTCGACGCCACCCGTATCGTGGTGCGCGCCACCGAGGAGCTCGATCCGTCCAAGTCGGGCGTCGACATCTACCGGCTGATGAAGTTCCAGCGCTCCAACCAGAACACCTGCATCAACCAGCGTCCGCTGGTGAAGGTGGGCGATCAGGTGACGAAGGGCGACATCATCGCCGACGGTCCCTCGACCGATCTCGGCGAGCTCGCGCTCGGCCGCAACGTGCTGGTCGCGTTCATGCCGTGGAACGGCTACAACTTCGAGGACTCGATCCTGCTGTCCGAGCGCATCGTCAAGGACGACGTGTTCACCTCCATCCACATCGAGGAATTCGAGGTGATGGCGCGCGACACCAAGCTCGGGCCCGAGGAGATCACCCGCGACATCCCCAACGTGTCGGAAGAGGCGCTCAAGAACCTCGACGAGGCGGGCATCGTCTATATCGGCGCCGAGGTGCACGCCGGCGACATCCTGGTCGGCAAGATCACGCCCAAGGGCGAGAGCCCGATGACGCCGGAGGAGAAGCTGCTGCGCGCCATCTTCGGCGAGAAGGCCTCCGACGTGCGCGACACCTCGCTGCGCGTGCCGCCGGGCGTCCAGGGCACGGTCGTCGAGGTGCGCGTGTTCAACCGCCACGGCGTCGAGAAGGACGAGCGCGCGCTGGCGATCGAGCGCGAGGAGATCGAGCGGCTCGCCAAGGACCGCGACGACGAGCAGGCGATCCTCGACCGCAACGTCTACGGCCGCCTCGCCGAGATGCTCGAGGGCAAGACCGGCATTGCCGGGCCCGAAGGGCTTCAAGAAGGACACCAAGATCACCCGCGCGGTGCTCGACGAGTATCCGCGCTCGCAGTGGTGGCTGTTCGCGGTGTCCAACGACCGCCTGATGAGCGAGATCGAGGCGATCCGCAAGCAGTACGACGAGTGCAAGAAGGGCCTCGAGCAGCGCTTCCTCGACAAGGTCGAGAAGCTGCAGCGCGGCGACGAGCTGCCGCCCGGCGTGATGAAGATGGTCAAGGTCTTCGTCGCGGTGAAGCGCAAGATCCAGCCCGGCGACAAGATGGCCGGTCGCCACGGCAACAAGGGCGTGGTGTCGAAGATCGTGCCGTCCGAGGACATGCCGTTCCTCGCCGACGGCACGCCGGTCGACATCGTGCTCAATCCGCTCGGCGTGCCGAGCCGGATGAACGTCGGGCAGATCCTCGAGACCCATCTGGGCTGGGCGTGCGCCGGTCTCGGCAAGCGCATCGGCCAGGCGGTCGACGCCTATCTACGGCCGCAAGGACATCCGGCCGCTCAAGGACACGCTGAAGAAGATCTACGGCGACGACGAGACCATCAAGTCGCTGAGCGAGGAGGAGCTCGTCGAGCTCGGCGAGCAACCTGCGCCACGGCGTGCCGATCGCCACGCCGGTGTTCGACGGCGCCAAGGAGGCGGATATCGAGCAGCATGCTCGATCTCGCCGGCCTCGATCATTCCGGCCAGGTGACGCTGCACGACGGGCGCACCGGCGAGCAGTTCGACCGCAAGGTGACGGTGGGCTACATCTACATGCTCAAGCTGCACCACCTGGTGGACGACAAGATCCACGCCCGCTCGATCGGCCCCTACAGCCTGGTCACCCAGCAGCCGCTGGGCGGCAAGGCGCAGTTCGGCGGCCAGCGCTTCGGCGAGATGGAGGTGTGGGCGCTCGAGGCCTACGGCGCCGCCTACACGCTGCAGGAGATGCTGACCGTGAAGTCCGACGACGTCGCCGGCCGCACCAAGGTGTACGAGGCGATCGTGCGCGGCGACGACACGTTCGAGGCCGGCATCCCCGAATCGTTCAACGTGCTGGTCAAGGAGATGCGCTCGCTCGGCCTCAACGTCGATCTGCACAACTCCAAGCAGGGCGCCCGTGGCTCCGGCCTGGAGGGGTCGGAGGCGGCCGAATAACCGAGACCCGATGATGGCGGACGGACGACGGCAGCGGCGAGGCATCGAGCCCGCCGTCGTCTGCCGTCCGCCGAGAGACAGAGAACACACGACGAGGATGGCGGACCGAGCAGGCCGGGGCGTCAGGCTCGCTGCCGTCCCCGATCCGTCGTCCGTCCGCCGTAGAGAAGACCTCGATGAATCAAGAAGTCATGAATCTCTTCAGCCCGCAGGTGCCGGCTCAGGTCTTCGACCAGATCCGGATCTCCATCGCGAGCCCGGAGAAGAT
This sequence comes from uncultured Alphaproteobacteria bacterium, assembly GCA_963755055.1. Lineage (GTDB taxonomy): Bacteria > Pseudomonadota > Alphaproteobacteria > Rhizobiales > Xanthobacteraceae > AP-16. Next base: position 271 of record CAVWIS010000031.1, on the reverse strand, counting down.
CAACTCGTGGTCCTACGGCGAGATCAAGAAGCCGGAGACCATCAACTATCGGACCTTCAAGCCGGAGCGCGACGGCCTGTTCTGCGCGCGCATCTTCGGCCCGATCAAGGACTACGAGTGCTTGTGCGGCAAGTACAAGCGCATGAAGTACAAGGGCATCATCTGCGAGAAGTGCGGCGTCGAGGTGACGCTGTCGCGGGTGCGGCGCGAGCGCATGGGCCATATCGAGCTCGCCGCGCCGGTCGCCCATATCTGGTTCCTCAAGTCGCTG
>CAVWIS010000030.1:0-497699 GCA_963755055.1 uncultured Alphaproteobacteria bacterium | reverse complement strand
CCTGCAGAAGACGCAAGAATTGCTGCTGCAGGGTCGCCAGATCATCGACATCATAAAGCGCCGGGTTGGCATCAAAATCGATCCGAAGCCCGTTCGCATCCGAGCGGTCATAGACCGTGATCGACAGATCCTCGATCGGCCCGGTTGCGAGATTGTGCGCCGTGCAGCGACTTCCGGAAAAACCAAAATCATAGTCGAGCCGCATGAAATTGACGGTCGGCCCGAACATTGCGCCGCCGCCAACAACCCGGCCAAGCCCTCGCCGAATGTCCGCCGTCTGAAAATGCTGGTGATCGAGGACCTGGCGGATCTGGCGAGCTGCCTCGCCCAGGAGGTCCGAGACGCTCATCTGCGGGCGGATCGCCAACCGCAGCGGCACCACGTTTGCGGCCGTCGCCGGGATCCGCCGTGACACGGAACTGCGCCCGCCGACCGGCAAGCCGAGCAGCAGATCTTCCGCGCCGGTCATGCGATGCAGGAAGATCGCCGACGTTGCGACGATCACGCGCGCGAGACTTGTTCCCATGCCGCGTGCGATCGCGTCGAGACGGTCGAGGTCAGCGGCCGACAAATACGCGGACTTGCGCAGGACGCCATAGGACTTGGCCGCGCCGGCCTTGCCGAGGCTTACCGCCTCCGGCTCATCGGCCAGATACTCGAGCCAGAATTGGCGGTCTTGAGCGAATTGCTCCGACCCGCGATAGGCGGCATCCTCCTCGAGCAGAGCGGCAAGAGAGCCGAACGGCCCGTCATCACTGGCTCGTCCGTCAGCAAGACTGGTGTAGACATTCGCCACCCGTCGAGCGACCAGCGACATGCCGTACGCGTCCATCACAATATGATGGTATCGCGCGTACCAGAAGGACCGGTCAGGTGCCGCCTTCAGCAATGCGTATGCGAACAGCGGCCCGCACGTCGGGTCGATCGGCTGCGCGAGATCGGCCCTCATCCATGCTTCGGCGGCGGCTCTCGCATCGGTCTCGGCGCTGACATCGATGACCGGCATCGACCACGGGGCCGGGGTGCCGAGCACCTGCCGCGGTCCCTCGGCGTGCTCGACGATCTGGACATGCAGTACCTCGGTCTCGGCGACGACCTTGCGTAACGATTTCTCGAGCAACAAAGGGTCGAGAGGCCCGTGGATCTCGAGGTATTCACCGACGTTGAATGCGGGACTTGATGGATCGATCTTCTGAGCGAACCAAATTCCAAGCTGGGCGGCCGACAATGGAAGCACTGGTTTCACAGCGGGCACTCAGTTGGCGTTGCTCTACGAGGCTCGACAAGCGATCGCAGCCTGCCCATCGAATTAATATCCTTTCATGCAGTGCGATGCAGCATCGAAACGTTGGCTGGAGCATCGAAACGTGCGATGCCGACATTTCGGTCAAGCGCAGCGGCCCACTGATCCTCGATCCAACGCCGACCTAACGGCCGGCGCCCTTGGGCTCGGCCGGATGATCGACGAGCACCGATTTTCCGGGCCTCACCCTGGCCGATTATACTACTACGATGGACAGCCGGGATAGGGGTCAGCCCCGAGGCCTCACCCTGCCACGCCACCCGCGCGTACGGGTCCGTACACGGCAATTGGCAAGGCGCCTTCGCTGCCGCCAGGGAAGCAAAACCGGTCGCGGCAAAGCGCCACGCGCCGCCGGGACCCGGCGACACCGCGGGTTCGCGGCTCGCCGAAACGGGCCGGGCCAAGCTTCCGATGGCCTTTGGCGTAACGATGAATTGACGAGAGGCAGATTCGCGGATCATTGTTCCCGCGCCGGTCGTTGCCGAGTTGGGGGCGGATGGCGAGCTCGATCATCACGGTAGCCACCTTGAAGGGGGGCAGCGGCAAGACCACGGTGGCGAGCTGCCTCGCGGTTCATTGGCAACTCGCCGGTCGCAACCCGGTGCTCATCGATGCCGATCCCCAGCGCTCGATCGCGCGGCTGGCGGCACGCGAGCGCGCGCTCGGCGGAGTCAAGGTGGTCGAGGATGCGAGCGAAAATGTCCTGGCAACGGCGCGCCGGCTCGCCGTCGTGCATGATCCGGTCGTCATCGATTCGCCGGGCTTCCGCTCCCCGACGACCTTCGCGTGCTTCGCGGCGGCCGATCTCGTGCTGATCCCGGTGAAGCCCTCCCCGCTCGACACCGACCGCATGCTGGACACGCTCGACATCATCATCAACGGCCTCGCCGGCAGGGGGCCGATCTTCCGCTGCCTCCTCACCCAGATCACGCGCGATTCGGTGATCGCCCGGCACATCCGCGCCGAGATCCGCGAGGCCGGATTCCAGTTGCTCGCCAGCGAGATGGCGAGCCGTGTCGCCTACCCCGAGGCGGGACTCTACGGCGCCACGCCGAGCCTGATCGATCGGGCGGGCGCCGCGGCGCGCGATATCGCCACCATCGCCAAGGAGATCGACGCCATCCTCGAATTCAAGGCTGCGGCAAGCGCATGAGCAGGAAGCTTCCCAAGGTCATCGGACGGACGATGGCAGACATGAGTTGCAGCACTGCCGATCCCGGCGTGATCGAGGTGCGCGAGGCGGCGGCGCGCGCCGCGCGGTCGACATCGCGCGGTACCATCGTGCCGGACGATGCCGGGGATCGCGACCCGACCGACGGTCACCACGGGTCAACCGCGCCGAACGCAGTCGTGCAAATTGCGGCAGTCGATCCCGGGATCGAGCCGCTGCCGAAACCCGCCGGCCCCGATGCCATCCTGCGGCGCACGAAGGCTCGGGCGATCGTCGAACGACATGCCGCCTATTCGGCCGTGGGCGGCCTGATCCCGCTACCGATCCTCGATGTTGCCGGCATCACCGCCATCGTCCTGCGGATGGTGAGACTTCTCAGCGATCACTATCGCGTACCGTTCGACCATCACAGCGCCCGCACCATCGTGATCGCCATCATGGGGGGCGCCGCTCCTTCCGGGCTCGCGGCGCTGTTGACGTCCACGGTCACGCGCGGGGTGCCCGGCATCAATATCGTGAGCCTGGCCGTCTCGTCGATCGCGGCGGCCGCCTGCACCCGGACCATCGGCCAGATTTTTGTCGACCATTTCGAGAGCGGCGGGACCGCGCTCGACATGAAGATACCCCGCAGATAATGCGATTGAGACGGCAACGCTGAGCCGCTCCGGTCCTGTTCGGGAATTTGGCCCCTCGGGAATGAGCGCCCGGTAGCGTATTGCCGCCAATCGGCCCCGGTCCTCATCCCGTCCAGCGCGAAAGCTCGGACCGCACCAGCCCGATGAGCCGGCCCCGTTCTGAATTGACGAAGAAATGGCCTCCCTCGATCATATGGAGACGAAAGTCTCCGTTGCTGATCTGGCGCCATGCCTCCAGCTCGCTGCGGTCGACCTCGGGATCGTCGGTGCCGCCAAAGGCGATCACCGGACAGGTCAGGGCAACCGGGCCAGGCGCCTGATAGGTCTCCGCGAGCTGGAAATCACCGCGCAGCGTCGGCAGCATGAGCTGCATCAGCTCTTCGTGTTCCAGCACACCCGCAGGCGTGCCGTCCAGCCGCCTGAGCTCCGCCAGGAAATCTTCGTCGGGCAGCCCGTGCACCGGGGGCTTGCGGGCCGGCAAATGCGGCGCGCGGCGGCCGGACACCATGAGGCAGGCGGCTGCACGGTGGTGCCTTTGCGCGACGATCCGCGCCGTCTCGTAGGCGATCGCCGCCCCCATGCTGTGTCCGAAGAAGGCGAATGGCTCCTCGAGAAACGGGACCAGAGCCGTCGCAAGACTCGCCGCCGCGTGCGTCGTCTCCGTCAACGGCGGCTCGCCGAACCGCTGCTCGCGGCCGGGCAATTGAACCGCCCACACCTCGGTGGCGGCAGGGAATTCGGCGGGCCATTGCCGATAGATCGCCGCACCGCCTCCCGCATAGGGCAAACAGAACAGTCTCAGGCTCGGCCGTCCCGGCCGACGCCGCCCGACGAACCACGGAGAGGCATTGGCAGTACCCCCCATCAGATCAAGCGCTGGTCGGCGCCGCCGCTTTCTTGGACGAAACCGGCTCAGGCTGAACAGCCGCATCCGCCGGTTCGGCGCTCGACTTCGGGTGGGCTTTCTTGATGAACTCCCGATAGTCGCCGGGGTTGAAATCGAGGAGCGTGCCTCCCGACGCGAAGTGCTGGATGAACACCTTGCCGACAATGTATGTCGAGCCGGCAGACATGGCCGGCATCGTCAGGGCCGCCACGGTCGTTCCGAGCACCGGGACAAACTTCAAGGCACTCGACACTCCAACCATCGCCGTCGTCGCGGCACTTGCGGGAATGACCGCGCCGATCAGGCTGGCGAGGACCGACTTGCCGCGGTTCTCGGAAAACGGAACACCATAAATTTCCGCAATCCGACGGAGCATCTGCAGCTGAAGCCCGCCGATGCAAATCACGTCGACAATCGGAAAGGGGATGACTCCTGCGGCCGCAGACCATGCTGAATATCGACTGACCAACTGCTCGGCCAATTCGCCGCGATGCGCCTCTGTCGTCTGCCCGGTATCCGCTCCAGTCGTTTCCTGCACCATGATCAAAATCCGTTTCAGACCTCTGGAGAAATATATTTGAGAAAGCTAGCCCAAATGTCCCGACTTGTCGACCTCGATTCCGCGCGTGTCGCAGGCACACGCACCGTCGATCGGGCTGCGGCGAAAGCGTCGACGCAAGACATGCAAACCGGAAGGTTTGCGGTTTATCCACGCAGAGGGATAGCGTCCACTTGCGGAGCTGATCCGGCGTTGGCGATCATGGCATTGCCGCGGCGACTCGCGGCGCTGCGGCCTCGGGGCGAAGGCAGGTCAGTGGTGTTGCAACATGCGCCAGCATAGTTCCCCGGGCCTCCATCCCGATGTGGCTCACATCTGGTATATGGTGCTCGAGCCGGTGCCGCCGGCGGTGTGGCCCGACTGGTACCGACTGCTGGACGACACCGAGCGCGCGGCCGCGTCCCGTTTCGTTCAGGAGGTGGACCGGCGCCAATATATCGCTGCTCATGCCCTGACGCGCACCATGCTGTCGCGCTTTACCGGCATTGCGTCGGCAGACCTGCGCTTCGTGCGTGGTCCGCACGGGAAGCCCGCCATCCATCCCGACTTCGGGCACTCCCGGTTGGAGTTCAATCTCTCGCATACGCGGAGCATCGTCGGCTGCGCCGCCACGCTCGACCATCCGATCGGGATCGACGTCGAGACCACGTTGCGCGCCAATTTCGATCTCGACATTGCCGAATCGCATTTCTCGCCCGACGAGGTCGAGCGGATCCGCGCCGCGCCGCCGCAGACGCGGCATGATGTCTTCTTCGCGATTTGGACGTTGAAGGAAGCCTACGTCAAAGCCGCCGGCATGGGTCTCGGTCAACCGCTCGACCAGTTCGCAGTTCATCTCTCGCCCATCCGCATCGCGTTCGGCTCCGCTCTCGCCCACGAATCGGGTCACTGGCAGTTCCATGCCCTGCGTCCGACGGCGCAAAGCATTCTTTCAGTGGCGGTTCGCGCCGCCGCCGCGGTCCGCATGGACGTTCGTTCAGTTGCCCACGAAGAGATGGGCTCACGGTCCACTGCAGTCCATCGTGATCCGAGCCCGGAATGAATGGTGTTCATTCGACGCTCCGGCGCCGCCGAGGACATCGAGACGACGTCTGCATTCGACGTGACGAACACGCGCTTCTTGGCGTTCCGGCTCGCTGCCGCTTCCGACGACAGCCGCAACACGGCGGCATCAGCCTCATTGCAACGCCGCGTGATCGCCCCTCAGCGTCACTTGCTCAGCGATCTGCTCCTGAAAACGAGACGCCGGAATTGGCCCGCAGAGACAGACGCCGAAACCCGGGCCTTCGGCCTCTGCTTTGCGACACGCAGACGCGCCACCAATGCCCCCCTGTTCGCGGCGCCTTCCCGCAAAACAATCAAAATGTGCAAAAACAATGACTTGGCTGGCTGGGGCGCCTGGATTCGAACCAGGGAATGGCGGAATCAAAATCCGCTGCCTTACCGCTTGGCTACGCCCCACCGAAGCACCGCGTCGATCGCGGCGGACGATAGCGGCGCGGTGGCGTGCGATCAACGTCCGGCGGCCCGGCCGGATCCCGGCGGTTTGGCCGGTGCCGGCACGACGATCGGAAAATCGGCTAAGTAGTGGTCGGAGTGGCAGGATTTGAACCTGCGACCCCCTCGTCCCGAACGAGGTGCGCTACCAGACTGCGCTACACTCCGACATGAGGGCGGTCTTATAGCGTCGGCTCCCCGGGGCCGCAAGACGAGCCCGTCGGCAGGCGAGCCCGTGGACCAAGGACCGCCGGGCGCTTCCTCGGAGTCTACGACGCCGCCTGGAGCCGGGGCGCCAGCAGCATCGGCGCATGGATCGCGGCGAAACCGAGAAAGGCCGCGGCCCAGCAGAATGCCCCGACGTGGAGCAGCGGCTCGCTCCATTGCGGCTCGAGCGCCGCACAGATGCGGACGAGCGCCGCAACGAGGACGCCCGCATAGATCGCCTGGGTCGCCAGCGAGGCGGCGAGCGCCCGCCCGGTATGTCCGAGCGTCGCGCGGCTCATCACGGCGAGCGTCATCGTGCCGACAGCGCCCGCGGTCCAGGCGTGGATGCCGGCGCTCGGCAGCACCACGCCGAGAGCGCCGAGGCCGGACAGGACGAAGCCTACGGGGATGAACGCGTAGGCGAGATGCAGCACGAGCACCAAGCGGTCGCGACAGGTGCGGTCGCCGGCCCAGCGGGCGAGTCGCGCCGCCTGAACGAGGCCGGCCGCAAGGAGCGCGATCGCGGTCAGGGGCGTCGACGGCAGCCCGACCCACAGGACCAGCGTCGCCGCGCTGAGCGCCAGACTCGCGGCGTCGAACCGGCCGAACGGCACCGGCAGCCGCCCCGGGCCCTGCCGCGCCAGATAGTTGCGGGTGAAGCTCGGCACGATGCGGCCGCCGATGATCATCAGCAGCATGATGACGGCGCCAAGCCCGAGACGCGTCGCATATTCGGCGACGCCGCCGACATGCGCCTCGAGGTGAAAGGCCACATTGGCGGCGATCAAGACCGCGAGGATCATGAGAACCTTCAGATTGCCCCAGTTCTTCCCCGCCGCGATCTCGCGCGCGGCCGCGGCGGCCACGAGCAGCAGGAAGGACACGTCGACGAGCGCCGCCGGCAGCCAGCCGATGACGGCAGAGATCGTCACCGCCACGCGGCCGGCGGCCCAGGTCGCGACCAGCAGGAGGAGCGGAGTGCCCTGGATCGGCAGGCGTCCGGTCCAGTTGGGAATGGCGGTCAGCAGGAAACCGGTGACCACCGCGGCGATGTAGCCGAACATCATCTCGTGGACGTGCCAGTCGCGCGGCGCAAAGGCGGTCGCGACCTTGAGCTGGCCGTAGAACACCGGCAGCCAAACCAGCACGGCGAGCCCGGCATAGATCGAGCCGAGCAGGAAGAACGGCCGGAATCCATACGACAGGATTGCGGGGCCGCCATAGGCCCGCAGCCGTGGGATAGCCATCGTGGTGCTCCCTTCGTGGATTCGTCGGGAGCAATAGCACCGCGCGCGCGGGGCCGTCTTTGCTCCAGCGCAACCTGTCGCCGGGTGGGCCGCGTGCCGACCGCCGCGTCCGCCTCACCGCCCAGGTAAGGTACGGCATGCCGGGCGAGTTGCCGGAGAGCCCGTGGATGGAATCCCGGGTCCACGATCGTCGATCGGCCGGCATCGCCACAATCTACCGGAGCCAAACAACCAAGACTGGCATCACCGGCCGCGGTCGGGTAGGCTTCGATTATCGCGTGCGCGGGAACTCGGAGCCTGCGCCTGATCAGGGACGTGCGTTCCGGGCGGTGCCGTGACGTCGCATGGATCGGCGAGATCGAGGCCGAGCTCGAACAGGCGCAGGATGCCCGCATCGCGTCGAGGTCGCCGATGATCCGGCTCGACCGAGGAGTTCATCCATGCTGCCTCCTGTCCTCGAGATCTACGTGGTGTGGCATCCCGGCGATGCTTCGGGAGCAGCGGCCGCCGGGGACTTCGTTCAGCATTTTCACGGCACGCTGTTTTCCGGCCTGATCGGCGGCGCCGTGGAGATCTACGTGCGCTCGGCGGGTTGGCGTTCCGCCGCCGATGCGCCGCGACCGATCCCGTTGCCGGGCGCCGGCCCGCCCAATGGCGTCGCCCAGGCCGAGATCACCGCGATCGTCCCGGTGCTCGGCATGGCGCTCGCCCGCGCCGTCGAGCAGGAGGCGGGACCGTGGCGCGGCTACGTCTCGGCGATCGCGCAGGCACGGCTCGATCATCCCGACCGGGTCTGCGTTCTGCCGCTGTCGATCAGCCCGAAAGCCACCGACCAGACCGCGCTCGGTCGCATCCTCCATGGCATCCAGCGCATCGCCGAACGCGACGCCAGCGCACCCGACGAGCCGGAGGCCGCGTTGCGCTGCCGCGACGTCGCCCAAGCCATTGCCCAGCTCGCCGGTCGCCTGCAGCTCACCGTGTTCATCAGCCACACCAAGCGAGCCGGCGCCGACGAAGACGGCGTCATCGACCTGATCGCGCGGGTCCGCCGGATCATCGGCGAGACGCGGCTCAAGACATTCTTCGACGCCAACGACCTGCAGCCTGGTCAAGACTGGGATGCAGCGCTGCGCGAGAACGCCAAGTCCAGCGCCCTGCTGGCGCTGCGCACCGATCTCTACTCAAGCCGCGAGTGGTGCCAGCGCGAGGTTCTGATCGCCAAGCGCGCCGGGCTTCCGGTGGTGATGGTTGACGCGCTCGATCGCGGCGACCAGCGCGGCTCGTTCCTGATGGATCACGTGCCGCGGGTGGTGCTGCGCCGCGATGCCGACGGCTGGTGCGACGCCGACATTCTCCGCGGCCTCAATGTCCTGGTCGACGAGAGCCTGAAGCGCGCCCTGTGGCAGCGTCAGGAGCGCCTCGCGACCGCTCAGCGCGAGCACAACGTCGCGTGGTGGGCCCCTCATGCGCCGGAGCCGGCGACGTTTGCGCAGTTTCTGGCGACGCTGCCTGCCGACCAGCGGGCGCCAGGCGCGACGCCGCGGGTGCTGCATCCCGATCCCCCGCTTGGCCCCGAGGAACGGCGGGTGCTCGACGAGATCGCCCGGCTGAGCGGCCTCACAGCAGTCGACATCATGACGCCGCGCCTGCTTGCGGCGCGCGGTGGCTGAGGAGATCGCTGTCGTGTCCACGCTGCTGCCCGGACAAGCTCTGCGCGGGGTGCGAATCGGCATCTCGGTGTCGGAAAGCGCGGATCTTGCGCGGCTCGGCCTCCTGGAGGTTCATTTCCGTCTGGCGCTCGCCGAGATCGCGCGCTGCGTGCTGGTCTCGGGCGGCACGCTCGCCTATGGCGGCCATTTGCGGCCCGACGGCTACACCACGTTCCTGGTGCAGGAGCTGGAGAAATACGGCCGCCGCGACTCCCCGCTGCTGATCTGCCTCGCCTGGCAGGAGCACCGGAGGCTGACCCTGGCCGAGTTGCAAGCCCGCGCGGAGGATCTCGGCCTGCTGGGCCGCATCGTCTGCCTCGATCCGGACGGCCGCGAGGTCGACCCGGCCCACGACCGGGAGGAAGCGGCGCTGGCCGTCGACGACGCCGACCTGCGCCGCCGCGCGCTCACCAGCATGCGCCGCTACATGGGCACGCAGATCAGCGGCCGCGTCCTGCTCGGCGGCAAGCGCCGCGGTTTCCAGGGCGAGATTTCCGGGCTGATGGAGGAGGCGCTGATCGCACTCGACAGCAGCCAGCCGCTGTTCCTCGCCGGCGGCTTCGGCGGCGTCACCGCCGACATCGCCCACGCGCTGGGCGTCGATGATGGCGCCTGGCTCCCGCCCGCGCCCGACGCGCCGCAGGATGACCCGCGGTGGATCGACGGCCGCCGACGCCTCGCCGACCGGGCCGCGGCGCCGGCGTGGGGTGGACTGCGCAACGGTCTCACCGAGGAGGAGAATCGCCGGCTTGCCGCCTCGCACCGCCCGAGCGACATCGCCGCGCTGGTGAGCCTCGGGCTCGGGCGGCTGCGTACCGCAGGTGCAGCGGTTGACGGATGATGGTGAAGGAACGGCCAGACGTCCGCGACCCGCCGGCCGGCGGCGCCGAGCATCACTTGCCGGCTGGAACGTACGTTGCCTGAAACACCTCGTCTCTCACCACGTAGACGTCACCCGCCGCCCCCTGCAGGATCCAATCCCCGGCATTCCCGACCTGCACTCGTCCATTCTGCTGAACGAGCTCGAACAATTCGGCGACCTGCAGAGCCTCCACGACCGAGGTCTTTTGGGCGCGCAGCGCGCCGGGCACCATTCCCAGGTCGGCAAACTGCCGTCCGCCGAAGTCGAAGGCGCCGGAATCCATCATTGATATCTTCATCGGCTGGCCTCAGTTGACATCAACATCGCCGTTGCGGTTGAATATCATGCAGCGTGCGCTTTTTCCACCGCGAACCACGTGCAGAGCACGTCGCGCGATCTCATGACGCGCGATGCGACGTTTCTGATCTCAGGCGAGCGGGAAGCAGCGTGCCGTATGCCAAGCCGACATGGCCTTCCGGCGAGCGAGGCCACTCGCGACGGACCAGCATGCCCAGGGTCTTTGTCTCATACTCGCGGGCGGATCTCATCCATGTCCTGTCTGTCGTATCTGCGCTTCGCCGAGCCGGGCTCGAGACGTGGATCGATATCGACAACCTGAAACCAGGTGAACGTTGGCGGAACGCCATAGAGGCCGCCCTCGCTGATGCCGACGCCATGATCTTCTGCCTGTCGCCGCTGAGCGTCGAGAGCGCCTGGACCAGCATCGAGCTCAAATTCGCTCTCGACAGAGGTGTTGCAATCGTTCCCTTGATGATCCAGCGAGTTCGCCTCGAGCTGCTGCCCGCATCCGTCAGGGAGCGTCAGATACTCGATATGGAAATGTGGCCGGCCGATTCCGCGTCGATACATGCCGCCAGGGCGATCCTGACGGCCATCGGCGCGGAGGAGCTGTTGCCGGTGGACGGTCAGCCGTGCGAGACTGGCGGGTTCCGGACAATTTGGGTGTCGCTCGGACAGTGGGCACCCGCGGAGCAGGAAGTCCTCCGGCTATCTCCTCCTGAGGCGGATGCGGGTTACGTGAGGCATTGGCGCGTGAAGGCCGTCAGCGCGCCGATATTGGCCGACATCCTTGCGCAGACGAAGCATGCCGCGCGGGCGATCATCACCGTGGATGAGCATGCCGATCCGCGCGCGGCCAACATCGTCATTGGCGCCGTTGCGGCGCGCCTCGGCGAATGGCGGGTGACCGTGGTCGAGAACGCTGATCGTTTGCTGTTCAAGAAATCCGCGGAGCTGTCTCGCGCACGATATGTTGCGCACGCAGGAGGGCGGTGCGCCGGCGAGGCTGCCACAGCGCCATTGTCGATCCGGAGTTGATATCGAGATGATGTGCGTTTGACCGCCGGGACGTCGGGCCTCACCTCACCGCGAACGGCGAATGGTACGGCCGGCCGAACGGCACGCCCGCGGTCACCGTATGCACCGGCTTGAGATAGGCGCGGCCGCTGCGCTTGTTGTCGCGGGTATCGACGAAGCTCACCGGAGCCTCGACGAACTCCAGGACCGACACATCGGCGGGCGCCCCGATCTGCAGCGTGCCGAGTTTTGGCATGCGGTCGATCACCTTGGCCGGATTGACGGTCGCCATGGCGACGACCTGCTCGAGCGTGTAGCCGAGCCCTAAAAACTTGCTCATCACCCAGGTCAGATACGGCATGCCGGGCGAGTTGCCGGAGAACACGTGAATGTCCGAGGAGATCGTATCGGGCGGGCAGCCCTGGGCGATCGCAGCTTCGGCGACCGTGTAGTCGAAGCTGCCGCCGCCATGGCCGACGTCGAAGACGACGCCGCGCTGCTTGGCGGCCAGCGCGGCGGGCAGCAGCTTTCCGTCCTGCACGATGTTGGTGAAGGCCCCGGCGATGTTCGGCGCCCCCGAATAGGAGTGGGTGAGGACGTCGCGCGGACGCAGCAGGTCGAGGATCTGGCTCATCAGCTCCTTGGTCTCGACGCCGCCGATATGGCACATGATCTTTGCGCCGGTGCCGGCCTTCTCGCAGGCCATGATGGCGCGCTTGAGCGGCTCGGTGCCGTGCCGGGCGATCACGTTCTCCGACATGCGCACCTTGACGCCGATCACCATGTCGGCATTCTCGGCCACCGCCTTGGCGCAGGCGTCGACCTGGGCGAAATCGATGTTGTAGAGCTCGGCGACCGGGAACGGGGTGAGGCCGACATTGGCGATGTGCACGAAGGCGTAGAGCCGGGTGCGGGTCTGCGCCACGATGTGCCGGCGGAAGGCGGCGAAATTGTTGGCGCCGGCGTCGCCCGCCGAGACGCAGGTTGTCGTGCCCTGGTAGGCGACCAGCTCGTCGGCCGGAATGCCGATAGCGGATCCGTAGGGATAGACGTGGGTATGCAGATCGACGAGGCCCGGCGTCACCAGCTTGCCGCCGGCGTCGAGCACGCGCAGCGCCCGGTCGGCCGGGATGTCGGCCTCGAGCGCCTCGACCAGCCCATAGCGGATGCCGATGTCGCGCTTGCCGCGCAGCCCCTGGCTCGGATCGAGCACGTCCCCGCCCTTGACCAGGAGATCGAACTTGTCCGCCGGCCCCATGGCGGCGCGCGCCGGCCCGGTACTCGCGGCAAGCGCTGCCGCCGACGCTTGGACGAGAAAATCACGGCGCGTGACCCGCATGGCCTGTCCCTCCCCGAGGCTTGCCTTGACGCAAGCGTTGCCGCGATGGTGCGCAACCAGGCCGATGCCGTCAATCGGAGATCGCGGCTGACGTAGCGGATCGGGCGCGGCAGGGCGCGCCTGTTCGTACCGGTGAACCGGTATCCGTTACGGATCGTTGCTCGGCGGGCTGTCCTCGAGGGTAAAACCCTTGAACGCCCAGGCGGTCGCCAGGCCGAAAATGAACAGGGCCACGGGCGGCCCCAACAGCAGGACGGGGGCCGCCATCAGATCACCGGGCGAGCGCATTCCCTCGCGAATCGCAGCGGCGATCAGATAGATGAGCCACCCCATGATCCACGAGGCGGAAAACAGGATCCACAGCCGGAAAAATCCGCGCCGCCAGTTCAGGGGAGCCGCCTCCTTGGGCTCGCCAAAAACGCGCCGACCTCGATAAAGCGTCATGGCTGCGCTCCTCATAGCGCGGTTTAAGACCGTGCCGATGTTCCGAAACCGCTGGTCAGTCGAGCGGTGGGGGGCCGAACGGGCGATTCCCGATCATACCGCTTTTCCGCCCATTGCCCAAAAATTCCCGGTTGCCCAAAACTCCTCGGCCGCGCCGAGGATGCCGGCGGCCCGCGTTGCGGGCAATGCGGCCTAAAAACCTAGCGGGCGGGATCGACGCGTCAATCGCGGTGCGATCCCGGGCGATCACAATGAAGTTCCCGGCGGGTGCGAATGTCGGGCCGCCCACAGCGGCCAATTGAACGATCCGTATGTCTCCTAACCGGCTGGTTAGTAATATTACTTGTCAGTCGAAATCGATCTGATATCGTCGCGCGCAACCGCATCATGCGCGCAACCAAGAGCGGACCGGCCGGCGCCCTTTTGCGCCGCGACCGGATTTTTCGGGAAACGCCGATACGAGGTGCCTCTTGGATTTCCTGCTGAGCGAAGACCAGAGAAAGCTTCAGGAGACCATCGCGGAATTCGCCCGCCAGGAGATCGCTCCGCGCGCCCAGGCGCTCGATCGCGAGGCACGATTTCCGGTCGAGCTCTATCACAAGCTCGGCGAGATGGGCGTCACCGCCATCCCGTTCGACCCGAAATGGGGCGGGCTCGGGCTCGGCGCGCTCGACGCGGTGCTGGCGATCGAGGAGGTCGCCCGCGCCGACCAGGCTCTCGCAGTCAGCGCCATGGTCAGCATGGCAACCGGGCTGACGCTCGGCCGTTTTGGCACGGAACCCCAGAAGGAGCGGTTCCTGCCCGACATCGTCGCCGGCAGGACGGTCTGCGCGATCGCGGGAACCGAGCCCGATGCGGGGTCGGACACCGCGGGCTTCAAGACCACGGCACGGCGCTCACCCGGCGGCGGCTGGGTGATGAACGGCCAAAAAGCCTTCATCACCAATTCGGGGACCGAAATCACCTCGTTCGCGCTGGTGCTGGCGGTGACCAGCCCGCGGGAGGCTGCGCGCAAGTCATTCACCCTGTTCGCGGTGCCGGCGAAGACCACAGGGTTTGCGGTCGGCGAGGCGTACCGCAAGATGGGCTGGCGCTCGTCCGACACCCATCCGCTGTTCTTCGACGACTGCCGGCTCGGCGACGACGAGGTGGTCGGCGAGGTGGACAAGGGCCGCATCATCCTGCATCGCGGCTATCAACAGGCCCGGCTGTTTCTCGCGACCTGCTCGCTCGGTCTCGCCCAGGCGAGCCTCGACCATGCGGTCGCCTATGCCAAGGAGCGAAAAGCTTTCGGCGGCCCGCTCGGGCGGCTGCAACTGGTCCAGGACATGGTGGCGCGCATCTCGGTGCGCGTCGATGCGGCGCGGCTGCTCGTCTACAAGGCGGCCTGGCTGGTCGACCGCGGCGAGGTGGCGCTGAAAGAGCTCGCCACCGCCAAATACTACGCCACCGAAATCGGCTCGGAATGCGCGGATCTCGCCATCCAGGTCCATGGCGGCTTCGGCTTCATGGATGATTGCCCGGTCTCGCGCTACTACCGCGACAACCGCGTGTGCACCATCGGCGACGGCTCGAGCCAGATTCAGCTGCTGCTGATCGCCCGCGAGCTCGGCCTCGATGTCAGCTTCTGATCGCGGCCGGATCGCCGCCGCGACCGCCTGAAACGCGACAGTGATGGGCGCCCCCGTTCTCGAAGCCCGCGATCTCCACTTGGCGTTTGGCGCGGTGCGCGCGCTGTCGGGGGTGTCGCTCGAAGTGACCGGAACGGAAATCCTCTCGGTGATCGGGCCGAACGGCGCCGGCAAGAGCAGCCTGCTCAACTGTCTCTCCGGATTCTACCGGCCGCGCGCGGGCTCGATCGCCTTCGCCGGCCTTGACATCACCGGGCTCCGCGCGCCGGCGCGCGCCGCGCTGGGGCTGGCGCGCACATTCCAGGGCCTGCAGACCTACGAGTCGATGACGGTGCGCGAAAACATTCTCACCGGCTTCCATCATCGCATGCGCACCGGCCTGTTCGGCGCGCTCGCCTATTGGCCCGCGGCGCGCCGCGAGGAGGCGGAATTCGCCGACCGGGCCGAGGAGATCGTCGAATTCCTCGAGCTCGAGGAGCTGCGCCACATGCCGGTGGGCGAGCTCGCCTATGGCCTGCGCAAACGCACCGATCTCGGCCGCGCGTTGGCGCTGGAGCCAAGAACTCCTGATCCTCGACGAGCCGATGGCCGGCATGAACGCCGAGGAGAAGGGCGATCTCGCACGATTCATCCTCGACATCCGTGACGGCCGACGCATTCCGGTGATTCTGGTCGAGCACGACATGGAGGTCGTGATGGACATCTCCGACCGCATCGTCGTGATGGATTGGGGCAGCGTCATCGCCGAAGGCGCGCCGCAGGCGATCCGCGCCGATGCGCGGGTGATTGCCGCCTATCTGGGGCAGGACGCATGAGCCGACGCTTTTCAGGCGCGCTCGGCGACGACCCGCGCACCGCGCGCGGGCGCAGCCTGGCGCAGCTGTTCCGCAACCGCGCGGCCGAGGGCGGCGATGCGCCGGCCATGCGGGCCAAGCGGCACGGGGTGTGGCGCAGCTATTCGTGGAGCGAGGTCGAGCGCAAGGTCCGCGCCATCGCCTGCGGCCTCGGCGAGGTCGGGATCCGCGACGGCGATACGATCGCCGCGATCGGCGAGAACATCGTCGAGCTCTACTGGATCGAATATGCGGCGCTGTGCTGGGGCGCCCGCATCGTGTGCCTCTATCCGGACGTCGGCGCCGACGAGCTGGCCTACCTGGTCGACCACAGCGGCGCCAAAATCCTGTTCGCCGAGGACCAGGAGCAGGTCGACAAGGCGATGGCGGCGCGCGACCGGCTGCCGGCGCTCGAACGGGTGGTCTATGCCGACCCGCGCGGGCTCGGCGACTACGACCATGCGTGGCTCATCCCGCTCGACGAGCTTTCGCGGCGCGGCGCGGCGGCGGACGACGCCGACCCGGCCCGGTTTCCCGCGGCGGTCGCCGGCGTCGGCGCGGAGCGCATTGCGGTCATCTGCTACACGTCGGGCACCACCGGCCGCCCGAAGGGCGTGATGCTGTCGCACCGCTACCTCATTGACAACGCCTACCGGGTGATGGCGGCGTTCCGGCTGCGCGAGCGCGCCGACTATCTCTCCTATATCTCGCCGGCCTGGGCCGCCGAGCAGATGATCGGGTTGGCGCTCGGCCTGCTCGCGCCGTTGACCGTCAATTTCGCCGAGAAGCCCGAGACGGTGCGCAGCGACCTGCGCGAGCTCGGGCCGGAGCTGCTGCTGTTCACGCCGCGGCAATGGGAGATGATGGCCTCCGAGGTGCAGTCGCACATGCTCGACGCGGCGCCGTGGCGCAAGAGGCTCTACGACTGGGCTATCGCCCGGCGGCGGCCGGCCGGCGACGGCGACGGTCCCGGAGGCCGGCTCGTCACCCTGGTCGCCGAATGGCTCATGCTCCGCGCCATCCGCGACAATCTTGGGCTCAAGCACACCCGCGCGGCGCTGAGCGGCGGCGCCGGGATGTCGGCGGAGGTTTTTCGCCTGTTTCGCGCGCTCGGCGTTCCCCTGAGCAATCTCTACGGATCGACCGAGATCGGGCTCATCGCCGCCCACTGGAGCGGACGTCGCGACCCGGCGACCATGGGCGAGTTGTTTGCGACCGATCCGACCATCGGTGAGCCAATCGAGATCGCGTTCTCCGCGCAAGGCGAGCTTCTGGTGGCTGGCGGGGCGCATTTTGCCGGATATTGGCGCAACGATGACGCGACCGCCGAGCTCCGCGACGCGGAGGGGCTGAGATCGGGTGATGCCGTCACCGTCAACGCCGACGGCCAGCTCATCTTTCTCGATCGCCTGAAGGATCTGCGCACGCTGTCCGGCGGCCAAAAATATCCGCCGCAGTTCATCGAGAACCACCTGCGCGCCTCGCCGTTCATCCGCGACGCCATGGTGATCGGCGACGAGCGCCACCCTTTCGTCACCGCGCTGGTCAACATCGATGCCGGCATATCCGGCCGCTTCGCCGAACGACGCGGGCTCGCCTTCGGCACTTTCGCCGAGCTGAGCCAGCTCGCCGAGATCCGAAACCGGATCGGCGCCGAGATCGGCCGCGTCAACGCACTGCTCGAGGAGCCCGCCCGGGTGCGCCGCTTCGCCACGTTGCCCAAGGAGCTCGATCCCGACGAGGCCGAGCTCACCCGCTCGCGAAAGCTCCGGCGCGACCAGATCGACCGGAATTTCCGCCACATCGTCGCGGCGCTCTACGACGGGTCCGCGGGCTGCGAGGCGCGCATCAGCGTGCGCTATCGCGACGGCGAGGCGCGCGAGATCGTAGCCCACGTCGCCGTCAACGACCTCGAGGACGCCGCATGACCGAGGTCGTCCAGGTCGTCCTCAACGGCGTGCTGACCGGGCTGGTCTACGGGCTGGTGGCGCTGTCGTTCATCGTGATCTATCGCTCGGCCCGCATCCTTAATCTCGCCCAGGGGCAGGTCCTGGTGATCGGGGCGCTCATCCTGTGGAGCGCGACCGCGACGCTGCGCCTGCCGCTGCTGCTCGCTTTGCCGCTCGGCTTTGCCGGCAGCGCCATCGTCGGGCTTGCCCTCGAGCGCATCGTATTCCGGCCCCTGATCGGGCGCTCTGGGTTCACCGTCGTGATGGCGAGCATTGCGCTGATGATCCTGCTGCAGGGCGCCGCCCAGGCGATCTGGGGCGCCGAGACCCGGGCGTTCCCGCAAATATTCCCGGCGGGCGCCTGGCGGTTCGGGCCGTTCTCGGTCAACGCCACCCTGCTGGTCGGCGGCGTGCTGACGCTCATGCTCACCGAGCTGCTGCACTGGTT
Source organism: uncultured Alphaproteobacteria bacterium (assembly GCA_963755055.1). Classification (GTDB taxonomy): domain Bacteria; phylum Pseudomonadota; class Alphaproteobacteria; order Rhizobiales; family Xanthobacteraceae; genus AP-16. The sequence continues at coordinate 479,662 of CAVWIS010000030.1, read as the reverse complement.
CTTCCTGCATACCCGCGAGGGGCTGCGCCTCGCCGCGGTCGCCGAGGATCACTATACGGCGCTCTCCATGGGCATCTCGATCGAGCGCGCGTCGCGGATCGCCTGGATGCTCGGCAGCCTGATCGCCACGCTTGCCGCGATGGCGCTGCTGTCGGGGCGGCTGCTCGGCCTCTCGGCCGCCGAGATCGGCATCGTCGCGTTGCCGGTGGCGCTGCTCGGCGGGCTGGAATCGGTGCGCGGCGCCCCATTGGCCGGCGTCATCGTCGGCGTCGGCGAGGCGCTCGCCTCCGCCTATCTGGATCCGCTGACCAACGGGATGACGGCAAAAATCCTGCCGTTCCTGCTGATGATCGGCGTGCTGCTGGTGAGGCCGCAGGGCCTGTTCGGCTGGAAGACCATCGAAAGGCTCTAACATGCTGCCGTCCGGCGTCTACTTCACCCGGCACGACCAGGAGGCGGCCTATCTGCGCACCGCGCCGCAGCGCGTCTGGCTCTGTGTCCTGGTGGCAGTACTGCTGGCGCTGCCGATGCTCGCGTCGAGCTATCTGATCGGTTTCGCCACCATCGTGTTCATCACGATGATCGCGGTGCTCGGCCTGCAGGTGACGACCGGCATGGCGGGCCAGATCAATCTCGGGCAGTCAGCCTTCGTCGGGGTCGGCGCCTTCGCGGCGGCAAAGCTGTCGAGCCTCGACGTGCCGTTCTTCCTGGCGATCCCGCTCGCCGGCCTCGCGGCGGCGCTCGTCGGCGTGCTGTTCGGGCTGCCGGCGGTGCGGGTCAAGGGATTCTATCTGGCGCTCACCACGTTTGCCGCCCAGATCATGTTTCCGATCGTGGTGATCCGGCTGCCCGACGCCTGGCTCGGCGGGTCGAGCGGGCTTTCCGTCGAGACACCGCGACTCCTCGGCGCGGCGCTTGGCTCACCGGTCGCGATGTACCATCTCACCCTGATCGCGATGCTCATATTCGCCACCTTCGCGTTCAACCTGCATCGCACCCGGATTGGCCGTGCCTTCCGGGCGCTGCGCGACAATGACGTCGCCGCGGGCGTGCTCGGCATCGATCCGCTGCGCTACAAGGTGCTGGCCTTCTTTGCCGGCGCCCTGTTCGCCGGCGTCGCGGGCGGGCTCTACGCCTACTACATGCGCTACGTCACCACCGAGCAGTTCACGCTGTGGCAGTCGATCTGGTATCTCGCCATGCTGCTGGTCGGCGGCGTCCTCACCCCGCTCGGCGCCATTCTCGGCACGATCTTCATGTCCTGCCTGCAGGAGCTGATGCACCTCGCCGGCGGCGCCGTGCTCTCCGCCGATCTCGGCCTGTCGGGCGGCTTCATCTTCGCCGGCACCAACGTGATGCTCGGCGCCGTGATCATCCTCACGCTGATCTACGAGCCCTATGGGCTGGCGCACCGCTGGAGCATCCTCAAGGCGGCCTATCGCATCTGGCCCTACCCGCACGGATAGCCGACGGCATCAAAACAGCGAAAACCACACGAGGGAGAAACGCCATGAGATACCGAAATGTCCTCGCCATCGCCTGCGCGCTCGGCGCGGCGCTCGCGGCGCACGAGGCGGCGGCGCAGACGGTCTACAATTTCAGCACCTCGGTGGATTTTTCCGGTCCGTTCGCCGACGTGATGCCGAGCTGGCACAGCGGCCACCGCGCCATGGCGGCCTGGTGGAACGAGACGCGCGGAAAAGAGCTCGGTCTCAAGGTCGACCTGAAGGTCCACGATTCGCGCTACGACACCAGCGTGGTAGCGCGCACCTGGCCGAGCATCGTCGCCTCCGACAAGCCGGTGATGCATCTCGGCATGGGCACGCCCGACCTGGTCGGCCTGATGAAGCGCCTGCCCGACGACAAGATCCCGATGGTGATGCCGACCGCAATGGTCGGCCTGGTGTGGGCGCCGAACGGCTGGCACTACTCGTTCCGCCCGACCTACAGCCACGAGTTCGCGGCGCTGTTCGGCCACCTGCAACAGAACCTCGGCGACAAGCGGCCGTTGCGCATCGGCACCGTGAGTACCCAGGGCCGCGCCGGCTACGAGGACCAGGTCAAGGGCGTCGTAAAACTCGCCGCCACCTATCCGGACCGCTTCGTCATCGCCGACCAGCAATGGGTCGACGACAACCCGGTCAACGCCACCGACCAGATCCGGCGCATGGCGCAGGCCAAGCCCGACGTGATCATGGTGGGCGCCACCACCGCCCAGGTGGTGGCGGTGGCCAAGGCGCTGAAGGAGCTCGGGCTGAAGATCCCGGTCGCCTCGTCGTCGCATAACGGGCTGTCAGAAGTCGCCAAGGTGATTCCGCTCGCCGATCTCGAGGGACATTTTTCCGTGTTCGCCTTTGCGCCATACAACCAGCAAAGCCTACCGGCACGCGAGGTTTATGAGAAATTCCACACCGGCGACGGCAGCTGGGGCATCGTGTCGGCACAGGCCGCCGCGCAGACCGTGTTCGCGCTGCGCGTGCTCGAGCATGCGGTGAAGACCGTCGGCAAGGACAAAGTGACCGGCGAGGCCATGTACCGCGCGATCCTCGACACGCCCTACACCGAGGAGGAGATGCTCGGGCTCACCCCGGCGCTCGCCTTCGATTCGTCGCGGCCGTTCCCCGCCGGCACGCTGCGCGCCAAGGCGGTGGTGGTGAGGAACGGGGCCATCGTTCCGCTCACCGCGGACTGGCTCGACGTGCCGGCGCTGGAGAAGTGGTGAAGCACGCGCATGTTCCGACGAAGTGGAGACCGGTTCGTCGAAAAGAACATGCGCCAACGAAGAGTCATGTTCCGGCGAAGTGGATACCCGGTTCGCCGACAAGAACATGCGCCACCAGGGAATCAGGCGTGCTGCTCGAGCTCAAGAACGTCGACGTCGTCTACAAGGGCGTCATCCAGGTGCTGCGCAGCGCCAACCTCGATGTGCCGGAAGGGCGCATCGTCGCGCTGCTCGGCGCCAACGGCGCCGGCAAGACCACGACGCTCAAGGCGATCTCCGGGTTTCTCGACATCGAGCAGGGCCGGGTGACGGCGGGCGAGATCCGGCTGCGCGGCCGCGACGTGACCCATGCGTCGCCGGAGAGCATGGTCCGGCAAGGCGTCGTCCAGGTGCTGGAGGGACGCCGTGTGCTCGCTCATCTGACGGTGGAGCAGAATCTGCGGATCGGCGCGCATCTCCGACACGGCATCGACGAGCGCGCCGAGATCGGGCGGATCCTGGAACTGTTTCCGCGGCTGCGCGCACTGACGGCGCGCACCGCCGGCTACCTGTCGGGTGGCGAGATGCAGATGCTGCTGATCGGCCGCGCCCTGATGGCGAAGCCGACCTTTCTCCTGCTCGACGAGCCCTCGATGGGGCTGGCGCCGGCGATCGCCAAGGAGCTGTTTGCCAGCATCGCACGGATCAACCGCGAGCAGGGCGTCACCATCCTGCTGGTCGAGCAGAACGCGGCGGCGGCCATCGCGCTCGCCGACTACGGCTACGTGATGGAGAACGGCCGCATCGTGCTGCACGGCGACCGCGCAAGGCTCACCGCCGATGCCGACATCAGGGAGTTCTATCTCGGTCTCTCGGTCGGTCAGGAGAGAAAGAGCTTTCGCGACGTCAAGCACTACAAGCGGCGGAAACGATGGCTCGGATGACATGACCCAGCCCGCAAGACCCCGGCTCGCGACGTTCCTTTCCGGCGTCAAGGTGCTCGATCTCAGCCGGCATCTGCCGGGGCCGCTGGCCTCCCTGATCCTCGCCGATCTTGGTGCCGAGGTGCTCAAGATCGAGCCGCCACAGGGCGACGAGATGCGGACGATCGGCGGCGAGAGCGACGAGCTGTCGCCCTATTACCGCACGGTGAATGCCGGCAAACGCGTGTGCCGGATCGATCTCAAGAGCGCCGCCGGACGCGACCGCCTGATCGCGCTGGTGCGCGACGCGGATGTCCTGATCGAGTCGTTCCGTCCCGGCACGCTGGCACGGCTCGGGCTCGGCGCCGAGACGCTGTGCGCCGTCAACCCGCGGCTGGTCTACTGCGCGCTCAACGGCTTTGGCGAAACGAGCCCGCTGCGCGATCGCGCCGGCCACGACCTCAATTATCTGGCGCTCACCGGCATGCTGGCCGCCGTCACCGGCCCGGGTCGCGACCCGCAGGTCCCCTACCCGCCCCCGGCGGATTGCAGCGCCGCCTTCATGGGGGCGATCGCCATCCTCGGCGCGCTGCACGGCCGCGGGCGCGACGGCAAGGGAGCAACCATCGACCTCGCGCTCGCCGACGCGCCGCTGCTGCAATTGATCTTTTCGTTCGCCGACCTCGGACGCGAGGACAGGACCTCGAGCGCGCGCGCCATGCTGGGCGGCGACGCAGCCTTCTACAACGTCTACCGGGTGCGCGACGGCCACGTCACCCTGGGCGCAGTCGAGCCGAAATTCTGGGGACGCTTCTGCGCGGCGGCCGGGCGGCCCGACTGGATCGCCCGGCAGCAGGAGCCGATGCCGCAGACCGCGCTCCGCCGCGAGCTCGAGGATTTTTTTCTCCGGCTGACGCTTGCGGAGGCTCAAGCCGTGCTGGAGCCGGCCGACTGCTGCTTCGCCCCGGTGGTGCCGCTGCAGACCGCGGTCGGCTCCCCATGGATGACGGCCCGCGGCCTCCTCGGGCGCGGCACCGACGGGCTGATCCAGCCGTTGTTCCCCGCGGTGATCGACGGCGAGCACCCGATGGTGCGGCCGCCGCTCGATGACAGTCCGTAGCGCCGGCGCCTCCCCGCCTCCGTCATCCCCATCGAGATCTTTCAAATATCGATTGCTGTGGGAAGCGGCGGCGAGCTCAGCCGGCGGGCTCGACGTTGTACTGCTCGTCGGTGACGTGCTCCATCCAGGTGACGTGCACGCCGTTGAGATTTTCCTGGAACGCCAGGTGCACCATCGCGGTGGTCGGAGCGGCGCCGTGCCAGTGCTTTTCGCCCGGCGGGATCCACACCGTATCGCCCGGCCGGATCTCGCGGACCGGCTCGCCAAAAGTCTGGGTTCGCCCGACGCCCGAGATCACGTGCAGGGTCTGGCCGAGCGGGTGGGTGTGCCAGGCGGTCCGGGCGCCGGGCTCGAAGCTCACCCGGGCGCCCCGGATCAGGGCCGGGGCCGGCGCGTCGATGATCGGGTCCTGCCAGACCGTCCCGGTGAACGCATCCGCGGGCATGCGGCGCGACGGGGTCGAGCCGGCTTTGGTGATCTTCACGATTCTGTCTCCCTGATGGGCTTTTCCGAGCCTCGACCCGGACAGCCTTGCGCGAGATCGAATGTACCGGCGGGAGCGCCGCAGTCGCAAGGTTCGCAGAGGCTTGCGGGTGTCGGCAACACCATCGGAACCGAGCGGCGCGCGCTATTTCGGCACCACGTCGGGATTGCCCCCGGGGCTGCCGGGAGGCGGAATGACCGGCATCGATCCGGGCGCCGGATCGGGCGGCCTTACCGTCATTTTCGGATCGACATCCTGCGGCGGCCGAATGACCCCGTCCGACTTCTCGAACCGCTCGCTCGGATCGCGAGGCGGGGCGGGCTGCGCGGTCTGCGACGATGCCCGGGTCGGACCCAATGCACCGATGGTGATGAGTCCCAGCCCAGCGCACCGCGCCAGGGCCTGACGGCGGCTTTGCGGCGTCATCGTTTCGGCCGGCTCTGATCGGGCCCGGTGCCGCCGTAGCCGCCCTGCGGACCGACCTCGTCGTCCTCCTCGAAATCCGCCGGGTCGGCCTGGAGTTGCGGCTGGTCCGCCGGCGAGCCGGATTCGGGTCGCTCCATGTTGTCCGGTCGCGGCTTCTTCGGGATGGTCATGGCCCGCCCTCCTCGCGATGGCTTGCACCTCAATCGAGCAACGCGCGTGCGCGGGGGACGGTTCCGACCGGGTCAGGCAGCTGAGGATCGGACGTCTCGATCGCCGACAACCGATAACGACTGCCGGCGACGAAACGTTCCTTTACCGGGTCAGCACGATGAAGTCGGTTCCATCGTTCGTCTCGCCGCTGATCGGGTGGTCCGAGACGATGAGCGAGCCGCCCGTGGTTATCAGCTCGGAGATGCGCTCGACGGCGTCTTTCGGCATCTCGATGCGATCGAGCGCAGCTGCCGCCGTCGGCGACCCCGCGGGCTCGTGGGGCACGTGCCTTGGCATCGCCTCCTCGCGCGACCTGTGGGAGGCCTTCCGTCTGGTCGGTTCGCGCTCCTCCACCCTTGCCGCATGCTGGGGAATGGTGACCACGGTCCAGCGCAGTGCCGGGCCGCCGTCCTTCGGACCCATCGCGGTGAAGACATGCGTGCCCAACGGCAGGTCCGGCTGTCTGACCGTCACCGGGGTGCTGAACAGCGGCAGGAAGCCCTGGCGAACGAACAGCCTGCCTTCCTTCCTGCTGATGAACACCGAAAACTGCTCACGCTTGCGCGGGGCCTCCTCCGTCACCGTCAGGGCGGCAAATTCGCGCTTGGCGCGTGCCGCAGCCTCTGCCGGATCGATCGGTTTGGGCGTCTCGGCCTGCTTGGGAGCTTCCGTCTTCGGGACCTCCGGCTGGGCGGCGGAATCGGCCTGCCTCGGTGCGTCCGCCTTCGGCGCCTCGGCCGGCCCGGGGGCGGCAACCGTGCCGGTGACCTCGGGGGCAGCGGCGGGCCTGGGCGCCTCGGCCTCCCTCGGGGCCTCTGCCCGCGCGGGAGCCTCGCTGACCGGCTTCGCCGCGCCGGCCGGCTGCTCGGAGACCGTGGCATCGCTCGCCGTTGTCGCGTCGGTGGTCTCGGCGAGCTTGATCCGCTCGCGATCGGCGCGCGTATCGGCGGAGCGATCGGCAAGCGGACGCTCGCCGGGATTCTGCTTGGGCACGAACAGCCCCGGATGCGCGATCTCGACCGGCTCGAGGGAGTTGCGCGTCACGATCACCCGCACGCCCATCTGGGTTATCCGCCACAGCATGGAGGCAAAGTCGGCGGTCAGCCGGATGCATCCGTGCGATGCCGGGTAGCCGGGCAGCACGCCCTGATGCATCGCCACGCCGGACCAGGTGATGCGCTGCATGAAGGGCATCGGGGCGGCGCTGTAGATGTTGGAACGGTGATACCTGTCCTTCTGGATGACGCTGAAGACTCCTTCCGGCGTCGGGTGACCGCGCGTCCCGGTGGAGACCGCGGAGCGCGCGACCAGCGCGCCGTCGCCGAACAGCGACACGCGCTGATCGCCGATCGATACGACGATCAGCAGCGGCCCTTTCGGGATCTTCTCGACCTGGGTCTTTTTCGCCTCGTTGACGCGTCGATGCTTGCGCACGGGCGCGGCGCCCGTCGTTCCGATCGTGGTGGCCTCGTTGACGCGGCGGTGCCTGCGCACGGGGACAGCGCCCCTCGTTCCGATCGTCGAGACCCCGTCGGCGGGGATGAGCCGGCGCGCGGGCGCGGCGCCCGTCGTTCCGATCGTGGTGGCGAGGATGATGCCCGCCAACCCCATCGCGAGCGCCGGGCGGCCTCGCGGCGGCCGAAGATGACCGAAGGCGAAGGCCCGCAACGGCAGCGCATGACATTCAATCAAGTTGAATCCCCCGACGGTTGGCAATTCCAACGCCCGTGGCGGACACTTATGTTCAACCGCATGGCAAATTCAAGCCGGATTTGTCAGCACATTCCGGTGACCCGATCGAGACCCGCGCAGGTTGAGCCGCCAAGCCCGGACGACCGGATCCCTGCCTTGTCCGCGCTCGGCGCGACGACCCGAGGGCGGGGATCGGCCCGAACATCGGTCCGGCGGCGGCGCGGCTCAGCGGCCGGCGACGCTTGCGCTGAGCACCTCAAGGTCGACCGGCGTCACGCCGGAGAATCCCAGCCGACCGGCAGCCGCGGGCGTGAGATCGATGACGCGCCCGCGCGTGAACGGCCCGCGGTCGTTGACGCGCACGACGACGGTTTGCCCGTTGCGGCGGTTGGTGACACGCACCAAGGTGCCGAACGGAAGCTGGCGATGCGCCGCCGTCAGACCGGTCGGCGGCGATATCTCGCCGCTGGCGGTCCGACCGCCCCGATAGGTCGCCGCCAGCCCCGAAAGACCCGTGCCGGCGTCGGCCGCGCTCGCCGCAATGGACAGATGGATCGGCAGCATGATCGAGGACGCCGCTGCGGCGACGATGATCAAATTGCGCGGCTGCGCACGTTTCATGCGATTCCTCCAGGCAGCGCGGATGACCGCCACGCCAAGCCGACGCAGCTCCAGACAGCCATCGGATTGATCGACAGAACCGTCGCGAAAGCGACGACAGCGATCGTTGATATCGACGAGAGCGACCTCTGATACCGACGTCGCAGGCAGAACGCGCATCGAGCAGATTGGTTCCATCGGGTGGAAGATCAGCCGGCCGGAACTTCTTGCTCGTCCATCGAGTTGTTTGGAAGGACCTGCGCGATTGGCGCAACCCACGGCGCAATCGCGAGGAACCGCTCATGACGTCCGTCACATCTCATCCGGGGACTCTTCCGCTCTATCTCTGGTACGAGATGCAGCAAGCCGGGCTGGAGCCGTTCCGGCTCGCCGCCGCAGCCATGAGGATCGCGCTGCAGAGCGCCGCCAACCCGGCGCGCGGCAGCGCCGTGGCCAGATCCGTCGCGGCCGGTTGCGAGCTGTTCGAGCGGACGACGCGACGTTACGACAAGCCGGCCTGGGGCATCTCGTCGACGATCGCCCGCGGAGAGGCCGTCGCGATCGAGCCGCAGATCGTCTGGCAACGTCCGTTCTGCCGGCTCGTGCATTTTGCCCGCGGCCGCGATGCGGCACGACAGTCGCCCCCGAAGATCCTGCTGGTGGCGCCGATGTCAGGGCACCACGCGACGCTGCTGCGCGGCACCGTCGAGACGCTGCTGCCGGAGCACGACGTCTACGTGACCGACTGGACCGATGCCCGCCTCGTGCCGATCTCGGAGGGCCGCTTCGATCTCGACGATTATGTCGACTACCTGATATCGATGATCGAGGTGCTGCACGGCGGATGCCACGTCGTGGCGGTCTGCCAGTCCGCGGTGCCGGCGCTCGCGGCGGTGGCCGTTATGGAGGCACGCAACGATCCCAACGTGCCGCATTCGATGGTCCTGCTCGGAGGACCGATCGACCCCCGCTCGGGCCCGACCGCAGTCAACCGGCTCGCCGAGGAAAAGGGTATCGCCTGGTTCCGCAACAACGTCATCCATCCGGTTCCGCTCGGCCATCCGGGCGCATTGCGCGCGGTCTATCCGGGATTCCTGCAGCTCGGCGGCTTCATGTCGATGAATCTCGATCGCCATGTCTCGGCGCATCGCGACATGTTCCTCCACCTGGTGCGCGGCGACGGCGATTCGGCGCAGCGTCATCGCGAGTTCTACGACGAGTATCTGGCGGTCATGGACCTGACCGCCGAGTTCTACCTGCAGACCGTGGAGACGGTGTTCATCGACCACGCCCTGCCGCGAGGCGCGATGCGCCATCGCGGCTCCGCGGTGGAGCCCGATCGCATCCGTCGATGTGCGCTGATGACGGTCGAGGGCGAGCTCGACGACATCACGGGACCCGGCCAGACCGAGGCGGCGCACCGTCTGTGCCCGCGGATTCCGCGCGACCGCAAGATGCACTACGTGCAGCCGGGCGTCGGCCACTATGGGGTATTCAACGGCTCGCGCTTCCGCAGCGAGATCGCCCCGCGGATCGCGGCGTTCGTGCGCGCTGCCGAGGCCCGCGGCCGCCACCACGCGATCGCGCCCCGGCCCGGCCTGCTCGATCGCCTGCAGCGAGCGGCCGGGTTTCGCGGCGATCGGCGAGCGACGCCAGCCACGACTGCGTCCGCCGGCGCGCCCGCGGGCCGCGCCGACGAGGCCGCGGCCGCCTGATCCCTGGCCGCCCGCCTGGCCTCGATAAGCGTTGAAAAGCCCGGAGAAGTCCGACCTGGACGGTCGCTCCCGCCATATTTATGACATTTAACCGCCGTCCTCTGCGGGTTGCTCCAGTATGCGTACCGGCATTTGTATGTTGGCCGGGTTCGTCTCGTCACAGCGAGCAGTCAGCTCTTGACGCGTACCGAAGCGAGATTGCCCCGTGCGGCCGATGTCTTGCCCGAACCTGGATCGCGACGATCTCTCACTCGGGCGGGACTCGGGTGACGGGGATCGCGTGTGCGCCGACTGCCGGAGCAGCAGGAGGAGGCGATGTTGAGCGTTCGCATCATGGTGGCCGGGGCGGCGCTCGTCGCCGGCACGCTCGTCGCCTCGCCGGCTGACGCCGCCTGTGACAGGCGCTTCGCCTGGACCTGCGCGTCCGTGGCCGAGCAGACCGCCCCCGCAGCCAAGACGGAAGCCGCGCCCGAGCGCGTCAAACCGGCAACCAAACGGCCCATACGCGGCGCCAAAGCGAAGGACCGCGCGAGAAAACACGCACACTCGCGAAAATCGCGCAGCTCCAGAATGGCGCGGTCCGAGCCGCGGGCATCGCCGGCGACGAAGTTGCATCACCCGGTCTCGGCATCCACGCGCCGCTTTCGTGAGATCGTCAGCCCGAGACCGATCTCGTCAAATCCCATCGACGACCTGCGGAAGCCGCGAGCGGACACCTCGGCCCTCGCGGCGAGCATGACCTATCCGACCGGCGCGACCGGATTGCAAACGGCGGTGCTGCAAACCCGGGGCGAGGGGATTGCATCCTCGCAGGATGAATTGAACGAGATCGATCTCGCCGCGATCCCGGATCGGGCGCGGTCGACCCGGTCGGCGATTGCGGACGCCGGCGCCCCGGCGGCGCAGGCCACCCCGATCAGGGATATCGCACGGGCCGCCGCATCGGATCAGGCGCCGGCGAACGCAACCTGGCTGCAGTTGATCTTCGTGACCTGGGGCGGCATCCTGACGCTGGCTTCGCTCGTCCGTTTGTTCATCGGATGACCGGCCGCCATACGGTCCTACCCTGGAAATCCCGCGTGGCGCACGTCCTTTGACGGCGAACCGCGCATGCTTCGCCGGGCATGTGCTGGTGCGGCGAAGTTGACGATCCTCCGTTGCTGCCGCACCCTTCAAATTCAAAAGCCGCACTAGAATCAAAAGGTTGCTAGTGCTCTGATGTTCGCACGAGATCTTACCGCGAAGTGATGCGCCGGTCGGAATCGGAGCACCGGCGCGCACTCCAGGTGGGATCAGTTCGCGGGAGGGATCGAGGAAGAATACGCTCTGGATTCCCATGTTGTCGCATTTTCTTGGCGCCGAGCGGGCGTCGGTTTCGGCAGAAAATGCTCCAATCGGCCCAATTCGCCCTCCAAGATATCCACAGACGAACATCAATCATTGGTATTTGAGTGGATCTCGACTGCTTGCGGCGTCTTTCCGAACCCGCCTCGACAAGACCCTCAAATCCGGTTGAATTCGCCCAAATCGACCGCGCAGCGGTCCATCCCGCCCTTTGTGATCCTCGAATGCGGCGGCCTACCGGCTGGATTTGAAGCATTGGCGGGTTCAGACGCTGACCGCTGCAGCCTGATGCACGACCTGGGCGGGTACCCGTGGTTGCTGCTTTTGTTTGACTAATTGAGAAAAATGATAGAATGAGTTCCCGTCCAATCAACAGATTCGGAGATGGCAGTGGCTAAGAAACCAGCAAAGCGTCGAGAGTGGACGAAGACAGACGTTCGTGAGCTCAAGACGATGGCAAAGGCGAAGACGCCGGCTCGCGTCATCGGACGGAAGCTCGGACGTACCGAAGGTGCGGTCCGCCAGAAGGCCTACGCGGAAGGGGTTTCCTTCAACTCCAGACGCACTAAGGGGCGGAAGTAGCACCGCCGCAAGAGCCCGGCCTGGTTGGCCGGGCTTCTTTGCTCTATCCGTTCGTCCTCTCGTCATCTACCGGACCAGATCCCCGCCATTGCGCATGCCGGGGTCGTTTATTCATTCGAGCGACAGACAGCTATTCGGCGGCTTTTTTCGAGATGCTCAGGTTTCTGGTGAACCGCTGAGGCGGCTCCCGGCTCAAATGTTCCGGGTTTGTTTACCATGACGCATCGCACCATCCGGATCATCGGCAGGTGTCTGCCCATGTCACGTCATGGTTATGCGCCCGATTTGGGGGGACGCCGCCGGATCCAATTCCTGCAAATCGAGATGGAGTAAGGAACCGCGACGGCGGGTGCGGCCTCAGTCGGTCGCGGCGGCCATGTGCCAGTTCTTCGCAGCGCCGGCCAGGCATCGGCTCGTCATATTTGCCTCTGCCGGCACGGTCAGCGGACTGAACGCCGGATCGCATCCGAATTTCAGGCCGCGCGGCCGGGGCGGTGCTTGCGGCGCCTGGCGGGCAGGCACGACTGCCGTGCCGGCGGGCACGACTGCCGTGCCGGCGGTCCCGCGGATGGTGATCTCGGGCACCAATGTCTCCTTGGCGATCACCGTGGTGCGGTTCGCCGGATCGGCGTGGAACAGCACCTGGCCATCGCTGTCGCGATAGACGATCGAGGGATTCGGCAGTCCGACAACCTCGACGACAGCGATCGTGCGCACCCGACGGGTGATGGCCGGCTGCGGCTCGCGATCGCCCTTGCGCGCCCGATCGACCGTGACCAGCGGAATTACCGGAGCGCTGATCCGTGGAACGGTGCCATAATCCGGGACCGGGACCGGGACGGGGACCGGGAGAACACCCATGACCAGAGCGGCCGTGAGCCCGCCCGCCACGTACGAAACCGCGCTGTGCATCGGTGATCTCCGGACGCATCCGCGGGCGGCGCGTCATGGGTGATGTGATGGTGCGCGGAGACAACGCCTGCCGCAATGCATGGTTCCCGACGTTCAGCCGACAGGCGCGACCTGGCTCTCCGGGATGACCACGCGGCAGCGCACTCCCTCGGCTTGAAAGGCCAGCGCCACATCGGCGTTCAGCGACCGCGAGAGATTTCGCTCGATGACCAGCCGGCCGAAACCGGAGGAAGCGGCGGAAGGGACCGCCGGTCCGCCGCTCTCGCTCCACAGGATCTCGATCCCGTTCCCTTCCGGTTGCGACAGTCTCGACCAGCTGATCGACACTTTCCCGGCGGGAACCGAGAGGGCGCCGTGCTTTGCCGCATTGGCCGCCAGCTCATGGAGGGCGAGGCCGAGATCCTGGGCGACCTCCGGCCGCAACACCACTCCCGGACCGTCGATCGAGACCTGGGCCCGCGTGCCGTCGAGGTAGGAGCCGAGCTGCGATCGCGTCAACTGGTGCAGGGAAACTCCATGCCAGCCTTCCTGCACGAGCAGATCGTGCGAGGTGGCGAGCGCCTGGAGACGTGCCCCGAACTGCTCGAGAAAGCTCTCGGTCGACGCGGAATGCCGCGCCGTCTGCCGTGCCATGGCCTGAATGACCGCGAGCAGATTCTTCGACCGATGGGTGAGCTCGCGCATCAGCATGCGCAGGTGAGCCTCGCTTTCCTTGCGCTCGGTGATGTCGACCGCAACGCCGGTCAACTCGACGATGGTGCCGTTCGCGTCATGCAGCGGCTCGATGTGAACATCGTACCAACGTCTCTGGGAGCCGTCGCTCACGCCGACTTCGCCGTCGACCGGCCGACCCGTCTCCAGTGCGCCGCGCTTGAGAGCGATCAATCCGCTGCTGTTGTCCGCCACCAGGATCTCGTCGTCGGTACGTCCGAGGATGTCCGCAAGGTCCCGACCGAACATGGAGGCGCTCACCGAGGTGTACCGCAGCGCCGGGTCCTGGGTGAAGATCGTGATGTTCGATCGCCGCAATGCGGTTTCGTAGCGCTGCAGCTCGCCCGGGAGACTTTCCGCCGGCCCGTCGCGCTCGCCGGGCCTCCAGCCGGGACGATCAAGCACGCCCGGCATCGTGCCGGCGACGGGGCGCAGCTTCTCGCCGGTCGCCTTGTCGGATCGCGTTTCGCGGCACAGCCAATTCCGGATCATCGCCAGCAGCGGCATGATGGTATTCCGACTCTGACCGCCGGTCCTCGCGCTGCGCGGCGGGAGCGGGGCAGGCTTCCGGGGGGTCGAGCCGATCGCGGCGACCGCGCATTGTCGCCGCAACCGCGGTTCGGGGGTCAGTTGATATGTCGTGCGACGGGCGGAGACCTCCTCCCATCGGTAACGCGCGAAAGGTTCAAGTGTTTCAGGTTGCCGCGCCGGACCTCGCCATCGTGCCGCCGGCCTGGTTGCCCGGCAGGGCCAGCTGGAAAAAACGGCGGAAAGCTGCGGAACCAATGGGGGCGGCGGGAATTATCCCGCTGACCGGCCGCATTCCCCCTCCCCCTCGTGCTCGGCCGGCCAATACAGGCGTAGTCGGCAAGAGCCGGCTACGCCTTTTTCCTGCCGACCAGGGAAGATCCCAGGAAATTTCCGGGAACCTAAAGGACGGTCGCCGCCACCGACGGCGAACCGCGCGCGCAATCGAGGACTGCTAGCTTGCACGGCGCGCGCGGGGACGCGCGTTGCGCTCGAAGAACAGCGCCTGGCTGACGACGGCAGAAACGGTCGCCGGCTGGAACGGCTTTGCGATCAGGAAGGCGGGCTCCGGACGCTCGCCGGTGAGAAACCGCTCCGGATAGGCGGTCACGAAAATCACCGGCACCTCGAACGATTGCAGCAGCTCGTTGACCGCGTCGAGACCCGAGCTGCCGTCGGCGAGCTTGATGTCGGCGAGGATGAGGCCGGGCCGCTTGATCTTGGCGAGGGAAATCGCCTCGGCATGGGTCCTGGCCACGCCCGCGGCGCGGTGTCCCAGGCTCTCGACGAGGCCTTCGAGATCCATGGCGATGAACGCCTCGTCCTCGATGATGAGCACGTCGGTTGCGATCTCGGCGGCCAGCTCGCGCCCGGACTCCTCGACGAGGCTGCGCAGGGCCGGCACGTCCACATCGAGAATTTGCGACGCATCGCCCTCGGAGAAACCCTCGAGTGCCACGAGCAGGAAGGCCTGGCGCGGCAGTGGCGTGATGTTGGCGAGTTGCTGCTCCACCGGCAGGGCGGATTCCACCGGATCGGGGCTTCCATTCACCGCGACCGAGTTCCATATCTTGGTGAACAGGCGGTAGAGTGCGATACGGGGCGCCGCGGCCTCCTGGATGACCGAGGGATCCTCGATCAGTGCCTCCAGGGTCGCTGCCACATAGGCATCGCCCGAATTCTGGTTACCGGCGACCGCGCGGGCGTACCGGCGCAAGTAGGGCAAATGCTGGGCTATGGCTTGAGATGTGGACACGACGACCCTCCCGAGAGCGATGATAGACTACTCCTATCATCAACGCATTGCGGCAAAAAAAGTTCCCGAGGAACGGAACCAGGCGCCGGGTTCCGCGTTGTGGAGCGGTGCACGGGACCCGGAATTCTTCACACGCTCCAACGGAATCCCGGGTGGTGAGGGTCAACGATGAAAAGCCGAAAAACCGGGGGGGCCCGATCTGTCATGCGGACCAAAGCCAAGCCGGAGCCGAGCCTTGGCCGCGACATCCAGACGAAGATCGGCCAGCAGCTGCGGTCGATGTTCGACGATGTGGTGAAGCAGGGCGTTCCCGACCGCTTCGTCGACCTGCTCGGACGTCTCGATCAGAACGACGACAAGATTCGCTGAACTGGTGAGGCGAGATCCAAACGCATGAGCCTCGATCCTTCATTGCGTGATGCCGTATTGGGGGCCGTCCCCAAGCTGCGCGCCTTTGCCATATCGCTTTGCGGAAATGTCGACCGGGCCGACGATCTCGTGCAGGAAACCCTGCTGCGGGCCCTGGCGAACATCGAGTTGTTCCAACCCGGTACCAACATGTCGGCGTGGCTGTTCACCATCCTGCGCAACCATTTCCACTCCGAATATCGCAAGCGCCGCCGTGAGGTCGAGGACGCCGACGGCAGCTATGCGGAGAGCCTGAAGTCGCAACCCGACCAGACCGCCCGCCTGGAGTTCCAGGAATTCCGCGCAGCGCTCGCCAAGCTGCCGCCGGATCAGCGCGAGGCTCTCGTCCTGGTCGGAGCCTCGGGCTTTTCCTACGAGGAGACCGCCGACATCTGCGGTTGCGCGGTCGGAACGATCAAGAGCCGGGTCAACCGTGCCCGCGCGCGTCTTGCCGAGCTGATGTCGATCGAGACGGCAGACGATTTCGGTCCCGATCGTGCAACGCGGGCCGTCCTGGCCGGCAACGAGCGCAGCTGATCCCTCTCACGAGCTTCGCGCCCCCGGTTTGAGTGGCGCATGTCCTGGTCGGTGAACCCGGTTCCACCTCGCCGGAACATGCGCCAGCCGGACGCAGACCCTCCCCTCCGCGGGTTGCGCCGGCTATGGTGGGGGAGGCGAGCGGGCGCCGGTTCATGGCTGTGCACATCGAGGAGCATCTCACGCCGTCGCGCAAGGCAGCCAGGTGGATCAACTGGCTGCTGTTCTTCGCCGCAACGGCGACGCTCGGGCTAGGCACTTACGGATATTTCTGGCTCGGGCCGAAAGGCTGTCCCGACCACGAGCCGTGGTGGTTCTTCGGCTGGCTCTACCGAACGGTTGCGCTGTTCGCGTTCGCTGAAGCCAATCTCCACATCGCCGACTGCCATCCCTATGCGGCTCTGGCGGCTGCCCGATTTACCGGACCTTCCGTCATCATTCTGGCAGCGCTGCGCGTGGCGATCCAATTGCTGCACGATCCCTTCGACCGATATCGGCTGCGCCGGCTGCGCGGCCACACGGTCGTCATCGGCTTCGGCGAGCAAGGTCGGGTCCGCGCCCACGAGGCGGCCGGCAACGGAGTGCGCGTCGTCGCGCTCGACAACGCCCCCGACGAGAGCGGACGCGCGGCCGCCCGCCGCGATGGCATCGTGCTGATTGAAGGCGATGGGTGCGATTCCGCGACCCTGGAACGCACGCGCCTGCGGCGCGCGAAGGATTTCGTGGTTGCCACCGGCGACGATGCGCAGAATCTCGCAATCGCGCAGAGCATTGCCGCAGCCCTCGGCGCGCCGTCGTCGACCGAGCGTCGAATTCGACGTCTCGCTGGCCGATCCGGTGATCCGCCGCGCGCTCGACTTTTCATCCGCCGATGGCGTGATCGAGGCGTTCGCCGTGGAGGAGATCGCGGCGTTCCGGCTGTGCCGGGACGTGCGTTTTTTCGAGATCGCGGACCTTCTGGGGCAGCGCCGGATGCACATTGTGATGATCGGGTTTGCGCATCTCGGCGCGAACCTGGTCGCGCAGATCCTGCGCAGCGCCACGACGGCCGACCTGCAGGCGACCAGATTCTCCATCGTGAGCTCCGACGCCGGGGCGGCGAAGGATCTCCTCGGCCTCTGCTACCCGGGAGCCGAAGCCGTGGCCGAGATCCGCTATTTCGCCGCCGATCCAAGCCGCGTGCAGATCGATCGCGGCAGCCTGATGACCGACATCGATGCCGGCGATCCGATCACCGCGATCCTCTTGCCCGGCCCGCGCGGCGCCGACACCCTGCCGGCCGCGCTGGCGATCCGCGAGGCATCGCGCCGCACCGGCCGCTGGCAGGCGCCGATATTCCTCGGCACCGAGTACGCGGCGGCGCTCGGCAGCCTCGCCAGGCCGATCGAAGCGACGCGACGGCTGTCGCAGGTCCTGCAACCCTTCGAGATCTCCGCCCACCTGTGCACCCGCAAGACGACCGAGGAACGCGAGGCCACCGCCAGGGCGATCCACGAGACCTATCGGACCACGATGCAGGACGCCCGCCACGCCGCCGGGACATCCGCCGCGCGAGAGGCCACGGTCGCGTGGGCCGACCTTTCTCCCACCTACCGCCAAGCGAATTGGCGCGCGGCCGACCACGCAACCGCCAAGCTCGTCAGCGCCGGCTGCGTCGTGCCGCCGGGACCGCCGTCGGTTCCGGCGCATTTCGACCTGCTGCAGGAAGCCGGCATGTTGGAGCGCCTCGCCGCCCTGGAGCACCGCGCCTGGGCGATCGACCGGCAGCTCGACGGCTGGCGGCCCGGCAATGTCCGCGACAATTCCCGTCTCGTCCACGACTGCCTGAAGCCCTACGAGCAGCTCAACGAGGCGGCCAAGGAGCTCGACCGCGAGCAGATCCGCGATCTCGCGACAAGGCGTCTGGCGCGAGTATCCGACACGGCCCGGGTGGCGGCACGGATGGTCCGCTTCGACCTGTGGCTGGGCGTCGTCGGCACGCCCTCGATCAACCGCACCGAGGCCTCATGGCTGAAAGAGACGCTGTCGGCCGCGGTCCTCGCGCCCCTGCTGGCCGCCCATCCCGAGCACAACATCACGCTGGTCTCGCCGCTGTCCCCGGGCGGCGATCTGATCGCCACCCAGGTGGCGCTCGCCTATTTGGCCGCACAGAAACGCCAATACCGGCTGCTGGTCGTCGAAGGGTTGCGCGACCGGCTGGCGATCGACGATTTCGAATCTCATTGGGTGAGCGGATCGGCTGGCGCCGTCGATCCGGCGAGCGATGGCGCGGCATGGAAGCAGGCCCGCAGCGCCCTGGAAAAGACCATCGAGGCGATCGAGGCTGCGCCCACTTGCGAACGGGTGGTCGAGCTCGATCCGGTCGGACCCGGGGCGACCGCCGAGCAGCGCCAGGCTGCATCGAGCCGGCAGAGCGCCTATCTGGTGCAGCGGACGCATGTGCTGGTCGCGGCGATCAAGCAGCCGATGCCGATGAGGCCCGGCGGCGTCGGCGAGGCGATCACCTGGCGTCGCGACCGCTCCACGATGCCGCAGACGATCCCGCGCTATCCGCGTCGGCCCAACAACGCGGCCGACGGCACTCCCGGCCTGATCATCATCGACGTCGGCCAGCAGAAGGTCCGCGACGAGCCGTCCGGCTTCTGATGCATATTCGGCATGTTTCTTATCGATGGGCCGGTATCCAGCTCACCGCAACATGCTCTAGAATTCGTTCGAGCACCCAGCCTGACAGGTCCAGCCGATGAGCGACGACATTCCGTTCGACAAGAGCTTCGCGCTCGCGCCCGGCACGGCCGAGGAGGTCGCGCCCGGCGTGCGCCGACTGCTGTGCGACAATCCGAGCCCGTTCACCTTCAAGGGGACGGTCAGCTACGTCGTGGGGCGCGGCCAGGTCGCCATCATCGATCCCGGGCCGGACGACCCGCGCCATGTCGCGGCGCTGCTCGACGCGGTGCGCGGCGAGACGGTGACCCACATCCTGGTCACCCACACGCATCGCGATCACTCCCCGGCCGCCGCCAAGGTCAAGGCCGCGACCGGCGCAACGGTCTATGCGGAAGGCCCGCATCGCGCGGCGCGGGCGCTGCATGTCGGGGAAGCGCGACGCCTCGATGCCGGCGGCGACCTGGACTTCCGACCCGATGTCGCGCTCCCCGACGGCGAGGTGGTCACCGGCTCTGGCTGGGCGCTGGAGGCAATCGCCACGCCCGGTCACACCGCCAACCACATGGCGTTCGCCCTGAAGGGCTCCGACCTGTTGTTTTCCGGAGACCACGTGATGGCATGGTCGACATCGATCGTGGCGCCGCCCGATGGCGCGATGAGCGACTACATGGCCTCGCTCGAAAAGCTTGGGCGGCGGGCCGAGTTCGACCTACTTTCCCGGCCATGGCGGCGCCGTGCGCGATGCGCCGCGGTTCGTCCAGCACTACATCCGCCACCGCGAGGGGCGCGAGGCGTCGATCCTCCACCGGCTCGACAAGGGCGCCACCGACATTCCGACGCTGGTGCGGGCGGTCTATATCGGCATCGATCCGCGGCTGGTCGGAGCCGCATCGCTGTCGACGCTGGCGCATCTCGAGCACATGGTGGCGCGCGGAATCGTCGCCACCGAGGGGCCGCCGTCGATCTCGGGGACCTATCGCCTGGCTGCCGGCCGCCCGCCCTTGACGGGCGGTTGATTGCCCTTGGCGGGCTTCGGCGTCGCCTTCTTGGGCGAATCCTCGCCGGCGATGTCGTCGATGTCCTCAAGCAGGCTGCGGACCCGCGACGCATTGGTACCGAAGTCGCGGAGCCCGTAGCGCGAGGCCGAGCGGACGTCGACCCGCGCCCCGTCCTCGTCGCGCCGAATCCGCACCACGACGTCGTCGCGAAACCCCATGATCGCGGTGCGCGCGATCGCCTCGATGTGGCCGTCGCGGCGACCGACCAGCGGGGCGCGCGAATCGACGATGCGCCATTTGCGCTTGGTCATCACGGCGATCGTCGCATCATAGGCTTCCTGTGGCGTCGCCGACACGCTCAGGGATTCGATATCCGGATAGGCGGCGCGCTGCAGCTCGGCGGCGCGCAGCCCCGCATAGGCGATCGGATTGGCATCGCGAGAGCGCAGCCTGGCGATCGCCTCGAACCGCGGCGGGTCGATCGGATCGGTGGTGATGTCGTAGATCGCCGGCAGCCGATAGCCGCGAATCCCGAGATAGGTCGGATAGGCGAGCATCAGGAGCCCGATGACGAGCGCGGTGACGGCGTGACCGAGGCCTTTCAGGCCTTCGCGCCAGACGACGACGAACGCGCCAAACGCCAGGACGATGGCGACCAGCGCCAGGAACAGCGCGCCGCCGAAAGTGGCGAGCGCCGGCACGATCTCCAGGAATCCGGAGCGCACGATGATGATCGACAGCATCACCACCGGAATCGAGAACAGCGCGACGCGACGCGCCCAGATGGCGAGCCGCGAGACCGGATCCTCGGATAGGCGTCGACGCTGCATCGGTCTCTTCAGCGCTCCGCGCAAATTTGCTTGAGCGCCGCCCATTCGGAGGCATCGATGAAGGCTGCCCCGGAGCCGGGGACCGCCGCCTTGTCGATGGCCACGACCCGCTCCTTGGTGTCGGGATGGTCGGCGAGAATTGTCATCCCCGGCTCGATGGCGCCGGCGATGCGCGTCAGGATTGCCCCGAGCGCCCGCCCGTCGCGGCCGATCCTGGTCATCAGATCGACTGCGAAGTCGTCGGCATGCGCCTCGACCTCGCGGGAATAGGCGGAGCTCAAGACCGTTCGCGCCGCGATGATCACCGCGCCGCCGCCGACGAAATCGCCCAGCAGCATGCCGAACAGCAGCGACAGACCGGCCGATTGGAGCACCGATCGCGTGCCGTCGCGGTGGGCCACGTGCCCGATCTCGTGCGCGATGACCCCGGCGAGCTCGTCGGCCCGATCGACCTTCTTGATGAGGCCCTCGAACACATAGATCGTGCCGCCCGGCAGTGCGAAGGCATTGGCCTCGCGGCGGCGCGCCACCGTCACGTTCAACGGAATCGGCAAGCCCGGCGGCGGATTCCAGGCGGCGCACCAGCTTGTCGAGCGCCGCTCGGCCGGGCCTCTCGCTGTCCGCGGTGCCGCATTCGAAGGGCTTTCCCGATTTGCCGGTGTCGAGCATTGCGCGCACCTGGGCGTCGACTGCGCGGCCGAGCCTGTGCTCGGCTGCCAGCGGAACCAACGGAGCAATCCGATCGGCGATCGCCGGAACCCCGAACACGCCGAGCACGATCAGGGACACCACGGCCGCCACGCTCCAGGCCACGACCTTGATGCGGCCGCGCCGGTCGGCCGCGCCGCGGCGATCGACTACCGCGAGGCCCTTGACGGCGGCAGCGAAGGCGGCGTCGCGGATTTCCAGCCGGGCCGGTAGCGGGCTTGCGACCCGACCAAGTCGCAGCACCCCGGCAGGCGAGGTCAATTGCTGGATCTCGTCATACGGCCAGCGCGCCATAATCTCGCCGTGCGTCGCACCGCGCACGATGAGCATCGTCTTGTCGAGCTCCACGGCGACGCTCTGCCGTGCGCCGGCGACGCCGTCGAAGAAGATGCCCGGAGCCGAATGCAACATGATGGATCAATACCCGCCCACGTTCAACGCGTCGGCAAGGCCTTCGCCCAGGGCGGAAGACGGCTGACCCGCCCCCTTGACCCGGTCGAGCGCCTCGAGCCCCTTCAGATCGATCGACTCGAAACCGACGCGCCACAGGCCGAGCCGCACGGTGGCCTGGAAGATGGTCGAAAATCCGAGCGCGCTCGCGACATAGATCACGAGCAGCAGCGCCACCATGAGGAACTCGGCGGCCGGAGACTTGCCAAATGCGTTGTTGGTCCCCGCCATCGTCAGGCCGCCGACCAGAAACGCCACGAAGATCAGGATGCCGACCAGAAGAGAAAATGCCAGCGAGTGCCAGAGAAAGCGCACATAGACGCCGTAGACGCTGCGCTTGCGCAGACGCGAGCTCACCGTGATGCCGCCGAATCTGAGGCCTTCGAGCCACCACCGCAGCACGATGCCCTGATAGGCGGGATACAGCAGCGTGGCCGCGATCACCGCCCACAGAGGGGCGATCATGAGATAGAGCAGCGACCCGGCCAGCGCCGGATTGGCGCCCTCGAACTTGCCGAAGTCGCCGCCGGTGTTCTTCATGGCATCCGCAAGGTCTTGCCAGTCGACGGCGGCTACCGACACGACGACGCCAACGAGCAAGGGGAGAACCACGACGATCCACAGCAGCACGCCGCGCAAAAACAAGCGGGATCCCGATCCCACGAACCGACCCTGAAGGTCGCCGTAGAACGTGTTGCGCATCTTGTAGCGTTCGAGACTAGCCTGGCCCCACGGATAGGCGAGGCCAAGCGTCAGCGCGCTGACCGCCCACCAGAACAGTGCGCACACCGCATAGCGCCAGCCCGAGCCCGCCTGGTGAAATCGCAGGCCGCGAAAGATGGTGCGGGTCAGGCGATAGCGCCGCGCCCGATAGACCGCGAACTGCCCGAGGACGGCGAGCAGGACGACGGCCGCGAGGCTGGACGACCGGCCGATCACCCCGGTATCGAGCGCCGCCACGAAGAATCCCGCATAGACCGGCATCAGCATCGCGATCGCGATCAGAAAGCCGAGCAGAAGCTCGCGCCCGGTGCCGAGATATTCCAGGCTGTCGCCGGCGATCTCCGTAGCGGACCACAGGTAGCGGCGGATGTCGGTCACCAGCCAGAACCGGTAGATGCCGAGCGTCACCATCAGCAGCAACGCGCCGCGGATGAGCAGCAGCCAGAACCGGTCGACCGGCCCGACGAACCGCACCGTCCCGACGCTTGCCGCAGCCGGCTCGCGGGATGTCGGCACGGCATCGAGCAGCTCGGCAATGGACATGCGGTTCCCGCGGGTTCGCCCTGACCGGAAGCCCGATCGGCCATGATCGCCCGATCGCCGGCGCGTGCCGGCGATTTACCAAAGGTTGCCCGCCATGTCACTCGGCGGCCGTCGCCGTCGGCAGCACATAACCCTTGAAACGATCGCGCAGAGTAATTTTCTGGATCTTTCCGGTCGCGGTGTGCGGGATCTCCTCGACGAAGGCGACGTCGTCCGGCATCCACCAATTGGCGATCTTGCCCTGCATGAAGCCGAGGATCTCCTCCCTGGTGGCCGACTGCCCTGTCTTGAGCACGACCACCAGGAGCGGCCGCTCGTCCCATTTGGGATGGCTGATCCCGATCACCGCGGCCTCCGCCACCTTGGGATGGCCGATCGCCAGGTTCTCCAGGTCGATCGACGAGATCCATTCGCCGCCCGATTTGATGATGTCCTTGGAGCGATCGGTGATCTGCATATAGCCGTATGGGTCGATCATCGACACGTCGCCGGTGTCGAAGAATCCTTCCGCGTCGAGGATCTGACCGCCCTCGCCCTTGAAATAGGCCTTGGCGACCGCGGGCCCGCGGACCTTCAGGCGGCCGACCGCCTTGCCATCCCAGGGAAGCCTTCGTCCGGCATCGTCGGTGATCTTCATCTCGATGCCGAACGGCGCAAATCCCTGCTTCTGCTGGATGTCGAGCCGGGCCTCGCCGGTCAGATCGGCATATTCGGGCTTGAGCGTGCACACCGTGCCGAGCGGGCTCATCTCGGTCATGCCCCAGGCATGGATGACCTCGACGCCGTAGACGTCCTGGAACGTCTTGGTCATCGCCCGCGGACAGGCGGAGCCGCCGATGACCACCTTCTTCAGGTGGGGCAGCTTGCCGCCGGTCGCCTCGAGATGCTGCAGCAGCATCAGCCAGACGGTCGGGACCGCCGCGGTGCACGTCACCTTGAAATCGTTGAGCAGCTCGTAGACCGACGGGCCGTCGAGCTTGGGGCCCGGCATCACCAGGGCGGCACCGGCCATCGGCGCGGTCAGCGCCAGCGACCACCCATTGGCATGAAACAACGGCACCACCGGCATCACCAGATCGCGCGACGACAGACCCAGCATGTCCGGCATGTTGACGGTCAACGAATGCAGCACGTTGGAGCGGTGCGAATAGACGACGCCCTTGGGGTTGCCGGTGGTTCCCGACGTGTAGCACATGCCGGCCGCGGTGTTCTCGTCGAAGTCCGCCCAGGCGAAATCGCCGTCGGCCTCGTCGATCCAGTCCTCGTAGGCCACCGCATTGCGCAGCGTCGTCCTCGGCATGTGAGCCGCGTCGGTGAGCACGACGTAGCGCTCGATCGAGGGAAGCCGATCGGCGAGCTTTTCCAGCAACGGAACGAATGTCAGGTCGGTCATCATCACGCGGTCCTCCGCGTGATTGATGATCCAGGCGATCTGCTCGGGGAACAGGCGGGGGTTGACGGTGTGGTAGATCGCACCGATGCCGAGGATGCCGTACCAGGCTTCGAGGTGCCGCCAGGTGTTCCAGGCCAGCGTCGCCACCCGGTCGCCGAGCCGGACGCCGTCGCGGTCGAGCCGCTGCGCCACCCTCAGCGCCCGCCCGCGCAGGGCCGCATAGGTCGTGGTGTGGATCGGACCCTCGACCGAGCGCGAGACGATCCGGCGCTCGGCATGACATGCGGCCGCATGGTCGATGACCCGATAGCTGAGCAATGGCCAGTCCTGCATCAGTCCGAGCATGGTCCCCTCCGACACGTGAGCATCGCAATCCCCGCCAAGGTTAGCGGCGCAGCGGCGCAGTGCAATGGCCAGACCGGGCCCGGCGCCGCCCTTTCGGCGATCCGGGAAGAAGATGCCGGCCTGCCGACACGCGACCAATCACCGCGGGCAGACCTGCCGCTACGAAAAGGGTCGGCGACCGCGGCGCCTGCGCGGCCGCACCGATGACGACGCCTCGGCAGGTCGGTTCCTTGACTACAAGCGGCATCACGGGTTCGGAGACCATCCCGGGGATCACGCCGGTGCAGAACGCGGCGCGATCGGCCGGCTCTTGAGTTCGAGGACGTCCTCGATGAGCCTGGCGCCGGCGATCAGCCGCGCCTCGGCGCGCGGGGGCGCCACCACCTGCAGCCCGATCGGCAATTGCTCGCTGGTGAACCCGCAGGGCAGAGAGATCGCCGGGCAGCATACGAGCGTGATCGCGTAGGCGATCGCCAGCCATTCCACATAGTTGTCGAAGGTGTGCCCGGCGCAAGCCGCGAGGTAGCGCTGCTCGATGGGAAACGCCGCCACGATGGTGGCTGGGGTGAGCAACAGGTCGTAGACCTCGAAGAACGCCAGCGTGCGTTGCATCATGGCGAGGCGCTGCGCTTCGGCGCGCTCGATGTCGGACACCGTGAGCGTCAGCCCCTTCTCGATATTCCAGACGATTTCCGGCTTGAGCAGGTCGCGGTGGTCGCGCAGGTACGCAGCCTTGCTGATGGCAAAATCGAGCGCGCGCAGAACCTGGAAGCATTCGTGCGCCTCCGAGAGATCGGGATGGGCCTCCTCGACGACGATCCCGTGCGCGGCGAGCCGCTCGGCGGCCGCCCGGGTCGCCGCCGCCACCTCGGGGTCGACCGGGGTGATGCCGAGGCTCGCCGAATAGGCGACCCGGCGCGGACGCCAGCCGGAGCGCGCGGCGTCACGGAACGACGGCGGCACCACAGGCAGCGACAGGGGATCGGCCGCATGCTCGCCGCTCATCGCATCGAGCAAGAGCGCCAGGTCCTCGACATTGCGTGCCATCGGCCCCTGGACTCCGAGCGTCCGATCGATCTTGGCTTTCGCCGTATGGGCGACGCGGCCGATGCTCGGCCGCATGCCGACGATGCCGCAAAAGCTCGCCGGGTTGCGCAGCGAGCCGCCCATGTCGCTGCCGTGCGCCACCCACGCCATGCCGGTTGCCAGCGCCACCGCGGCGCCGCCCGAGGAGCCGGCCGCCGAGCGGGCGATATTCCACGGGTTGCGGGTGGCGCCGAACACCTCGTTGAAGGTGTTGGCGCCGGCGCCGAATTCCGGCGTGTTCGACTTGGCATAGATGATCGCCCCGTTCTGCTCGAGGTGCTCGACCAGCAGATCGGAGGTTTTCGGAACATGGTCGGCAAAGATCGGCGAGCCCTGCGTCGAGCGCACGCCTGCCACGTCGGTCAGATCCTTGATCGGGACCGGCAGGCCGGCGAGCGCCCCGCGCTCGGCCACCGGCAGCCGCATCAGCCGGTCGGCATGCCGGCGGGCGCGATCGAAGCACAGGGTCGGCAGCGCGTTGACCTTGCGGTCGACCTCGGCGATCCGTGCTTCCAGCGCGGCGAGAAGGTCGTGCGGGCTCACCACCTCGCGGCGCAGCATGTCGACCACGGCGCACGCATCGGCGCTCACGAGTTCGGAATAGCCTGGCATACGCCCTCCCCTGGCCGGCGATTTCATTCTATGTTGGCCCGGCATCATGGCCGCTCACCATAGCGGCGCCCAACGCCGAAAGATCGAAACATGCCGCTGAGCAATCTGGCCGTCCGCGACATCGAGACCGTCGTGCATCCCTACACGAACCTGGCGCTGCTGCGCGAGAGCGGGCCGCTCGTGCTCGAGCGCGGTCAGGGCATCTGGGTCTACGACAGCGACGGCAAGGGTTACATCGAAGGCATGGCCGGCCTGTGGTGCACGGCGCTCGGCTACGGCAACGAGGAACTGGTCGAGGCGGCGGCGGCGCAGATGCGCAAGCTCCCGTTCGGGCATCTGTTCGCCGCCAAGAGTCACGACCCGGCCATCGAGCTTGCCGAAAAGCTCAAGGAGATCGCGCCGGTGCCGATCTCCAAGGTGTTTTTCTGCTCGTCGGGATCGGAGGCCAACGACAGCCAGGTCAAGCTCGTCTGGTACTTGAACAACGCGCTCGGCCGGCCGCAGAAGAAGAAGATCATCAGCCGGCTGAAGGGCTATCACGGCGTCACCGTCGCGTCGGCGTCGCTCACCGGGCTGCCCAACAACCATGTCGATTTCGACCTGCCGATCGCCGGCATCCTGCACACCTCGTGCCCGCATCACTATCGTTTCGCCGCAGAAGGCGAGAGCGAGGAGGAGTTTTCCACGCGGCTCGCGGCCGACCTCGAGGCGCTGATCGAGAGGGAGGGTCCGGAGACGATCGCCGCCTTCATCGCCGAGCCGGTGATGGGCGCCGGCGGCGTGATCGTGCCGCCGAGGACCTATTTCGAGAAGATCAAGGCGGTCTGCGCCCGGTACGACATCTACATGATCGCCGACGAGGTGATCTGTGGCTTCGGGCGCCTGGGCACGCCGTTCGGATCGCAGGCGGTCGGCTTCACCCCGCATGCGATCTCGGTCGCCAAGGCGCTGTCGTCGGCCTACTTGCCGATCGCCGGCGTCATGGTGCCGGAGGTCATGTACCAGGCGATGCTGACCGAGAGCCGGAAGATCGGCACCTTCGGTCATGGATTCACCTATTCGGGCCATCCGGTGGCCGCCGCGGTGGCGCTCAAGACCCTGGAGATCTACGCGCGTGATCGCATCTTCGAGGCGGCCGCGTCCCGGGCACCGCAATTCCAGGCCCGGCTGCGCGCGCTCGGCGACCATCCGCTGGTCGGAGAAGCGCGCGGCATCGGCCTGGTTGGCGGGCTCGAGCTGGTCGCGGACAAGCCGACCAAGCAGCCATTCGACCCGAAGAAGGGTGTGGCGGGACAATGCGTGCGTCTTGCCGAGCAGGCCGGCCTGATCGTGCGCTTTCTGTCGGGCGACACGATCTCGATCTGCCCGCCGTTGATCATCACGGCGCAGGAGATCGACGACATGTTCGACCGCCTGGGCCGCGCGCTCGACCAGACCCTCGACTGGGCCCGCCGCGAGCAGCTTCTCGCCGCATGACCTTCAAACGCAAAGCGCCGGGCCCAGGCCCGGCGCTCCAAGCGCTTGGAGTGCGATCACGACGGCCTAATGGGCGGTCGGACCACCCGTATAGGCAACCCGTGCCGGATTGACGGGAGAATCTCCGTGACCCGGGGCGAGCACGACAATCGGGGCTCCGACCTTGACGCGATTGTAGAGGTCGATCACGTCCTCGTTGGTCATGCGGATGCAGCCCGACGAGATGGCCTGACCGATATATTCGGGCTGATTGGTACCGTGGATGCGATAGAGCGTGTCGCGGCTGCCTTCGAACAGATACATCGCCCGCGCGCCCATGGGATTGTGCGGACCACCGGCGACGAAGGACGGCAGCGGACCGAGGCGTTCCTTCTCGCCGGGCGTCGGCACCCATTGCGGCCACTCTTCCTTGCGGCCGACCCTGGCGATGCCCGACCAGGATTGGGCCTCCTCGCCGACGGTCACGCCGTAACGGATCGCCTTGCGCTCGGGAAGCACGTAGTACAGGTAGCGCGCGTCGGAATCGATGACGACGCTTCCGGGCGCTTCCTTGCGATGAAATTCGACGATATGGCGACGATACTGCTCGGGGATCGTCGCCTTTGCGTATGGCGCATTGGCCAATAGCTGCTTGTCCCGCGGTTTCAGGTTGGCATCCGAGGACGGCTCGAGCGTCGCCTGCATGCAGCCGCCGAGCAAAAGCCCCGCCAAACCAGTCACCAAGAAAGTGGCCCCACGCGTCGCCATAGTGTTCTCTTTGCTGCCCAAGAGCGTTCCGGATGGTGCGGTCCGCTTCGTGTAGCCGAAACAGGATCGACATTCCAGCCGTTGCGTCATCAACCCTGCATCGTTTGCCCAAAGCTGTTGCAAGAATGTCGCACTTGCAGGCCCGGTGCCGTTTGCCCCCGGCACATCCGACGGCCGGGCAGAATGACACTGAAAACGTAAACAACGATTTACCCTGCGGGCGGCCCGCATCATCGGCCGGCGCTTGCGGGATTGTTTCCGTCGCCCCCGAAGTACCAGCAAGAAACCCCTGTTGCGGCGGTGTTTTCGCCGACTTTTTGCCTCCCACTCGCGGCCGTCAGGATGCACCATCTCAGTGTCAAAATACGATGAGTTGCGCGGAGTTGCGCGAAGATGCGGACGGTCCCGCCGGCACGCCGACCTCAAAGCCCGATACGGACGGATCCGGATCTCGGCTGTCGGTGCCGCCTTGCGCCACTGCGGAGATCGGAAAATCCGGTCAATACGCGACTCGGCGCCGGCGGCGGTCCCTGCCATCAGTAGGGTTCGTTCGGCGATTCGTCGCCCGCCGAGGGCGGTGAAGGCGCCCGTCGAGGTCCTGGCAGCGCTGCTCCGGCTCAGACGTGCTGGCCGCCATTGATGTGGATCTCCGCCCCATTCACGTAGGAGGAGGTCTCGGTGCACAGTACGTAGATGATCTTCGCCACCTCGTCGGGTGTGCCGAGGCGGTGGAGCGGAATTTGCGCGACGATCTTCTCGGTACCCGGCGAGAGGATCGCGGTGTCGATCTCGCCGGGTGCGATGGCATTGACCCGGATGCCGAGCGACCCGAAGTCGAAGGCCATCTCGCGGGTCAGCGCGGCGAGGGCCGCCTTTGCGGTCGAGTAGGCGGCGCCGGCGAACGGATGGACGCGCGAGCCGGCGATCGAGGTGACGTTGACCACCGACCCTTTGACGCTCTTGAGCTCGTCGATCAGCCCGCGCGCCAGCATGATCGGGGCGAAGAAATTCACCCGGAACACGTGGTCCCAGACGTCGAGCGTCGTGTCGATCGAGCCGAGGCGGGCGCCGCCCGCGGCCTTGGGCGAGATGGCGGCATTGTTTACCAGCGCATGCAGGTGTCCGTTCTCCAGCCTTCCCTTGATCTCGGTGATCGCCGCCATCGTGTTGTCCGGATCGGCGAGGTCGACCTGGATGTGATCCTCCGGACCGGCCTCCCAGGGGCACTCCTCGGGGAACGGATGACGCGAGCAGGTGATCACGCGCCAGCCGGCGCTGGAGAAGCGCTTCACGGTCGCATGCCCGATGCCGCGGCTCGCGCCGGTCAGAAGCAGCGTGCGGCGCGGCTGGTTTCCCTGCGAGGTCGGCATATGGTGTCCCGTTGGTCGGCGCTCGATGGTGTCGGGTCAGGGATAGAGCCGCGACTTCCTCCACGGCTCCCCCAGGCGGTCGCGTGCGAACTCCACCCGGTCGTGAAGGCGGAACGGCCGATCGTGCCAGAACTCGATGCGCAATGGCACGACGCGGTATCCGCTCCAGTGCGGCGGACGCGGCACGGCGCCGATCGCATACTTGGCTCCGTTGAGGGCCACCGCCTTCTCGAAGGCGAGCCGGCTCTCGAGCGGCGCCGATTGTCGGCTCGCCCACGCGCCGATCTGGGCAAGCTTCGGACGGGTCGCGAAATAGGCGTCGGCCTCCGCGTCGCTGACGCGCTCCACCGGTCCGCGCACGCGCACCTGGCGGGTCAGCGATTTCCAGTGGAACGCCAGTGCCGCCTTGGGCTGGGCGGCAAGCTCGCGTCCCTTCTGGCTCTCCGTGTTGGTGTAGAAGACGAAGCCGCGCTCGTCGAGGCCCTTGAGCAGCACCATGCGGACATTGGGCAGGCCGTCGGCATCGACGGTCGCCAGCGCCATGGCGTTGGGATCGGCCGGCTCGCTGGCGCCCGCCTCCCTTAACCATTCGGAAAACAGCTGAAGCGGCTCGTCGGCCTGGGTGAAATCACCGGACGTTAACCAAGTCGGGTGTTCTATCGGTGCCGTGTCTGACATGTCGCAAAAGATCCAGCGGACCGGCTCGGCGCGTCGCCCGGAATTCCGGCCCCTCCGTTATAGGGGATGGCCACTTTCTCGGCCATGGCGCATCGACACGATGACCGCATTGTCGCGGGTCGCCGTGGTCCTGCTGGCATTGACCACCGGCGGCTGCGCCTTCTCCTACAAGCTCGGATCGATGTTCGGCGACACCGAGGACGAAAAGCCCGCGCATACCGCCTCGACAGCGCCGCGGGCCTCCGTGGCGCCGGCGCAGTCGGCGAACGGAGTTCCGGCCGAGACCGACCTCGGCATGGCCAGGGCCGCCGCCACCGAGGCGCTTACGCGCGGCGGCAAGGATGTCAGCGTTCCGTGGGAAAACCCGAAGACCGGGGCGCGCGGCACGGTGACGCCGATTGCGCTCTCCTACACCAAGGCCGGTTTCGTCTGCCGCGACTTCCTGGCGAGCTTCGTCAATGCGGGAAGCGAGGCGTGGCTGCAGGGCGAAGCGTGCCGGATTCACAAGGGCAAGTGGGAAGTGCGAGCGCTCAAGCCCCTGAAGCGGCCGTAGCACCACGCCGGTACGTCGCAGATCTGCCGAGATGGGCGTGAGGATATCGATCGCGCCGGGCGCCGGCTCTTGGGCGCGTTGCAGTTCAGCGACAATCGCCCCACATTGGTAACCAGTCGGCCGGATCCCGGAATCCGGCCCGTCGTCATTTTTGCTTCCGCTTCAATCGGAGTCGACAGGATGCGCGACCCTTATGACGTGTTGGGTGTGCAGAAGGCGGCGAGCCCGGCCGAGATCAAGAAGGCCTACCGGAGGCTCGCCAAGAAACTGCATCCCGACGCCAACAAGAAAGACCCGAAGGCGGCACAGAAGTTCTCCGAGCTCAATTCCGCCTATGAGATCGTCGGCGATGAGGACAAGCGGAAAGCCTTTGATCGCGGCCAGATCGATGCCGAGGGCAAGCCGCGGTTTCATCCCGGCTTCGAGGGCGCCGGGGCCGGTCGGGGTTTTGGCGGCCGTGAAGGGAATTTCGAGACCTTCACCTTCGGTCCCGAGGGATTGCGGCGGTCGGCCGGGCGCGGCGGCGGGTCCGGATTCAAGGTCGAGGACATCCTGGGCGACATGTTCGGCGGCTTCGGCATGGGCGCCCGGCCGGGGCCCGGCCAACGGTTCGAGGCGGAGGAATTCGGCCGCGGCCAGGACGTTCAGGCAGCGCTGACGATCACGCTTGCCGAGGCAACAACCGGCGCCAGCAAGCGCATCCGGCTGGCGACCGGCAGGGACATCGAGGTGAAAGTCCCGGTCGGGTTGACCGACGGCCAGCAGATCCGGCTCAAGGGCCAGGGTCTCGCCGGCGCAGGCGGCACGGCCGGCGACGTGCTGATCACGGTGACCATCGCGCCGCATCCGTTGTTCAAGGTCGACGGCAGCAACCTGCGCCTCGAATTGCCGATCACCCTCTACGAGGCGGTGCTCGGTGCCAAGGTGCGGGTGCCGACCCTGGACGGCGCAGTGGAGCTCGCGGTGCCTCCCGGCACCAGTGCCGGACGCATCTTCCGGCTCAAGGGCAAGGGACTGCCGTCGAAGTCGGCGCCGGGCGATCTGCTGGTGACCGCCAGGATCGTGCTGCCGGACGGCCAGGACGCCGATCTCGACGCGCTGATGACGCGGTGGCGGGAGACCAGGCCCTACGATCCACGCAAGGACTTCGGCTGAACGTCGTCCGATCGGCTGCTCCGGGCGGCACGGCTTTCCAGCTGGTCGTAGGCCGACTGCGCGACCTTGAGCAGCCGGTCGCGGTCGGCCGGGCCGCTGACCACATAGGCGTGGTTGTCGTCAATCCAGTAGTAGGCGGCGACCGGGCCGGCGGCGCGATAGCGCAGCGCCGATTCGGGTCCCTCGGAATGCACGCAGTAGAGCGTGTAGCGTTCCCCGGTCGGGCCTTCATACATCAGGAATCCCGCCGCCCCCTTCGGGCCGGGCAGCAGCCGGCCGCCGACCAGCTGCAGACCGATGGCGGCGAGATCGGGCGCGCGCAGCTGGTAACCTAGGCGCTTCGACAGCCACTGCACCAGATGGGCTGCCTCCGCTCCCGGGACCTCGACCGGATGACGGACCTCGACGACATACAGGTTGTAGGCGCCGAGCGCCTCTGCGGTGACGGTCTTCAGCGCTGCCGGCGTCCCATCCCAGGTGGAGCGGGCAAGCCAGCCCGACAGCCCGCCCGCCAGAAAGGCCACCACCGCCGCCGCCACCGCAAGCCTGGTCCACCGCCGTTCGCCGCGCGCCAGACGATCGAGATCGAGACGCGCGGGCGTCGACGCCTCGGCGATGCCGGCAAACCGCGCGCGGATCTCATCGGCCTGGGCGCGCCAGGCCGCGACACGCGCCGCATCCTCGGGATGGAGAACGAGCCAAGCCTCGACGGCCTTGCGGCGATCCGCCGGCAACTCGCCGTCCACATAGGCGTGCAGCTCGTCTTCCATCACGGGTGAATTGCTGGTGGTCATTCCTTCGCCTCTCCGTCACTTCACACGCCGGAGCGCCGGGCCGGGGCGCGCGCCGTCGAGATAGGCTTTTATCTGGGCGCGAGCGCGCGCCAGCCGCGACATCACGGTTCCGATCGGCACGCCCTGGATCTCCGCAACCTCGCGATAGCTCAAGCCTT
Source organism: uncultured Alphaproteobacteria bacterium (assembly GCA_963755055.1). Lineage (GTDB taxonomy): Bacteria > Pseudomonadota > Alphaproteobacteria > Rhizobiales > Xanthobacteraceae > AP-16. The sequence goes on along the minus strand of CAVWIS010000030.1, from coordinate 446,228 downwards.
CGAGGACAACGAGCAGAAGCGCGGTCCGCTGGTCGTGGACCAGCGTAGACAAGGCCCGCTCGATGTCGCGCCCGCCCGCTTCCGGTCCGGCCATGTCGGCCGCATCGCCATCGTCGATCGGCGTGATGATCGGCCGACGTGCCAACGACCGCAGCCGGTTGCGATTGAGATTGGTCAGGATCGTATAGAGCCAGCTTCGCACCTCGCCACCGTGGAACAGATGCTCCGAGCGCAGCGCTCTCACCAGGGTGTCCTGAACGAGGTCGTCGGCGAGCTCGGCATCGCGCGTGAGCGCCCGCGCATAGCGTCTCAGCGCCGGAATTGCCGCCTCGATGCCGCTGCGGAAGGTGCTCACACCCATGCGGTCGCGTCGCTCGACTGGTGGCCCCCTGCCACGATTCGTAGCACGAATCGCGGCGCGGACCGACGACCGCGCGGCAATCGGATTTCCTCAGCTTCCGCAACGGCGCTCGGTCGCCGCGACGCGCCCGCGTATAAAGGACCCCGTCGCCCTGTCGAATATTCCCGGACGGCTGCCGAGCCCGGCCAGGGGGAGCGCATGCTTGAAGGCCCGCTGGGCCTATGCCATACGAGGCTGCCGACAGGCAGACTGTCCGATCTCCACGCGTGCGGGGCGGCGTGGCGACGGGACGCAATCTGCAATTGAAAATAACCGCGGGATCGGCGCGGTCCAGGATCTTGGGCCGAGCCGATCATGCATTGGAACCGGGGGCCCGGCGAGGAGCGACATGGCGGAAGCCAGCGGTCTCATGCGCGGCAAGCGCGGCCTGATCATGGGGGTCGCCAACAACCGGTCGATTGCCTGGGGTATCGCGAAGGCCGCCCATGCCCACGGCGCGGCGATCGCCCTCACCTATCAGGGCGAAGCGTTCAAGAAACGTGTCGAGCCGCTCGCCGAGGAGATTGGCGGGACGGTGGTTGGGCATTGCGACGTCACCGACGGGGCCACCATCGATGCGGTCTTCGCCGCCGTGCAGTCGGCATGGGGCTCGCTCGATTTTCTGGTGCATGCCATCGCGTTCTCCGACAAGGACCAGCTCGACGGACGCTACATCGAGACCACGCCGGACAATTTCGCCAAGACCTTGCAGATCAGCTGCTACTCGTTGACGGCGATCGCCCAGCGCGCCGAGAAGCTGATGACCAACGGCGGCTCCATCCTCACGCTCACCTATTACGGCGCCGAGAAGTGGATGCCGCATTACAACGTGATGGGCGTGGCAAAAGCCGCCCTTGAAGCGTCGGTGCGCTACCTCGCCGCCGACCTCGGCGGCAGGAACATCCGGGTCAACGCGATTTCCGCCGGACCGATCAAGACGCTGGCGGCGTCGGGCATCGGCGACTTCCGCTACATCCTGAAATGGAACGAATACAATTCGCCGCTGCGGCGCACCGTCTCCATCGAGGAGGTCGGCGACACCGCGGTGTATTTCCTCTCCGATCTGTCGCGCGGCGTCACCGGGGAGATCCATCACGTCGACGCCGGCTATCACATCGTCGGCATGAAGAACCCGGACGCGCCCGACATCAGCGTGGTCAAGGAATAGCAACGACGGCGGCCTTTCCTCCGACATGCCGGGCTTCTCCCTCTACTACGTCAGACACGGCGAGACCGACTGGAACCGGGAGGGCCGTCTCCAGGGTCGGCGCGATGTGCCGCTCAATGCGACCGGACGACGTCAGGCGGCCGCTTGCGGGCCGATCCTCGACCACCTGATCGGTCGAGACGGCGGGCGCGCCGCCGGCTATGCGTACGTGTCGAGCCCGCTGGTCCGCGCGCGCGAGACCATGGAGCTGATGCGGGCCGCGCTTGGTCTCGACCGGCAGGCCTATCTCATCGATCCGCGGCTGACGGAAATCTCTTTCGGCCGATGGGAAGGGTTCACGCTCGCGGAAATCGGCGCGAAGCAGCCCGACCTGCTGGCCGCCCGCGACCGCAACAAGTGGAGCTTCACGCCGCCCGAGGGCGAAAGCTACCAGCAGGTCACGATGCGGATGCGCCAGTGGTATGGCGGGCTCGATCGCGACGCGGTGGTTGTTGCCCACGGCGGCACGCTGCGCGCCCTGATGGTGGTGCTGGGGGTCGCGCCGCCGGAATCCGCGCCAGCGGCCGATATCGCGCAGGGCGCGGTCTACCATCTCGTCGGACACAGCATGACCTGCTACCGCTGAGCCGGGAGTGCCGCGCGCGCCTGCCCATGACGATTTGACCCGTCGGAGCGCGCGAGCTACGACAAACGCCGCTGCGAGCAAATTCCATGTCGTTCAACACGTTCGGCCATCTGTTCCGTGTCACGACCTTCGGCGAAAGCCACGGGATCGCGATCGGCTGCGTGGTCGACGGCTGCCCGCCGCGCATCCCGCTCTTGCCATCCGACATTCAGCCCTTTCTCGACAAGCGCCGGCCGGGCCAGTCGCGCTTCACCACGCAGCGGCGCGAGACCGACGAGGTGAAGATCCTGTCCGGGGTGTTTCGCGACGATACCAGCGGCCTCGATGTCACGACGGGCACGCCGATCGCGCTGATGATCGAGAACATCGATCAGCGGTCGAAGGATTATTCCGAGATCAAGGATCTCTACCGGCCCGGCCATGCCGACTTCACCTACGATGTCAAATACGGCCTGCGCGACTATCGCGGCGGCGGCCGCTCGTCGGCCCGGGAGACCGCATGTCGCGTCGCCGCCGGCGCGATCGCCCGAAAGGTCGTGCCCGGCATGACGGTGCGCGGCGCGCTGGTGCAGATCGGATCGCACAAGGTCGACCGCGCGCGATGGGATTTCGCCGAGGTCGAGCGCAACGCCCTGTTCTGGCCGGACGCCGCGGCGGTGCCCGAGCTCGAAAACTATCTCGACGGCGTGCGCAAGAGCGGCTCCTCGGTCGGCGCGGTCATCGAGGTGATCGCCGAAGGGGTGCCCGCCGGCCTCGGCGCGCCGGTCTACGGCAAGCTCGACGCCGACATTGCGGCGGCGATGATGAGCATCAACGCCGTCAAGGGCGTGGAGATCGGCGACGGCTTTGCCACCGCGGAGCTCAGCGGCGAGGACAATGCCGACGAGATCCGCATCGGCAACGACGGCAGGCCGCGATTCCTTTCCAACCACGCCGGCGGAATTCTCGGCGGCATCTCCACCGGGCAGCCGATCGTCGCGCGCTTCGCCGTCAAGCCGACGTCCTCGATTCTCACGCCGCGGCGGACGGTGGACCGCCATGGCCGCGAATCCGAGATCGTCACCAAGGGGCGCCACGACCCCTGTGTCGGGATCCGGGCGGTGCCGATCGGCGAGGCGATGATGGCCTGCATCATTGCGGACCACTATCTCAGGCACCGCGGCCAGGTCGGCGAATCCCCGACCTGGCCATTTGCTCCATCCGTGCGATGAGGCGTCCATCCGCCTCGTCGGTCCATCGTCTCGTCTGATCGGAGATCCGCATTGAACGACATCCAGCAGCGCGTGTCCGACGTGATCGAGGCGTTCGCCCGCGGCGAAATCGTCGTCGTCACCGACGACGACGACCGCGAGAACGAAGGCGATCTGGTCATGGCGGCCGTGCACGCGACGCCGGAAAAGATGGCCTTCATCGTCCGCAACACCGCCGGCATCGTCTGCGCGCCGCTGACCGGCGAGACCGCGCGGCGGCTGCACCTGGCGCCGATGGTCGCCGACAACGAGGCGCCCGCACGGCACCGCCTTCACGGTGTCGGTCGATTATCGGCACGGCACCACCACCGGCATCTCGGCGGACGACCGCACCGCGACTGTGCGCAATCTCGCCAACGGCAATGCGGGCGCCACGGACTTTGTCCGCCCCGGCCACGTCTTCCCGCTGATCGCCAAGGAAGGCGGCGTGCTGATGCGCTCCGGCCACACCGAAGCGGCGATCGATCTCTGCCGGCTCGCCAATCTCGAGCCGGTCGGCGTGATCTGCGAGCTGGTCAACGACGACGGCACGGTGATGCGCGGCCCGCAGGTGGCGAGCTTCGCCGAGCGGCACAAGCTCAGGCGGATCTCGGTCGCCGATCTGATCGCCTATCGGCAGGCGCGCGAAAAGCTGATCGAGCGGGTCGGCGAATTTCCGGTGTCCTCGGAGATCGGGATGATCAAGGGCTACGCCTATGTGACGCCGTTCGACAAGGTCCATCACATGGCCTTCGTCTACGGCCGCATCGGCGACGGCCGCGACGTGCTGACGCGGCTCCACCGCGCCAACGTCATCGACGACGTGTTCGGCGGCGCCAAGCCGATCCACGCGGCGCTGCAGCCGCTTCAAGAGCGAGGGTGCCGGCGTCATCGTCTATCTGCGCGACGGCACCGCCGGCGTGCCGACCTCGGCGATTCCCCACGGCGGCGACGGCGGCGCCGAGGCGGCGCGCACCCAGCAATGGCGCGAGGTCGGACTGGGTGCGCAGATCCTGCAAGATCTCGGCATCTCGTCGATCCGGCTGTTGACCTCGAGCAAGCACACCTATGTGGGTCTCGCCGGGTTCGGCATCGAGATCCTGTCCACCGAGTTGTACGAAGGATAGAGATCGACCGTCGCCGCTCTTGTCACTCGGCGGCATCGGCGGACGCGGTGTCGGTCCGGTCGCCGACGACGCCGCGCATGCGCAAGCCCTCGATCTCGTCCGCCGTCAGGCCGAGCTCGCCGAGAATCTCGCCGGTATGCTCGCCGAGCCGCGGCGCGCCGCGGCGGATCCCGGTCGCGGTCCGCTCGAACCGCGCCGCTGTTCGCGTCTGGCGCAGCGGACCGGCGACCGGATGCTCGCTCTCCACCAGGATGTCGCTGGCCGCGACCTGCGGATGGGCGATCACCTGGTCGCGCGTGAGCACCGGGGCGCAGGGGACGCTTTCCGCTTCGAGCCGCCGCAGCCACTCCTCGGTCGTTCGCGTCTGCAAGACCTCCTGGGTCATCCGCAGCCGCTCGTTGATATTGCGCTCGCGGAGCGCCGGGGTGGCGAAGCGCGGATCGGTGAGCCATTCCGGCCGATCGAGAGCGCGGGTCAATCCCGCCCATTCCTTGTTGCGCATCACGGCAACCGTCATGAAGCCGTCGCCGGTCTGATAGATGAGGTCGATGAAGCTCGCCGCGGCCTGGGCCGAGACGGTCTGCCCCACATAGGTCTGGGCTCCCATGTCGGATGCCCAGAGAAACGCCAGCACGGCGTCCAGCATGGAAAGCCGGACGTGCTGGCCGATGCCGGTGCGCAGGCGCCCAATCAGGGCCGAGGTGATCGCCTGCGCCGCCGTCACCGCGGTCAGCTTGTCGGGCAGGACGGTGCGGATGAGACGCGGCCGCTCGGCGTCGGAGCCAGCCTGCACGGTGGTCAGGCCGGACAGCGCCTGGACGATCGGATCGTAGGTCGGCTTGCCGGCATAAGGTCCCTTCTCGCCGAAACCGCTGATCGACACGTAGACGATGCTCGGCGCCACCACCCGGATGGCCGTCTCGTCGATTCCCAGACGCTCGACGACGCCCGGCCGGAAATTCTGCACCAGCACGTCGGCGGTTTGGCACAGTCGCTTGAGCAGATCGCGGCCGTCGTCGGTCTTGAGGTCGATGGTGATCGACCGCTTGTTGCGGTTGAGGTTGAGGTTGAGGAACTGGGCGGAAAACCCGTTGCGCTGATTGCCGAGCGAGCGGGTATGGTCGCCCTGCCCGGGGGTCTCGACCTTGATGACGTCGGCGCCCTGGTCGCCGAGGATCATGGTCGCCCACGGCCCCGACAGCATCGAGGTCAGGTCGACGATGCGAATGCCTTCGAGCGGTCCCATCCCCGGTATCCTCCAGGCTTTTTCCCGTTTCAGCAAGCGGCCGCCGGTGCGCAGGACCCCGGCGAGGCGCGCGCGCCTTATCGACTCCTCGTGACGCTCATCGACCGTAACGCTGCTGCCAGAGCGCCTCGCCGATCATGCAGGAGATCCGCGGTGCGCTCGCCGCGGCGGGGACGATTGCTCCCTCCGGCTGTCGGCCGGCGATCTCCAGCACCAGCTTGGTGCGGGTCGCCTCCTTGAATTTTTCGCGCTCCCTGATCGGAACCACGAAGGCCCCGGCGCCACCGATCACGCAATCCTCGTAGTAGATGTCGAGGTCCTCGATGTCGACTGAGCCAGGCTGCGGCCGCTTGAGCATGATCGGCAGGCCGTTGATGGTGATGCCCCGGGCAACCATGTCGTCGCGCAGCCGGGTGACCGGCGGGCCCTGGTTGTTGGCGCCGTCGCCCGACACGTCGACCACTCGACGGATCCCGCGATGGCCGCTCTCCTCGAACAGCGGCCACGCGAAGGAGAGCGCGCCCGAGATCGAGGTGCGAAAGGCGCGCCGGTAGGGCGCGGCGGCGATCTCGGCCGCCACCGCGGCGGCGCTCGCCGACCCGTCGATCAGCCGCCACGGCATCACGACCTTCTGATCGACGACGCCGGCCCATTCGAAATAGGTCACGGCGATCCTGGCGTGGATGCCGCTCTTCAGCGCATTGAGAAATTCCGGCGAGGTCAGTCCCATGACGTAGCCTTCGCGCTGCAGGGACTGCTCGTCCGGATCCATCGAATAGGACACGTCGACGGCGAGGACGAGCTCGACGTCGACATCGGTGGCGTCCGCCGCCCTGTCCTGGTGCCCCCGCGGCACGAAGGCGGACGACACCGGGCCGGCCGACCCGCCCACCGCGGCCAGGAGAATGACCGCCAGGGGCCACGATTTTCGCATTCAGGCGATCCGTTGTTTGCCGGGATCGATGCTCGCACGGGCGCGCCGCACGGAAAAGCTTGTTTCACCGCCGCTCGAGCCGCGCCGCGACCTCGACATGGGATGCATAGCGGAACTGGTCGACGGGAGTGACCGCCACCAGGCGGTAGCCGCCATCGACGAGGATTTTCTGCGTCGCGGGCAAACGTCACCGGGTTGCACGAGATCGCGATGACGACCGGCACGGCCGCGGCGGCGATCGCGCGCGCCTGCGCCTCGGCGCCCTGACGCGGGGGATCGAAAACCACGGCATCGAAGCCGGCGAGCTCGCGCCCGGCCAGCGGCCGGCGAAACAGATCCCGCCGTTCGGCGATGAGAGGTTTCAGGCCGGGCGTCGCCGCCGCCGCCCGGCTCAGTGCGGCGATCGCAGCCTGGTCGCCGTCCATCGCCGTGACGCTGGCGCGCGTCGCGAGGCGCAGCGCAAACGGACCCATTCCGGCAAACAGGTCGGCGATGGTGCGGGCACCGCTGGTGCCGGCGCCGGCGAAATCCGCCAGCGCCTCCTCGCCGGCGGCAGTCGCCTGCAGGAACGAGCCCGGCGGCAGCGCCACGCTTGCCCGCCCCATCCGCACCGTCGGCACGGCGCGCTGCGCCACCAATTCGCCGTGCCGGGTGAGGCGTGCCAGGCCGTGCGCGTCCGCGGCTTTCGCAAGCCGTGCCATCGAGGTCGGCGGCAGCGGCCCGGAGCCGCGAACATCGACGTCGAGCCCGGCATCGGTAGCCGTCGCCTGGATGTCGAGGGGTTTGCCGCTGCCGGCCAGAATTTCGGCGAGCGCCCAGGCGGCATCGAGCGCGCCGTCGAGCTCGGGCGCCAGGATCGGACAGGCGTCGATCGCCACCACGTGGTGAGCCCGATAGGCCGCGAAGCCCACTTCGAGCACGTCATGGGTGCCGCGCCGCGCGTGGAACACCGCCCGGCGCCGGCCCCGACCGTGGGCGTCGACGAGATCGCCGACCGGGGCATCGAGCCGGGCGGCAGCAAGGGCGCGCACCACGAGGTCGCGTTTCCAAGCCCGATAGTCGGGCTCGCTCCAGTGCTGCAGCGCGCAGCCGCCGCACACGGCGAAATGCGGACAGATCGGGTCGATGCGCTTCGGGCTGGCGACGTCGACGCGCAGCAGGTGGCGCCGCTCGGGATGGCCGGGCACGGCGTCGACCTCGACGGTCTCGTCGGGCAGCGCATAGGGGACGTAGACCGGCCCGCGCTCGGTGTCGGCGACGCCGTCGCCGCGGCGGCCGAGCCTGGCGATCACCAGATGCTCAGTCACCGGCGGCTCCGAGCAGGAATTCGCAATTGCCGTCGCCGCCGCGGATCGGCGACGGCACGTTGCCCAGCACGGTCCAGCCGAGCGTCCTGACGGCGCGAGCCACATCCTCGCACACCTCGCGCTGGACCGTTTCGTCGCGCACGATGCCCTTCTTGACGCGCTCCCGTCCGGCTTCGAATTGCGGTTTGACCAGGGCGACGAGCCGCGCCGGCCTTCGCGCCAGCGCCAGAGCCGCGGGCAGAACGAGCCGCAGCGACACGAAGCTGACGTCCACCACCACCAGGTCCGGCGGCTCGGGAAGCCGAGCGGCGTCGAGCCAGCGGATATCCGTCTGCTCGAGCACCGCGACCTGCGGACGCGCGCGGATCCGCCGATGGAGCTGGCCTCGACCGACGTCGACCGCATAGACGCGCCTGGCTCCACGCGATGTCAGCACGTCGGTAAAGCCGCCGGTCGAGGCACCGACATCGAGGCAGACGCGGCCGGCGGGGTCGAAATCGAAATGGTCGAGCGCGGCCGCGAGCTTGATGCCGCCGCGCGACACCCAGGGATGGGCGGGCACGGCTGCAAGCGCGGCGTCGAGAGCGATCTCCTCTGACGCCTTGCGCACCGGCACGTCGTCCGCCGTCACCAGGCCGGCCGCGATGGCGGCCTGTGCCCTGGCGCGACTGTCGAACAGGCCACGCTCGACCAGCAGGCGATCGGCACGCAGGCGCGATGTCATGAAATTGACTTAGCAATGCGGAACCGCTTCGGCCAGACTGGAGCGCATCCCGGATGCGCTCTGGAATCGTTGAGCGGCGCATGTTCTTATCGGTGAACCGGTATCCACTTCACCGGAACATGCTTTAGGCTCGGCATGTCCGGAGAGAGACGGCAATCATGCGCAAGCACGTGATCGTCTGGCTGGTCGCCGGCGCGAGCCTCACGCAGGCCGCCGCCCAGGGCGCCCGGACATGGCTGTTCGACGACAGTTCCGACGTAGCGACCCTGCAATACGGCACCCCGGAATCCGACGATGTCGTCATCGCGGTCAGCTGCGAGACCGGCTCGAGGACGATGCGGATCACCGAGTTCGCCGGCTCGAGCAGCCTCACCCCAGGCCGGCCCGCACGGCTGAAGCTCTCGAACGGCAGCCAGACAATCGAATATCCCGGCCAGGCGGTCGCCAATGAAATGGATGGCGGCGTCAACCTCGAGGTTGCCACCGCGCCCGACGCAAAATTCTTCGCGCTGCTCAAGGGCGGCGCATCGCTCACCATCGACGTCGGCGGCAAGCAGACAACGGTGCCGCTCAAGGCGGCCGGCCCTCACCTTCCCGCGTTGGAAAAGGTCTGCCTCGCCAAGCGCTGACGGCGTCAGGCGAGCCTGACGGTCTCGACCGCCTGGTCCTTGCCGAGCGCCTCGAACACTTTTGCCACGATGCCCTTGGCGTCGAGACCGGCCCTGGCGTACATCGCGTTCGGCGAGTTGTGATCGATGAAGATGTCGGGCAGCACCATCGCCCGGACCTTGACGCCGCGGTCGAACATGCCGTGCTCGGCCAGCGCCTGGAAGACGTAGGAGCCGAAGCCGCCGATCGCGCCCTCCTCGATGGTGACCAGCACCTCGTGCTCGCGCGCCAGCCGCAGGACCAGATCGGTGTCGAGGGGCTTGGCGAACCGCGCATCGGCAACCGTGGTGGAGAGGCCGAAGCCCGCGAGCTCGTCGGCCGCCTTGAGGCATTCGCCGAGCCGGGCGCCGAACGACAGCAGCGCCACCTTGGTACCCTCGCGCAGGATACGGCCCTTGCCGATCTCGAGCGGCCGGCCTTGCTCGGGCATCTCCACCCCGAGCCCCTCGCCGCGGGGATAGCGGAACGCCGACGGCCGGTCGTCGATCGCCACCGCGGTCGCCACCATGTGGACGAGCTCGGCCTCGTCGCCGGCCGCCATCACCACAAACCCCGGCAGGCAGCCCAGATAGGCGATATCGAACGATCCCGCATGGGTGGCGCCGTCGGCGCCGACCAGGCCGGCGCGGTCGATGGCGAAGCGCACCGGCAGCGACTGGATCGCCACGTCGTGGACGACCTGATCATAGGCGCGCTGCAGGAAGGTCGAGTAGATCGCGGCAAACGGCTTGTAGCCTTCCGCCGCGAGCCCGGCGCAGAAGGTCACGCCGTGCTGTTCGGCGATGCCGACGTCGAAGGTGCGGGTGGGAAACGCCGCGCCGAAAATGTCGAGCCCGGTACCGGACGGCATGGCGGCGGTGACCGCGACGATCTTGCTGTCCTTCTCGGCCTCCTTGACCAGGCTCTGGCCGAACACCTTCTGGTAGGCCGGCGCATTGGACTTGGCCTTGGCCTGGGCACCGGTCGCCACGTCGAACTTGACGACGCCGTGATACTTGTCGGCAGAAGCTTCCGCCGGCTTGTAGCCCTTGCCCTTCTGAGTGACCACATGGACCAGGATCGGCCCGGCCTCGGCGTCACGAACGTTGCGCAGCACCGGGAGCAGGTGGGAAAGATTGTGGCCGTCGATCGGCCCGACATAGTAGAAGCCGAGCTCCTCGAACAGGGTGCCGCCGGTGACGAAACCGCGGGCATATTCCTCGGCCCGTTGCGCGTGCTCCTTGAGGCCTTTCGGCAGGCGGTCGGCGAGCTGCTTGCCGATCTCGCGCAGCGACATGTAGGTACGTCCCGACATCAGGCGGGCCAGATAGGCCGACATGGCGCCGACCGGCGGGGCGATCGACATGTCGTTGTCGTTGAGCACGACGATCAGCCGGGAATCCATGGCGCCGGCATTGTTCATCGCCTCGTAGGCCATGCCGGCCGACATGGCGCCGTCGCCGATCACCGCGATGACGTTGTTGGTCCGGCCGTCGAGGTCGCGGGCAACCGCCATGCCGAGACCGGCGGCGATCGAGGTCGACGAATGGGCGGCGCCGAACGGGTCGTACTCGCTCTCGCTGCGTTTGGTGAACCCGGACAAGCCTCCCCCCTGGCGCAGCGTGCGGATGCGGTCGCGCCGGCCGGTGAGGATCTTGTGCGGATAGGCCTGGTGGCCGACGTCCCAGATGAGCCTGTCGCGGGGCGTGTCGAACACATGATGGAGCGCGACGGTCAGCTCGACGACGCCGAGCCCGGCACCGAGGTGACCGCCGGTCACCGCGACAGCGTTGATCGTCTCGGTGCGCAACTCATCCGCCAGCTGGGCAAGCTGCTCTGCGGGGAGCTGCCGCAGGTCGTCCGGCGTGCGAATCTGATCGAGCAGAGGCGTTTTCGTTGGGTTCGACACGAGGATTTTCCCAAGACGCATGGTCAGCAGTGTCAAGACGCCCGTGACACAATTCGACCAGGATTACACAGGTGTAACTCGGGGCGCAAATGCGGCGCTTCAAGGAGCTTACACGCGAAAGTTGCTGCCATTGTCGAGGTTTCGGCATCAACCGAAGAAAGCCGCATAGATGCCAAACCCTATAGTTGTACTCACCACAGCCTCGATGGCACTGAACGACAGGCTTCCGAAGTCGTCGGCGACGTAGGGGAAGATCATCATCCCCAGCGGAAAAACGACGCTCACCACGAGCGCCACGCATGCAAGCTTCGCCGCCAGGCGCATCACGTCGTGACCGATCCGCATCAGTTCCCCCGACTGGTCGCATCTCGGATAACGGGTTGCCCCCGCGTTTCAGGGGCGGGCGCGGCACCATGGCGCATCGCCAGGATGCATCCCAGGACCCGTCTGCCCGCCCTCCGAGCGTACCGTCCTTCTATACGAAAGCTCGGCACGGCCCAACCGTGATCTCGGTCACAGTTAAGATCGGCGGATGGCCGCAAAGCTCGACGGACACACGGCCCGCTCACTCCACGTCGAGCGGCTCGGTTCCGGTCGGCTTGCCCGACGCGTCGAGGGTGATTTTCTCGACCCGGGCCTCGGCCTGGCGGAGCAATTCCTCGCAGCGGCCCTTCAGCGCTTCACCACGCTCGTAGATGGTAACCGACTCCTCGAGCGCGACGTCGCCGCGTTCGAGCTTCTGCACGATCGATTCCAGCTCGGCGAGGGCCTTCTCGAAGGGCAGCCGCTTGACGTCGGCATTGGTGTTGTCGGCCATGATCGAATCCTGGTGGATGCCGGCGGCCGCCGGCATCGGGGACTGCGAAGCGGAGCGGCAACCTACCCGTGCATCAGCGCGATGACATGGGCCGATACCGAGCGGGCGAGACCTTCGAGGTCATAGCCGCCTTCCAGCACCGAAACCACCCTCCCGCCGGCACTCATGTCGGCGATGTCCATGATCTTTCGCGTCGCCCAGCCGAAATCCGCTTCGCTGAGATTGAGATTGGCCAGCGGATCGCGCATGTGAGCATCGAATCCGGCAGATATCACGATCAAGTCCGGGCGAAAAGCTTGCAGACGGGGAAGGATCGCGGTCTCGAACGCCTCGCGGAACTCGGACCCGCCATCGCCGGCGCGCAGCGGCGCATTGACGATCGTATCGTGCTCGCCGCGTTCCGCGATCGAGCCGGTACCTGGATAAAGCGGCATCTCGTGGGTGGAGCAGTACATCACGGTCGGATCGTTCCAGAAGATATCCTGCGAGCCATTGCCGTGATGCACGTCGAAGTCGACGATCGCGGTGCGCGTGGCACCGTGGCGGCGCTGCGCATAGCGGGCGGCGATCGCCGCGTTGTTGAAGAAGCAGAATCCCATCGGGACGGCGGTCTCGGCATGGTGGCCGGGCGGCCGGACGGCAACGAAGGCATTGGCCGCGGTCTTGCCGAAGACCTCGTCGACGGCCCGCACCGCCCCGCCGACGGCACGCACCGCCGCCTCGAAGCTGCCCGGCGACATCGAGGTATCGGCATCGATTCGCACCAGCCCCTCGCGGGGAGATGCGTCGCGGATCTGCGCGACGTATTCCGCCGGATGCACCAGCGCGATCGTCTCCAGATCGGCCGCCGGTGCCTGCTCGCGCACCAGCGTGGAAAACTTCTCCTGCTCGAGAACGCGCTCGATGGCGCGCAGCCGGTCGGGACGCTCGGGGTGACCGGCCGGGGTCAAATGGTCGAGGCAGGCCGAATGGGTGATGAGAAGCGTGGACATGGAGAACTCTCGGGTCCCAGGAACCCGTCACCGACGCCTGGAGGCTCCCATCGTGCCAGATGCGGCCGGGTGCAGCCACCATTATCCGCCGCGGCGGATAAGCACCGCTCGCCCGGGATCGGTCGGGTGGCCGCCACAAGGTAATCGCGAGCTTATCCCTTTGCGGCGAGGCTCACGCCGGCCGGCGGCGTCATCTCGTCGGGAACGAAGAAATCCGGCGCCAGCGCCTCGCGCGGATCGACCCGGTAGCGGTCGAAATCGGTGACGCCCTCGCCGGCCAGGAAGGTGTCGTCGATCAGGAAATTCCCGGTAAAAGTCTTCGCCGGCTTGTTGAAGATCGCGTAGGCCGCGTCCGCCAGGATGTCCGGCGTGCGCGACTTGCGCATCAGCGTATCTCCGCCCAAGAGGTTGCGGATCGCCGCGGTGGCGATCGTGGTGCGCGGCCACAGCGCGTTGACGGCGATCCCCTTGCTTCGCGTCTCGCCGGCGAGCCCGAGAACCACCAGGCTCATGCCGTACTTGGCGATCGAGTAGCCGGTGTGCGGGGCGAACCACTTTTCCCGGATGTCGAGCGGCGGCGACAGCATCAGGATGTGGGGATTGGCGGCCTTTTCCAGATAGGGCAGCGCGTATTTGGAGACCATGAAGGTGCCGCGCGTGTTGACCTGCTGCATCAGGTCGAAGCGGCGCATGTCGGTGGCGGCGACCGGGGTGAGCTGGATCGCGCTCGCATTGTTGACCACGATGTCGAGCGAGCCGAACGCCGCGAAGGTGCGGTCGATCGCGGTCTTCACCGCCTCCTCGTCACGCACGTCGACGACCAGCGGCAGCGCGCGGCCACCGGCCTTCTCGATCTCCTCCGCCGCCGTGTAGATGGTGCCGGCAAGTTTTGGATGCGGCGCCTCGGTCTTGGCCGCGATCGCCACATTGGCGCCGTCGCGCGCGGCCTTGAGCGCAATGGCGAGACCGATGCCGCGCGATGCGCCGGTGATGAACAGGGTCTTTTCCTTGAGCGTCGCCATCGGATTCCTCGTGAAGCTGCCGGGACGTTCAGACGGCCAGCGCCGCATCGGCCCGATTGACGCTCTCGGCGCCTTCGACCACCGTCCGTTCGAGGCCCGGGCTCGAGACGGCGAGATTCTCGGCGAAGAAGCGGGCAGTGGCAATGCGGCCCCCCGCCTCCGTGCCGCTGGCGCTGCGAAGGCGCAGCGCGGCCAGCGCCTCGTCGGCTAGCGCGCAGCCTCCGGCCGCGTTGCCGAACAGGCGCAGATATGGCGTCGCGCCGGCAAGCGCCGCGTCCGGCGCCTGGTCGAGCTGGGCGATGAGCCAGGCGGTGGCCCGCTCGAGGCTGTCGACCGCGTCGCGCAGCCGCGCGCCGGTCGCCCCGAATGCCGGGTCGTTGACGGCGTCGACCGCCGCGACGGTCCGACGCAATTCGGCCAGATAGGCGCGCACCGCCTCGCCTCCGGCCGACGGCAGCTTGCGGGTCACCAGATCGATCGCCTGGATGCCGTTGGTCCCCTCGTAGATCGAGGCGATCCGGGCGTCGCGAAAATGCTGGGCGGCGCCGGTCTCCTCGACGAAACCCATGCCGCCATGGACCTGGATGCCGAGCGAGGCGACCTCGATGCCGATGTCGGTGGAGAATGCCTTCGCCACCGGGGTCAGCAGCGAGGCGCGCTCGTGCGCCGCCTTGCGGGCGCCTGCGTCGGCCGAGCGCACGGCGCGGTCGGTCGCCGCCGCGGTCAGGTAGCAGATCGCCCGCGCCGCCCTGGTCAGCGCCCGCATGGTGAGAAGCATCCGCTTGACATCCGGATGGGCGGCGATCGGGCTCATCCCGGGACCCGGCTCGCCCGGCACCCGGCCCTGCCGGCGCTCGTTGGCGAAGGCCAGGGCCTGCTGCGTGGCGCGTTCGGCGATCGCGACCCCCTGCAGGCCGACCGCCAGGCGGGCATTGTTCATCAGGGTGAACATGCAGGCGAGGCCGCGGTTCTCCTCGCCGACCAGGTAACCCACCGCCCCGCCGCTGTCGCCGAACACCATGGTACAGGTCGGCGAGCCGTGGATGCCGAGCTTGTGCTCGATCGAATGGCAGCGCACGTCGTTGCGGGCTCCCGGGGTCCCGTCTGCATTGACCAGGAATTTGGGGACCAGGAACAGCGACAGGCCGCGGGTGGCCGGCGGCGCATCGGGCAGCCGCGCCAGCACGAAATGCACGATGTTGTCGGTCAGATCATGCTCGCCGTAGGTGATGAAGATCTTCTGCCCGGTGATCCGATAGGTGCCGTCCGCCGACCGCTCGGCGCGGGTGCGCAACCCCGACAGGTCGGACCCCGACTGCGATTCGGTGAGCTGCATGGTGCCCATCCATTCGCCCGACACCAGCTTCTGCAGATAGGTCCGGCGCAGCGCATCCGATCCGTGCACGGCGAGCGCCTCGGCGGCCCCCATGGTGAGCACCGGGCCGATGCCGAAGGCCGCCGAGGCCTGGTTCCACATCTCGATGCAGGCGGCGTTGAGCGCATGGGGGAGCCCCTGCCCGCCAGAATTGACCGGTCCGGCAAGTCCGTTCCAGCCCGCCCCAGCCCAGGCCGTATAGGCCTCCTTCCAGCCGGGCGGCATGGTGATGGCGCCGTCCTTGAGCGGCGTGCCCTGGGCGTCCCCGACACGGTTGAGCGGCGCGATCGCGTCGGTGGCGAATTTTCCCGCCTCCTCGAGCACGGCATCGACCAGATCCTCGGTCAGATCGCCGTAGAGCCCCTCCTCCAGCGCGCGGCCCATACCCGCCGCATGCTTGAGGGTGAATGCCATGTCGGCGACCGGCGCCCGGTAAGTCATGCTCGCTCCTCTCCTGGTCGGTGGCCTCGGCTCTGGACAGCTTCCGCAGGCGTGCGATCCGGCATTCTACACGACAATCGACGCCGCGGCCCGATCGGCATCCGAGCCGCTTTGCCAGAGGCGGCTGAAGATGCCATAGCGGCACGGCGTCGACGGGCGCGGATCGGCCGCACAGACGCCATCGCACGCTCGCCTATACCGATCGGCGGCCGGGTCATCCTTGATGCAGGACAATGCGACGCACTCCAAGGTGGTGACCCGCCTCTTGCGGGCCGATCCGGCCGCACTTGACGCGGCGGTGCGCTGCCTGGCCGAAGGCGGGCTCGTCGCCTTTCCGACCGAGACCGTGTACGGGCTCGCGGCCGACGCGACCAACGGCCGGGCGATCGCCCGCCTCTACGCTGCCAAGGGTCGGCCGCACTTCAATCCGCTGATCGCGCACGTCACCGGCGCCGAAGCGGCCCGGCGGCTCGCCACCTTCGATACCGTCGCCGAGCGGCTCGCGGCCGCGTTCTGGCCCGGCCCGCTCACCCTGGTGCTGCCCGAGGTCGCCGGCTGCGGCGTCTCCGATCTGGCGACCGCGGGCCTCGACACGATCGCGGTGCGGGCGCCCGATCACCCGGTCGCGCAAAAAATCCTTGCCGCGCTGGGCAGGCCCATGGTGGCACCTTCGGCCAACCGATCGGGTCACGTGTCGCCCACCACGGCAAGCCATGTGCTGGCCGACCTCGCCGGCCGGATCGACCTCGTCATCGACGGCGGCCCGACGGGGGTCGGCATCGAGTTGACCATCGTCGCCTGCCTCGGCGACCGCCCGACGCTGTTGCGTCCCGGCGGGCTGGCGCGCGACGCGATCGAGCGCGTCACCGGCGAGCCGCTCCGCGAACCCGCGGCGAGCCTGCAGCCGGACCAGGCCGAGGCGCCGCTCGCCCCCGGCCTCCTCGCCTCGCACTATGCGCCGAAAGCCCTGCTGCGGCTCGACGTGGACGCGGTGCGCCCCGGAGAGGCGCTGCTCGCCTTCGGCCCGGCGCTGCCGGACGGCGGCGAGCAGGCAAGCGTCCGGCTCAACCTGTCCCCCACCGGCGACCCGACCGAGGCGGCGGCGAACCTGTTTTCCCACCTGCGGGCGCTCGACCGCTCGGGCGCCGGCACCATCGCGGTCATGCCGGTGCCCCGCGAGGGTCTCGGCGAGGCGATCAACGACCGCCTCGCCCGCGCCGCCGCGCCGCGGCCGCGCCGATGAGACCGGCCGGAACGTCAGCTGCGTACGCCGCTATCGCGCACGCGGACGATCGGGCGGCAACCGCTCGATCAGCGCCATGGCGGCGGCCGGCGCCTTGGGCTTGAAGCCGTTGATCATGTAGACGAAGACGTCGCGGTGCTTCGGCGGCTTGTTTTCCGGATCGCCGACCGGATCCATGTCGTCGGGAATTTCTCCCTCCGACCACAGCCGTGCCCGCCTCGCCCAGGCATCCAGCGCTGCCGCCTCATAGCCGGTCTCGACGTCCTCCGCGGATCGCTGCAGCCGGGCGTACACGAACGGCGCGGTGACATCCGGAATCTGCGGCAACCCCTCCTTGTCGGTGACGACCGCGGCGATCCCGTAGCTGCGCAGCAGCACGACGAAGTCGGGGACGCGAAAGCTCTCGTGGCGCACGTCGACGACGTGACGAATCGGCCGACCGTCGACGCGGTCCGGGAGCAGCTTCAGGAACGCCTCGAAGTCCTCGGGGTCGAACTTCTTGGTCGGCAGGAACTGCCAGTTGACCGGACCGAGCTTGTCCCTCAGCTCGGTCACGCCGGTGGCGAAGAAGCGTTCGATCGACGACCCCGCTTCCGCCAGAACGCGGCGGTTGGTGGTGAAGCGCGGGCCCTTGAGCGAGAATACGAAGCCGTCGGGGGTCTCGTCGCGCCAGCGGGCAAAGCTTTCCGGCTTCTGCGAGCCGTAATAGGTCCCGTTGATCTCGATGGAGGTCAGCTTCCGGCTGGCATATTCGAGCTCGCGCTTCTGGGCGAGATCCGACGGATAGAACGCGCCGCGCCACGGCTCGAAGGTCCAGCCGCCGATGCCGACGCGGATACTGGCCTTGGTGCGAGTCGGCATCGCGTCCTCCGGGTCCGCCAGGCGGCGACCGCCTTTTCCTGTGAGTCTTTGGTCGGCTTCAGGGATGGGGTCATCGCGGCGCCGACCGTGCCAGTACGGTAGCGGCTGTCGCGGCGTCCGTCGACGATGGCGTCGACGGCCCCTGACGCTAGTGCTCCGATTCCGAAGTTCGCATCACTTCGCGGCACGTTCTCGTGCGAACTTCGGAATCAAAGGAGCACTAGCAACCTTTTGAATTCTAGTGCGGCTTTTGAATTTGAAGTTCCTCGACGAGCGCGCGGCAATGTTGGGAGGAACTTCAAATTCGCCGCACTAGGCAGCGCCCGGATCGCGCTTGAGCGCCGGCCGCTTGTATCGGATAGGTGGGCGCCGGCGCCGGATGCGCCGAACAGGATTGGGATGCCGTGAACCAGACCGCACCGCCCCTCAGGCCGCGCCAGCGGATGGATGCCGGCCTGCTCGCCCGTTTCGCCGCCATCGTCGGCACCTCCTACGCGATCGCCGATCCGAAAGGACAGGAAGCCTATCTGGTGGAGCTGCGCGGGCTCTATCGCGGCGAGACGCCGCTGGTGCTCCGCCCAGGCTCGGTCGCCGAGGTGGCGGCGATCCTGCGGCTCGCCAACGAGACCGGCACGCCGATCGTGCCGCAGGGCGGCAATACCGGGCTGGTCGGCGGCCAGGTTCCCCGTGACGGCGAGATCCTGCTGTCGCTCACCCGGCTCGACCGCGTCCGCGAGGTCGATCCGACGTCGAACACCATGACCTGCGAGGCGGGTGTCATTCTGGTCAAGGCGCAGGATGCGGCCGCCGACGCCGACCGGCTGTTTCCGCTGTCGCTCGGTGCCGAGGGCAGTTGCACGATCGGCGGCAACCTGTCGACCAATGCGGGCGGCACCGCGGTGCTGGCCTACGGCAATTCGCGCGAGCTCACGCTCGGCCTCGAAGTCGTGCTCGCCGACGGCCGGATCTGGAACGGACTCGGCAAGCTCAAGAAGGACAATACCGGCTACGATCTGAAGAACCTGTTCGTCGGCGCGGAAGGCACGCTGGGCGTCATCACGGCGGCGGTGCTGAAGCTGTTTCCGCGTCCGCGCGCGGTGGAGACGGCGTTCGTCGGCGTGCCGTCGCCGCGGGCTGCGCTCGCGCTCCTCGGCCTCGCCAACGCACGCGCCGGGGGCACGATCACCAGTTTCGAGCTGCTGCCGCGGATCGGCATCGAGTTCGCGGTCCGCCACGGGCCGGGATGCCGCGATCCGCTCGGGTCCCCGCATCCCTGGTACGTGATGATCGAGTTGTCCTCCCAGTCGTCCGAAGGTCTTCGCAACACGCTCGAGGATCTGCTCGCCACCGGCGCCGAGCGCGATCTGGTGACCGACGCGACGATCGCGGCGAGCCTCGATCAGGCAAAGGCGTTCTGGCACCTGCGGGGGATGCTCTCCGACGTGCAGACGTCCGAGGGCGGGTCGATCAAGCACGACGTCTCGGTGCCGGTGGCGGCGGTGCCGGACTTCATCGCCGAGGCGAGCGCCGCGGTCGGGGCGATGGTGGAAAACTGCCGGCCGGTGCCGTTCGGCCATCTTGGCGACGGCAACATCCATTTCAACGTCAGCCAGCCGATCGGCGCCGACAAGGCAGCATATGTGGCGCGCTGGGACGAGATGAACGCATTGGTGCACGGGATCGTCGGAAAATATCACGGCTCGATCTCCGCCGAGCACGGGATCGGCCGGCTCAAGCGGCACCTGCTGCCGGGCGTGAAGGATCCGGTCGCGCTCGACCTGATGCGCAGCCTGAAGCGCACCCTCGATCCCAACGGCATCCTCAATCCCGGCAAGGTCCTGTGAGATGGCGGCGCCCGGAGGGCTCGCCATCGCGCCGATCGAGGACGACGACGTCGCGGCCGTCGTGGCGCTGTGGCGGCGCTGCGAGCTGACGCGTCCGTGGAACGATCCGCAGGCCGACATCGCCTTCGCCCGCCGCGGCCCGGCCTCGACCGTGCTGGTCGGCCGTCGCGGCCCGACGATCGTCGCGACCATCATGGTCGGCCACGACGGGCATCGCGGCTGGTTCTACTATCTGGCGGTCGATCCGGACCTGCAGGGTCGAGGGCTCGGCCGCACGATCACCGATGCCGCAGAGTGCTGGCTGCGCGAGCGCGGCGTCGCCAAGGTCAACCTCATGGTGCGGGCGGAAAACCGGAAGGTCCGCGCGTTCTATCAGGCGCTCGGCTACGACGAGCAGCAGCGCATCACGTTCGCGAAATGGCTCGACGGGCGGGAGCCCACTCCGTGAGCGGGGAGCGCCAAGCCGGATCGCCGCGGAAGCCGCTGCTCAAAACAAGGATGCCTGGCCGGGGTCCTTCCGGGATTTCGCTCGCGGCTTGGGCTTGACGGCCGGAACTTCGGTCGTTGCACCGCCCGTTCCGGCGGCGGCCGGCTCGATCAGGGCCGGGCCGTCGTTCGCGGTCCGGTTCACCGCCGAAGAGACTTCGCGGATCTCGAGCAGACCGTCGCGGACCGGCGCGATCAGCGCGGCGGCGGTCTCGCCATCGACATTGGCGCCGTCGAGCCACAGGTCGAAAGAATCGGGGGAAATGATCACCGGCATGCGGTCGTGGATCGGGGCGATGGCGTTGCTCGCCCGCGTCGTCACGATCGCGGCGGTCTCCACTTCCTCGCCGTTCGGGCCGGTCCAGGTCTCCCACAATCCGGCAAACCCTATGGGCAGACCAGTCTGGAGGCGGATGTAATAGGGGGTCTTGCGTTCGCCGTCCCGTCTCCATTCGTAGAACCCGTCGGCGGGAAACAGGCATCGACGCCGCCGCATCGCGGCGCGAAATGCCGGCTTGTCGTTGACCGATTCACCCCGGGCGTTGATGAGCAGCGAAAAGGTCCGCGGATCCTTCACCCAGGACGGTATCAGGCCCCAGCGCACCAGGGCGAACCTGCGCCTGCCCTCGACCAGCCGCACGATGGGCACCGGCTGGGTCGGCGCGACATTGTAGCGCGGCGGAAAGTTCGGCTGCTCGTCGTAGCCGAACAGCCGGCGGATCGCTTCGGGAGCCGACGTGATCGCATATCGTCCGCACATGATCGCCGTATTAACCCTTATGTGCTCGGTTTAACCCCACTTTAAGCGCAAGCGGGAACACTGTCGCCCAGGTGATTGCACGCCGGTGAGCAGACTGCCGATGACGACCCACGCCAGCTCGAGCCTCGCGGCCACAGCGACCGTTGCGCGACCGGCCATCGACCCGGCCCGCCTCGCCGCGGCCAACATCAATCCGTCGACCGGGCTCGCCACGGACTACTTGAATCATTTCAACGAGGCAATCATGCTGCTCGAGATGGTGCCCGAGCTGCCGGATTGCATCGACGATCTCACGGCGTGGCAGCCGATGAGCTATTCCGAGCATTTCGCCGCGTCCCGATTCAAGGATCGCGAGCTTGCCATCGAGGCCTACCAGCTCGCCGAGCCGCGGCTGCGCCGGCTTCTCGACGATCTGGCCGACGAGATGAACGCCATGCTGGTCTCCGCCGGCGAGACCATGAAGCGGTCGTCAGCGGCGCATGCGGCGGCCGTTGCCCACGACGCGCTGGCCCGGCTCAAGCCGCTGGTCGCGCAGGCCGGCGCGGTGATCCACGGCGCCGCACCTGCCGAGGTCGAGAGTGCCGTGACAGAGGCGACGCAGGCCGAGGTCGATGCGCTGCTCGAGCGCTGATCCGTGGCCGATCCGAGAACCTACCCCGATCGTCCGTTTCTGGCCGTCAGCGCCGCGATCGTGCGCGACGGCCGGGTCCTCGTGGTGCGCCGCGCGCGACCGCCGGCCTATGGGCTGTTCACCCTGCCGGGGGGCGTGGTCGAGGCGGGGGAGACCCTGCACGAGGCGATCGCCCGGGAAGTATCGGAGGAAACCGCGATCATGATCGAGCCGGTCGCGCTCGCCGGCCATCGCGAGGCGATCGTGCGCGACGCATCCGGGCGGGTCGAACGGCACTTCGTCATCCTGGCGTTTGCGGCGCGCTGGATTTCTGGGGATGCGGTACTCAACCACGAGCTCGCGGAAGCGCGCTGGATCGAACCCGGGGAGCTCGCCCGGCTGCGCACCACCGAAGGGCTTGCTCCGATCATTGCTTCGGCAGTCGAGTGCCTGCGAACGGCGGGCCAGGGCGGCTGAGACGCGCTCGTCCGACCGCCTTGCGATCGCCTCGGTGGCGCGGCATACCCCCGGCGAGGCCAGCACCAGACGCCATGCTGTTACGTATCGTCTTCGTCATATGGATCGCCCTCGCGCCCGTGCCCGGCGGCGCGCGCGCGGCGGAGCGCGTTCCCTTCGACGGCGATCTCGCTCGGCTCGCCGAAATCCTCGGCGCCCTGCACTACCTGCGGGGGATCTGCGGGGCCAATGAGGGCCAGGCCTGGCGCAGCGAGATGCAGGCCCTGATCGATGCCGAGGCGCCCTCGGGGGAGCGCCGCGACCGCATGATCGCGATGTTCAACCGCGGATACCGCGGATACCAGCAGACCTACCGCACCTGCACCCCGGCCGCCGACCTCGCCATCCGCCGCTATCTCGACGAAGGCGCCAAGATCGCCCGCGACATCACGGCCCGCTTCGCCAATTAGCGGCCGGCGAACCGGCGAGCGCCATCTCCAGGCGACCGTATCGAAAAAAATACCCGCCCGCAGACGCGGACGGGCGGGAAAAACCCTGTGTGACCGTCCTCACATATGTCGGCGCGGAAGCCGCCTACGGTCCGGCCAACGATTCATCGAGGAGGTCTCAATGCATCCCGACCGCGCCATGCAAGTCGCGACGAGCGTCGAGTTGCGGCAGACGACGACAGCCAAGAACCCGGCGTCCGACGAAGCGCTGATCGAGCGCATCGCGGCCGGCGACAAGCTCGCAATTCAGGTCCTGTTCGCCCGGCACCACGTGCGGGTCTACCGCTTCATTCTGCGCATCGTCAAAAACCAGACGACGGCCGAGGAGCTGATCAGCGAGGTCTTTCTCGACGTGTGGCGGCAGGCCGACCGCTTCAACGGACATTCCGCCGCCTCGACCTGGCTGTTGGCCATTGCCCGGTTCAAGGCGCTCTCGGCGCTGAGGAAGCGGACCGACGATCAGCTCGACGACGAGACCGCCGGCACCATCGAGGACCTCACCGACGGCCCGGAGGCGCTGGCGCAAAAGAAGGCGACCGGCGAGATCCTGCAGCGGCTGTTGACCGAGCTGTCGCCCGAGCACCGCGAGATCATCGATCTCGTCTACTATCACGAGAAGTCGGTCGAAGAGGTCGCAGACATCGTCGGAATCCCGGAAAATACCGTCAAGACCCGCATGTTCTATGCGCGCAAGCGCCTGGCGGAGCTGCTCAAGGCGGCAGGACTGGATCGCGACTTGCTCTGAGGCCCGGCCGCACAAACGCGAATGGGCCGGTCACCGGCTAGTGCGGCGAATTTGAAGTTCCTCCCAACATTGCCGCACGCTCGTCGAGGAAACTTCAAATTCACAAGCCGCACTAGAATCAAAAGGTTGCTCGTGCTCCTTTGATTCCGAAGTTTGCACGAGAACGTGCCGCGAAGTGATGCGAACTTCGGAATCGGAGCACTAGAGATCGCAAGGCCCGATCGCGGCCACGCGACGCAGGCCAGCCCAGGATGCCGATCACGCTCTCGCCGCGATCCGGCATTAACCTTTCCTAAAGGTGCGACCTAGGATGCGGCCGCCTGCATGCTAACGTCCGTCGTGCGGGACGGTGGCGCTTGCGGCGCCACTTCGAGGATCGATCATGAGCATGGCGACACGTCCGATACCGGCCCGGGAGCCGGTGGCAGAGCATGAGCAGAAGCAGGTCGCCCTCGGCTATCTTTGGGAAGCCTGGGCGGAAGCTCGTCTCGACGGGGTGGACGAGGATTGCTTCGCCCAGGCCTGCCTGTTCGCCGCGCTCTCCGGGCTGGTGACGACCTATGGCGAGGAGGCGTCCGCCGATTACGCCGAGGGTCTGGTCGCGCGCATCCGCAACGGCGAATTCTCCCTCGACCTGTCACGGCAATGACCGCGTGATTTGCAGGCCGTTCGGCGCCGAAAGGACCGTCTCGCCCCAGCCGGGCGGGCCGCAGACCGGGCTCGGTCGACATGGCCAGGCCCTTGGCTGACGCCGCCGGATTGCCCCCGCCGGGGGCTCTATCTATTTGTTTTGACGCGTGATCTTATCCGAACGAGCCAAGCTTCGGATTCGCTGATTTGGGTGCCATGCGCCGCCTCGATATCGCCGTGCTCGCCGTTGCGCTGGTCCTGAGCGGCGAGCTCGCCGCGCAGAACCGGGTCCGCACCGAGACGATCACGCCGCCTCCGCAGCCGCCCGCCCCCTCCGGCTGGCCGCCGCCGGCCGCGATCCCGTTGGGACCCGGCGAACCGGGCGCCGCCGCCGTGCCGGCAAAACCCGCCCCCCGCATCGTGATCCGGCCCGAGCCGGCGAAGCCCTCGGAAGCCGGCCCGGAAATCATCGCCGACCTGTCGCGGCTGCCCCCGCCGGTCGCCCGCATGCGCGCGCGCATCCTGGAGGCGGCGCGCTCCGGCGACCTCGACAAGGTGGTGACGGTGATGCAATCCAACGAGACCATGCCGGCGTTCTCGCCCGGCACGGACCGGAATCCGACCACCTTCTGGAAGACCAGCTATCCGGACTCCGACGGTCTCGAGATCCTGGCGATCCTGATCGGGATCCTCGAGACGCCTTTCGTGCATCTCGGCTACGGATCGCCCCAGGAGATGTTCGTCTGGCCGTACTTCGCCCAGGTCCCGCTCAAGGAGCTGACGCCGGCGCAAAGGGTCGAGCTGTTCAAGATCATTACCGGCTCGGACTACAAGGAGATGGGGCAGGCCGGCGCCTACAGGTTCTACCGTCTCGGCATCGCGCCGGACGGGACTTGGCACTTTTTCCTCGCCGGGCGGTGACGCGCCGGCACCTGATGGGCCGGCCGGAGAAACCCAACTATTTCGCATCCTACCTTCCGCTTGCCGAGTTTGTTTACGAAGTCCGCCTAGAATCGCGGCAGCTCGACGATGTTCGCCGGCGCACGACTACGTATTTCTCGGTACCGACATGACTCCCTACGGGTCCCTCATCAAAGAGCTCGAAGAGGCCATCTCGTGCACCAACGCGGACCGGCGCGCCGAGACGCTGTCGCGGGTCACCGATCTCTTCATCACCGGGGCCGGCCAATATTCCGACGACCAGATCGCGCTGTTCGACGACGTGATCGGCCGCCTCGCCGCCGAGATCGAGGTGAAGGCCCGCGCCAAGCTCGCGATCCGGCTGTCTCCGCTCGCCAACGCGCCGACCAAGGTGATCCACGCGCTCGCCGACGACGACCAGGTCGCGGTCGCCGGCCCGGTGCTCGCCCGGTCCGAGAAGCTCGCCGAGGCGGACCTGATTGCCGCGGCGCAGACCAAGGGCCAGCAGCATCTGCTCGCCATCGCCGAGCGCAAGTCGCTCGGCGAGGCGGTGACCGACGTGCTGGTGACGCGCGGCGATCAGCAGGTCGTTCGCTCGGTGAGCAAGAATGCCGGCGCGCGGTTCTCCGACGCGGGCTTCGGGATCCTGGTGAAACGCTCGGAGAGCGACGATGTGCTGGCCGAGCGCGTCGGCCTGCGCCGCGATATTCCGCGCCACCATTTCCTCAAGCTCATCGCCAACGCGTCGGACACGGTGCGCACCCGGCTCGCCGCCGCGATCCCCGACGCCACCGCCGAGATCCAGCACGTGCTGGCCGAGGTCGTCGGCCGCATCCGTGCCGAGTCGGTCACCGCCTCGACCGACTACAGCGCCGCCAAGCGCTCGGTCGACGCCCTGTTCCGCACCGGGAACTTCGGCGAGGACGACGTCTACGCTCTCGCCAAGCTGGGGAAATTCGAGGAGACCACGGTGGCGCTGTCGCTCTTGTGCGCCCTGCCGGTCGACGTCATCGAGACCGCGATGCTCGACAACCGCCCCGACATGATCCTCATCCTCTCCAAATGCGCGGGCCTGTCGTGGACCACCGTCAAGGCGATCCTGCTGCTGCGGGCGGCCGGCCACGGCGTGTCGCCCCACGACCTCGACCTGGCGCTCAAGAGCTTCGACCGGCTGCATCCCGAGATCGCCCAGCGGGTCGTCCGCTTCTACCAAGTCCGCCAGCGCAGCGCCGACGACGCGGCGTGAGCCAGGCTCAGCCGGTTGCAGCGGGCACTATTGCTCGCTCCCACGTGAGAATCCAGACCCCGTCGTCGGAAAAGCCGAGAATCTTTCCGGTGGCTCCGTCCATGAGACCACCGAGGGAACCCAGCGCTCTGTCGGGCGGGTGCTTCATGTGGAGTATTTTGTAGATTCCGGCAAACTGTCCGGACGGCCGCCTGGAGATGACCAACAACGCCGCCGAGCGCGCGATCCGGCCGCTGGTGCTCGGCCGCAAGAACTACCTCTTCGCCGGCTCCGATTCCGGCGGCCATCGCGCGGCTGCCATGTACACCATCATCGAGACCTGCAAGATGAATCGTCTCAACCCCCCTATCTGCGCGACGTGCTCGCCCGCATCGCCGACCATCCGAGCTCCTGCCCTGGAACTGGAAGCCGCGCGCCTGACGCACCGCGCGGCGCCAGCCTCGTCCCTGCCGCCAAACGCGACCTCACCAGTGCATCGGCTCATTGATTTGCCAATCAATGAGCCGAACTTCCTACGCACGCGAACCCGATGCCAGGCGCCGTTCGCCGAACGCTTACTCCCGATACAAAGCGTGAACGCCTTCTCAACTTCGATACTGCGTTGCATATTCAGAGATTCGTGGCTGCCGCAGTTCATATGGAGCAGTCGGGAAGCGCAAGGAGACTCGTCGGCTGGTAAATGTCCGTAACTGTCTTGAGATAAGCCTGCCCCAGCCGATTTCGTGCAATTTGCACAGCGACGCGGCGGCCTTCGAGCGGTTCAACATAAAACGAATGACCCTGCTCGATGAGATTGATTGCCTTACCGAGGGTGAGCCGCCAGCGGGTTCCGTCGGGAAGCGCTCCGCCGACGGCCTCGATCTCCCTATTGTAGCGAATACGGGTTTTGTTGGTGCAGGAAATCTGTGCCCCGACAAACTTCCACGCAACATCATACCGCGCCTGGAAGATCGAGCGATCGCTCGCCGGGTCGTGAATGCTCGCGCGTCCGCCTGGATATAGACTGGTCGCGGTTATGCTCGCGCTGACGTAGATGCTGCCATCATCTTGCACCGCAATCGAACGCACTTGATCAGGCGTCAAACCGACCCCGATCCGCAGTACTGTTTCACTGTAGGTGAGTTCACGCCAAACTTCGGACCATTTAGCACCCAGTCTTCCCGTCGCGGGAAGACCAGGTGCAAAAATCCGCACATTGGCGCTAACTGTTTCGTGGTAGTTTGAAAGGTCGTGAGCGATAAACACCTTGCCCGCGACGCCCTCCACTTCATTCGCAGCCCATTTCCAATTCCCTATATATTGCTCCTCATAAATCGGCGCCGCAAGCGAGAGAGTCAACGAGCGCGTACCGGTGGGTGGCGCATCCTCGACTAGGCGAATATCATCCCAGGCAAACGGATGGAGTTCCGCATGACACATACCGACCCGCAACTCGCCTAGCGGCCCCAGAGTCCGGCATCGGAATGCGTGGTCCGGTGACACTGGAATAGATAATTTTGTCGGGTCGCAATACTCGGGATGGTGATCGATAACCCAGCGACCAACAACACGCACTCGATCGCCTTGCGCAATGTCACGATCCCCTCCTGCCGGCAGCTTGACCCTGAACGGCTGATCCCCTGGCTTCGTTGGCAAACGCCAAGGATCGGCGCGATTGATCCTCGATGGGTCCAGCACGTAAGTCTCGCAATGCAAGAGCCCAGGCAAGGGACTGTTGACGCCCAACCACGGCAGGGGCATGTTCCCCCGCATATTGGAGATGAGATGGAAGTAATTAGGCTCGGGCTGGATGTCAAATTCATCCTCTTCGATGTTGTGCACAATGCCAACGATTTCAACTTCGTCGAGGAGCCATATCCATTTTGTGGTAATAATCTCGCCCACCGCCATTGTCTTCACTCCCATGATAAGGAGAAAACTGAGAGCGCAAGGCCCCCATCACTGCCGAGATCATCTAAGCCGTTCGGCGCACCTGACGGCGCCACATGACTACCCTAACAGCCGCCGAGTAATGGATAAATTCCGTCCATGAAATCGCATCCTTCATATGGGACAGGCAACTCCCATGGAAGTTTGTCCGAATATCAACCAAAGCGGACGGCTTGCCTTGATCCAAATCAAAGTAACGGAAATCGAGGCGAATTGCCTCACAATTTTATTACCCCACGCGATCCGATCGGATTCACCGTGAGGCCCACGCTGTGGCTAATTAGTTGTCCTTGACCCACGTGAACCACACACGCGAGCCACCCGTTAGGCCGCCGAGATCGCTGAGCGGAATCCTGTGTACCACGGTCATGCCCCGAACGACACCCTTTTCCTTAGAAAACGTCAACGTCTGGCCGTTGTTCACCTGATTGGCCCCTAAAGAGTCAAGTTGCGCACCGGGTCTGATCCTTGACAATCAGATCCGACGAGTGGCCAAGGCCGTCCGGCAAGTTCATATGCTTCTCCCATGTGAGTCCGGAGCCAAGACAAAGCTCGAAGCTCACGCGGTCCGCAGATACGGCACCCGCCGTAATCACGTACCAGATTCTGTCGCCGTCTGAAGTGTCGAAGCCACCTGTGCGCGCTCCAGGAGGCGCGTCGGGAGGCGCGGAGGGTATGTCGCCGGAATCCTGGACCCAGGTGAATCTCAACCGAGTTCCCGCCAGTGGTACCAAAACCACTGAGAAAAATCTCTTGCACCTTCGTCATCACGCCAAGATTTAATCCCCCTTTGTACTTGTAGAAGGTTAATAGCTGGCCGTTGTTCACCTGATTAGCCCGTAGGGTGTCAGCGGCACACCGCGTCTGATCCTTGACAACCAGATCTGACGAGTGGCCAAGGCCGTCCGGCAAGTTCATATGCTTCTCCCATGTGAGTCCGGAGCCGAGACAAAGCTCGAAGCTCACGCGGTCCGCAGATACGGCGCTCGGCTCAGCCTCCCACTGAATGTAGTCACCGTCTGACGTCAGGAAGCCACCCGTTCGCCCAGCGGCAGCAGGGGGTGAGGTGCCTCCTCCCGGTGCTGCCAATGGCGCTGGAGTTGAGAAGCCAACCGCCTGTATCAGGCGGCAGTCTCGGGCGAGACAGCCGATCTCTCTCTCTCCTGATTGATCCGACATGTCGGTCACGATTGTCAGAATCATCGAGGACAATTGAGCGGCGCTAATCAATCCGAGCACGCGCGCCGCGAAACGAAGATCGTCGGTCGGCCTCGTCCCTACCGCGAAGAAAAAGATCCCCGGCTCTGGCGCCTCCGCACACCTCACGTGAATGCGCTCCTTAAAACTCATCACTTCGACGGGACTGCACTGAACCGACTTTGCCTGTGCCAGCGATGGCGTTGGCGCGAGGAGTAGCAGAACGGAAACAACTTCGACGGCGCTCGCGCTCAACCGCTCCAAGGTTCGGAAAACAGTGAACATGGCTCCACCTTTCATTCATGGAACACGTAGGAAAGCAGCTCTCACTCAATATCAAACAGCGAAAGGATGGTTGCGATAAGCTCGTCGGATGAGGACCTCGCGCGCGACGCCCTCTCCCACATGTGTACGTATCCTTCTGCGGAATTAAAGAGCGGCTCAAGCTCCCAGTCAGTCACCCCCAATACCTCGAGGTCGGCGATGAAGTCGGGGAGCATTCCAACATGGGCAAGGCCGTCGTAGTTGAAGTCGAAGGTACGACTGCCTGAGTTCTGCCTAGGCAGCCGCACTCCTGAGCCGCGGGCCACGAACGGATACGTGAGCATTCCCCCCGACCTGATCCCCTGCGCCAGTCCGCCTAGGCACTCTCTTGGACCGAACCGCGGCCCGGGCTGTGACAGGGGCCCACCGAAATCGGTTCCGAGCGCGATCGGCATCCCGGGCGCCCGGTCGAGCGCGTAAAGGTACGCTTGCGCAAACGTTTCTGACGTCCTGCCACAGGCGTGCGTGACGTAGTGCCGGCCTGCGCGCGTCCAAGTATCCACCTCATGCAGGTCGCCCTGGCCGGTAATGAGCCCAATCATTCCGCCGAGCTTCTGGATGCGCCGCAGGTCAGTCGGCGTTAGCTGGCCCTCATGGTCTTGGCTGCCGTTGTTTATCTCGTTGAACCCTGCATGGCTCGCGACGACTCCGGGGTAGCGGCGTTGCTCCGCGCGGTCGAGTGTCTGAGACGCCGCTTTGTCGGACATGTGGTCAATGTCGATGATTGCTCCAAGGCGCATCATCTCGTCGATTAGTTTGAGACCCCTCTCGGTCAGCCCCCGCGAGTTGCATTGCCCGCGGTCGTACTGCGGGCACGGATAGGTCGTGAGTTCATAGGGAGTTATGACGCTCTGAACGTCACTTACGACAGAGCCGCGCTGGCGCTGAATGACCGGGTTGAAGTACGATGCGCCAGCGAAAGCGTTGTCGTCCTGGTGAACGGGGAAGAAGTGTCGGACACCCCGGCTCCAATGCCTCCTGAGCTGCTCCTCCCAGTCGCACGGTCCGGTGTTGTGGCAATTGAACAGGTGAGCCGTCTCGACGCCGAGCACCACAGCTAACTTCCCGCCACGGATGGCTTGCCGCGCCTCCGTTGGTGTGAGCACCACTCTGTACCAGCCCTTTCCTGGTCCGCCGGCCTTCTGATCAATGTAAGACTGCATCGCATACGCCGCGTCGATCTGCCGCTCGATGGTGGCAGTCTCGTCGCTGCAGTCCCGGCCATCGGTCGCCACCTTTGTGCAGAGCGGAGGGCCATCGACCGCGAACATCACCATCAGGCGCAAGCCCCCCTGAACAGCGCGAAGAAGCCAGTCTTCGTGGACCTTCTGGTGCGTTACCTCTTCGACGTCGGGCCAGCCGGCGAAGGCTGGATAGCCTTGGTTGCTGTAGAACCTTACCGCCGGCCCTCGCGCGGCTAGGAACGCTCCAACAATATCTCCCAAGTGGTCCTTGCCATGATTTTGTTCATCGCGGGCCGAGCTGAGCGTGTCCTCGATCGGTCCGTAGGCGTGCCCGACAATGACCTTCCCGCCAAATGCGAGATTCGCAAACTGGTGATTGTGAATATCAGCAAATCCACGGAGCGGCTGGAGCTGTGTTTCCGCCGCGCGCGGATAGAAGAAGAAATGAAGCATCAAAACCACGGCCAAGGTGACCGGAATCCGGCGTGAACTGCGCATGAGACTAGAACCCATCACAAAATCGTTTGAGCAGTATCAGAGGTAAGGTTAGACGCGGCTAGCCTAAGCCTAAGCAGGTTTCGTTTGTCCTTAGCTCGACTTTGGCCAATTTAGGCAGCGCACACGGGAGCGTATTTTGCAGGGCAAATAGATGCAGCGCGGAATTTTGTCACTGTCTCGGCTTGGCCGTGACAGTAAAGAAATTGACGCGCGTCATATTTTGCGCCTCGAACGACCGCTGACCCATTGAATTTTTGGCCAAGTCAAGCTTAGCTTGAGTGATAGCGGGAAAGCTGGCGGTGAAGACCGCGCGTAAATTTTAACAGCCGCTTTGCCGAGGTGACATTGACCGAGATCAACCGATTGATAAAAAATCAACATGATGGAACGGAGAGGTGACCAGGGCTTCGAATGTCAGAAGCCCGGCACTATGGCGTGAAATTGCTTCCAAGCGTGAGCCGACCTGAAAGGGGCGCATGCTGTTGGTTGTACGGAGAAATCTCCTTCTTCGGCAGGATCACGCGTCGTGCGAAATGTGATCCCACCGCATTCTGATACCATTTCCAGACTGTGTCAGGTGGCTCGGTGATTAGCTACGGCGACAATTGTATAGACGGGAACGCATGCAACGAGACGATGCCTCCCCTGAGACCCTACCTGTTACCTCGACCGGCTGCATTCCCGAGATCGCCCAGCGGGTCGTCCGCTTCTACCAGGTCCGCCAGCGCAGCGCCGACGACGCGGCGTGAGCTCGGCTCAGCCGGTCGCAGCGGGCAACGCCTCGAGAAAGCGGACCGCATCGCCGCCGGCAGCGGCGACCAGACCGCCCTCCCCCATGGCTTTCCGGCGACGAGACGCGCAGGCCGTCGCCGTCGCGATTGACAACGGTGCCGCGCTTAAGGATCAGATCGTCGGTCTCGGCATGCGCCGCGTTCCGGCGCCCTTGAGGGTCGCCGTGCAGCGCCCTACGTTCTGCCGGACACTCTGGGCAAGGAATTTGGCATGCGGGCAGCGCTACTTCCCGATCGCGGCGTCGTCAGGGTGGCGGGCGACGATGCGCGGAAATTCCTCAACGGCCTGGTCACCGTCGACATCGGCGAGGTGACGCCGCAGACCGCGCGCTATGCGGCGCTGCTCACGCCGCAGGGCAAGATCATCGTGGACTGCATCGTGGTCGAGGCCCCGGACGGCGGCGGCTTTCTTCTCGACTGCCCGCGCGCGCTCGCCCCGACGCTGGTCCAGCGCCTCGGCTTCTACAAGCTCCGCGCCAAGGTGACGGCCGAGGACCTTGGCGACACGCTCGGCGTGCTCGCGGTCTGGGACGGCACCGGCCAGACCTCGCACGGCCAGGCTTTCGCCGATCCCCGCCTGCCGGCGCTCGGCTCGCGCGTGCTGCTGCCGCCACCTGACGCCGAAACGGCGGCCGCCGAGCTCGGCGCCGAGATGGCCGGCGCGCCCGCCTACGAGGCCCACCGGATCGCGCTCGGAGTGCCGCGCGGCGGTCTCGATTTCATCTATGGCGACGCCTATCCGCACGAGACCGACATGGATCAGCTGCACGGCGTCGACTTCGACAAAGGCTGCTATGTGGGCCAGGAAGTGGTCTCGCGCATCGAGCACCGCGCCCGCGCCCGGACCCGGATCGTGCCGGTCGCGTTCGAGGAGTTCGTGTCCGAGCCCGGCATCCCGGTCATGGCGGGAGACAGGCAGGTCGGCACCATGGGCTCGACGGCGGCCGGCCGCGGGCTCGCCATGCTGCGCCTCGACCGGGTGACCGAGGCGCTCGCCGCAGGCCTACCGCTCTCCGCCGGCGGTCTGGCGATCCGGCTGGTGAAGCCCACCTGGGCGCGCTTCCCGTTCCCCGGCGAGTCCACGAGCGCCGCCTGACATGTCGCATCCGCCGCACCCCGACGGCCTCAAGCGCTGTCCCTGGCCGAGGCAGGACCCGATCTACGTCGCCTATCACGACACCGAATGGGGCGTGCCCGAGCTCGACGACCGCGCGCTCTACGAAAAGCTCATGCTCGACGGCTTTCAGGCCGGCCTGTCGTGGATCACGATCCTGCGCAAGCGCGACAATTTCCGCCGCGCCTTCGACGGGTTCGACCCGGCGAAGATCGCCCGCTACGACGCCCGGAAGATCGAGGCGCTGATGCAGGACGCCGGCATCGTCCGCAACCGCGCGAAAATCCTGGGCGCGGTCCAGTCCGCCCGCAGCTATCTCGAGCTTGAGGAAACCGGGCCCGGCCTGTCGGCGCTGCTGTGGGATTTCGTCGACGGCCGTCCCAAAGTGAACCGGTTCCGCTCGACCGCGCAGGTCCCGGCCGAAACCGAGCTGTCGCGGCGGATATCGAAGGAGCTTTCGGCGCGGGGCTTCAAGTTCGTCGGGCCGACGATCGTCTATGCGTTCATGCAGGCGGTCGGCATGGTCAACGATCACCTGGTCAAGTGCTTTCGCCATTCGGTGCTGGCCGACGCCTCGGGTCCGAGAACCAAGGGCCGCGCCACGCGTTGAGCCAGCAAGGGAGGGCACCCAGGAGATTTTCGATGCGGATTCCTACCATTCTCGGACTGGCGGTGCTGGGATCTCTGTTCGCCGCCGACGCCCGAGCCGCCCAGTTCTGCGCATATTTCACCGATGGCAGCACCAACTGCGGCTTCTATACGTTCCGGCAGTGCCTGGCCGATGTATCCGGTGTCGGCGGCTACTGCTCGCAGAATCCCGGCTATGGCTACGGCTCCGCGTTGCCCTACGGCTACG
This sequence comes from uncultured Alphaproteobacteria bacterium, assembly GCA_963755055.1. Classification (GTDB taxonomy): domain Bacteria; phylum Pseudomonadota; class Alphaproteobacteria; order Rhizobiales; family Xanthobacteraceae; genus AP-16. Next base: position 412,060 of record CAVWIS010000030.1, on the reverse strand, counting down.
GATCGGCACTGCCGCCGGGCCGCGAGCGCCGCCATCGCGGCTGGGATTGACGGCCTGCTCGCCGCGCCGATTGTGCCGGCCACTAGTGCGGCGAATTTGAAGTTCCTCCCAACATTGCCGCGCGCTCGTCGAGGAACCTCAAATTCAAAAGCCGCACTAGAATCAAAAGGTTGCTAGTGCTGGGAACGTGCCGCGAAGTGATGCGAACTTCGGAATCGGAGCACTAGATGAAATGGGATAGGATGCCGCAATCAGGCGTCACAGCATCCCGTTCCATGGCGACCAATGCCAGCCCACGGCCCGACCCGCTCGCCCGCGCCTGGCAACGCATGCTGTCGGGCCGCCGGCTCGATCTGCTCGACCCTTCAGCTCTGGACATCGAGATCGAGGATATCGCTCACGGGCTTGCCCGGGTGGCGCGCTGGAACGGCCAGACCCGGGGCGCCCACATCTTCTCGGTCGCCCAGCACACCCTGCTGGTCGAGGCGATCGCCCGCCGGCTTGCGCCCAATATCGACCGCAGGCTGCGACTGGCGGTGCTGCTGCACGACGCGCCCGAATACGTCATCGGCGACATGATCTCGCCGTTCAAGTCGGTGATCGGCGATGCCTACAAGGCCGTGGAGGCGCGCCTCCTGATGGCGATCCATCGGCGCTTCGGCCTGCCCGCGGAGCTTCCCGACGAGGTGCGCCGCCTCACCAAGGCGGCCGACCGCGCGGCGGCCTATTTCGAGGCGACGCGGCTCGCCGGATTCGGCGTCACCGAGGCGCGGCGTTTTTTCGGCCGCCCTGCCGCCCTTCCCGTCTCCGTCGAGCGCGAGTACCTCGCACCCTGGCCGGCCGAGCAGGCCGAGGCTCAATTCCTCAAACGCTTCGCCGAGCTCGCTGCCGACCAGAACAGGGCGTGAGCGGACGCCGACGGCGTGCTCCCGGCCACCCGGATCACCAGCTTAGTCAATGCCTTGGATCGCAGGGTGGATACGGAGAATGATATGCCCCGGTTCTTGATTGTCAGATACGCCGCCGAGGATTATCCGGATGGTACCGCCCCTCTTGTGGCAACCGTTCAGGACAGCTATTCGGCCAATGAAACCGGGGTGACGCGAAAGTTGTATAAATCCAGGGAGCAAGCCGAGCCGGATCTGGCCAGGCTGAATGCTTTCAATCCTTCGGCCGCCTACGGAATTGTGGAGCTGGATGAATCCCTTCCGACCTGAGCTGAGGGAAGAGGAGGAAGCTCCTGAGCGTGAAGATCGCTCGCTGCGCCCGGCGCACACACGAGGCTCATGAAGGGATGATATTTCAATGATCCACGTCTGCTCCCTCGCCCGCCTCCACGACACGGTCGACGAGACCGGCGCCCGTCACGTCGTCACCCTGATGCGCGACATCGAGATGGTGCGCCGCCCGGCGGCGATCGCGCATGCCAATCATCTCATCCTGCAGATGGACGACATCAGCGCGCCGATCGACGGCTACACCATCCCGGGCGACGACCATGTCGCCGACCTGATCAGGTTCGTGCGCGACTGGGAACGCGCCGCCCCGCTGGTCATCCACTGCTATGCGGGGATCAGCCGGTCGACGGCCGGCGCCTTCGTGGCGGTCTGCACGCTCAATCCGGATCGCGACGAAGCGACCATCGCCCGGGATCTGCGCCGCGCCTCGCCGAGCGCCACGCCGAACATCCGCATCGTCACCATTGCGGACCGCATGCTCGGCCGCAACGGCCGCATGGTCGAGGCGATTACCGCGATCGGGCGCGGTGCCACCAGCTATGAGGGAACGCCGTTCCGCCTCGATCTCGCATGACGGGCCGGGTTTCCGTCGTCGCGCGATCGGCCGTGCCATGGACAGTGGCCCGATTGCCTTTTGCTCGCTCCGACCGCCGGGGTAACATCGCACCCCTGTTCGCCGACGGGAGGCCATCGCGATGGATGCACTGATCGGGCTCGGGGTCCTGCTCCTGCTGGCGATCCCGGTCGTCGCGGCGGCTGCCCTCGTGATCGCGATCGGCGCGCGCGACCAGTTGCGCCGGCTGGAGCTGCGTCTCGCCGGGATCGAGGCGCGGATCTACGGATTCGATCAGGCACCGCGAGTTGCGCCCGTCGCCGCGCCGACGGCGCCGCCGGCACCACCGGCCGAACCCATCCCGCAGACCGAGCCGATTGCGGCCGCCGAGCCGACGCCCGCGGGTCCTGCGGAGCCACCTCCCCCGCCCCCGCCGAGCCCGGAGCCAGCGGTCACCGAGCCGATCGCCGAGCCGCCGGCCGCGCCCGGATTCGAGGAACGCTTCGGCACCCGCTGGGTGGTCCGCATCGGCGGACTGGCGCTGGCGCTCGGCGGCATCTTCATGGTGCGCTTCACCATCGAGCAGGGCCTGCTTGGTCCCGGCGTGCGGGTCTTTCTCGGCGGCCTGCTGGCGGCCTGCCTGATCGCGGCCGGCGAATGGACGCGCCGCCAGGAAAACCTCGCCGGTCTGGTCGCGCTTCCGACCGCTCATATCCCGAGCATCCTGACCGCGGCCGGCACCACGGTGGCGTTCGCGACAGTCTATGCGGCCTACGGGCTCTACGAGTTCCTGTCGCCGGCCGCCGCCTTCGTGCTGCTCGGCCTCGTGGCGCTGCTCACGCTGGCCGCCGCCCTGCTGCACGGACCGGCGCTCGCCGGGCTTGGGCTCGTCGGCGCCTACGTCACCCCGCTCCTGGTATCGACCGGCGTGCCGAACTACTGGGCACTCTACGTCTATCTGGCGGTGGTGACGGCGGCGGCGTTCGCGCTGGCGCGTTTCCGCATGTGGCGCTGGCTCGCCGTCGCCGCGGTCGCCTTCGGGCTGTTGTGGATTTTTCCCGGCCTGGCGGACACCCGCGTCGACGCGTTGACACCGCACGCCTTCCACGCGGTCGCCGGCTTCGTCCTGGTGGCGGTGCTCATCGTCGCCGGCCTGTTGTACGGGCCTGAGGCGTCACCGGGCCGGATCGACGCGGTGTCGTCGGGTGCGCTGACCGCCTACCTGTTCGGCGCCGCCATCGTGGTCGTCGTCCACCATCACGACGGCTTGGCGCTGCTGGTGTTCGCGGCGCTCGCCGCCGCCACATTGGGGATTGCGTGGCGCACCGAGGCGGCGACCGCGGCAGTGCCGGCGGCAGGCGTGCTTGCCGCGCTGGTCATCGCCCATTGGGCGGTCTACCTGCCGGCCGAGACCCTGGTGCTTCCGTCGGGCCCGGCGGCCGGCGCGGTGCCCGAGCCGCCCGGCGCCATGGTGGGCGTGCATCTCGCCTTCAGCGGGTTCTTCGCGGCCCTGTTCGTGGCCTCGGGATTTTTCGCCCAGGGCCGCTCCGAGCGACCGGTCGCTCCGATGCTGTGGGCCGCCACCGGCGTGCTTGGCCCGATCGCCATCCTGCTGGCGCTGTACTACCGGATCTACGGGTTCGAGCGATCGATCCCGTTCGCGGCGCTGGCGCTGCTGCTCGCCGCAATCTACGCGGTGGCCACCGAGGCGCTCACCAGGCGGCCGCCGCGCCCGGGGCTCGCCGCTGCGGCGGCGATCTTCGCCACCGGATCGATCGCCGCGCTGGCGCTCACTCTGACCTTCGCGCTGGAGAAGGGCTGGCTCACCGTCAGTCTCGCCCTGATGGTTCCGGGCGTTGCCTGGATCGCCGGAAAGCGGCCGCTGCCGATGCTGCGCTGGGTCGCGGCCGTCCTCGTCGCCCTGGTGGTGGCGCGGATCGGATGGGAGCCGCGCATCGTCGGTTCGGACGTCGGCAGCACGCCGATCTTCAACTGGCTGCTTTACGGCTACGGGGTGCCGGCGGCGGCCTTCTGGCTCGGCGCGTACCTGCTGCGCCGCCGTGCCGACGACGTGCCGGCCCGCATGGCGGACGCCGCCGCCATCCTGTTCACCGTGCTGCTCGCCGTCCTCGAAATTCGCCACCTGGTGAACGACGGCGAGGTCTATTACGGCGAGACGAGCCTCGCCGAGCTCGCCCTGCAGGTCGCGGTCGGCCTGGCGCTCGCGATCGGGCTCGAGCGCATTCGCGGCCGCACCCGCAGCGTGGTGCACAACATCGGCGCGCTGATCATCGCGGGGCTCACCGCTGTCGCCATCGTGCTCGGCCTGTGGATCGCGGAGAATCCGCTGCTCACGAGGGAGCCCATCGACGGGTTGTTCCTCAACCAGATCCTGCTCGGCTATGGGCTCACCGCCGTGCTCGCCGCGGCGCTCGCGCTGGTCACCCGCGACACGCGGCCGACCGCCTACCGGATCACCGCCACCGTGCTGGCCGTCGGGCTGGCACTCGCCTACCTGTCGCTCGAGGTGGTGCGGGCCTATCATGGCCCGGTGCTCGGCGACGGGCGCACCACCAATGCCGAGCAGTACACGTTCTCGGCGGTGTGGCTCGCGTTCGGCGTCGTCCTGCTGCTCGCCGGAATCCTGCTGCGCTCGCAACCGGCGCGGCTGGCCTCGGCCGCCGTCGTGCTGATCACGGTGGTCAAGGTGTTCGTGGTGGATCTCGCCAGCCTCGACGGGTTCTTCCGCGCCCTGTCGTTCATCGGGCTCGGCGTGGTCCTCATCGGCATCGCGCTGCTCTACCAGCGCCTGCTGTTCCCGCGCCGGCCGGCCGCACCGCCGGCGCCGCCGGATGCAGCCGTCACGTAAGACGACTTTTCGGATAGGATCAGCTGTCGAACGACGATCCGCCTGCCGTGGTGGTCATGGCCGAGCTGTCCTGGGACGATTTCCGCACCATCAAGGCAATCGCCGAGAGCCGCTCGCTCGCCGGCGCGGCGGAGATGCTCGGGGTCAATCATTCGACGGTGTTTCGCCGGCTCGGACAGATCGAGCAGATCCTGGGCTCGCGCCTGTTCGACCGCAATCGTACCGGCTACGCGCTCACCCCCTGCGGCGAGGAGATGGTGGGGCTTGCGGCCCGCATGGGGGAGGAGATCGTGGCGTTCCGGCGAAAAGTCGCCGGGCACGATCTGCGGCCGTCCGGCGAGCTCAGGATCACCACCAACGACACCATGCTGGTGCACCTGCTCACCGGCATCCTGGCGGGATTTCGCCGGAAATATCCGGAAATCATCCTCGACGTTGTCGCGTCGAACTCGGCGCTCAACCTGTCGAAGCGCGACGCCGACGTCGCGGTGCGCGCTACCGATCGCCCGCCCGAGACCCTGATCGGCCGCCGCCTGGCCGGGATCGCCTGGGCGGTGTTCGCTCCGGAGGCGCTGGCGCCGCAGGACTTCGACCCGGCAGTCGATGCCCGCCGGTACGACTGGGTCGGGCTCGGCGACAACCTCATGGCCCTCAAGCCGGCAAAATGGCTCGCCGGGCACGCCGGACCCGAGCGTGTCGTCTACCGGGTGAACACGGTGCTGGGGCTGGCCGAGGCCGCGGCCGCCGGTCTCGGGCTGGCGCTGCTGCCATGCTTCATCGGCGCCGCGACGCCGGGGCTCATGCGGCTGTCCGCGCCGGACCCCGCCCTCGAGACGGGGCTCTGGCTGCTCACCCACCCGGACCTGCGGCAGACCGCACGCGTGCGCGTCTTCATGGATTTCTGCGCAGCCGAGATCGCCCGGACCCGCAAGGCGCTCGAAGGCCTGGAATGACTAGTCGTCCGCGCCCGACACCGCGGAGTGGATCGCCCGCGGCGCCGACGACGCGCGCGCCACCTCGGTGCGACCGCTGCGGCGGACAAAGTGGCAGGAGGCGAAGCCGAGGCCGGTGATCGACCCACGGAAGCTGCGCTCGTTGAGCTGGATCAGGGTGAAGCAGGGTTCGGCCGCCATGCCTTTGAGCGACGCGCAGACCGCCTCGCCCTTCACCCGCAGCGTTCCCGGCGGCAGCGTCATATAGCGCGCCGAGTTGCTTCCCTGGAACCGGACGATCCCGGTCACCGACCCGTCGTTGAACACCCGGCCGGCGCCGCTCGTTCCCTCGAAGCAATTGAAGGAGAACAGCTTGCCCACCACGAGCCGCCTCGCCTCCTCGGGCTTGAGCTCGCCGGCCTTGACCGGCGATATGGCCAGGAGACATGCCAGGGTGACGGCGATACGCGTGATCATGGCGGTCTCAACTCCCCGTTAACCTTAGCGATCGGCCGATCATGCCGGACGATCGTGGACAAATTCTGAACGTCCCTACCCGACTTTGACCACGATCCGGCCCCGCACCCGGCCTTCCATGATTTTCCCGCCGGCGTCGAGCACCTCGGGCAGTGCAATCTCGGAGGTCATCGCCTGAAGCTTGCCGCGATCGAGGTCGGAAGCCAAGCGCTTCCAGGCCTCGCGGCGAATCGGCTGCGGGCACATTACCGAATCGATGCCGAGCAATGACACCGCGCGCAGGATAAACGGTGCCACCGAGCCCGGCAGGTCCATGCCGCCGGCCAGCCCGCAGGCAGCAACCGCCCCGCCATAACTCGTCATCGACAACAGGTTGGCGAGCGTCGTTGATCCGACCGAATTGATGCCTCCGGCCCAGCGCTCCTTGCCGAGTGCGCGGGCCTGGCCCGAAAGTTCGGCGCGGTCGATCACCTCCGCGGCGCCGAGGCCCTTGAGGTAATCGGCCTCCTGGCTGCGGCCGGTCGAGGCGACCACCTGGTAGCCGAGCTTGGCGAGGATGGCGACAGCGACCGATCCGACGCCGCCGGCCGCTCCGGTGACGACCACCGGTCCCCGGCCGGGTGCCACGCCGTGATGCTCGAGCGCCATGACGGCGAGCATGGCGGTATAGCCGGCCGTGCCGATCGCCATGGTCTCGCGCCCGGTCATGCCGGCGGGCACCGGGACCAGCCAGTCCCCGTTGACCCGCGCCTTCTCGGCATAGCCGCCGAGGTGTTTTTCTCCGACCCCCCAGCCGTTGAGGATGACGCGGTCGCCGGGTTTCCATTCGGGATGAGCCGACGTCTCGACCATGCCGACGAAGTCGATGCCGGGGATCATCGGGTACCGCCGGACCACCGGAGCCTTGCCAGTAAGCGCCAGCCCGTCCTTGTAGTTGACGGTCGACCACTCGACCCGCACCGTGACATCGCCCTCCATCAGCTCGCTCTCGTCGAAATCGACGAGCGCCGCGGTCTGGGCCTTGTCGGCCTTGTCGATGCGGATCGCCTTGAAGGTCGCCACCGAAAAACTCTCCCGGATGCGCCGGAACGGCCGAAGTCGGCGGATTAGTGGCCCGGACGCGACATGAGCGCAAGCCCTGCCGTCGGCAATTGCGGCCGGGAAGGGCCAGCGAGGCCGACCGCGCCCGCGAGCGCCCGGGCCGGCCTCGGCGAGCAGGCGGGTTGGCCACACCGATCATCCGCGATCGCCGGGCCCAGCCACGTCGCGCCGCATGACCTATTGCGCCCGCGACGCCAGCAGTTCGAAGATCCGCTCGTCCAGCTTCTGGCGCGAGCCGTCGGGATGGATCGCCTGGATGCAGACATGGTCGGCACCAGCGTCCCAGTGCTGGCCGATGCGCGCCCGGATCGCCGTCTCGTCGCCCCAGACGACGTTCGCATCGACGAACCGGTCGGAGCCGTCGCCGGCGAGGTCGGCATCGCCGAAACCGGAGCGACGCCAGTTGTTCACGTAGTTTTCCAGCTTGAGATAAGGCGCCAGCGCCATCCGCGCGGCCCGGCGCGCCCGCGACGGATCGGTTTCCAGCAGCACCATCTGCTCGGGACAGAGCAGCTTGCCGGGTCCGAGGATGCGGCGAGCCTCGGCGGTGTGCTCGGGCGTCACGTTGTACGGGTGGGCACCGTCGGCGAGCTCGGCGGAGAGCGCCATCATGCGCGGACCGAGCGCCGCCACCACGGTCGGCGGCGGCGCCGCTGGCGGCGGTCCCTGGTAAGGCGCCGCCCGCATCGCCTCGAGGTAGGCCCGCATGGTGGCGACCGGCTTGCCGTAGTGGTGGCCGCGCAGGTCGGCGACCAGCGGCACGTGCGACACCCCGACGCCGAGCAGAAAGCGGCCGTCCGATTGCTCGGCGAGGCCGCGCTGGGCATTGGCCATCGCCATGGCGTCGCGGGCGTAGATATTGGCGATCCCGGTCGCCACCGTCAGGCCCGTCGTTCCGGCGAGCAGGAAGGCCGAATGCACCAGCACATTGCGTCCCCGGCTCTCCGGCATCCACAAGGCCGGATAGCCCCAGCGCTCGACGCGCCGGGCGAATTCCAGCGTCGCCGCCGCCTTCATACCGTCGAGCGACGCCCAGATACCGAGTTTGCCCAGCTCCATCCGTGATTTCCTTTTCGGTTTGACCCGCTCGGCACCGCTTTCGCCATGCCTGCTGGCATCGGATCATAACCGATGCAACCGGTTCGCCAGAAGGCTTGGCGAGCGAGGACCCGACGAGCGGCGAAGCGCCTGCTGAATTGTCGATCCGCCGGCTCAATCGCCCTTGGCAAAATCGTCGATGACCTTGATCAACTGCTCAGGGTCGTCGATCGACAGGAAGTGCCCGCAGTCCTTCATGATGTGGTAGCGGAAGTTCTTCATGCCGGCCGCCCGGTATTTTTCCAGCTGCGCCGCCATGTTCTTCTCGCCGAGCACCAGGAGCGCGGGAATCTCGATGCTGCGCAGGGCGCCGATGAAGTCGAAATCCCTGATCGCCCAATAGGTATCCATCATGGCCTTGGCGCCGGCCTTGTTGCGGTCGATGTTCCACCGTGCCAGCAGTTGCGGCGTCGGGTTGCGGAACCGGCCCTTGATCTCCTCCATCGTGTTGGTGACGGTCGTCCAGGTCTGCTCGGACGTGCGCCAGGCCGCCACGTAATCCTCAAGCACGCGCGGCGGCGCCTCGCCGATGAGGGCCCTGCTGAACCGGTGGCCCCAGCGCGCCGCCAGGTCGGCAGCCGCATAGCCGCCGACCGACTGACCGAAGACGACAGCCTTGTCGAAACCCAGTTGATCCATCGCGTCGATCAGCGTGTCGCCATAGTCGCCCATGGTGAGGTGGCGGGTAAGCGGGTCGGAGTTGCCATGGCCGGGCATGTCCCAGGCCATGGCCCGCCAGTTCCCGGCGAGAAGCGGCAGCGCCTCGGCGAACTGGTAGGCCGAGCCGCCCAGCGTGTGCAGCAGGAACAGCGGCGGTCCGTTGCCGGCTTCCAGGAAATGGACCCTGCCGTTGCGGGTCTGGATGAACGTGTCGACGATGCCGGTCATGGCGATCTCCCGGGCCGAGAAGGGTGGCTCATGCGCAACACCGGCTTGATCGTGGCGCCGGTCGCGGAATCCTGCGCGGCGCGGTTGATATCGGCCAGATCATAGAACGTGATCATCCGCTCCAGCGGAAAACGTCCCTGCCGCATCAATTCGACCAGGCGGGGAATGAACTCCTGGGGAACGCTGTCGCCCTGGATCACCCCGCGGACGACGCGGCCCTGCTGCAGGAACGGCATGTCGAAGGAGACGTCGGTGCCGCGGCGCGCGCTGCCGAGGAGCACGCAGGTGCCGGCCGGCATCAACGACCCGATGGCCTCGCCCGCCACCTGCGCCACGGCAGATGTGTCCAGCGCGAACCGCACGCCGCTGCCCGTCGTGCTGCGGATGTCGGCGACGACGTCGGTCCGTCCCGCGTGATTGATGACGTGCGTCGCGCCCAGCGCGCGCGCCAGATCGAGACGGTGGGGATGGACGTCGACCGCCATGATCGGATCGCAGCCGGCAACCTTTGCCGCCATCAGGCCGGCGAGGCCGACGGCGCCGACGCCGAACACCGCAAAGGAATTGCCGGGCCCGGCCTTCATGGTGTTGAGCACCGCGCCGGCGCCGGTCTGGCCGCTGCAGGCGAGCGGCCCGAGGATCTCGAGCGGAGCGTCGCGCTCCACCTTGACGGCGAAGCGCTCGTTGGCGATGGCAAACGTCCCGAACGACGATTGCTGGAAGAAGGCGCCGTAGATTGGCGCGCCGTCCCGGGACATCAGGATCGACCCGTCGGCGCGCGTGCCGCGCATCTTCAGCTCGAAGGCGTCGACGCAGTAGCTCTGCCGGCGATCGCGGCAGTTTGGGCAGCGTCCGCACCACGGATAGGACATCACCACATGGTCGCCCGGCACGAAGCCTCGCACCGATGCGCCGACAGCATGCACGATGCCGGCGCCCTCGTGGCCGTACACGGCGGGATAGCGTCCCTCATAGTAGCCGTCGCGACCATGCAGATCGGTCTGGCACATGCCGCTCGCCACGACCTCGACGAGAAGCTCGTCGGGCCGCGGATCGGCCAGCTCGATCCGCTCGATGACGAACGGGCCGGATCGCTCCCGGACCACGGCCGCGTCGATCTGCATGGCTGTCCTTCCTTCCCGGCGTGCCTGCTTGGCGAGTTTATTTGGCGAGTTTACTTGGCGAACGGCTGGACCAGCTCGCCGTCCTTGAACTCGGGCGGATAGAGGATGACCTGCTTGCCGCCGGTCCTGAACTGCTCGAGGTCGTTGCCCTTGACGTTCTGGAACTGGATCATCAACAGCCGCGGCGTTGCCCATTCGCCCTGGGCGTCGAAGCGGATCTTGCCAACGATCGTGTCGAACGAATGGCTGTGGATATGCTCGGCGAGCTTGCCGTCGTCGAGGCTTCCGGTGTCCCTGATCGCCTGCTCCAGCACCTGCATGGCTGCATAGGCGAATGGCGGCTGGTAGAAGCCGAGCGGATCCACGCCCTGCGCCGGGGCGCGGGCCTGGTAGGTCTTGAGAAACTCCTCGATGCCGGGGAACTGCATCTTCGCTCCCGGGACATAGAGATGATAGTTGACCAGCCGCTCGAGCTTGTCGCCGAGCTGCGCCAGGAAGGTCGCGTACTGCATGCCCACCATGCCGCCGCCGAACATTTTTGCCTTGAGGCCGACCTCGGCGGCCGCCCGCACCATGCCGACGGAATCAACCGGGTAGGACGCCAGGAAGACGAGGTCGGCGCCGGTTGCCTGGATGGCGCGCACGATCGGCGTGAAATCGACGGCGTTGGGCGGATAGGTGCGGTCGTAGACGATCTTGAGGTCGTATTTCTTCGCATTGGCCCGGGCGCCGTCGAGCACGTTGCGCGAGAACTCGGCATCGGCACCGACCAGCGCCACGGTCTGCGGGCGCGGCTCGATCGTCCTGGCGAGCTCGAAGAACGCCGTCGACATCACGCCCTTGGCATCAGGTCCCCATGCGGCGGTCTGGAAATAGCGCGGATAGCGGTACTCGTCGTTCACCCCGAGGGCGACCAGCGTCATGACCAGCTTGTTGCGCCCGATGATCATCGGCATCGCGCCGACGATGATGTTGGTCGCCGCCCCCATCAGGAGATCGACCTTGTCGATGTCGAGCAGCTTGGCGTAGATGCTGGGTACGGTGGAGACATTGGTCTGGTCGTCATAGAAGATGAGCTGCACCGGCCGGCCGAGCAGCCCACCCTTCCGGTTGATCTCCTCGGCCCAGATCTGCTGCGCCAGCAGGTTCGCCTTTCCGGAGGACGCGAGCGAGCCGGTAAGCTGGGCGCTGAACCCGATCTTGATCGGCTCGGCGGCCTTGACCGCGGGCCCGGCGCCGCAGAGGAGCGCGGCGACGAACACGAGCGCGATCCTCGCGGTGCAGGACATGGTGGTCATGAGGTATCCTCCCCGTATCGCTTTGTCGCTGGATAACCTAGAGATTTTCCCGAGGCCCGCGCAAGCAGCTCTGGGCTGAAAGCGAGGGGCGCCGGTTCATGGACAGGCGGCAATATCGATGACCGCGACATCAGGCGTGACTGACGCGCTCGCCCGGTTCGTCGTCGAGACGCGATGGGAGGACGTGCCTGAGCGGGTGCGTCACGAGGCGAAGCGCTCGATCCTCAATTTTTTCGGGACGGCGCTGGCCGGATGCCGGCAGGAGCCGGTGGAGATCTTGCTCCGCTCGCTTGCGGAGTTTTCGCCGGCGCGGCAGGCCACGGTGATCGGACGGACCGAGCGGCTCGACGCGCTCGGCGCCGCCTTCCTCAATGCGGCCAGCGGAAACGTCCTCGATTTCGACGACACCCATCTGCGCACGGTGATCCACCCGACCGCGCCGGCGGCGCCGGCGCTGCTCGCTTTGGCGGAGCTCCGCCGCATCTCCGGCCGCGATCTTCTGCTCGCCTTCGTCCTCGGCGTCGAGATCGAATGCCGGATCGGCAATGCCATCTCGCCCGGCCACTACACGCGCGGCTGGCACATCACCTCCACCTGCGGTCCGTTCGGCGCCGCCGCCGCGGCCGGCAGGCTGATGGGGCTCGACGCCAGACGCATGGTCTCGGCGCTGGGGACCGCGGCCACCCAGTCCTCCGGGCTGGTGGAATGCGTCGGCACCCCGGCCAAGAGCATCAGCGTCGGCAATGCCGCCCGCAACGGGCTGTGGGCGGCGCTGCTGGCGGAGCAGGGGCTCGCAGGACCCGCCGCGCCGCTGGAAGGCCGGCAGGGCTATTTCGCCGCCATGGGCGAGGCGACGGACTGGCGGGCGCTCTCCGACGGGCTCGGAGAACTCCTGGGAGCTTTCGGAGAATGCCTACAAGCCCTACCCGTCCGGCGTCGTGGTCCATCCGGTGATCGACGCCGTGCTGGAGTTGCGGGCCAGGCGGCCGATGGCGCCGTCAGAAATTTCCCGGGTTCTGGTCCGCGGCCATCCGCTGCTCAGTGCCCGCGCGGATCGCCCTGATGTGATCACCGGACGGGAAGCGCAGGTGAGCGTGCAGCACAGCGTAGCGGCCGTGCTGCTGTTCGGGCAGGCCGGCCTTGCGCAATATACCGACGCCTGCGTCTGCGACCCCGCAGTGCTGGCGCTGCGCGCCAAGGTCGAGGTCGCGGTCGATCCGGCGATCGCGGTGGACGCCGCCGCCGTGCAGATCTGGACCGCCGACGGCGCGGAGCACAGCGTCACGGTCCCGCATGCGCGCGGCAGCATCAAACGGCCGATGAGCGACCGCGACATCGAGGAGAAGGTGATGACGCTGGCGACCGGCTGGTGCGCGCCGCACGACGTGCGGCCGCTCATCGATGCGGTCTGGGCCCTCGACCGCGCCGACGATGCGGCCGCCCTGCTCGCGCTCACGGTCCCGACCTGACGCCGGCGGCCGCAGCCGGCTATCTGGTCTCGTCCTCGGCCGCCAGCGCGGCGGCCAGTGCGAAACCGGACTCCTCGAGTGCCTGGGCCGGGCCGAGATTGCGCATGTTGTAATAGAGATCGCGGCCCAGGCGCAGGATCGACGGATTGTAGGCGCTCGCCCGTTCGGCGATGGCGACGGCGCGCGCGAGCACATCGGCGCGCGGCGCGACCTCGTTGACGAGGTGCAGATCCTTGGCTTCCGCGGCGTCCATCAGGCGGGCGCCATAGACGATCTCGAACAGCACCTTCTTCGGCAGCGCGTCCTTGACGATCGCCAGTCCCAGGAACGGGAACAGGCCCTTGGCGGCCTCGGGCAATCCCAGCGTCGCATCCGCCGCCGCCACCGCCATGTCGCAGGCCACCACCAGGCTGAAGCCGCCGGCATGCGCATTGCCGTTGACGGCGGCGATGACCGGCTTGCCGAGCCGCGCCATGGCCTGCGCCAGATCCATGAAGGCGCGGGCGAACGCGAGGCGGCCGGCGCTGGTCGGGCCGGCGCCCTGGTAGTCGCCGCCGAGGCAGAACACCTCGCCATGGCCGGTCAGCACGCAGGCGCCGACCTCGCTCGAACGCCGCACCGTGTCGAGCGCCGCGATCATCTCCTCCGCCATCGTCCGGGTGACGCGGTTACCATGGTCAGGACGCCGCATGCGGATGATCTCGACGCGGCCCCGGCGCTCGACCTCGATGGACGATGGCGTCACTCCGCCCTCCCGATGCCTGGCTCTCATAGCCTCGCGATGGCCAGGCTTTCCATCACGTAGGCTGCATGTCTGAAGTCACGGATCGCCTCAATCCTTCCGTCTGCCCAGTCGAGCAGGACGACATAACCGATGGCGCCCGCCGGATCGGCAGGATCGCCCACCAGGAGCGCCGGCCGACCTTCCGCGAGCCCGGCCGAGAGCCACCAGTCGGCGAGCTCGTCATAGCGCGTGAAATAGACCGAGACGTCCTTGCGGCCGGCCCGGCGGACCCGGTTCACCAGCTCGAGCCGCACGTCCTCGGCCAGAAGCTCGCGTAGCGCATCGAAGTCGCGGGCATTGAACCGGTCCGCATAGGCACGCAGCCGGTCCCGCTCCGCTGCTGCAAGGCCGGGCGCCGGGTCGTCGGGGGCATTGGCGAGATCCTTGAGCCGCGCGCGGGCCCGATGCATCGCGGCCTTCACCGCGGCAACGCTCACGCCGAGGATGTCGGCGGTCTCCGCCAGCGAATGGCCGAGGACGTCAACCAGCACCACGCTCGACCGCTGCGCGGGCGGCAGGGCCAGAAAGGCGCTGAGGCTCGACGCCGCCGCCACCCGGGCATCGGCGGCGGCGCTGTCGTCCGCCACCTCGGCGAGGCCGACGTCGGAGCGAACCACCGCCTGGCGCTTGCGGCGCCGCAAGGCGTCGAGGGCGGTGTTGTGGGCAATGCGGAACAGCCAGCTCTCCGGCCGCTCGATTCCGCCGGCGGAGAACGTCTGCGCCGCCTTGGCCAGCGCCTCCTGGACGACATCTTCGCCGTCGAACGCCGAGCCGACCATGCGGGCGCAGTAGCGGTGCAGGCGCGGGCGGAGCTCCGCGACCAGCCGGCCGAAGTCGCCACCCAAGCCCGCTGCTTCCAGGCTCCCGTCCGTCATGCCGTTCCCTTCCGATCCACGGCCACCGAATTCCGGGGCCCCTGCTCAAGACGCCGGAGAGCGGCTCCAGGATTTGGCTCGGATGAAATTTTTCTGCCGCGAATTCTTCCCGCCGCTGGGGACGTCCTGGATGGCAGCGGCACGCACCCTGCGCGCCGCCGCAACACAGGACCCGACACCATGCAGAGAGTGACACTGGTGCGCTACGCGGCCAAGCCGGACCGCGCCGAGGAGAACGAGACCCTGGCGAGGGCGGCATTTGCCGAGCTCCAGGCGAAGGCGCCCGATCGAGTGGCCTACGCGCTCTTCCGGGACGGCGTCGACTTCGTCCACCTGTTCATCAACCTCGAGGCCGACGATTCCAGCCCGGTGACCGAGCTTGCAAGCTTCAAGGCCTATGCCAAGGACGTCGCCGAGCGCTGCCAAGCGCCGCCGCAGGTGACGCGCCTCGGCCTTCACCCTCCTGGAGTCCTACGGCCTGCGGTAATCAGCGCATGTCCCGGCGAAGTGTGCGCGGCTTACCGGGACATGCGCCGCACCAGCATCTCTACAGCCGTTTCCGGTCGTATTGAATTGCAGCTGATACCTGCTCCAGGCCGGAAACGGCCGTAGATTCTTGCTTTGCGCATGTTCTTTTCGGCGAACCGGTATCCACTTCGCCGGAACATGCTTTAGCTTAGCGCACGAAGGCGTAGCGGAAGCGTGCGCCGTCGGCCTCGAGCCGCCCGACGGTCGGATGGGGAAAATGGATCGGCAGCACGAAGGTGCCGGTCCCGGCGACCTCGCCGAGGAAGCGCCGGCGCGATGCTGCCGCCTGCGCGGGATCCCAGTCGAAGATGGTCGACCAGTCGGGCTCGCGGCACTGCAGCGCATGGTGCATGAGGTCGCCGACCACGACAGCGCGCTGGCCGGCCGAGCGGATGTTGACGCAGCAATGGCACGGCGAATGGCCGGGCGTCGGGCTCAGCCACATCGTGTCATCGAGCTGATAGTCGTCGTCCACCAGCAGCGCCTGGCCGGCGGCGACCACCGGCTCGCAATTGAACCGCCAGACGTTGCCGCGGGGATCGCCGCGTTTGGTCGCTTCCTCCCAGGCGGCATATTCGCGCTTATGGAACACGTATTTCGCCTTGGGAAAAGTCGGCACCCAGCGGCCGTCGCGGAGCACGGTGTTCCAGCCGCAGTGGTCGATGTGCAGGTGGGTGCAGAACACATAGTCGATGTCGTCGAAGCGCAGGCCGGCGGCGGCAAATCCGTCGAGCCACGGCTGCTTGGGAAAATCCATCGGCGGCGGATAGCCCTTGTCCTCGCCGGTGCAGGTATCCACCAGGATGGTATGACGGGGCGTGCGCACCACGAATGTCTGATAGGTGATCACCATGCGTCCCGACGCCTGGTCGAACACGACCGGATCGAGCTCGGCGAGATACCGCCGTCCCGCCTCGGGATCGTAGGCCGGGAACATCTCCTCCGGCCGGCGCCACGGCCCGTCGCGCTCGACGATGCTGGTGATCGTGACGTCGCCGATTTTCAAGGTCTGCATGTCGTCTGTTTCCTCCCGGTTCCGCCGAAGCGCAGCGCGCGCGGTTGCCGAGAGTGTTCTGTTAAAGGGGGTCCCCGGGTTCTTCAAGAGCCCATGAGCCGGACGGCGTCTGGCATCGGCGCAACCCAGACATGTCCGGGGGATGGCCGGGGGTTGCCCGCGATCCGGCCAAACCGAGGCATGTGATCCCCCTCACACTCGCCGGCGCCGAAAGCGTCTATGCACCCGGCCAGGGGAAGCACCCAGGAGGACCACATGGAAGAGCTTTCGATCATTTTCAGCAGCCCGCCGACGCGGGACGTGTTCTACATCGGCTCGATCGCATTCATGCTGTTCTATGCGATCGGATTCTTCGTGCTCCACCGGATGGGCCGCCCGGCCGGGCGCGCGCCGCTCCTTCGCCACGGCATCCCGGCGCTCGGCGCCGTGCTGATCGCCGCCGTCACCGGCCTCGGCGTTCACTGGACGTCGGTCCGCGCGGCTTCCGCCGGAAACTACGCCGCGACGGTCTCGGTCTCGCCGGAAGCGTTGCATCGCGCCGTCGACCCGAGCACGCTGCCGATACTCCAGGTGCGCGATCCGTTCTGACGCGCGTCGGCCCTCGACTTGATGGGCCCTCGAACGGACGATTGCTGTTCGTGCGGATCTGGGACGCTACTCGCGGTCATGGGGCACGCAATGCGTGCCCCATGACCGTTGCACGCCCGGTGCAGCCTATTGGCGTTCCCAGTTCTCCGATCCGATCTGCTTGCTGCCCGCATAGGCCCAGATTCCCTTCCAGCCGTCGCCTTCCTGGCCGTAGAGAGCCAGACCGGTATCATTGCCGGAGCGGTACGACACTGCGAGGAATTCGTTGTTGCCGATGCCGGTGCCGTCGTAGCGCTTGCCGCCGACGATCCAGGTGACCTTGTAGGTGTCGCCGGTGCGCACAACCGTCACCTGCCCGGTATAGGTCGAGCCGCCGCCCGGATTGGTACCGGTCACCTCGTACTTGCCGACCGGGTCGGCCAGCGCGACGGCAGTTCCGAGAACAAAGGCGAGAGAGGCTCCAAACAGCAGCTTCATTGCGGGTCGCTCCGTGAAAGATCGATGTTGCGTGGCTGGATTTTGAAAGCCGCAGGCGTGCGGCTGCCGGGGGTGCAGATTATTTCCACCCTGCCTCGCGGTCGCAAGCGGTGCGCTCCTTGGCATGGGTCTTTTCCCATTGCGTGATCGACTGGGTCTCGTTGTCGTCCATCTTGTTGTTCATGCAGGTGCAGTACTTGCGCACGACGTCCTCCTTGGCGCCCTGGTCCTTGTTGTCCTTCATGCACTGATTGATCCACTTGACGTCGTCGGCGGTCGCGGCGAGCCCGACGGTGCTCGTCATGGCGAACCCGGCCAGCAGCAGCATCATGCTTGTGAACTTCATTATTTTCCTCTCCAGGCTGAATCTCGGGGCGTCCGGATCGAACGCCGTCCCGGGCTTACAGGTTTTCGCTGGGCGACATAAGCCCCATCCGGCACGGGGCCTGGGGATTCAGCCGCCGGCACGCCGGGATCGCCGGCCGCCGCCGATGTCGATTTGGCGATCGCGGATTCCTGAGCCTGCCACCGCGTCTTGGTCTCGGCCATCTCGGCAAAAATCCAGTCGCGAAACGCGCGCACGTTGGCACGTGTCTGCTGGCCCCGCGGACAGACGAAGTGATAGGCGCGCTCGGTGATCGGGATCTCGGGTCCGAACGGAATCACCAGCCGGCGCGCGTGCACATCGTCGGAGGCAATCAGCTTGTAGGACAGCGACACGCCCGCTCCCGCCGCTGCGGCGTCGAGCGCGTGATCGGCGACATTGAAATGCAGGCCGCGCGTCGGATCGACGCCTTCCGCGCCGGCCACCTTCAGCCAGTCAGCCCACAGCGGCGGCGACGGAGAGGACAGCGGGATGTCGTAGTGAATAAGGGTGAAACGCCCGAGGTCCTCCAGCGTCCGCAGCCCCTCCTCGACCAATCGCGGGCTGCATACCGGCAGCACGGAATCGTCAAACAATTTCTCCACGTGGAGCTCGGGATGCACGCCATGGCTCAGCCGGATGGCGACGTCGACCCCGTCGCTGACGAAATCCGCATAGCCGAAGCTCGCCGCGATGCGGGCGTCGATCTCCGGATGCGCGGCGAGGAACCGCCACAGCCGCGGCACCAGCCATTTGGCGGTCAGGCCGGGCGTTGCGCTGATGACGAGGAAGCGGTCCTCGCGGGCGCGATCGAGACGGCCGATGGCGTCGCGGACGCTCTCGAAGCCGGCATGCAGACCGGGATAGATGAGACGTCCGGCATCGGTCAGATCGATCGACCGCGTCCGCCGGTGGAACAGCGTGATGCCGAGCTGCTCCTCGAGCCCGCGGATCTGGTGGCTGAGCGCGGCCGGCGTCACATGCAGCTCCTCGGCGGCCCGGGAGAAGCTCGCATGGCGGGCGATCGCCTCGAAGGCGCGCAGCGCATTGAGCGGCGGCAGGGGGCGCGGGATCGGGCGCGGCATACAAGTTACATTTTCTCATTCATGCAACGAGATAATATCGTTTGTGCAGGCCGTCATCAAGGGCGATCTATAAGGCCTGAGGATCGTTCTATGAGAATATCTCACATTATACGAGGATCTGCCATGACCTTGATCGATGTGCGGCCGGCTTCCGGCCGGTCCATACCATTCCGCCCGTTGCGCCAGGGTTTTCTTGCCCGCTTGTGGGCACGTGTCCGCGCCTGGCAGGCGCAACGGGAGACCATTCGGCTGCTCTATTCGGTCGACAGTGCAACCTTGCGCGAGCTCGGCATCAGCCCGCGCGAAATCGAGTCGCTGGTCTATGGCGACGGCACCGACCGCCTGCGCGGCTACGATCGGAACTGGTGGCTGAAGTAGCGCCTACGCGGTCCCGATCAACGTGCCGGCGGTCGCATCGATGAAGGCCAGCAGTTGCTCCTCGGTGGCAGCCGAACGGTAGAGTATCAGCCGATCGACGCCGAGCTCGGCATAGCGCCGGACGGTGTCGGGCTCGAGCCGCTCGCGCGGCGTCACGCTGATCTCGAGCGCGCCGAGCTCGGATGGCCGTCCGTGGCGCGCCGTCGCCTCGCCCAGGCCGGCAAGACATTGCGCGGTCTTTTCCAGGTCGAGGGCGAACCCGTACCATCCGTTGCCGTGCCGCACGGCGCGCCGAAAGGCCGGCGGCGTGTGGCCGCCGACGATGATCGGCGGATGCGGTTTCTGGCACGGCTGCGGCATCGCCTGGATGTTGCCGAACGACACGAAACGGCCGCTGAAGGCGGGTTTCGGGTGGGTCCACAGGATCCGAATCGCCTCAAGGTATTCGTCCGTCCGCGGGCCGCGGTCGTCGAACGGAATGCCCAGCGCGTCGAATTCGGGCTTGAGATAGCCGGCACCGATGCCGAAGACGAGACGGCCGCCGGAGACCACGTCGAGGCTCGCCAGCTCCTTGGCCAGAACCACCGGATTGCGCTGCGGCAGAATGATGATGCCGGTTCCCAGCCTGACGGTGCTTGTATGCGCGGCAATGAAGGCGAGCGCCACGGCGGGATCGAGCAACGGATGCTCCGGCGCCAGCGGCGACGGCTGAACGCGCGGATCCGGCAGCACCACGTGCTCTCCGGTCCACAGCGACTCGAAGCCCGCAGCCTCGGCGGCCTGCGCCACGCGTAGCGCGACGTCGGGCCGGGCGCAGACGCCCATGTTGATGGCGAACAGGCCGAACCGCATGCGTAGGCTCCATGAATGCCGTTTGCCCGAAGACGGCGCGGGAGACGCCATGCGCGTCGCCCGCAATCATGTATCGAACATTGAATAGCAGAAGTGGGGCAATCGGCGCATGTCGTCGTTCGCCGCGGCGGTCCAGGTGCGCCGCGTGGGAGGCTTCAGGCGGCCGCGACCGCCATCCGGTGGACCGGCTTTTCCACGATCGGCAGATTGATCAGGCCCGACAGAACACCGAACAGGACCGAAAGCCACCACACGGCGTCGTAGGAGCCGGTGCGCTCGAAGACGAGCCCGCCGAGCCAGACGCCGAGGAAGCCGCCGACCTGGTGGCTGAAGAAGGCGAAGCCGAACAGCATGGCAAGCCAGCGCGTGCCGAACATCACCGCCACCAGGCCCGTGGTCGGCGGCACCGTGGAGAGCCACATCAGGCCCATGACGGCGCCGAATATCAGGGTGGCGGCGGGGCTCGCCGGCAGCAGGATGAACGCCGCCACCGCGATCGCGCGGGTGAAGTAGTTGATCGACAGGATGTAGCGCTTGGGCATGCGGCTCGACAGCCAGCCGGCGGAGATCGAGCCGATGATGTTGAACAGGCCGATGACGGCCAGCGTCCAGCCGCCGATCTCCGCCGAGAGCCCGCGGTCGATCAGATAGGCCGGCAGATGCACGGTGATGAAGGCGAGCTGGAAGCCGCAGGTGAAGAAGCCCAGCACCAGGAGCACATAGCTCTTGTGCTCGAACGCCTCGGCGAGCGCCTGGCGGATCGACTGGGACGGCACCTTCACGGCGGCCGCGGGCGCGCGCTCCCGCGGGGTCGCGAGTGCCAGCGACAGCGGGAGAATGACCAGCATCATGGCGGCAAAGGTCATGAGCGCGTTCTGCCAGCCGACATGGTCGATCAGGACCACGGCGAACGGCGAGAACAGGAACTGTCCGAACGAGCCGGCTGCGGTGCCGGCGCCGAGCGCCAGGCCTTGCCATTTCCCCGGCACCAGCTTGCCGAACGCCGCGAGCACGATGTTGAACGAGCACCCCGAGAGCCCGAAACCGATCAGCACGCCGGCACCGATGTCGAGCGCCGCCGGCGAGGTCGAATGCGCCATCAGGGCGAGGCCCGCCGCGTACATGACGGCCCCGACGCAGAGCACCCGGATGGTGCCGAAGCGGTCGGCGATCGCCCCGGCGAACGGCTGGCCGAGCCCCCACAGGAGGTTCTGCAAGGCGAGCGCCAGCGCCAGCACATCGCGGCCCCAGCCATTGGCCCGCGACAGCGGCGTCAGAAAAAGGCCGAGCGAGGAGCGCGGCCCGAAGGTCAGGATGGCGATGAGGCAGCCGAAGACGATGATGACGGCGGGCGTCCGCCAGCCGATGCGCGCTGCCGAGGTGGTCATTGCGGTCATTGGATTCTCCGCCGAGGCGCACCGCCTCAACCTGTCGGGCTTGACGCTAGCAGAGCGCATGTCATGATGAAAATGAAACATAGTGATAAAGAACATAACGGAATCGCATGAACATCGAGGACGTCCGCGCCTTCGTGGCGGTGGTCGACATGGGCTCGGTCGGCCGGGCGGCGTTGCGGCTCAACCTCACGCAACCCGCCATTTCCCGGCGCGTGCAGCGGCTCGAGGAGACGCTCGGCGTCACCCTGCTCGACCGCGAGTCGAAGCCGGCGAAGCCGACGCGCGCGGGCGAGGCCGCATACGCGCGCTGCATGGCTGTCCTGCGCGCCACCGAAGCGCTCACCCGCCAAGGCTCTCCGGCGCCCGCTGGTCCGTTGCGCATCGGCGTGTCGTCGGGCATCGCCGAGTTGGTATTCGCCCCCGCGCTCGATGCCCTGCGCGCCAGCCATCCGGCAACCGCGCTGCACCTGGCGGCGGGCCGCAGCCTCGACCTGCGCAAGCAGGTGGCCGAGGGGCTGATCGATGCCGCCGTGGTGATGGCCCGGCCCGACCGTCCGCTCGACGAGGCCGGAACCGAGATGCTCGGCACCGAACGGGTGATGGTGGTGGCAGGCCCGGGCGTGGCGGCGCGGTCGGCCGGCCGCCTCGCCGACCTCGGGGGGCTCGCCTGGGTCATCAATCCGGACGGTTGCGGGTTCCGGGCGCAGCTCGAGCGCGCGCTGGCGGCCACCGGACATGGGCTCGAGGTCGCGGCCGAATCGTGGGGGACGGCACTGCAGCTCGCCCTGGTGGCGCGCGGCGCCGGCCTCGGCCTCGTGCCCGAACGGCTGATCGCGGAGTTGGCGCACCGGGCCAGCCTGCGGGTGATCGAGGTGGAGGATTTTCGCGCCAGCCTCGACGTCTGGATGGCTCGCGCCGGCGCGCTTGGCCCGCTCGGGGTGGCGGTGGATGTGGTGGCGGCGGCGGTGCGGCAGGTCCTCGACCAGGGCCCGATCGGAAATTAGCGCGTGTCGGCCAGGTCGCGCGAGGGCGCAGGAATTTACAGCGTGGCGGCGACCTCGGCGCTGTGCGGCGTGCCCCAGCTCGGCTTGTCGGCGCCGTCACCCCAGGTGCGCGGGCGATAGAAGGTGTGCACGCCGATGCGGTCGAGCTTGCGCATGCCGCGGGTCCATCCGGGACGCACCCAGTAGGCGTGATAGTGGGTGGCCTTGCCGACCTGCGGCAGCCATACCGTGCCGTCGAGGGCGGCCTTGGAGATCCGCTTGGCACGCTCGAAGGCGTCGGGCTCGTGGATCGTCTTCGAGCGGCCGTCGCATGCGAAGGTGAACTGACAGGCGAGATGGCGGTGAGCGTTCTGATAGACCACGCCACAGACATCGTGGGGGTAATAGCCGGAGAACGCGCGGTTGAGCACGACCTGGGCGACCGCGATCTGGCCGCGCACCGATTCTCCCCGGGCCTCGAAGTAGATGGCATTGGTCAGGCATTTTTCCGCCCGCACGCGGGAATCGCCGGCGATCCCGAGATATTCGGCTGGGCCCCGGGGCCGGCGGCCGTCACCCGTGACCTCGCCCTTGCTGGCGACGGTGAATCCTTCCGGATCCTCGGCCGACGGGTCGAGCGGCTCGGTCGCCGGACCGAGCGCGGCCTGCTTGATGTCGGCCTCGGGACCGTGCGGCGTCAACAGGACCGGCTCCTCGCCGGCCGCCCACGGCACGAGCTCGGCGCGCGAGGAGATCGGCGCGTCGCCGAAGAACAGGCGCAGGGTCCTGGCGGTCGCGTCGGGATCGGCGGCCTCGTCCAGAATCGACATGTCGGGCTGGTCTGACCAGGCGACGTCGGTGCGCTCCTCCGGGATCTGCGGACTGGCCTCGAGCGACAGCGAGATGTCGTATTCGGGAAACGGCACGAAGCGGGCGGCCGCCTCGATGTCCTCGGTCGGCTCGCTCGGAGCGCGCGGCGGCCGCGCCGCCATCCGGCGGTCCTGGGCGATGGCATCGAGCACCTCCTGCTGCAGGTCGCGCTCCTCGAGCGGCCGCAGGTCGGGCGCGAGCCCGGTGCTCACGGTGGCGTCGCTCGGCAGCCGCGGGCCCCAGCGGGGAACCAGCCGGTCGCCCTTCCCGCTGCGCTCGACGGTCGGATAGACCAGCGGCTCGAGCGCGACCGGGCGCACCGACGAACGCCGGGTGCGGTCGATCCCGATCGATCCGACCACGTCGCGATCCTGCGGGTCGTAGCTCGCGAGCCGGAACCGCGGGGGCTCGGGCATGGCGGTGCCGAGCGGACGCGGCAGGGTCAAGGTCGCGGCGTGGATGGTGCCGAAAGGCGATGCGATGAGGTGCTGGCGCCCGCGGGCGGCGACCTGCGACTGCTGGGCCATTGCCGAGGCGATGTCCTGATAGCCGATCGACGTCGTCATCAGAACGAACAGCAGTGGGGCGAGACCGAAGGAGGCGAGCCCGGCCCCCTTCGGTCCGATACGCAACGCAACCATTCTGCTACTCACGCAATGCGACGCAACGCTTACGCGGCCGGCGAACTGGAAGGTCCCCGACGATCGAGGTGGCGACGTCTACCGACGGCCGACCGTCAATAGTTTTGCCGGATTAACCTTGCGATCGTGTTAATTGCGCGGCAGTTCGGCGGAGACAAGCGGCAGCGCCTATCCGCGCAGGCGGGCCGTCAGGACATGGTTAATGGTGCGTTCACGCATGAACGGGCCGCCATGTTCCGGCGCAAGGCCATGCGCCACGGCGAGGCCGAGATTGCCGAAACGGCAGCGCACCGCCTCCGCCACCCAGGCCTGCTCCTGGAGGTTCCGGCGACGCGCCAACCGGCCGGCCGCGCCGAGCCATGCGCGATGCTGCTCGATCGCCTCATCGAGCTCGTCGAGCCCGGTTTCCCGGGCGGCCGATACCAGGACGACCGGCGTGCGCAAACGGTCCTGCTCGGCAACAACCAGGGTCAGCGCCCATTCGACATCGGCGCGCGCCCGCCGCGCCGCCGGCCCGATATCGGCCTTGGTCACCACCACGATGTCGGGCAGCTCCATCACCCCGGCCTTCATGAACTGCAGGCTGTCGCCGGAGGCCGGCTGGATGCACAGCAGCATGGTGTCGGCGACGAACGAGATGTCGGATTCCGACTGGCCGATGCCGACCGATTCGACGATCACGCAATCGTAGACGGCGCGCATCAGCACCATGGCGGCAACGGTCTGCTCGGCAAGCCCGCCGAGCCGGTCGCGCGCCGCCATCGAGCGCACATAGACGCCGTCGTCGGCAGGATCGGTGGCGATCCGCGCCCGATCGCCGAGCAGCGCGCCGCCGGTGCGACGCGAGGACGGATCAACCGCAATGACGCCGACGGTTTTGCCGGCGCCCGCGGGCCCGCGCGACCAGCGCATTGGTCAAGGTCGACTTGCCGACCCCGGGCGGGCCGGTGAGCCCGATCACGTGGGCGCGCGGCGCCGCGCAGGCCGCGTCGAGCAGTTCTGCCAGTGCCTCCGAGTTCGGCCGCCGTCTCGATCGCCGCCAGCGCCCGCGCCATCACGCGCTTGCCGCCGCTGCGTAGCGCATCGAGCGTGGGGAGCTGCGTCATCGCTCGACGAAGCGCAGGCCGTTCTCCGGCGGCGCCGTCAGGAAGAGCTGCGGTTGCGCGACCATGGCGGCTGAGGTCTCGAGGGGCCGCGGCGAGTTTGGACCGCCGCGCGCCCCAAGTCACGCTGCTCCGCGCGTGCGCCGACGACCGCAGGCCGCCGAAGGCGCGCCCGATGTCAGGAACGTCGCTGCCCGGAGACGATCCGTCGCGTCAGGTCGTGCTCGACGACGTGCCCTTGCCGAGCGCCGCCTGCGCCGCGGCGAGCCGCGCGATCGGCACGCGGAACGGCGAGCAGGAGACGTAGTCGAGCCCGACCTCGTGGCAGAAGGCGATCGAGGCCGGATCGCCGCCATGCTCGCCGCAGATGCCGAGCTTGATGTCGGGACGCACCTTGCGCCCGCGCTCCACCGCGATCTGCACCAGCTCGCCGACGCCTTCGCGATCGATCGAGACGAACGGATCCACCGCCAGGATGCCTTTCTCGGTATAGGGTCCGAGGAAGCTTGCCGCGTCGTCGCGGCTGATGCCGAACGTGGTCTGGGTCAGATCGTTGGTGCCGAAGGAGAAGAACTCCGCGGTCTCGGCGATGTCGCCCGCACGCAGCGCCGCGCGCGGCAGCTCGATCATGGTGCCGACCATGATAGTCGAGCTTGGTTGCGCTCTCCGCCTCGACCGCCTTGGCGGCATCGCATCGATCAGCGCCTTGACGATGTCGAACTCGGCCTTGGTGGCGACCAGCGGGACCATCACCTCGGGGACGACGGGCTTGCCGGTGCGCTTGCCGGCCTCGACCGCCGCCTCGAAGATGGCGCGGGCCTGCATCTCGGCGATCTCCGGATAGGCGACAGCGAGCCGGCAGCCGCGGAAGCCGAGCATCGGGTTGAACTCGTGCAGTTCGCGGGCGCGGTCGGCGAGCTTCTTGCGGGTCGGCGCCCATCGCGGTTGCCACCTCGGCGATCTCCGCCTCGGTATGCGGCAGGAACTCGTGCAGCGGCGGATCGAGCAGCCGGATGGTCACCGGCAGCCCGTGCATGATCGCGAACAGCTCGACGAAATCGCCGCGCTGCATCGGCAGCAGCTTGGCGAGCGCGGCGCGGCGCCCGGCCTCGTCGTCGGCGAGGATCATCTCGCGCACCGCCACGATGCGGTCCTCGTCGAAGAACATGTGCTCGGTGCGGCAGAGCCCGATGCCCTCGGCGCCGAACTTCACGCGCCACGCGTGCATCGGTCGGGGTGTCGGCATTGGCGCGCACCTTCAGCCGTGCGGACCTTGTCGGCCCATCCCATCAGCGTGCCGAACTCGCCGGACAGCTCCGGCTCGATCATCGGCACCTGGCCGGACAGCACCTGGCCGGTCGAGCCGTCGATGGTGATGATGCCGCCCTTCTTCAAGGTCACGCCGGACGCCGTCATGGTCTGCGCCGCGTAGTCGACGCGGATCGATGCCGGCGCCGGAGACGCAGGGCTTGCCCATGCCGCGCGCCACCACGGCGGCGTGCGAGGTCATGCCGCCGCGCGTGGTGAGAATCCCCTCCGCGGCGTTCATGCCGTGAATGTCTTCCGGCGACGTCTCGATGCGCACCAGGATGACCTTGCGGCCCTGCGTTCTTCAACGCCTCGGCCTCGTCGGACGAGAACACGATCTCGCCGGAGGCGGCGCCGGGCGATGCCGGGAGCCCGGTGGCGATGATCTTGCGCTCGGCCTTGGGATCGATGGTCGGATGCAGCAGCTGGTCGAGCGCCGCCGGATCGATCCGGGCCACCGCCTCCTCGCGGGTGATCAGGCCCTCGTTCGCCAGGTCGACGGCGATCTTCAGCGCCGCCGTGCGCGGTGCGCTTGCCGGCGCGAGTCTGCAGCATCCACAGCTTGCCCTGCTCGACGGTGAACTCGAGATCCTGCATGTCGCGATAATGGCGCTCGAGCTGACTGTAGATAGCGATCGAGCTCGGCGAACGACTTCGGCATCGCCGTCTCCATCGACGGCTTGTCGGAGCCCGACGGCGATGCGCGCGGCCTCGCATGATCTCCTGCGGCGTGCGGATGCCGGCGACCACGTCCTCGCCCTGGGCATTGATCAGGAACTCGCCGTAGAGCCGCTTCTCGCCGGTCGAGGGATTGCGCGTGAACGCGACGCCGGTCGCCGAGGTGTCGCCCATGTTGCCGAACACCATCGCCTGGACGTTGACCGCGGTGCCCCAGCTCTCCGGGATGCCGTGGAGGCGGCGATAGGTGATGGCGCGCGCGTTCATCCACGAGCCGAACACCGCGCCGATCGCGCCCCACAGCTGCTCGTGGGGGTCCTGCGGGAACGGCTTTCCGGTCTCGTCGATCACGCATTGCTTGTAACCGTTTGACGATCTCGATCCAGTCCTCGGCGTCGAGATCGGTGTCGAGCACGTGACCCTTGCGGTCCTTGTGGGTCTCGAGAATCTCCTCGAAGTGATGGTGTCCAACGCCGAGCACGACGTCGCAATACATGTTGATGAAGCGGCGATAGCTGTCATAGGCGAAGCGGCGGTCGGCCGATTTTTCGCAATCGCCTCCACGGTGACGTCGTTGAGACCGAGATTGAGCACGGTGTCCATCATGCCGGGCATCGAGGCGCGCGCGCCGGAGCGCACCGAGACCAGCAGCGGATTGGCCGGATCGCCGAACGTCTTGCCGGTGATCTCGCCCACCCGGTCGAGCGCGGCCGTCACCTGCCCCTTGAGGTCGGGCGGATAGGTGTTCTTGTTCGCGTAGAAATACGTACAGACTTCGGTGGTGAGCGTGAAACCGGGCGGCACCGGCAGGCCGAGGCCGGCCATCTCGGCGAGATTGGCGCCCTTGCCGCCCAGCAGGTTGCGCATTTCGGACCTGCCTTCGGCCTTGCCGTCGCCGAAGCTGTAGACCCATTTCGCCATTGCGGTCTTTCCCGTCCAAATCGCCGCGCCCGTCCGCTTGCGGGACTCGGGCGTTTCCTGGCGCATCTGGGTGTCTTGCAGCGTTTTCGTTGCCATTTCAACCTCGGGCGTTCGGCGTGCGGACGTTTTCAACCTCAGCCATGAGCTTTCCGGTTGAATCGCGCAATGCTACGCGGGCACCGCCTTACCCGGCGGCGCCCAACAAATTCATTGATATTCATCAACTCCGAAATCCGACCGGCGTTCCGTCGAACCGGACGCCAAGTCGACCTGGCGTCCCCTGTTTCAGCGCAACAGGTTCGGCCACAGCCCGGTGACCCCGACAATGATCAGATAGATAGCGACGATGAAGTTGAGCAGGCGGGGAATCAGCAGGATGAGAATGCCGGCAATGAGAGCGACGAGGGGCTGCAGATGCGCGAGCGTGATGGTCATCGGACGTCCTCACGGATACTGGCAACGCCGCCACCATCGGCGGGTTCCGTCCGCGATGATGACCAGTCGGCGGTTGGATTGCTACCCGGGAGATCACCCTTCGATCCGCGAGAAATCCGCCACCGCCTTGGTGGCCTCGCGGATCTGGTCGAGCAGCCTCAAACGGTTCTCCCGCAGCTCGGCGACATCGACATTGACCGTGACCTTGTCGAAGAACGCATCGACATGCAGCCTGAGCGCCGCCACTGCGCGCATCGCCGCGGCGAAATCCTCGCGGGCGACGGCCTGCGCGGCCTCCTGCCGGGCGACCCCAATTCCCGCAGCGAGCTCGCGCTCCTCGGCCTGCGCATAGCGGTCGGCATCGGGCAGGCCCGAATAGCTTCGGCCGTCCTTCTTCTCCTCGATGCGCAGGATGTTGGTGGCGCGCTTGTATCCGGCGAGCAGGTTCTGCCCGTCAGGGCTGTCGAGGAAACGTCCGAGCGCCTCGATCCGCCGCACGATCATCAAAAAATCGTCCTGGCCCTCGAGCGCGAACACCGCGTCGACCAGATCGTGGCGGGCGCCCTGCTCGCGCAGCAGCACCTTCAGGCGGTCGGCAAAAAATGCCAGCTGATCGGCGACGAGCGCATCAGGCCCGATTGTGAATGCCTTTCCGCCCGCCAGGTGCGCCCGATAGGCATCGTCAATGCACTTGCCCAGCGACAGCCGGAGGTCGTTGGCGAGAACCAGCCGGATAACCCCCAGGGCGGCGCGCCGAAGCGCGTAAGGATCCTTGGATCCCGTCGGCTTCTCGGCGATCAGCCAGAAGCCGACCAGGGTGTCGAGCTTGTCGGCGAGCGCCACGGCGATCGAGACCGGCTCGGCCGGCACCAGATCGGTCGGCCCCAGCGGCTTGTAGTGGTCCTCGATCGCATGGGCGACGGCCTCGTCCTCGCCCTGCTCCTCGGCGTAGTACCGCCCCATCAGGCCCTGCAGCTCGGGGAATTCTCCCACCATCTCGGTGACGAGATCGGCCTTGGCGAGCCGCGCGGCGCGCTCGGCCTTGGCGGGCTCGGCGCCAACCGGCGCGGCAAGCCCCGCGGCGAGAGCCGCTATGCGTCGCACGCGCTCGCCCTGTGTCCCGAGCTTTTCGTGGAACACGATGTCCTCGAGCTTGGGCAGGCGCTCCTCGAGCCGCACCTTGAGATCGGTGTCCCAGAAGAATTTCGCGTCGGAGAGCCGCGCCAGGATGACGCGCTCGTTGCCGGCCACGATCGCCTCGCCGCCGTCGGAGGCTTCCGTGTTGGCGACCAGAATGAACTTGTTGACCAGCCGGGCGGTGGCCGGGTCGCGCAGCACGAAACATTTCTGGTTGGCGCGGATGGTGGTGCGGATCACCTCCGACGGGAGCGCCAGAAAATTCTGCTGGAACGCGCCCATCAGCACCACCGGCCACTCGACGAGACCGGCCACCTCGGCGAGCAGCGCCTCGTCCTCGACGAGCTCGTAGCCTTGCGCGAAAGCGAGATTCTTCGCGTCGGTCTGGATGATGTCACGGCGGCGCGCCGGATCGAGCACCACCTTGGCCTTCTCCAGCTTGGCCATGTAGTCGTCGAGCCGGCGCACCCGGATCGGCTCGGGCGCCAGGAAGCGGTGGCCGCGGGTGACGTCGGACGCCGCGATGGCGTCGACGGTGAACGGGACGATGTCGGGTTCCTCGGTCTGCGGCCCGAAAGTCGCGATGATCGAATGCAGCGGACGCACCCAGCGGAGCTCGCCCGTGCCCCAGCGCATGGATTTCGGCCAGGGAAAATTTCGCACCACCTCGGGGATGATCTCGGCGATGACCTCGATCGCGGCGCGGCCGGGCTTCTCGATCAGGGCGACGTAGAAGTCGCCCTTCTTCGGATCCTTCTGGACCCTCGCCTCGTCGATCGAGGCGAGGCCCGCGCTCTTGAGAAACCCCTTGATGGCGCCGTCGGGGGCGCCCACCCGCGGCCCTTTCTTCTCCTCGACCAGGTCGGGCTGGCGTCGCGGCACGCCTTCGACCGCCAGCGCCAGGCGCCGCGGCGTCGCGAACGCCTTGGCACCCTCGTAGATAAGCCCGGCATCGACCAGCCGATCGGTGACGAGCTTCCTCAAATCCTCCGCCGCCCGGGCCTGCATGCGGGCCGGGATCTCCTCGGAATAGAGCTCGAGCAGCAGATCGGGCATGGGTCAGACTTTCCGCCTCACAGCCGGCCGTGACTGCCGTCGCACAACGGGGCCTTGCCGGTGCGCTTGCAGGCGCACAGCAGGACCCGGCGGTCGCGCTCGGGCGACCATTCGACCGGCGAGAACACGCTGCCCTCGTGAGAGCCGTCGCAGAACGGCTGGTTCTGGGACCGCCCGCAGGCGCACCACCAGTAGGTCTCGCCGGCCTTGGCGTCGAGCATGATCGGCTGGCGGCCGCCGATCTCCGGTGTGTTGGTCATGTGCTTCCCCCCTCGGTCTTCAGCCAGGCGGCGCCGCAGGCCTTGGCGAGCTCGCGCACGCGCAGAATGTAGCTCTGCCGCTCGGTCACCGAGATGACGCCGCGGGCGTCGAGCAGATTGAAGACGTGGCTCGCCTTGATGCACTGGTCGTAGGCCGGCAGCGCCATCAGGTGCCGCTCGCCGGCGTCGCCGAGGCGCAGATATTTCCTGCACGCGGCTTCCGCCATGCGGAACTGCTCGAACAGCATCTCGGTGTCGGCGAACTCGAAATTGTGCCGGGAATATTCCTGCTCGGCCTGGAGGAAGACGTCGCGATAGGTGACCTTTCGGGCATCCTCGCGTCCGTTGAAGTTGAGCTCGAAGATGCTGTCGACGCCCTGCAGGTACATGGCGAGGCGCTCGAGGCCGTAGGTGATCTCGCCGGACACCGGCCGGCATTCGAAGCCGGCGACCTGCTGGAAATAGGTG
Source organism: uncultured Alphaproteobacteria bacterium (assembly GCA_963755055.1). Taxonomy (GTDB): domain Bacteria; phylum Pseudomonadota; class Alphaproteobacteria; order Rhizobiales; family Xanthobacteraceae; genus AP-16. The sequence continues at coordinate 380,810 of CAVWIS010000030.1, read as the reverse complement.
AACTGGGAGACCTCCATGCCGTCGCACCAGCATTCCCAGCCGAGCCCCCAGGCGCCCAGCGTCGGGCTCTCCCAGTCGTCCTCGACGAAGCGGATGTCATGGACCCCCGGATCGATGCCGATCGCATCGAGCGACTGCAGGTAAAGCTCCTGGATCTCCATGGGCGACGGTTTGAGGATCACCTGGAACTGGTAATAGTGCTGCAGGCGGTTGGGGTTCTCGCCGTAACGCCCGTCCTTGGGCCGCCGCGAGGGCTGAACGAAGGCGGCGTTCCACGGCCGCGGCCCGAGCGCGCGCAGCGTGGTGGCGGGGTGGAAGGTGCCGGCGCCGACCTCCATGTCGTAGGGCTGCAGGATCACGCAGCCGTGGTCGGCCCAGAACGACTGCAGCGTGAGGATCAGCCCCTGGAACGAGCGCCGCGGATCCATGTGGTCCGGCGGCGCGACGCGGGGCTCCGGCGATCCGGTGAGTGCGACGGTCTTGGCCATCCCGATCGACTATCGATTGCCCGATGGGGGGTCAAGGACGGGCATCCGCGCGGCGGTCGGTTGCGTTATTTCGGGCGGTAGATGCCGGTCTTGGGATCGCGCTCGAGCTTTTGGACCTTGACGTGACCGAGGTCGACGGGCTGGGTCTCGTCCGGGTGCAGCTCGGCATTGATCCGCCGCGCCTGGCGCGCGAGCAATTTCGCCGCGAGCGTGGCCCCGATCGCGCCAAGAGCCCAGAGGATAACTGGCGGCATGTGTCGCTCCGCGGCCAATCGGGGCCGGTTCGTTCATGTCGAGAGGCAAGCCGTGGCGGCAGGACAATAGCGCCCAGCCGGCGGGTCGGGCAATCCTGCCCCGACCGCCGCGACGAGCGATCAATTGTCGCCCCTGCCGCCTGCGGGCGTCTGCGTGCCGCGGACTGACGCAGTCGTGACTGGCTCGTGATGGACGAAACCATCATACATGGCGGCAAATCAACATGTTCCGGCTGCCGGCCGGCGACGAGGAGGATCTCCCCATGGTGTCCCGGCCCCTCCAGATTTTCGCCGCCCTGGCAGTGCTTGTCGCAAGCTCCATGGGGGCGACCGCCGAGACCCGCAAGGCGACGTTCGCCGGCGGATGTTTTTGGTGCATGGAGGCGCCGTTCGACAAGCTGCCGGGCGTGAGCGCGGTGACGGTCGGCTACACGGGTGGAGCTAAGTCGATGCCGACCTACGAGCAGGTATCGGCCGGCACCACCGGGCATGCCGAGGCGGTCGAGATCACCTACGATCCGGCCAAGATCGGCTACGACAAGCTGCTCGATGTGTTCTGGCACAATGTCGACCCGGTGACGGCGAACGCGCAGTTCTGCGATCACGGCACGCAGTACCGCACCGCGATCTACTATCACGACGACGAGCAGAAGCGGCAGGCAGAGGCCACCAAGGAGGCGCTCACCAAATCGGGTCGTTTCGGCAAGCCAATCGTCACCGAGATTGCGGCGGCCTCGATGTTCTGGGCGGCCGAGGACTATCACCAGCACTATTATGTGAAGAACCCGGTGCGCTACAAGTTCTACCGCTACAATTGCGGCCGCGACCAGCGGCTGGAGCAACTGTGGGGAGCGGAGTACAAGTCGTCCGAGGCCGGTCATTGAGGTCCTGACGATGCAACGCCGCACATTCCTCATCGGAGGCGCCGGTCTCGTCGGCGCGGTCGCGCTGGTGGAATTCCTGCCCGCGTCGAGTGCAGGAAAATCCACCGAAACCTTCGAGGTGGTCAAGACCGAGGCCGAGTGGAAACAGATGCTCACGCCGCAGCAATTCCATGTGCTGCGTCAGCATGGGACGGAGCGGCCGCATTCCAGCGCGCTCAATCACGAGCACCGCCGCGGCGTGTTTCATTGCGCCGGCTGCGAGCTCGCCCTGTTCCGGTCGGACACCAAATTCGACAGCGGCACCGGCTGGCCGAGCTTCTTTGCGCCGATCGAGGGTGCGGTCGGCATGTCGTCGGATTTCAGCCTGATCGCTCTGCGCAACGAGGTGCATTGCAGGCGTTGCGGCGGGCATCTCGGTCACGTGTTCGACGACGGGCCGAAGCCGACGGGCAAGCGCTATTGCATGAATGGCGTGGCGCTGAAATTCGAGCCGGGACCGGCGAGCGGCACGTAGGATGGGTTGAGCGGAACGCGAAACCCATCAATCAAGAGCGCCGTCAAGAGATGGGTTTCGCGAAGAGCTCAACCCATCCTACAGCCCGTACCTCGCCCACAGCGCGCGCGCCTCGATCGTCGAGACGATCTCGTCGGCGAAGCCGGTGCGGCCGACCAGATCGCCGAGACCAGCCCCGATGCCGGGCTTCGCGCGCCCGAACCAGCCGCGCTCGGCGGTGACCAGCGGCGTGGCGACATTCTCGCCGAACCGTGCCCGGAGCGTCGCCCGCAGATCGCCGAGGCGATCGGCGAGGCCAAGCTCGACCGCCCTGCCCCCGGCCCAGTACTCGCCGGAGAACAGGTCGGAATCGGAACCGCGCAGGGCCGGTCCGCGGCGGCCCTTCACCAGGGCGATGAAGCTGTCGTGGATCTGCCGCTGGATCGTCTTGATGCGCTCGACATCCTCCGGCTTCTCGGGAAGGAACGGGTCGAGCATCGCCTTGCGCTCGCCCGCCGTGTAGATCCGCCGCTCGATGCCGAACCGCTCGATGAGCCGATCGAAACCGAACGAGCCGCCGACCACCCCGATCGATCCGACGACCGAGGACGGGTCGCAGATGATCTCGTCGGTCGCGCAGGCAATCATGTAGCCGCCCGAGGCGCCGACATCCTCGATGAAGCCGAGCACGCCGAGCGAGTTTTCCTCGGCGAGCTGGCGGATGCGCGCGAAGATGAGATGCGACTGCACCGCAGAGCCGCCCGGCGAGTTGATCACCAGCGCCACCGCCTTGGCGTTGCGCCAGGTGAACGCGCGCTCGAGCGGGCGGGCCACCGTCGAGATCGTCAGCCCGGGCCTGAGCGGCGTGGAAAAACCGATGACGCCGGAAAGCCGCACCACCGGCACCACCGGGATATCCTTGCGAAAGCGCCGCGGCAGGACGGCCCGGAAGGCGCGGTGGATCTGCTGTTGTATCGTGGGGTCGGCCATTGGTTGCAGATAGGCGGTCGCGACCGCCTGCTCAAGCCGGGTCAGGCCTCCTTTTTCTTGACCAGCTTGCGGAACCAGCCCTTCACCTTTCCGGGCGCCGGGGTGGCGGCGGGGGCGCCGTCGTCGGGCGCCGTTTCCGGAGGCGGCGCCACCGCGTCGCTGAACTTTTCGAAGAACTCGCCGGCTAGTTTTTTCGAGGTCGCGTCGATCAGGCGCGAGCCGAGCTGGGCGAGCTTGCCGCCGATCTGCGCCTTCACCTCATAGGTCAGGTTGGTGGCGGTCCCGTCATCCTGGAGCTTGACGATGGCACTGCCCTTGGCGAAGCCCGCAGCCCCGCCCGATCCCTCACCGGTGATCGTGTAGCCGTTGGGCGGATCGAGGTCCGAGAGCGTGACCTTGCCGTTGAACGTCGCCTTCACCGGCCCGACCTTCAGCACCACCCTGGCGGTCATGTCGGTGTCGGACACTTTTTCGATCGACTGGCATCCGGGGATCGATTGCTTCAGCACCTCGATATCGTTCAGCGCTTGCCACACCATATCGCGCGGCGCTTCGATGTGCTGGGTTCCGGTCATGTCCATGGCGGCTCGCTCACTCCGTTCCGAGGCAATGCAGACTATACGATTTTCTCCGGCGAATAACGCTCACGATGACGATGCCGTTCCGCGCGGATGACCGCCACGGCGGGCCGCAACGATCTCGGCGAGAATCGACACGGCGATCTCGTCCGGCGTGATGGCGCCGAGATCGAGGCCGGCCGGCGCCTTGAGGCGGGCGAGCCGCTCCGGTGCAACGCCGCGGCCGGCGAGCCTCGCCTTGAGGGTCTCGGCCTTGGCCCGGCTGCCGACGAAGGCGACGTAGTCGGCCTCGACGGCGAGCGCCGCCTGCAGCGCCGCCTCGTCGCCGCGCCCCTGGGTCGACACCACGACGAAGCGGCGCCCCTCCTCGTCAACCGGCAGTGCGAAACCCTGGATGCGGCGGTCGGCGTCGGCGAAGGCGCCCTGCTCGGCCTCGGGGGCGCACACCGTGACGGCGAACCCGATCCGCCGGCCAAGATCGGCGATCGCCACCGCGACCGGGCTCGAGCCGCACACCACGATCTGCGGACGCGGCAGCACCGGCTCGACGAACACGTCCATGGTGCCGCGGCTCGGGCACATGTTGTCGGCAAAGCGCACGCCGGCGCGCTCGTCGCCGCCGACGAGGCCCTGCTCCTCGAGCGCGTCCGGCGGCTGCACCGAGACGAGCCGCGGCCGTCCGTCGGCGAGCGATTCCCTTGCTGCCTTCAGCACCGCGGCGCGGGCGCAGCCGCCGCCGATCCAACCTTCGGACACGCTGCCATCGGGTCGGATCACCGCCTTGGCACCGGCTTTTGCCGCCGTCGCCGCGACAGTGCGCACCACGGTGGCGAGCGCGAACGGCTCGCCCTTCTGCTTCATGTCGGAGATGAGATCCAGGATGTCGGTGGTGCGCGCCATCAGATCCTCGCCAGATAGGGCTCGAGCGCCGCCAGGCTCGCCAGATTGTGCGCCGGCGCGAACAGATCGACGAAGGGCAGCGCCGCCTGCATCCCTCGCGCCTCGGGCGTATAGTCGTTCCAGCCGATCAGCGGATTGAGCCAGACGATCCGCCGGCACCGCCGGCGCAGCCGTCGCATCTCGGCACCGAGCTTGTCCGGCGCGCCGGTGTCATAGCCGTCGGAGACGATGATCAATGCGGTCCGCGAGTTGATGACGCGTTTGGCGTGCCAGCGATTGAAGGTCGCAAGGCTCTCGCCGATGCGCGTGCCGCCGCCGATCCCCTGCGCCATCAGCGACAACCGGTCGACCGCGCGGGAGACGTCGCGGTCGCGCAAGCTCTCCGAGACGTGGGCGAGCCGGGTATGGAAGACGAAGGCCTCGGCCTCGCGGAAGGCGTCGACGATGCCGTGCAGGAAGCGCACGAAGAACGCCGTGTAGAGGCTCATCGAGCCGGAGGCGTCGAGCAGCATCACCAGGCGCAGCGGCTTGATCCTGCGCCGCCGCCACACGAGGTCGACCGGCGTGCCGCCATGGGAGATGCTGCGGTGGATGGTTCGCCGAAGATCGAGCCGGCGGCCGCGGCGATGGGCGCGCTGGCGGCGCACCATCCGGGCCCGCATTTTTTTTGCCAGCCGCGCGGCCAGCGCATGCGCCTCGGCGACGTCGCGGGGGTCGACGATGTGGCGGAAATCCGCCGCCGCCAGCATCTCGGATCGCGAGGCGCCCTCGCGCCGGCCGCGCCCGTCGGCCGGATTGTCGCTCTCGGGCCCGTCGCGGCGCTCGACATGATCGGGCGCACCGCTTGCGCCCTGCGGGGCGCCGGCCTCGGCGAGGCGGCGGAGCGACGCCCGGCTTTCGCTCGGCGCGCCGGAAATCTGTTGCACCCGGCGAATCCCGCGTCCGCGCCAGAACGCCTCAAAAATCTCGTCGAACTTCTCCCAGTCGGACCGGGTGGCGCAGAAGAGCGAGCGCAGCGCCGGCTTCAGCAAGGTGGCGCGCGCCGCGGCCGGCGAGGCCAGCACCGACAGGGCGTCGCGGGTTTCCGCAAGCCCGACCGCAAAGCCGTTGTCCCGGAGCGTACGCACGAAGCCTGCGAGCCGCCGGCGCGTCGCCGCGCCGATCGGCTGCCGTGCGTCGTGAGGCGCGACCGGCATTGCGCCCTCCATCAGGCGACTTTTCCGAGGAGCCGGTCGGTCACCTCGCGGGTGAGCCGCGACCGGTCCTCGTGGGTCTTGAGGAGACAGATCATCGTCTCGTGGACGGTCTCCGGCTCCTGGCGAAGCTCGTGGACGTCGAGGCCGGCGAGCGTCGCCGCCCAGTCGAGCGTCTCGGCAACCCCGGGGATTTTCCGCAGATCCTCCTTGCGGATCGCCGCAACCATGCGGGCGATCTCGACGGCGAGCGCGGCGTCGATGCCGGGAAGGCGTGTCAGGATGATCCGCGCCTCGCGATCGACGTCGGGAAAATCGACGTAGTGATAGAGGCAGCGCCGGCGCAGCGCGTCGGAGAGCTCGCGCGTGGCATTGGAGGTCAGCACGACGCGCGGGATCGAGCGCGCCGTGATGGTGCCGAGCTCGGGAATGCTCACCTGGAAATCCGACAACAGCTCGAGCAGAAAGGCCTCGAATTCCTCGTCGGCGCGGTCGACCTCGTCGACCAGCAGCACCGGCGCATGCTCGCGGCGGATCGCGGCAAGCAGCGGCCGCTCGAGCAGGAATTTTTCCGAAAAAATGTGCTCCTCGATGGCGTCGGCCTTATCGCCCGCGCCCTCGCGCGCCTTGATCGCCAGCAGCTGGCGCTGGTAGTTCCATTCATAGAGCGCGGCGTTCTGGTCGAGGCCCTCGTAGCATTGCAGCCGGATCAGCTCGGCGCCATGCACCACGGCAAGCGCCTTGGCGACCTCGGTCTTGCCCACTCCCGCCTCGCCCTCCAGCAGCAGCGGGCGCTTGAGATAGTCCATCAGCCACAGCGCGGTCGAAAGATCGCGGTCGGCCACATAGCCCGCCGCGGCAAGGCGATCGGAGATTTCTTCGCGCGCAAGGGTCATGAGCAGTGAGATAATGTCTGATTGGACAAAAACGAGTCGCCTGTAGGGTGGGCAAATCGCGGCTCCGGCGATGCGGGCTGGTCAAACATTAGTGGCGATTTGCCCACGCGGTCCGACGCGGGCGCGATGCGAACGCGGGCGCGGGCGCGGACAGCGTGGGCAAAATCGTCCGCGCGGTCGGGGCGGGGCGCACCGCCCCGGTGGATTTTGCCCACCCTACAAGTCGTTCACCCATGCAGGCCGAGCTTGTCGGCGGCGGTCCAGGTGCGCCAGTGGTCGTGGGGCATCGCGATGTGGGTCGAGCCCAAGAACTTGAAGGCGTCGTTGACCGCGTTGGCGAAGCACGGCACGCCGCCGACATTGGGGCTCTCGCCGACGCCCTTGGCGCCGATCGGATGATGCGGTGACGGCGTGGTGGTCCAGTCGGTCTCCCATTTCGGGGTCTCGACCGCGGTGGGGAGGAAATAGTCCATCAGCGACGGGCCGGTGAGGTTGCCGGCGTCGTCGTAGCGGATCTCCTGGCCCATCGCGATGGCGAACGCCTCGGTCAGGCCGCCGTGGATCTGACCCTCGATGATCATCGGATTGATGCGCGTGCCGCAGTCGTCGAGCGCATAGAACCGCCGGACCTTGGTCTCTCCGGTGTCGACGTCGACGTCGACCACGCAGATATAGGCGCCGAACGGATACGTCATGTTCGGCGGGTCGTAGTAGCTCACCGCCTCGAGGCCGGGCTCCATGCCGGGCGGCACCCGGTTGTAGGCCGCCCAGGCGATCTCCTTCATGGTCTTGAAGCGCTCGGGATTGCCCTTCACCCGGTAGCGGTCGATGTCCCATTCGAGATCGTCGTCGTGCACCTCGAGCATGAAGGCGGCGATCATCTGCGCCTTGGCGCGGATCTTTCTTGCCGCCATGGCGGTGGCGGCGCCGGAGACCGGTGTCGAGCGCGAGCCGTAGGTGCCGAGACCGTAGGGCGCGGTGTCGGTATTGCCCTCCTCGACCGCGATGTCGTCAGCCGGCAGGCCGAGCTCGGTGGCGATGATCTGCGCGTAGGTGGTCTCGTGACCCTGGCCCTGCGACTTGGTGCCGAGCCGCGCCAGCACCGCGCCGGTCGGATGGATGCGGATCTCCGCGGAGTTGAACATCGCGATGCCGAGAATGTCGCAATTACGCGACGGCCCGGCGCCGACGATCTCCGTGAAGAACGCCACGCCGATGCCCATCAGCTCCCGGGTCTCGCCGCGGCGGAATGCCTCCTGCCTCGTCTTCTGCTCCTCGCGCAGCTTGGCGTAGCCGACCGCATCCATCGCCTTGCGCATGGCGACGTGATAGTCGCCCGAATCGTACTCCCAGCCGAGCGCCGACTGATAGGGAAACTGCTCGCGCCGCACGAAGTTCTTGAGCCGCAGCTCGGCCGGATCCATGCCGAGCTTTTGCGCCAGGATGTCCATGGCGCGCTCGATGCAGTACGCCGCCTCGGTGACGCGGAACGAGCAGCGGTAGGCGACCCCGCCTGGCGCCTTGTTGGTGTAGACCCCGTCGACCGCCACATGCGCCACCGGGAAGTCATAGGAGCCGGTGACGATGTTGAAGAAGCCCGCCGGCCATTTGGTCGGATCGGCGCAGGAATCAAAGGCGCCGTGGTCGGCGATGGTGTGGACGCGCAGGCCCGTCACCTTGCCGTCCCGGGTGGCGGCGATCTCGGTGGTCATGTGGTAGTCGCGGGCAAACGCGGTGCTCGACAGGTTCTCGATGCGGTCCTCCACCCATTTGACCGGCTGGCCGGTCACGATCGAGGCGACGACCGCGCAGATGTAGCCCGGATAGGCGCCGACCTTGTTGCCGAAACCGCCGCCGATGTCGGGGGAGATCACGTGCACCTTGTGCTCGGGAATTTTCGAGATCAGCGACGCCACCGTGCGGATGACATGCGGGGCCTGGAACGTGCCCCATACCGTGAGCTCGCCGCGGATCTTGTCGAACGACGCCACGCACTGACAGGTCTCCAGCGGGCACGGGTGGACGCGCTGGTAGACGATCATCTCCTTGATCGTCACCTCGGCCTTGCTGAAGGCGAGATCGGTGGCTTCGCGGTCGCCGATCTCCCAGTTGAAGATGTGATTGTAATGAGTGCGCTTGCCGTGGGCGCCGTCGGTCTTGTCCTTGATGTCCTCGCGCAGCAATGGGGCGCCCTCCGCCATCGCCTTGAGCGGATCGACGTTGACCGGCAGCGCCTCGTACTCGACCTCGACGAGCTCGGCGGCATCCGCCGCGATATAGCGCTCCGTGGCGATGATGAAGGCGACTTCCTGGTTCTGGAACAGCACCTTCTCCTCGGCGAGCACCGCCTGCACGTCGCCGGCAAGCGTCGGCATGTAGTGCAGGTTGAGCGGCTTGAGATCGGCCGCGGTCAGCACCGCGAGCACGCCGGGCAAGGCCTTGGCCTTGGTCGAATCGATCTTCTTGATGCGGGCATGGGCGTGGGGCGAGCGCACGAAGTCGCCGTACAGCATGCCCGGCAGCTTCATGTCGTCGACATAGTTGCCCTTGCCCTGGGTGAAGCGGATGTCCTCGACGCGCTTGCGCTTGCAGCCCATGCCCTGGAGGCGCTCGGTGCGCTCGGCGGCAGTCGGCGGGGTCACGTCGTTCATTCTGCGGCCTCCTGGAACGGCACGCCGTTGATCTTGGCGGCAGCGTATTGAATGGCCTTGACGATGTTCTGGTAGCCGGTGCAGCGGCAGAGATTGCCGGAAATGCCGGCGCGGATGTCGTCCTCGCCGGGGTTCGGGTTCTCCTGCAGCAGGCGGTGGGCGCGGACGATCATGCCGGGGGTGCAGAAGCCGCATTGCAGGCCGTGCATCTCGCGAAAGGCTTCCTGCAGCACATGCAGCGAGCCGTCGGGGTTGGCCATGCCCTCGATGGTGAGGATGTCGGCGCCCTCCGCCTGCACGGCGAACATGGTGCAGGATTTCACCGACTTGCCGTCGAGGTCGACCGTGCAGGCGCCGCAATGGCTGGTGTCGCAGCCGATATGCGGCCCGGTGAGATTCAAATCCTCGCGCAGAAAGTGGATGAGCAGCGTGCGCGGCTCGACCAGCCCCTCGACCGCCTTGCCGTTGACCTTCATGGTGACGTGGGTCTTTGCCATGGTGGCTCTCCCCTCAGCTGGCGCGCGCGGCGGCGCGGAGAAGCGCCCGGGCCAGCATCACGCCGGCCATCTTGGTGCGATAGGCGGCCGGCCCGCGATTGTCGGAGGCCGGCGAGGTGATCGCCTCGGCGGCGGCGACCGCGCGCTTGACCGAGGCCGCATCGAGCGTCGAGCCGACCAGGAGTCTTGACGCCTCCTCGGCCCACAGCGGGGTCTCCGACACATTGGTCAGGCCGATCGAGCAGCTCGTCACCGTGCCGCCGGCCTTGGTCAGGACCACCGCGGCGGCCGCGGTCGCGTAGTCGCCGACCTTGCGCTTGAGCTTCTGGTAGGCATGGCCGTGGCCGGCCGGCGGAACGGGGATGCGGATGGCGGCGACGATCTCGCCGGGCTCGAGCGCGGTGAAGAATGCGCCCTGGTAGAACTCGCGCGCCGCGATGCGTCGCTCGCCGCCCTTGCCCACCGCCTGGTAGGTCGCATTCAGGCACATCATCACCGCCGGCATGTCGTTGCCGGGGTCGCCGTTGGCCACGTTGCCGCCCAGCGTTCCCACATAGCGGACCTGGGGATCGGCGATGACCAACGACGTCTCCCGCAGGATCGGGATTCTTGCGGCCAGGAGATCGGAGGCGATCAGGTCATGCTGGGTGGTCATGGCGCCGATCACGATGTCTGAGCCATCGGCGCGTACCCCCTTGAGGTCGCCGATGCCCGCAAGGTCGACCAGATGCTCCGGCGAGGCGAATCTGAGCTTCATCATCGGGATGATGCTGTGCCCGCCGGCGAGCGGGCGCGCCTCCTCGCCGAGATCGGCGAGCAAGCCCAAGGCCTCGTTGAGGGATTTCGGACGGTGATAGGCGAATGATCCGGGGATCACCTGGCATCCTCCCTGGTTCGCCGCATCTTTGGCGATGCTGGCGGATTGGGCCAAAAGCCCACGCTCATTGCTCTGAGGCAAGAAATCTGCTGGGTTTTGCACCGCAACCTCAACGGCCGCTTCACCAGCCGTTGAGTGCGTTCACGAAATGCGGAGATCCCGCACGAACTGCGTCAGCGGTGCTGACCGTCAGCCGGCTCAGGACATGACTTCCGGCGTCCCGGCGCCGAGCCTGGACTTCAGCCAGCCGAACCGGCTGCGGCTGACTGGCACGGTGTAGGCGTCCTCCGCGGCAAGCTCGATCAGCCCGTTGTCGCCGGCGCGCCGCAAGCCCACGATGCACTCGATATTGACGATGTGGCTGCGATGGACACGGGCGAAGCGACCGCTGTCGAGCCGGGATTCGACGTCGCCGATCGCCAGCGGACAGAACAGTTTGGCGTGGCCATCGAATACGTAGGTGTAATGCGAGTTGGCATGCACCGCGACGACCTTGTCGACGCTGAGGAAATGGGTGGCGCCATCGCGCTCGATCGGCAGATGCCGCGCGAGGCGCCGGGGCGGCCCGCCCGCTCCGCCGAGCGGCGCAAAGGTGCCCTGCCCGAGCTCGGCGGCGTTAACGGCGGCAGCCGATAGCGCCCGGGCGCCCGCCGGCTCCGGGACCGGGCTGGCGGCGGCATCGACATGGCCCGGGGCGATGCTTTCCGGGCGTGCCTGTTCGGTGGGCGGCTCGGGAACGAGCGTAAGCAGGAAGATTGCCGACACCAGGAAAGCCACGATGGCGACCACGATCGCCAGCAGGTCGGTCGACAGCGCCGGCGCGCTGGTCGGCGGAACGGTATGGGGAAACACCGTCAGTCCCGCCATGGCGGTGTAGTGCATGCCGGTGATGGCGATGCCGAATGCGGCGGCGGACAGCAGCAGCGGCGGCCGCCCTCCCCGTCCGCCGGCGAGCCACAGCGCAAGCCCGGAGGCCGCGATCGCCACCACGACGCTCGCCACCACGAGATCGGGCGCATGCACCATGTGGGCGCTCGCATGCAGGGCCGTCATGCCGGTGTAGTGCATGGTGGCGATGCCGCCGCCCATGAAAGCGGCGGCGGCGGCGAGGCGAACCGGGGTCAGCGGCCCGGCGCTCGCGGCAAAAACCCCGGCGCCCACCACAATGACGCAGACCAGGAAGGACAGCAGCGTGGGAAAAACCAGGTAATCGACCGGAAACGGCAGCCGGGCCGCCAGCATGCCGACGAAATGCATGGCCCAGATCGCCACCGCGAGCGAGATAGCGGCGCCGGCGAGCAGCACCCGCCGGCGCAGGCCGCAAGCCGCCCGCACCTGGACGGCCAGGCTCAAGCCCACATAGGCGCCCTGGATCGCCACCGCTAGCGAAAGCGCGACGAGCCAAGGCACGTGCGTCACCGGCATCGCGTTTCCTGCCCTGGCACGGGTTGTGCGATAGATGGTTCGGTTGCGGAGTATACCGCGGCGGGACGAATCGGGCCAATCCCGTTCGTCGCGCATCTCGATCACGGTGCAGGGCACTTGCCCAGGAGCGAACTCGCTCAAAGGCGGCGATCAACGCCTCCAACGACGCCAAGGCTTCTCGCCGCCCGGCGTTCCAGCATGCGATATGGGCGCAAGACCAACGGGCAGCACCAGGGAGGCCCAATGAAGATCGCCGACGTCGTGACCCATGTGCTCGAGGCGCCGCTCAGGGAGACCTTCAGCTGGTCCTTCAACGCGACCAGCACGCGGTCGAGCTGCGTGGTCGAGATCGTCACCGACTCTGGTCTCACCGGATGGGGCGAATGTTTCGGGCCGGCCGTGCTCAATGCCGCCGTGGTCGGCGCCTTCCGCGGTCTTCTGATCGGTCGCGACGCGCTGGCGACCGAGGGGATCTGGCAGCTGCTCTACGAAAAATTCCGCGACCAGGGACAGAAGGGCCTGGTCGTCACCGCGCTCAGCGACGTCGACGTCGCGCTGTGGGACATCAAGGGCAAGCATTTTCGCGCCCCGGTCTCGCAGCTGATGGGAGGTCCCCTGCGGGAGAGCGTGGAGGCCTACGCGACAGGCACCTACCGCCGCCGCCGCGGGGATCCCCACGACTACATCGTGGAGGAGGTGCGCGGCTATCGCCAGGAAGGATTCGAGGGCGTCAAGCTGAAGATCGGGTTCGGAGTCGAGGAGGACGAAAGCCTCATCCGCGCCGTGCGCCGGGCGATCGGGCCGGGCTGCAAGCTGATGCTCGACGCCAATCAGACTACGACACGATCGAGGCGATCCGCCTGGGATGCCTCGTGGCCGAGGAGGACATCACCTGGTTCGAGGAGCCGGTCATCCCAGAGGATCTTGCCGCCTACCGCGAGGTCCGCACGCGGCAGCCGATCCCGGTCGCCGGCGACGAGTGCGAATTCACCCGGTGGGGATTTCGCCAGGTTCTCAGCGCCGGCGCGATCGACATCATCCAGCCGGACACCTGCGCGGCCGGCGGACTGCAGGAATGCAAGAAGATCGCCGACATGGCCGCCGCCTTCGGCGTGCGATATGTCCCGCATGTCTGGGGAACCGCCATCGGCCTTGCCGCCACCCTGCAGCTCATCGCGGTCCTGCCGGCGTCGCCGCTGCGGCTGACGCCCCGCGAGCCGCTGCTCGAGTTCGATCGCTCGGAGCACCCGTTCCGCCACGCGGTCGTGACGCAGCCGCTCGAGCACGAAGGCGGACGCGTGCGGATACCGACCGGTCCGGGACTTGGGATCGAGATCGATCGCGAGGCGCTGAAGCGGTTCAGGAAAGGAGCCTGATTCTTGTCGATGGCCCCTCCGCGGACGCGCCAAGCCACGATCGCTGAGGCGATCGTGGCTTGGCGACCCGTCGGGAATTCCAAGTCTAGTTGGCGAACTTCAGCTTCAGCGACCCGAAATGCACCGCGTGGCGGACCTGGGCATTGTCGAACACCGCGAGGCCGAACTCGTAGGTGCCGCCGAGATTGTCGAACTGCACGTCGAACTTGCTGCCGGTGACCAGCTTGCGCGCCAGCACGATCGACCACTTGCCGTTCTGCCACGCGATCGCCGCCGCGATCTCGCCGCGGTCGCCGGTGAACGGCGCGACCATGATCGACGCCACCTCGTCGCCGGGCTTGAACTTGCTGTCGTCGAACGGAACCTTGTCCTCCGCCCGAAGATAATAGCGGCCGCTGGTGTTCGCCGGAATTCCGGTCTTGTCCATGAATTCCGGCTTGCCGTTGACGAGCTTGACGTCGTCGTAGCCGCCGCCGGTCTTCGGATCGCTCTTGCGCCCGGCCTCGGGGGCCTTCTCCTTGTCGTACCTTGTATGGTCGAGATACTGGTCATCGGCCTGGCCGATATAGCCGGTGCGGATCGACTTCATGTGCCAGATATCGCCGAGCTCGCCTTCATTGGCGAGATATTTGTTGCCGTAGGCCTTGCCGGGCTCGCCGGCATGGCAGGCCACCATGCAGCCCTGCTGGGCAAACCCCTTGATCGAGCCGCCGATGTTCCAGATGAACGCGATCTTGTCCTCGTAGTACATGTTGTCGTCGCCACCCTTGTCGGCGGGGTCGACCAGCTTCTTCCAGCTGCCGTCCTGCTGCTTCTGGTACGGGAACCGGCGCACCGACTGGGTCGGGTCGTCGTACTGCACCAGCAGGTAGACCATGTCGCCCGCATGGACCGCCTTGATGGTGGCGGTGGTCTTGCCGTCCTTCAGGTGCATCCCGCCGGCCAGCGGGACGCTCAGCGCCTCGGCCTTGGCCCATGCGGGGTCGGCGGCTCCGGCGGCGAGATCCGGGGCCTTTGCGGCTTTCAGCGCCGTCACCGTGTCGGCCGCCGATGCCGGCAAGCCGAATGTCGTTGCGCCCGCGAGCGCAATTGCGGTCAGCACCGCGGTCCGTTTGATCATGGAAGGCTGCTCCTCTTCTCCGTCAGGAAGGGAGGCCACAGTTACCAGCGGAACCGCGCGGCGGCTTTGCGATGGATCAATCCGCCCCGGCGCGCAGCCGCGCCGCTATAGCGCCCCGCGCCGGGGGCACTCGGTCCCGCGTCCCGGCTTCGCCGTCGCTATGCTGACGGTCCTGCGGGTGCCCTTTTAACCGGTCTCGGGGGCGCAGTCGATCCCGCGTTGGACGCGATCGCCGACGCCATCGAGGCCCCGACAAAGGCCGAGCCCCCAAAACACGCGCACCGGAAGTGGTCGGACTTTACGCCCTAGGTCGGGTGCCCTAAGAGCTTTGGCTGCGTTCCCGATCGAAGCCCTCGGCGATCTCGATCCTTCTTATCGCTGCGATACGTTCGACGTCCGTGAACGAACTTTCATCGGCGTAAATCTGTTTGGCCTCGGTGTATTGCCCCGCCTCGACATAATACTCTGCCAAGGTTTCAAGATAGGCTCGATAATTCGAGCGCCTCTCGTCGGGGCTGCGTGAGTTAATTATGTCCTTCATGACGGTCAGGGCTTCGAACGCCTTAACTTTGTTGCCGTCCTTCAGGTAGATTTTGGCCTGAAGCCGTCGCGGCTCAAAAATGGTTGACGTTTTTCGAACGGCTTCCTCGATTAGAAGGATGGCTTGCCGATTGCTCCCCCAAAGATATTCGAATTCCGCACGCCGCGTCGTAAAGAACGAATGGCCGCCTTCGTCGCCGACCCGCTTCAGGGCGTCGAACAAGTCTTGTATCTCGGAAAGGTGCTTGGAATCCCTTCCGTGTTTACGGACCAGAACGGAAATCAGAGTGTCTAAGTGATACGGATTTGTCGGTCCGTGGCTGTGCGCCTCGCGCGCGAATCGCTCGGCGTCGTCGAGGTTGCCACGCGCGAGGCAAACCTCCGCCAACTCGCGCGCGGCGTGGAGGTTTCCGGGCGAGTAGCGGTACGCTTCACGAAACGCGCCTTCAGCTTGCGCTAACTTACCTTTGAAGCGCAGGTTGAAGCCCTTCAGGAACGCTACGTTACTTTTGGCCCAGTCGGTTTTGGCGGAAGATTCGAGGCGAGCAATACCTGTGTTGAACGTTGCATCGTCGCCCATCCGCGCCGCGGACAGACAAAGATACCGACAAGCACCGATGAAGCCGTCGCTCGACAGACGGGCTGCGCCTTTGAGTGCTTCGCTCGCGAGCCGCATACAGTCTCGCCAGTGCTTCTGGTCATAGTGTCGTTTCGCCAGCCAAACCTGATGGCTCGGCAACATCAGGGCTGCGGCGATTTCCGAGGGCACATCGCCACTTTCAAGGGACGCAAGCACAGCGGAATCCAGTAGCGTGATCGGCGCAGTGCCTTCTTCAAGGCGGATCGACAGCGACTTGGCGAGTTTCTTCATGACCGGCGCTTGCTGATCTTTGGCCAGTCTGAGGCGTTTATCGCGTTCAACGGCTATTTGAAGCGGCGGCGAAATTGAGAAATTGTCACCGGTCGCCTCGATAACGTGGAGATGTATCAGGTGCTCGAGGTCGGTACTTACTGCCTCCGGATTAGCGTTCAGCGCCTCGACAACCGCGGAGAAGTCGAGCTCCGGCAACTGCTTGAGCACGGCAAGTATTTCGCGCTCGCCACTATTGAATTCGATTTTACTGATGTAGTCGGACGACTGCCGGTGTTTCCAGTCGATGTAGTCCTTTGGGTTTGCGATAAACGCGGCCACTCCGCAATCTGAAATCTCCTCCATCATCCGGTAAACATTGAACGGGTGTGAATCGCTTAGCCCCACCAGTGTTTTGAAGGATTGGTCATCGATGGAGATGCCCTCATCCTTGAGCAGCTTGCCGAGAAGCTTCTCAGTGTCCTCACGTTTCAGCGACTTCAAGGCCAAGTATGCAACGTCGTTTTGCAGACGCCGTAGTTTGCGAGGAATCATTCGGGGTGCGATCAGGACGGCTGGTGGGTGTGGCCGATCGGCCAATAAAGACATGACGCCGTCGAACTCGGGCGTGAATGTGCCCGCGTCGGTCAGAAGGCCGCCTCGGTCTACGATCATCGCTGCCTCATTCGAAGGCAGCAGTGAATTGATAAGTTCCGCGATCTGACGCTTCTTTTCGTCTGCAGAAGCGATAGAAAAGGCTTGAATCCGTGTCACCGCTTCTTTGGCCGATATCGCCGGGCGGAGCGCGGCAAGAACACGCCTAAACAGTTCTTCCAATCCCGCAAACGGGTCGAGGTGAATGGTCGGAAAAAGTTTACCGACGTGTCGGTACTGCCGTTCATAAAAGCGGTGGGCGATTGTGCGCCTTCCCGCGCCGAAATTGCCGGAAATGAAAATCGCCTTTGCGTTAGGAAGACGATGATCGGTCACTTGTCTTTCAAGGTCGGAAATTTCCTCCTCCCGGCCCAAGAACGGATGCGTGTCAATCTCCGTTCTTTCCGATGCTGCGACCAAATGGCCGCAAATAAGGCGCGCCGCTCCGGCCTCATCCGAGACCCGGCGAACGATGTTCCACAACCTCACATTGGAAGAGGCTCTTTCAAACGTGGTCTCGTCGATACAAATCGCCAAAAAGCGACCGACCTTGCCGCTGGCGAATAGTTCCATGCCCAAGAGGTCTCGAAGTCTACGTACGGGGAATTGACCGACGCGCTTGAAAGAAACAGACAAAAGAGATCACAGTGACGGAGGGCTTCGATGATCGCCTGGGCGTTCAGGGTGCCCTTGTCGAACGTCAATCCATCGAGTTCGTACGTGCCGGGCTTTAGAAAGCTGGCGACGGCCTCGACAAATCCCTTGTCCTTTGACGAATGAGAAAGAAAGACCTTCATGGCATGCGCGCACCGAAGAATCTAGGAAATCGGTCGCCTTCCGACCTGCGCCGGATGCAACCCGTATTATCAAAGCGCTTTCGGCAGTGATCGTCAAACCGGGACAGGTCGGCCGGTTTGCGCATACGGTCGTGTCTAAGGCCCAAGATGGGCCCAAAATCGGCGGTGGCCGATCGGGTTTACATTTGCCTCCCGCCTAACTACTTGATTGTCCAAGTGTCGTCGATTGGCGCGGGATAGAGCAGCCCGGTAGCTCGTCAGGCTCATAACCTGAAGGCCGCTAGGTCACACCTACCAGTCGAATCGCCCGGCGGCTTTGCGATGGATCAATCCGCCCCGCCGCGCAGCCGCGCCGCAACCGGCCGCTTGACGCGCCCGAAAGGCGGTCAGAAATGCGCGCCGGCCGTCCGGGCGGGCGGGCGGCGGGGGCGCCAGGAGCTTCATCAGGGAAAAGATCAGCGTCAGGGTTGCGAGGTAGACGATGAGCTGCAGGCCGGTCGGCCGGTCGCTGTAGCCGACCAGGGTGCGCAGCGCGCGTCCGACGATGCTGGTATCGGCACCACCTCGACGCCTTCGCGCAGCACCGCGACGGCGACCACGACGGCGAGGCCGAGCAGCGATTTCGAACCGTCCACCACGGCCTTGCCGGCGGCGCGCATCCCGGCGGCGAGCTCCCGCCCATGGCGAGCCATTTGCCGTCATCGACCTCAACGGTGTTTGCCACGGTCAGCCATGTGCGGCGGCCATTTTCAGGAACTGTTCGAGCACAGGTGAGGGGCGATCGGACGACCAAGCCGCGAAGATTCGCATTCTGGGAGCACGCTCGCTGAAGGGGCGGTAGATGACGCCCTTGCGGCGCAAGTGTCGCAATGATGCGGGCACAATAGCGATCCCCATGCCTGCGGAGACCAGACTGATGATCGTTTGCGGCGGCAGGCTCAAGCCCGAGGCCGCTTTCAAGAAGTACCGCCAGGAGATCGAGGCGCTGGCGCGGCGAAGATATCTGTATAGCCAGCATGAGCCGGACGGGTCGGTATTAACTCGAACCCTCGACATTGCATGACAAGGTCTCACTTCACGGAGCGTGCAAGGCTTCCCCCAACTCTCTGCGCAACGCGCTCAGGCTGCGGGCGGAAGTGCCCGGGCGGATGTCTCGTGTCGCGCCGCATGAGTCGACGAAGCGTCGAGGGTTCCGCATATCCTACCTGTCGTGCGATCTCCTCGACGGACAGGCGCGTGGTCTCAAGGAGATATCGCGCTGTCTCACCTCTGATTCGCTGAACAAATTGAATAGGTGAGAGGCCGCAGGTCACCGCCATGTGGCGGGCAAATGTGCGGGGCGCTAAAGCGACCGCCTCGGCGAGCTCTTTCATGGTAAAGTCACGGGCAATATTGGTGCGAACCCAGCTCTCGGCTCTGGCGATCTTGGCCTCCTGACCGGCCAGGTAGGTGATCGCCATAAAGGGCGCCTGGGAATGTCGTTCATCCAGAAGAAGATAATTTGCCCAGGTCTTGGCCAAGCCAGGCCCCGCGAAGCGGGCCACTACCGCGAGCATCAGATCCATCTGCGCCATCGCCGCGCCACCGGTTGCGATCGGCCAATCGGCCACGACGATCCGATCAGTCACCAATTCGACTTTCGGATAGCGACGCCGAAAGATCGGCGCGAACCACCAGGTCGTGGTCGCCCGACGACCGTCCAGCAGCCCCACGTCGGCAAGCAAGAATGTGCTCGCGCACGACGCGGCGAGCATGGCGCCGGATTTGAAGGCGTCAACAAGCATTCCGCCCGCACGGCGGCAGGCGGGGCTCTTCAACTTTGCGTCCAGCTCTTCCGCTGACGCCACGCCAAGGCCAGGGACGATGATGAGCTCAGCGCCGTGCAGGTCTCGCCCATTCCGCCGCGGCCCGCAACGAACGGTCGTTACGTCGAAGGGCAGAGGACGTTTCGCCGCCGCGCTGATCCCGTTGGCTGTAGCCATCACGTCATGAGTGATGGCGGCACTTGACGCCATGCAATCCTGGACTTCGAGAACCGCAACGGTGGTCATGTCAAAAAAGCCCCGATTAAATGTCATTTTAGACACTAGTTCCCACGCCGACGGATCGCAATGATCTGAATGCGCCAACGGATGTCGACGTGGAGGAGTTTCGGCGATGACACAACGGAAGATGAATGAGGACGATCCCTTGGAAGACTTCAAACGCCGAGAAATCACGCTCAACGGTACAATGAAGAGGGTGTATGTGGCCGGCGCCGGGCCGGCAGTCATCGTCATGACCGAGATGCCAGGCATCAGCCCCCATGTCGCCCGCTTCAGCCGCTGGACCCGGGACGCAGGATTCACCGTGTACATGCCCTCGGTGTTTGGCCGCGACGGTGCCGTGCCCACTGTGGAAGAGGGCATAGCCATCTCGAAAAAGGCATGTGTCAGCGCCGAGTTCCGCGCCCTCGCTAGCAACCAGTCAAGCCCGGTGACCGGGTGGCTCCGATCGCTGGCGAAACTCGCGCACGCTGAGTGCGGCGGTCCCGGCGTCGGCGCCATCGGCATGTGCTTTACCGGCAATTTCGCTCTCACCATGATGCTTGAGCCGTCGATGCTCGCGCCTGTCCTTTCCCAGCCGTCGCTTCCGCTCAACGATTTTGCCGGTCTTGATATTGCCCCAGACGAACTTGCCGAGGTTCGACGCCGCCTCGAGCGGGACGATCTGACCGTCATGGCCTATCGTTTCGATGGCGATCGGTTCTGCAGGGCGGAGCGGTTCGCTAAAGCACTCGGTGACCGGTTCATCGCGCGTGTGCTACCCGACAGCGCTGCGAATCACGATTTACCACCGTTTTTCCGAGACTACGTCGCGTGCCCACACAGTGTGGTGACTGCGCACCTCATTGACGAAGCAGGCCAGCCGACGATCGCGGCCCGCGACGAAATACTGTCGTTCTTCACCCACAGGCTCTCTCCCGGAGGCCCGTGATGCCGCAATAGGGCACCCCGGGTCATCTTGACGAAAATAAGAGACCACGCGAGCCAAGACATGGGCTATCGAGGCGATCGATGCGGCCTGAGCAGCAGTAAGGGAACGATGCCCGCCTTCGCGCACACACCGTATGACGGTTCGGTCAAGCCGTTCACGATCGGGCTTGCACCGCTCGATCTCGCCGACTGGATCGAGCCGGACGAGCATCTCGCCCGCGATCTCGGCGAGAAGAGCCGGCTATTCGCCGACAAGCGCGACGTGGTGTTTCGGGAGGAGCTGGCGACGCGGGACACGCAGGCGGAGGTGCTGGCGCTGCTGGTCGCGCATCTGCCGTCGCGGTTTCCCGATCGCTACGAGCAGAGCGGCGACGGGCTCTGGGTGCGCGGCTCGGAGATCGTCGTTGCCGGCGATGCCGAGCCGCCCTTGCTCGCCGCTGCGCGGCTCGTGCAGGAGGATCTCTGCTTGCTGCGGCGCGGCGCCGACGGCTACGTGCTCGTCGCCGCGGCGCTGTGTTTTCCCTCGTCGTGGTCGCTGGCCGACAAGATCGGCCGCCCGATGATTGCCATCCACGAGCACGTACCCGGTTATCGCGAACGGCTCGCGGCGCGCATCGATCGCATCTTCGATAATCTTCGCGTCGAGCTGCCGGTCTGGCGGGTGAACTGGTCGATCTATCCGGACGCGGATCTGCATCATCCCGAGCCGAAGCAGCGACCGCGCAACTGGTTCGCAGAAACGGGCGACCTCATCAGCCGCGCCTTCGTGCGGGTCGAGCGGCAGACGCTGCGCCGCCTGCCGGCGTCGGGGGACATCCTCTTCACCATCAAGGTGCTCGTCGATCCGCTCGAGGGCCTGAGGCGGCATCCGAACGGCGCGCAGTTGGCCCGCGGCCTGCGCGACCAGATCGCGGCCCTCGACCGCGACCAACTCGCCTACAAGTCGATGCTCGAGCATCGCGACGGCATGGTGCGGGCGCTGGATGCGCTGCGCGCGGAGTGCGTGACTTGAAGCCGGCCTCCGCCACGGCGAGGAGGCGGTGAAGCTAAGGTGAGTTTGGGACTGCCCGAATCACCTTTGACCACATGGAGGCGACATATCCGCTTGTGTTCCCGATCTGCGCGATGGCTCAGCCGAGTTTAGGCACCACCCTGTGCAATCACGTTTTGGTGCGTTGCCATTTGGCGCGCCCGAGAGGCGGTCAGGAATGCGCGCCGGCCGTCCGGGCGGGCGGCGGGGGCGCCAGGAGCTTCATCAGGGAAAAGATCAGCGTCAGGGTCGCGAGATAGACGATGAGCTGCAGGCCGGTCGGCCGGTCGCTGTAGCCGACCAGCGTGCGCAGCGCGCGTCCGACGATGCTGGTGTCGGGCAGGAGCTTCGAGCTGTCCCACACGACGGTGCCGAACGCGCTCACCGCATTGGCCTGCTCCAGGAAGGCGGTCGCCTGCAGCGCCATGCCGGCCGCCAGGAACGCGATCATGATGCTGGTGACCGCGAACAGGTGGCGGCTCGGGATCTTCAGCAGGCCGAAATAGGCGAGCACGCCGACCGCTCCGCCGAGCGCGAGGCCGGCGAGCCCGCCGGCGAAGACGGCGAGGCCGGAGCCGGCGTCGGAGGCGAGGATGCCGTAGAGAAAAAGCACCACCTCGACGCCTTCGCGCAGCACCGCGACGCCGACCACGACGGCGAGGCCGAGCAGCGATTTCGACCCGTCCACCACGGCTTTGCCGACCGCGCGCATCTCGGCGGCGAGCTCCTGCCCATGGCGGGCCATCCACACATTGTGCCAGGTCAGCATCACGGCGGCGACGCCGAGGATCGCCGCATTGAACAGCTCCTGGCCGACGCCCTCGAACGCCGCCGACAGCTGGGCGGTGAACACCGCCACCACGCAGGCGCCGAGCGCGCCGCCGAGCACGCCGCCCGAGATCCACCAGCCGCGGCCGCCGACGCCGCGGGTGACGGCGAGCACGATGCCGGCGATCAGCGCCGCTTCGAACACCTCGCGGAACACGATGATCAGCGCTGCGAGCACGAGCACCTCTGCATTGCCTGCCCGGACACCCGATGTCCCGGCGTGACTACCAGACCCAGAACAAGAGCCCCCAGCCGCCGACGCCGAGCCCGGCCGCCAGGGCCACGCAGCCGGTGGCAAGCACCCGGGAGAGGCCGTGCGCCGACAGCCCTGACACCCGCCAGGCGAGCCACACCGACCACAGCGACGCCCCCGCCAGCAAGGCTGCGCGGGCGCCCCCGACCCAGGTCAGCGACAAGCCCTCGGCGCGCAGCAGGGTGACGCTGAGCGCCGAGAGGCCGAGGAAGACCCCGCAGCCCGCAAGCGGCACCAGGGCCTGCGCCAGATGATGGAACCGCCGCCACGACCATGCTCCGATCGCCCGTGTCCCCAAGGCGATGAGCGCGCTCAGCGCACCGCCGATGAGCACAGCCGTCACCAGGATGTAGGCGATCAGCAGCGCGCCGTCGAGCAGGGTGAGCACGTCGTTCTGCGCCGGATAGTTGGTGAGCACCCACCACGGCGCCGACGTCTCGAGCGGCCACAGGATGCCGCGGTCGACCAGCCATTCGGCGAGCATCTGCTTGACCGCGACGAACCACGGGCTCGCCGACCAGTGGAAGGCGCCGACCGCGATGCCCATCAGGCCGAACACGATGAGGACGGTCTCCCACGGATTGGTCCGCAGTCCCGCCACGTTGACGATCTCCTCGTTGGGGGCGCGCACCGAGAGCGTCACCGCGCCGCGGAAGCCGCTGCACCGGCCGCACATGTGGCAGTCTGCGGTGCCGCGCATGGTGCGGATCGGCACCAGCGGCGCGCAGTTGATCATCGGCGGATGCTCGTGCCGTGCCTGCGAGGCGCGCCAGGCTTCCTGGTCGACCCGGTAATGCAGCGGCGAAAGTTTTGACAAGAGCGCGAACACGCCGTTGACCGGGCACAGATAGCGGCACCACACCCGCTTGTTGCGGCCGTAGCGCAGGCCCACCGCGATGGCGGCGAGCGTCGAGCCGCCGAGCACCATGACGACCGGTTTTGGATACTGATAAACGCTCACCATCTGGCCGTAGATGGTGGTGCCGGCGAAGGCCACGAACGGCCAGCCGTTCCAGGTGAGCCAGCGCGGCAACGCCCGCCCTCGTCCGTGGCGCGCGGCGAATTCAGTCAGCGTGCCTTCCGGGCACAGAAAGCCGCACCAGGAGCGCCCGATCACGATCATGCTGATGAGCACGAACGGCCACCAGATCCCCCAGAAGGCGAACTGCGCGAACACGGTGACGTTGCCGAGAATGTGCGCGGTGCGATCCGGCAAGGGCAGCCATGCCGGCACGACGAGGAGCAGCAGATAGACGCCGACGATGACCCACTGCGTCGCCCGCACCGCGCCCTGATGGCGCAGCAGAAAATCCCCGATCTGCCGCGTCACCTGATTGGCACGGCTGGTCCAGCCGGCGGCGGGCGCGCCGCCCGCCGGGCGGCCCGGAGCCGTTCGCGTACCTGGAAGACCGATCCCCGACAGCGCCATGTGCCCCACGCCTATCTGGCCACCAGGACCGCCTGGGGCGCGTCGGGATGGAAGTCGTCGAAGAACTTGTACTCTCCGGGATCGAGGCTCTTGATGACGATGAACGACTTGCTTTGCGCGGCCAGGACCTTTTCCCGATGCAACTCCAGGCTCTCGAACTCGGCCGGCGTGTTTCCGGTATTGTGAAGCTCGATCTTGAAGGCGCGGCGTGCCGGCACCTCGAGGCGAAGCGGCGTGATCACCCCGTCCTTGAACTCGATGGAGAAGACCGGCATCTCCTCCGCACGCGCATGCGCTGCCGGCAACACGCCGGCCAATGCCGTCACCGCGACAAGCGCGGCGCGCGCCCGGCGGCCAAGGGCATCGCTCGACAGGTTGGCGAGAGCCGACATTCCCGCGCGTCTCAATAGGTGCTCTTCTTGCCGGTTCCGGCGAAGGTGAACTCGTAGTCGACGGAGAACGTCTTGAACCACGGCCCGACGCCGGTCTCCTTGTCGACGTGGCGGCCGAAGTGGGCGTGCTGGTTCTCGCTCGGCGGCGCCACCGTCAGGGTGAGCTTGTACTTGCCGGCCCCCATCAGCTTGACGTTGTCGCCGTAGTGCGGCCCGTCATTGGCGACCATCGGCATCATGTCGCCCTTGACGACCTCGCCCGAGGGAAGCTTGGTCAGCTCGTAGCGGACCACCAAATAGGGTACCCAGTCGCCCTCGGCGATGCCGTTGGCGTTGCCCTTGACGGCCTTGATGTCGGCCTCGAGGTGGATGTCGGATTCGGTGGCCGCCTTCATCATGCCGGGCGGATCCATCTCGATCGGCTGCAGGTAGACCGCGCTGACCTCCATGCCGCTCTGGGTCTTCGGCTTGCCGATCGGATATTCCTTGGCGACAGCGGCGCCGACCAGAATCATGCCGAGAAAGGCGGCGACGAGGAACGGGCGCATGAACGTCTCCAGAGGACAATGCTTCAGTCGTGATGCCGCCAAGTCGAAACGCGGGGCGCTGCCGAGACCGACGCAGAAGCCTGACGCACAATTGTTGGGTTTACCAGGCGGTGTCAATGGCGCGCACGTAGATTAGAATTATTACATTTCCAGTCGGCTGCGCGGGCTCCGGAACTATTGTGGAACGCTCGCATCGTCGCAGATTAGAACAGATGTAAACTTCACTCGTCTTTGATATTTGGCAAAGCGCGCGCCCGCCGTCCCGACAGGACATGCACGACGGCGAGCAGCGGCAGGACGAGACCGCGCGTGCCTACAACCGGGCGAGCGGCAGGACGCCGCCGTGGCGCATGATCTCCTCGGCCTCCGGGGTGGGCCGGCCGTTCTCGTCGGCGAGGGTGAAGCCCGCGAGCAGCGTGAGCGGCGCGCGGCTCGCCTTCACGGCGCGCAGCAGGATCCGGATGGCGGGTGCGTGCGGTCGCGGATGGACCGGCAGCACGACGACGCCGCCAAAACTTCTCGCCAGCGCGTCGAGCGCCTCGGCGAGGCTGGCGGCGCGCCAGATCACGGTGACGACGCCGGCCGGCTCGAGCAGTCGCGCCGCGCTCGCGACCCAGCGGGCGAGCCCGGACCGCGCCGCCACATGGGCAAGGCGCCGGCCCGGCTCGGGCGACGCGTTCTGCCGGTCCGGATCGTTGAACGGCGGGTTCATCAGGACGGCGGTCGCCGAGGAGGCGCCGAGGCCGGCGGCGGCAAGCTCGCGCGCCGGCGCGGTGGCGTCGAGGGTGACGGCGCGCACCCGCCCGGCAAGACCATTGCGCCGGATGTTCTGCTCGGCGAGTTGCCCAACCGCCCCGTCGATCTCCACCAGCGTGACCGACAGGTCGGGCACCCGGACCGCCAGCGCCAGGCCGGCGGCGCCGACGCCGGCGCCGAGGTCGACGGCGTGGCCGCCGGGTCGCGCGGCGGTCGCGGCGGCGAGCAGGATCGCGTCGTGGCCGACGCGGTGGCCGCGGCGCGGCTGGATCAGGCGGAGGCGGCCGCCGAGCACCGCATCGTCGGTGGTCTCGCTTTCCCCCTCATCCGCCATCGGCGCGAAGCTCGTGGGCGAGCCCGGCATCGGTGAGGACGCGGCGCGCCGCGCGGGCATCCTCCTCGGCGACCAGGATGCGCCGCGGCAGGATGCCGAGCGAGCCTTCCAGCACGCTCATGTTCTGATCGAGCACGACGTGGCGGATGCGGGCACCGTTGAGCAGCGCCTCGATGGCGGTCACCAGCACGATATCATTGGTGCGGACGAGCTCGCGCAACGCGATCCTCCGGGTCAGGTTCGTCCGATCGGGGCACAAAGCCGGGGCAAACGCAATGCCGGCAAGGAGGCCCAGAGGCCCTTTCGGTTGACGCAGGTCAATGACGGCGGCGGTTCCGCAGGCAAGCTTGCGTCGGTACCAAACTCGCGATGGGAGCGCAGCATGACGACATCGTTCCTCACCGAGAAGGCGTGGTCGCCCTACGCCGCCGGCATCGTCATCGGCCTCTTGCAAATTCCGGCATTTCTCATCATCGAGACGGCGCTCGGGGCGTCGTCGTCCTATGTGACGATCGGGGCCTTGATCACGTCGTGGATCGACCCCTCGATCCTGCGCATCGACTATGCGGCAAGGCACGTGGCGGCCTCCGCGAAGAACTGGTGGCAGGTCGCGCTGGTCGCCGGTATCGCGATCGGGGCGCTGCTGTCGGCAAGACTGTCCGGCGCGCGGCGTGAGCCGATTTCCCCGATCTGGGCGCGCGCGCTCGGATCGGGATCACCCGGGCGGCGTTACGCCGTCGCCTTCGCGGCCGGATTCCTGATGCTGCTCGGCGCGCGCATCGCCGACGGCTGCACCAGCGGGCACGGCCTCTCGGGAATGGCGCAGCTGGCCGTCGGCTCGACGGTCGCGGTCGCCGCGATGTTCGCAGGCGGCATCGCGGCGGGCATCCTGCTGCTTCGCCGCATCTGACGGGTTTGCTCAACTCGGGAGATTGCAACATGTCGCTCTCCGTCGCCATCCTGGTCGGCCTGCTGATGGGCATCGTGTTCGGATTCGCCCTGGAGAAATCCCGCGTCTTCGAGCCGGGCATGATCGTCGGGCAGATGCAGCTTCGCAACTTCATCATGCTGAAGGTTTTTCTCACTGCGGTCGCGACCGGCGCGGTCGCGCTCGCCGTCCTCAACGGCTTCGGATGGGTCAAGCTGCAGCCGAAGGCCGCGCTCTATGCGGCGGACATCGTCGGCGGGCTGATCCTCGGCGTCGGCATCGTGCTCGCCGGCGCATGTCCCGGCACCACTCTCGCGCAGATCGGGGTCGGCTACCGCGACGCGGTGTTCACGCTGCTCGGCGGGCTCGCCGGCGCGATCGCCTTCACCTATGCCCAGCCCTCCCTCGCCGGGTTCCTCGCCGCCGGCGACGGCAAGATCATCTTCACCGGCCTTCTCGGCATTCCGTACTGGATCGGCGCGCTCGGGTTCGCCGCGATCCTGGTCGCCGTCCTGGTTCTGCTCGAGAGGTGGCGCCCCTGGCGCGAGGAAATGGGGCGCAACGTCGACGGCGACTTCGGCGCTCCCGCCACCCCGCCGTCACCGTCGCGGGTCCGCATCGCACCCGCCGAATGACCGCCTCCCATTGACGTTGAATCGAGCCATCGGAGCCAATCCCATGCCGGAGCCCGCCACAGCGAAGAGCTGGCCGGAAACCACCAGACAGCTGAGCGCACAGCTCAAAAACCTGCGGGGCGCTGCCCCTGAGGTGATGAAGGCGTTTTCCGGCGTCGCCCAGGCAGCGCTCGCTCCCAGGGCGCTCGACGGCAAGACCAAGGAGCTCATCGCGCTCGCCGTCGCGGTGGCGGTGCGATGCGACGACTGCATCGCCTTTCATGCCAAGGCGGCGTTCGAGCAGGGCGCCTCCCGCGAGGAGGTGACGGAGGCGCTGGGCATGGCGGTCTATATCGGCGCCGGCGCGTCGGCGATGTATGCGAGCCATGCGCTGGAGGCTTTTGGCCAGTTCGCCGCGCCGGCCGGCTGAATCTCCCACCCTGCCCGACGGGCTCAGCCTGTCAGCGCCCGCCTCCGGGCGGGGGCTGGCGCAGATAGGCCAGCAGCTTGATCTCGCGGCGCCCGCGGGTGACCGTGCCGAGCACCAGCCCGCAGGTGAGCGACAGGAAGGCCAGCATGGTGAGCCCGGTCACCAGCACGGCGGTGGGCAGGCGCGGCACCAGGCCTTCGCGCAGGTAGGTGGCGACCAGCGGGATCGCCAGCACGATGGCGACGACCTGCAGCACGCCGCCGATGACGGCGAAGAACGGCAGCGGCCGCTCCGACTTGTAGAGCCGCGCGATGGTCCACAGGATGCGAAAACCGTCGCGCCAGGTGTTGAGTTTTGAAGCCGAGCCTTTCGGCCGGGCGTAATAGGGCGTCGCCACCTCGGCGACCGGCAGGCCGAGCTCGAGCGCATGCACGGTGAGCTCGGTCTCGATCTCGAAGCCGCCGGAGAGCACCGGGAAGGATTTCACGAAGCGCCGGCTGAACGCGCGGTAGCCCGACAGCATGTCGGTGAAGGTATGGCCGAACACCGCGGCGACGAACCCGGTGAGCAGCAGGTTGCCGGCGCGGTGTCCCGCCCGGTAGGCTTCCTGCTCCTGGTCGACGCGGGCGCCCACCACCATGTCGAGGCGCTCGTCGACGAGCCGGGCGATCATGGTGGCGGCGCTCGGCGCGTCGTAGGTCGCGTCGCCGTCGACCAGCAGATAGATGTCGGCCTCGACGTCGGAAAACATGCGGCGCACCACGTGACCCTTGCCCTGGTGCATCTCGCGGCGCACCTCGGCACCCGCCGCGCGGGCAATTTCCGCGGTGCGGTCGGTCGAGTTGTTGTCGTAGACGTAGATCGAAGCCTCCGGCAGCACGGCGCGGAATGCCGCGACCACCGTGGCGATCGCCGCCTCCTCGTTGTGGCAGGGCACCAGCACGGCGATGCGCGGCGGCCGCCCCCGCGGGGCGTCGACCGCTTTGGCGTCGATCACCTCGGCACTCGCCATCGCCCCTCCCCTCGCTGCCTGGCCGCTCCCGAAGATGTGAACGCATGGCGCGCGCATCTTCCCCAACGGCACGGGCGCTGCCGCGGCCCGAATCGCCGCACCGCCCGGTCCGCCCTTGCCGCCCCAGCATAGCGTTTCTATGCTCGCGCGTCCGCCTCGCCGGCCGCAGATGAGGTTGTCGCGACCGGACGGCGCCGGCATAAGCCCGGGCCGCTTAAGTCCCGCCCTATCCGGAGAAGCCTGCTTGGCCGTCGTCGTCCCGTTCGAAAGTCCCGTCCCCGCGATCAACCGGCTGGTCGAGCTGGTGAGCCCCGACATGGATCGCGTCAATGCGGCGATCCTGGCGCGCACCGGCTCGGAGGTGACGATGATCCCCGAGGTGGCCAAGCACCTGATCAATTCCGGGGGAAAGCGGCTGCGCCCGATGCTCACCGTGGCGATGGCGCAGCTCACCGCGTATCCGGGCGACGGCCACGTCAAGCTCGCCGCCGCGGTCGAGTTCATGCACACCGCGACGCTGCTGCACGACGACGTGGTCGACGAGAGCGAGATGCGGCGGGGCAAGCTCGCCGCGCGCATGCTGTGGGGCAACGAGGCGAGCGTGCTGGTGGGGGATTTCCTGCTCGGCCAGGCGTTCAAGATGATGGTGGAGGTGGGCTCGCTGCGCGCCCTCGACATCCTGTCGACGACGGCTTCGATCATCGCCGAGGGCGAGGTGATGCAGCTTTCCGCCGCCAAGAACACCGCGACCACCGAGGACGAGTACCTGGCGGTGATCCGCGCCAAGACGGCGGAGCTGTTTGCCGCGGCCTGCGAGGTCGGCCCGGTGCTGGCAGGGCGGCCCAAGGCCGAGCAGGCGGCCTGCCGCTCGTTCGGCATGAACCTCGGCATCGCCTTCCAGCTGGTCGACGACGCGCTCGACTACGGCGGCAAGTCGGCGAAGCTCGGAAAAAACGTCGGCGACGATTTCCGCGAGGGCAAGATCACGCTGCCGGTGGTGCTGTCGTTCCGCCGCGGCTCCGACACCGAGCGCGCCTTCTGGACGCGCACGCTCGAGCAGGGCGACGCCGTGGAGGAGGATCTCGCGACCGCGCTCGGCCTGATGAGCCGGCACCGGGCGCTGGAGGACACGATCGAGCGGGCCCGCCACTACGGGGCGATCGCCAAGGACGCGCTGGCGCTGTTTCCCGATTCGGCGATGAAGGCGGCGCTCGCCGAGACCGTGGAGTTCTGCATCCGCCGGGCGCACTAGGCGGCGCGACTGTAGTTCACTGTTTCCACTGTATTTGCTGCTGCCGCTGCGATGGGGTCTTGCCGGCCGTCGCCTGTATTTGACCTGTATGATCAGGCGCCCGGGGACCCGCATCGGGCGCGGTCCGCGCGGCGGCGACCGCAACCCGTCCATGATTTCTTGTCTCGCCGCAGGGGTGCGGTCCATTCCCTTGTTTCCCTTGTTTCCCTTGTTTCCCTTGTTTCCCTTGTTTCCCTTGTTTCCCTTGTTTCCCTTGTTTCCCTTGTTTCCCTTGTTTCCCTTGTTTCCCTTGTTTCCCTTGTTTCCCTTGTTTCCCTTGTTTCAGGCACCGGTCTCCCAACGCCGGCCTCCCTCCACTCCGCGCGATCGGCCGCATCACCCTGCGGCCGGAATCGACCCGGAATATTGACAACTCAAAACTAAAATGTCAACCCTTATTTGGGTACAAACGTCGAGCAGGCGCCGCAAGAAAATCGGACGCCCGGCCGCCTCAATGGGCCGCGCCCGTGGTCTGCTGGGCGAGCAGGATCGCCTTGTCGAGACTGTCGCGAAGGTTGATCGCCGCCACGACGTTGCCCCTGAGATATGCGGTGACGACATGGTCGTTGACGATCTTGCCGTCGGGGCCGACCCAGGAGCGGCCGGCGGCAAGCGTGATGTTGATGATCCCGTTGACGTGCCCGAAGGACGGCGCGCCCTCGTAGAACACGAACGGCGCGTGGGGAATGTCGGCCACCGAGATGACGGCGGCGTCCGGGGCGGGAGATTTGGGGCGGTCCGGTTCGGTCATGACGGCTTGCCTTGCTGTTCGGGGTGGCGGCGGGCGGAAGTGGATTCGGCGATTCTAGACCTTTTGCGCACGCAAGAGGCGCTTCGCGCTACTGCTCGAGAGTGGCCGGTGACCGCCGGACCTCTCGAATCCTTTCAGTGGAAAAGGTGACCTCATGGGGGCGGCGCAGAATTGCGCCGATGGATAAGAGCCTGTTGCTCGCCGAGGCATTTCCGGATACATTTCCGGAAACAAGATCGCGAGCGGTCCCATGCCCGGTAAGCCGAGCTCACCCGTTTCCTCCTACCGCCGCCGCCTCAAACGGCGAGGCGTCGTCCGGCTCGAGGTCCACGTGCACCGGGACGATGCCGAGCTCGTCCGCGGCGTCGTGAAGGCGCTGGCCGATCCTGAACGCAATGCCGAGACGCGCAGCCTGCTGCGTCAACGCTTCGGGATGCGTGGTGCGACGGATCTCAAGGCACTGCTCGCCGCGGCGCCGCTCGAAGGTGTCGATCTTTCACGCCGCCGCGATGTCGCGCGGGATGTGGACCTGTGAGCTACTTGATCGACACGAACATCATCTCCGAAATTCGCAAGCACGAACGGTGCGATGCGAATGTCGCCGCCTGGTATGCGTCGATCGGCGCCGATGAGCTCTATCTCAGCGTTCTGGTTCTCAGCGAGATCCGGACCGGCATCGAGCGGATGAGACGCAACGACGTTGCCCGGGCCCGCGTGCTCGACGCCTGGCTTTCGCAGGTCGGCGAGTTGTTTGCGGGTCGTATCCTCGCTGTGGACGACGCGATCGCCGACGAGTGGGGACGCATGAATGCCGGACGCTCCGTGCCCATCATCGATGCGCTGCTTGCCGCCACCGCCAAGGTGCATCATCTGACCCTGGCGACACGAAACGTTGCCGACGTCGCGAACCTTGGGGCCGATGTCGTCAATCCATTCGATCCGCCGGCCGTACGAGTGTAGCCAATCAGGCTCGCCCTCACCCGATCGTCGTCGCCTCAATCCACCAGGCCGGCCGCGCTGCGCGCAACTGCTCGGCGGCCGCGGCCGCGGCGCGGGCGGTGTCGAACAGAGCGAAGCAGGTGGCGCCGGAGCCCGACATGCGGGCGAGCCGGCAGGTTTTTTCGGCGCGCAGGCGAGCGAGCACCTCGGCGACCTGGGGGGCGATCGCGATCGCCGGCGGCTCGAGGTCGTTGCGGCCTGCCGCCAGCGCGCGGATGAGCGCTTCCGGCGTGCGGACGGCGCACCAGCCGGCGAGCGGATCGTGGGGCGCCTCGCCGGGCCGCGGCGCCGGCGCGCCGGCGCGCGCGGCGGCGAGCGCTGCAAAGACGGCCCGGGTCTCGACCGCGACGGCGGGATTGACCAGCACGGCGGGCATGCCCGGCAGGCCCAGCGGCTCCGACAGGATGTCGCCGATGCCGCGCATCAGGCGCGCCCGCGGGTCGAGGCAGACCGGGACGTCGGCGCCGGTGGCGCGGGCGGCGGCGAACACGCGCGGGTCGGCGGGCGGGATGCCGGCGGAGCGCGCCAGCAGGCGGAGCGCGGCGGCGGCGTCGGCCGAGCCGCCGCCGATCCCGGAGGCGACCGGCAGGTTCTTGGTGAGCGCAAAGCGGCCGGAGGCAAGCCCGTCGACCCTAAGCCTGAGCTCGCGGGCGGCCTTGAGCACCAGGTTGTCGCCCTCGCCGGCGATTGTCGCGGCGAACGGGCCAGAAATGTCGAGCCCGGGCTCGGCGCCGGGGGAGAAGCCGACGCGATCGCCGAGGCCGGCGAACGCCACCAGGCTCACGAGCTCGTGGTAGCCGTCGGGCCTGCGCCCGATGACGGTCAGCGTGAGGTTGATCTTGGCGGGAGCAGGCTCGGAGAGCCCGCCCGGCAGTGGCGGCGTCACCGGACGGCGAGGATCAGCCGCCGTTGCCGGGCTTCTTCATCTTGGCGGCCTCGGCGGCGGGCGCCGGCTCGTCGAGCAGCCCGGTCTTCAGCTTCTCCTCGATCCTCTTGAGGTCGCTCTCCTCGGGCTTGAGGTCGCGCGCATGCGACCACTGGAAGGTCGCCTCCAGGGTGCGGCCGACCCGCCAGTAGGCATCGCCCAGATGATCGTTGATGGTCGGGTCCTCGGGCTTGAGCTCGACGGCGCGCTCGAGGTTCTTCACCGCCTCGTCGTAATTGGCGATGCGGTAATAGGCCCAGCCCAGCGAGTTGACGATGTAGCCGTCGTCGGGGCGCTGGTCGACGGCCTTGCGGATCATCTTCATGCCGTCGTCGAGATTGACCCCCTGGTCGATCCACGAATAGCCCAGATAGTTGAGCACCTGCGGCTGGTCGGGAAAAAGCTCGAGCGCCTTCTTGAGATCGGCCTCGGAAAGGTCCCACTGCTTGGAGCGCTCGTAGCAGACGCCGCGGAAGTAGTAGATCACCCAGTTGGCCTTCTCCGGCTTGGCGATGGTGGCGATGCCCTTGCCGTAGGCGTCGGCGCATTCCTTGAACTCCTTGCGCCCGCGCAGGATGTTGCCCAGCGCCAGGACCGGCTCGATGTCCTTGGGACGCTCGGCGATGATTTTTTCCAGCTTCTTCTTCGCCTCCTCGGTGCGGTCCAGGCTGTCGAGGTCGCTGGCGAGCTGGATGTCGGCATTGACCCGCAGCGGGGAATCCTCCGGCACCCGTCCGTAGATCTTGATGGCGAGATGCGGCTTCTTCAGCGTCTCGTAGAGGTTGGCGAGCGAGAGCAGCGCCAGCGGCTGCGAATCGTCGAGATAGATCGAGAGCTGCAGATAGACCAGCGCCAGATCCTCGCCGCCCTGCTGGCCGAGCGAGGCGCCGAGCCCGTAGAGCACTTCCGCCGCGCCCGACTGCGCCGAGTCGACCAGCGGGTCGAGCTTCTCGCCGCTCTTGAGCTCGTCGAGCGCCTCGGTCACCAGCGGATGATTGGGCAGCACCTTGTCGAAGGCCTGGAAAATCTTCAGCGCCTCGTCCTTGCCGGCGAAGCGCGAGGCCCAGCTGCCATAGGCCTCCACGGTGCGGATCATGTTGGCGTCGAGCTTGTAGGCCTTCTCGAAGCGCTTGCCCGCCTCCTTGCGGTTGCCGGCGAGATCGAGGATCAGGCCGGCATGCAGGTCCTTGAACAGCGCGTACCAGTCGGGGCCGGCGAGCTTGTCGATGGTCTCCACCCCGCTGCGCGCCTCGTTGGAGCCGAACAGCGTCCAGGCGGTGAGCAGGGTGGCGGTGAGATCGGCGATCGGGCCGCGCACCGACTGGGCGAAATGCTGGCGCGCGGACTGGTACTGCTTCTGCTTGATGGCGCGCACGCCGAGCACCAGCCGCGCCATGCGGTGGCCCTTGTCGACCTGCACGATGCGCTCGGCGAGCTTCACCGCCTCGTCGATATCACCGTCGGTGAGGAGCGAGATGAAGGCGCGCTCCAGAAGCTCGCCATTGCGCGGGTCGGCCTTGAGCGCGGCGCGATAATAAGCCGCAGCCGCGCTGGCGTCGCGCTCGGTATTGGCATGGCGCGCCGCCAGGTAGTTGCCCGACGGCGAGATGCGGGAGAGCTCGTGCGGCGTCGGCAGCGGCGAGGGCGTCTCCGCCGGGGCGGCGGCGAGCGGCAGGGTCATGGCGGCGGCCAGGAGGACACCGGCCGCGCCCCCGATCAGTCTGAAAACGGTCACGGGTTGATGATCTCCATGGGAGGGCTGCGCCCGAAGCGCCGCCCCTCCGGTCGTTGGCTGCAGGATGGCCTTTTTGTGCGCCGCCCGCAAGGATCGACCCGGCGCCCGACCATCACAATGGGTAGAAAGCAACGGCGGCGAAACTGCGGCGTTGCAGGAGGTAACATGACCAAGGCGCCGCGTCGAATGCATCGTAGGGTGGGCAAATCGCCGGGCACGGCGAGTGAGATTTCGCGATGCGTTGCCGGCGATTTGCCCACGCGGTACCACGCCGGCGCCGACCGCGTGGGCAAAATCGCGCGAGGCCCGCGCGAGCCGCCCGTCCGGAGCCGCGATTTTGCCCACCCTACCAGTTTCACATGTTCGGGTAGTTCGGGCCGCCGCCGCCCTCGGGCGGGACCCAGACGATGTTCTGATTCGGGTCCTTGATGTCGCAGGTCTTGCAGTGCACGCAGTTCGCCGCGTTGATGACGAATTTCGGCTGCCCCCCCTCCTCCACCCATTCGTAGACGCCGGCCGGGCAGTAGCGGGCGGACGGTCCGCCATAGACGTCGTGCTCGGAGGTTTTTTGCAAGGCCAGGTCGCCGACCACGAGGTGCGGCGGCTGCGCCTCCTCGTGGTTGGTGTTGGACAGAAAAACCGAGGACAGCCGGTCGAAGGTGAGCTTGCCGTCAGGCTTCGGATAGGCGATGCGCGGCGATTTTTCGGCGGGCTCCAGCGTCGCGTGGTCGGGCTTGCCGTGGCTCAGCGTGCCGAACAGCGAGAAGCCCAGCGTATTGGTCCACATGTCGATTGCACCCAGCGCGACGCCCACCATGGTGCCGAGCTTCGACCACAGCGGCTTGACGTTGCGCACCTTCCACAAATCGCGGCCGATCTCGCTTCCCCGCCATCCGGCCTCGAAATCGGCAAGCTCGTCGTGGGCGCGGCCTTGGGCGAGCGCGGCCGCCGCCGCCTCGGCCGCCTGGATGGCGGAGAGCATGGCGTTGTGGGTGCCCTTGATGCGCGGCACGTTGAGGAAGCCGGCGCTGCAGCCGATCAGCGCGCCGCCCGGAAACGTCACCTTGGGGACCGACTGCCAGCCGCCCTCGGTGATGGCGCGCGCCCCGTAGGAGAGCCGCTTGCCGCCGGCAAAGGTGTCGCGGAACAGCGGATGGGTTTTCGCGCGCTGCAGCTCCTCGAACGGCGAGAGCCAGGGATTCTTGTAGTTCAGGTGGAGGACGAAGCCGAACGAGACCAGGTTTTCGCCGAAATGATAGAGGAACGTGCCGCCGCCGGTGCGGTTGTCGAGCGGCCAGCCGAACGTGTGCTGGACCAGCCCGGGCCGGTGTTTTTCCGGGGCGACCTGCCACAGCTCTTTGAGCCCGATGCCGAATTTCGGCGGATCGCGGTCGCGATCGAGCTCGAAGCGGCGGATCACGCCCTTGCTCAGGCTGCCGCGCGCACCCTCGGCGAACAGCGTGTATTTGGCGCGCAGCTCCATGCCGCGGGTGAAATTGTCCTTAGGTCTGCCGTCCCGGCCGATCCCCATGTCGCCGGTCGCAACCCCCACCACCTCGCCGCCCTCGCCGTAGAGCACCTCGGCGGCGGCGAAGCCCGGATAGATTTCCACGCCCAGCGCCTCGGCCTTGCCGGCGAGCCAGCGGCACACCTCGCCGAGCGACACCACGAAGTTGCCGTGGTTGTTCATCAGGGGCGGCATCGGAAAGTTCGGAAGGCGCAAGGCTCCGGCGGGTCCGAGCCAGTAGAAGCGATCCTCGGTGACTTCTTGCTTGACCGGGCCGTCCTCGTCGCGCCAGTCGGGCAGCAGGCGGTCGAGGCCGACGGGATCGATCACCGCGCCCGACAGGATGTGGGCGCCGACCTCGGAGCCTTTTTCCACCACCACCACGCCGAGGTCGGGGGAAATCTGCTTGAGGCGGATCGCCGCGGAAAGCCCGGCCGGACCGGCGCCGACGATCACCACGTCGAACTCCATCGCCTCGCGGGGAGGCAGCTCGCTGTCGGCCATGTTCGCTCCGTCGCGCTTCGAGCCTGTCGTGCCGGCCGCACCGGCACCCCCGTTTCTACACGTTTGCCGCATGCCGGCAATCGGCCGGGAAGCCGCGCCGCGGGCTGCCGGAAGCCGCGCGACCTGCTACGGTGCGCACCATCATGCTGAGAGCAATTTCTGGGCACCGCCGCGCCGCGAGTCGACCCTCCCGCCCGTTGGCGGGGAGGGTCGACTCCCTTCGCAAAGCGAAGGGAGTCGGGGTGGGGGGCCTGTTCCGGCTCCGAGCCCGTGGCACCACCCCCCACCCCAACCCTCCCCGCCGCAAGAGCGGGGGGAGGGAGCGCGCCGTGCTCGTGGGGAGTCATTGCGTCCCATGACCCCCGATCAGATCAGGGCGGCGCGCGAGATTCTCGCCTTCTACCTGGAGGCCGGGGTCGACGCGGCGCTGCAGGACACGCCGGTCGACCGTTTCGCCGATGAGCCGGCGCCCGCGGCAGCACCGGTGGCTGCGGAACAGGCCCCCTCCCCGGCCCAGCCGAGCCGTTTTCCCACGGCGCCGGTCACGCCGCCGGCCGCCCCGCCCTCGCCGGAGGCCGCCGTCATGGCGGCGCGCGAGGCGGCGAGGAGCGCGGCGAGCCTCGAGGAGCTACGGGCAATCCTCGCCGGCTTCGAGGGCTGCGCGCTGAAATCGACCGCCCGGCAGCTGGTCTTCGCCGACGGCACGCCGGGCAGCCGCGTCATGTTCGTCGGCGAGGCACCCGGCCGCGAGGAGGATCTCGAGGGCCTGCCCTTCGTCGGGCGCTCCGGACAGCTGCTCGACCGCATGATGGCGGCGATCGGGCTTACCCGCCGCGACGCTTATATCGCCAACATCATCCCGTGGCGGCCGCCGGGCAACCGCACGCCGACCCCGCAGGAATCCGCGATCTGCCTGCCCTTCATCCTGCGGCAGATCGAGCTCTCCGACCCCGACATCCTGGTCTGCCTCGGCGGCCCGGCGGCGGCCGCGCTGCTTCCCATCAGGGAAGGCATTTTGAAGACCCGCGGGCGCTGGTTCTCCTACCAAACCGGCCGCGAGATCCGCGCCATCGCCACCCTGCATCCCGCCTACCTGCTGCGCCAGCCGCTGCAAAAACGCCTCGCCTGGCGCGATTTTCTGGCGATCCGCAAGGCGCTCGATTTGTAGGATGGGCAAGTAGAATCGTAGGGTGGGCAAAATTCGATGCTCGAACCGCGCGTCTCACCCAAACCTCGCGTACGATTTTGCCCACGCTGTCGGACCTGCGTCGTCGTACCGCGTGGGCAAATCGCCCGCAATGCATCACGCGGTCTCCCCCGCTGTGCGGGGCGATTTGCCCACCCTACCCGCAACGCCGACGGCGTGGGCAACGCGCCCCCGGCGCCGTAGCCCGATCCAAAAATCCGGGCCGCCGTTGCCCACCCTACCGCACCCCATTGCCGCCGGGCGGCGGCGTCCCATATCGTGCTACGGACAAGAGCATAGCCCGAGGGCTTCGCGATGGATCTCGATCCGGTTCTGCTCGCCCGGCTGCAGTTCGCCTTCACCATCATCTTCCACATCATCTTTCCGAGCTTCACCATCGGGCTGTCGGCCTATATCGCGACGCTGTCGGCGATGTGGCTGGCGACCTTCGAGGAGCGCTACCGGCGGCTGGCGTTCTTCTGGACGAAAATCTTTGCCGTATCGTTCGCGATGGGCGTGGTCTCCGGCGTCGTGCTGTCCTACCAGCTCGGCACCAACTGGAGCCGGTTCTCGCTCACGGTCGGCAACGTCATCGGGCCGATGATCGGCTACGAGGTGCTCGCCGCCTTCTTTCTCGAGGCGACGTTTCTCGGCGTGCTGCTGTTCGGCTGGAACCGCGTGCCGCCGTGGCTGCATTTCATCGCCGCCGTCGCGGTCGCGGCCGGCACCCTGATGTCGGCGTTCTGGATTCTCTCCGCCAACAGCTGGATGCAGACGCCTGTCGCCTACGAGATGCGCGACGGCATCGCCTATCCGCTCGACTGGCTGAAGATCGTGTTCAATCCGAGCTTTCCCTACCGGCTCGCCCACATGGTGACGGCGGCCTATCTCACCACCGCCATGGTGGTGCTCGCGGTCGGCGCGCGCTATCTGCTGGCCGGCCGGCACGTCGAGGAAGCCCGCACCATGCTGCGCATGGCAGTCGGCCTCATCGCGGTGCTGGCACCGCTGCAGCTTTTCATCGGCGACCAGCATGGATTGAACACGCTGGCCCACCAGCCGATCAAGATCGCCGCCATGGAGGCGCACTGGGACGGCTCGCAGCCGGGGAAGCTGGTGCTGTTCGCCTGGCCGGACGAGAAGGCCGAGCGGAACCGCTTCGAGATCGCGATTCCCTACGGCGCCTCGCTGGTCCTCACCCATGATCCCAACGGGCTGTTTCCCGGGCTCACCAGCGTGCCGCCCGCCGACCGGCCGCCGGTCGTGTGGCCGTTCTTCGCCTTCCGCGCCATGGTGGGGATCGGGGTGATCATGATCGGCGCCGGGCTCGTCGGCGCGTTTCTCTGGTGGCGCGGAAGTCTTTTCTCGGCGCGCTGGTACCTGCTGCTCGCCGCCCAGGGCT
This sequence comes from uncultured Alphaproteobacteria bacterium, assembly GCA_963755055.1. Classification (GTDB taxonomy): domain Bacteria; phylum Pseudomonadota; class Alphaproteobacteria; order Rhizobiales; family Xanthobacteraceae; genus AP-16. The sequence goes on along the minus strand of CAVWIS010000030.1, from coordinate 341,518 downwards.
GGTGGCTCGGCTTCGTCGCGGTGATCGCCGGCTGGACGGTCACCGAGACCGGGCGCCAGCCGTGGGTGGCGTATGGGATCCTGCGCACCGCGGACGCGACCTCGCCGGTGCCCGGCTCGAGCATCGCGGTGAGTCTCGCGCTGTTCGTGCTGGTCTACGGCGTCATCTTCTCGGTGGGCATCCGTTACATCAACCGCCTGATCGTGCGCGGCCTGCCGGCGAACGTGGCGGCGCCGCCGCGCGGCACGCCGTCGCGGCCGCTCGCGACCGCTCACGGGTAGCGCATGTTCCGGCGAAGTGGCCACCGGTTCGCCGACAAGAACATGCGCCACTCAACGATTCGAGATCACATCAAAGCGGCCCACTGACGAGGAGCCGGTCATGGAATGGTATCTCCCGGTGATCTGGGCGGCGGTGATCGGCACCGCGGTCGCCATGTACGTGATCCTCGACGGGTTCGATCTCGGCATCGGCATTCTGTTTCCGACCACAGAATCGGAACGCGAGCGCGACCTGATGATGAACTCGGTCGCCCCCTTCTGGGACGGCAACGAGACCTGGCTGGTGCTCGGCGGCGCCGGCCTGCTGGTCGCCTTCCCACGCGCCTACGCGGTGATCATGCCGGCCGTCTACCTGCCGGTGATCTTCATGCTGCTGGCGCTGGTGCTGCGCGGCGTCGCCTTCGAGTTCCGCTGGATCGCGATGCGCGGAAAACCGTTCTGGAACGCGGCGTTCGCCGGCGGCTCGGCGCTTGCGGGCTTCTGCCAGGGCGTGATCCTCGGGGCGCTGATCCAGGGGATCAGGACCGAGAACGGCGCCTTCGCCGGCGGGGCGTTCGACTGGGCGACCCCGTTCGCCGCGCTGTGCGGGCTCGGCGTGCTCGCCGGCTATGCGCTGCTCGGCGCCACCTGGCTGATCCTGAAGACCGAAGGCGCGGTCGCCGAGCGCGCCCGCCGCCAGGCGACCGCGCTGCTCATGGTGGTGCTCTGCTTCATGGCGATCGTCAGCATCTGGACGCCGCTCGCCTTCGAGCGCATCCGCGCGCGCTGGTTCGCGCTGCCGAATATCCTTTTTCTGTGGCCGATCCCGGCAATCACCGCGCTCGTCGCCTTCGGCGAATGGCATTGGCTGAGAGCCGGCCGCGACACGCTGCCCTTCGTGGCGACGATCGCGCTTTTTCTGCTGGGTTACCTCGGGCTGGTGATCTCCGACTACCCGTACCTGGTGCCGCCGAGCCTCACCATCTGGGACACCGCGGCGGCGCCGCCCTCGCAGATCTTCATGCTGCTCGGCACGATGGGGCTGCTCCCCGTCATCCTCGGCTATGTGGCGTTCATCTATTGGCTGTTTCGCGGAAAAGTGCGCGAGGGGGAAGGCTACCATTGACCGTACAGGGTGGGTCAGGCGGCCCATGAGTGCGCGGTGAGACGATCCGTGCGCCGCCGCAACCCACCATCCGCGGCACGGCCGTCAGTGGGTTACGGCGGCGAAACGCTCGCCGACGATCGCAGCGTTTCGGACCGCCTAGAGCGCTTCCCGATTAGGTTGGCCATCAAGTTGGATGAGCCGTGGCCGGAAAGCGCTCTAGATTCAATACTTGTCGCATTTCCTTTCGGAAAACCGGCGTCCACTTTTCCGGGAAATGCTCCAACCCACCCTGCGAAGCAACAAAATCAGGCCGGCCGAGCCGCTGAACCCTTGCTGGACCACCATTCAATATGAGATGCTGGCCGCGTTCATCGCTCCAGACGAGCCTTGAACCAAGGTTCCCGCAATGTCGGGCCTCCTTCGCGAAACATCCAGGGGAGACGCGCTCATGACACATGGGAATATGGGTCACGTTCTTGCGATCTTTGCCGGGCTTGCCCTCTTTGCGAGCCCGGCCGGCGCCCAGAAATACGACCCCGGCGCCAGCGACAAGGAAATCAAGATCGGCAACACCAACCCGTACAGCGGCCCGGCCTCGACCTACGGGCAAATCGCCAAGACGCAAGCCGCCTACTTCAACAAGATCAACGCCGAAGGCGGCATCAACGGCCGCAAGATCACGTTCATCAGCTACGACGACGGCTACAGCCCGCCGAAGACCGTCGAGCAGGTGCGCCGGCTGGTCGAGAGCGACGAGGTGCTGTTCCTCTTCAACACGCTCGGCACGCCGCCGAACACCGCGATTCAGAAGTATCTCAACCAGAAGAAGGTGCCGCAGCTGTTCGTCGCGACCGGCGCCACCAAGTGGAACGACCCGAAACACTTCCCGTGGACGATGGGCTGGCAGCCGAACTACCAGACCGAGGGGCACATCTACGCCGCCTACCTGCTGCAGCATCACCCGAAGGGGAAGATCGGCATCCTCTACCAGAACGACGACTACGGCAAGGACTACGTGAAGGGCCTCAGAGACGGGCTCGCCGGCAAGATGGAGATCGTCGCCGAGCTGCCCTACGAGGTGACCGACACCACGATCGACTTGCAGATCATCAATCTGCGGGCCGCCGGCGCCGACATCTTCTACGACGTGACCACGCCGAAATTCGCCGCTCAGGCGATCAAGAAGATAGCGGAGATCGGCTGGAAGCCGGTGCACCTGCTCAACGGCGTGGCGAACTCGGTCGGCTCGGTGCTCAAACCCGCGGGCCTGGAAATCTCCAAGGACATCCTGTCGGTGGCGATCGCCAAGGATCCGACCGACCCGGTGTGGAAGGACGACCCCGCCTACAAGGAATGGCTCGCCTTCATGGACAAGTATTTTCCGGAAGGCGACAAGACGAGCTCGTTCCCCGTCTATGCCTACTCGGTCGCGCAGACGCTGGTCCACGTGCTCAAGCAGTGCGGCAACGATCTCACCCGCGAGAACATCATGCGGCAGGCCGCCAGCATCAAGGGCCTGAACCTCGGGATGCTGCTGCCGGGGATCAACGTCAATACCGGGCCGGACGACTTCGCGCCGCTCAAGCAGATGCAGATGCAGCGCTTCGACGGCACGACCTGGCAGCTGTTCGGCCCGGTGATGGGCGACAAGAGCGCGAGCTGACGCCCGCGCATTTGTAGCATTTGCAGGATGGGTTGAGCGCAGCGAAACCCATCGGCGGCGGTGCAGGTCGCACGGTTGCTGATGGGTTTCGCCCTTCGGCTCGACCCATTCTACGGATGATCACTGGCTCGCCGGTCTGATCACCGCCCAGCCGATGCGGAACAGCGGCAGGCGGCCCTGGAAGCGACGCGGGAAGACGCGCGGCAATTCGGGAACGATGTCCGGGAAGCGGGCCTTGAGCCCGTCGGGCGGCAGGCCGGCATTGTCGGCGGCGAGCCAGATCAGCACCGCGCCCTTCTGCCGGATGTCGGCGTCGCTCACCCAGGGCATGACCTCCCGCCCGGGCTCCGGTGCGAGATAGGGCCTGTCGGTCGACACGAGCGCCACGCCGCCGGCGAGCCGCGTTTCGCCCACCAGGTAGTCGAGCGGCTTTCCGGTGCGCCGGTGAAACGTCTCGGTGAAGAACTGCGCCATCGCCTTGGCGGGCCGGTTGGTGTCGAGGTCGGTCGCCAGCACGAGCGGCAGCATCGCCGAGCCGGCGATCATCGCGACGGCGGGCGCCAGCAGCAGCGCCAGCCACACCACGCCGACGAAGCGCTCGCGATGCAGCCGGATGACGTCGCCCGCCGCCACCACTGCGGCGAGCCCGGAGAGCACGACCAGCCAGCCGGTTCCGCCGATCGGCGTCGGGCGATCGAGCAGCGCGGCGGCGAGCGTGGCGACCATCGCCGGGGCGAGCGCGAACGTATAGACGAAGGGTTTTGCCAGTGGATCGAGCGGCGGCCGCTCGAACACCGGCGCCGGCTTCCGCGGGTCGGCCCGGACGCCACCGGCGACAACCAGCAGCACCAGCATCATGCCGTGGGCGGCGATCACCATGAAGGCGAGGCGCAGAAAGCTCGCCACGTGGCCGTCAGGGCCGAGAAAATGCCCGAGATTGGACAAATCCGGCAGCGCCGCCATGCCGCTGGTCTCCGCCCAGATCAGGTGCGGAAAGGCGACCAGCACCACGATCATCCCGGCCGCCCAGGCATCGGGCACGCTGGCGGCGGCGCGGCCGCGCGCGGTGGCGGCGATGAATATCACCATGAGGCCGAGCAGGATGAAGCCCGCATAGGTGGTGAGCAGCATGAGCCCGAGGAAGACGCCGAGCGCCAGCCAGTGGCGGCGGCGGCCCTCGCCGATGGCGAGCCAGGCATGCAGCAGCGCCAGCGCGGCGAGCGGCATGGCGAGCACGGCGGGGCCGAACTCGGGTGTCGGCACCGAGAACGCCGTGATGCCGACCATCAGCAGCACCGCCATCACGGCGTGGCGGATGCCGACGATCGAGCGGCCGAGCCAGAACACCGCCCAGAAGGTGACGACGACGCAGGCCTGCGACAACACATAGACGCCGATCGGCCGGCGGCCGGCGAGGTTGAAGAAGATCTCGCCGAGCCAGTTTGACAGCGGCGGCCCGAGCTTCGAGCCGAGTGGCCAGTGGTGGCCGACGGCGAGCACCAACGGCATGTCGCCGGGGGGAGCTGCGAAGAAGATGACCGGCACCAGCACCCAGAGAAAAGCCTGGGACAGCGTGGCGATCCAGAACATCAGTGCCGGTCGCGCGCGCAGCGCCTCGACCAAGAGCGAGATGTAGAGCATCCGCCCGCGGACATCGGGCGCGTCGACCAGCAGCGGCAGGCGGGCAGTGGGCATTCGGGATCGGTCCCGCTCGGTTGACGCGCGATGCGGTCGTCATGCCGGGCCCAGGGCCGGGCATCCACGTCTTTCGTGCAGGCCAGCAAGACGTGGATGGCCGGGACAAGCCCGGCCATGACGGAGAGCACTATCCGATCCTAGCGGAACAAGGTTCAGAGCGGCAACAGATCCGATCTGGGATCAAGAACCTCGGGCTCGCCATAGGCCGCCGCCACTGGCGCGAAGGAGCGGCGGTGATGGATGGTCGGCCCGAGCCGCTCGAGGGCGGCGAAATGCTCCGGCACGCTGTAGCCCATGTGGCGCTCGAAGCCGTAGCCCGGATGGGCGAGCCCGACTTTCGCCATGAGCCGGTCGCGCGTCACCTTGGCGACGATCGAGGCCGCGGCGATCGACAGGATGAGCCCGTCGCCCCCGATCACCGCCTCGCACTCGCAGTCGACCGCGATGCGGTCGCAGCCGTCGACGAAGACGAGTTTTGGCGCCACCGGCAGCGCCCGGACCGCACGCGCCAGGGCCCACAGTGAGGCCTGCCGGATATTGTGGACATCGATGCGCGCCGGCGGCGCCAGCGCCACCGCCACCTCGGCGCTGCGGCAGATCTTTTCATAGAGCTCGGCGCGGCGCTCGGCGGTGAGCTTCTTGGAATCGTCGAGGCCCTTGGGGATGCGTTTCGGATCAAGAATCACCGCCGCCGCCACCACCGGCCCGGCGAGCGGCCCGCGCCCGGCCTCGTCGCAGCCCGCCACCGGCGCGATGCCGCGCCGCATCGCCCGGCGCTCGCGGGCAAACGACGGGCCCGGATCGGGCTCGGGCAGTGGGAGCTTCGGTTTGGCCTCGCGACTCATGGCGGCGATGCTGGCCGGGCGCGAGCGGGGAATCAATGGCGGGGGGTGGGGAAAGCGGGGATGATGAGGCTCGGCTGGGCAAGGGCGGTAGTTGAGCGGCGGGCACGCTTCGCCTGCGCGGGAGCGCGACGACCTCTGATATTGTCGCGAGGCCGTCACGCGACCCAGACCGGCTCCGCTGCGCTTCCAGGCCGCGGGGCCTCCCACCTTGTCCCTTTCGGTAGACGGCGCTGGCTGACGCCCGGTTCGCTGGATAACGCCGCTTGCCTCCGGTAGAATGGCTACATGATAAACGCGACCCGCCGTAGCAGTAGTGAAGAGCTGGCCGACCCGAACGCTTTGACGCGCGAGGACGTGTTGTCACGGCTATCAGAGTGGCGCGACCGAGTGCACGGGCTCTACGACAACATCCAGCATGCACTTCAGGGATCCGGCTTCGAATTCAATCGCGAAGGAAAGCATACGTCTTCCGAGGCGCTGGTGCAGGCGGCAGGAGTTGGCCAAGAGGAACAGCCCAAAATCGATATTCTCCGCATTGTCCGACCGGATGGTACGAATGCGGCGATATTCTTTCCTCGCGGACCATGGGTCATTGGAGCTAACGGGCGTATCGACCTACGGCTATTATCGAGCGCCGGGCGAAGCCACGCGTTCATGCTTGTGGATCAATCGGGCCCGTTTTCCAGCCCATCTTGGGTTCGAATGCCTTTCAGTTCGCCATTTGAGCGCGAAAGGTTCGATCCTACTTGGCTATTGTCGCAGATCAATGAACAGGGATCTAGATAGCCTGACGCGTTCCTATACACGCCTTTCCAGGGATGTTGGCGGGCGGATCGAGTTTGCCTGCGACCTCGGCAGCGACGACGCGTTAGGCATTGCAGAGCAAGAAAAGGCTCACCTGGATCAAGCCTTCTTTGTCCTTGGCTTTTCAGCATTAGAAAAGAAGGTTACGTTGCTTGCGTCCGCCAGGCTCGCGACACTAGATTTACGGACAGCTATGCGTAGCGCCTCGTTCGACAAGAGGCTGGAGTTTGCATTCAAGGTCGCCCGCGAGGTTCTGGGCAGCGACCCAGAATGGGCTTCAGGAGAAACTGTATCAACTATTAGAAGTTGGTATGCCATCCGTAACGACATTGCCCATGGCGACTCGCCTACACAACTGATTGACGTTCCGCCGGTTATCTATTTGGCAGATGCGATCGCGACGACTTTCGAGCAAGTGCGTTCTATCTTGCAGCGAAAAGACGCCCAGCCCCCACAAACCAGGGGCTAGTTGCGCTACTGCCCAGGCTTATTGAAAGCTCCAGCCACAGGCATCCGTACTGCCCCTCAAAACAAGCTCAGCTGCACCGACCCCTGCCGCGGCGGCACGAAATGCTCGGTCGTGAGCTTGGTCTTGCCACGTTGAGGCCGAGCTTGTCGCAGGCGATCTCGAAACGCCGCCCGATCATCCAGGCATAGGGGCCCTGCCGGTTCATGCGGCTTGCCCCAGGTCGGAGTTGTAATCCTTGCCGCCGCGCATCTCGCGGATCAGCTTGAACACGTGGCGGAAGCGGTCGGGAAAGTTCGCCATCAGCCATTCGCGGAACAGGTCGCGCACCTCGAGCGGCAGGCGCAGCAGCACGTAGCCGGCGCCCTTGACGCCGGCTGCCGCCGCGGCGTCGAGGATGCGCTCGATCTCGGCGTCGTTGATCGCCGGGATCATCGGCGCCACCATCACCGAGGTCGGCATGCCGGCCTCGGAGAGCTGGCGCAGCGCCTCGAGCCGCCGCGCCGGCGTGGCGGCGCGCGGCTCCATCGTGCGGGCGAGCTTCGGGTCGAGCGTGGTCACCGAGATCGCCACCTTGACCAGGTTGCGCCTGCGCCATGCGCGACAGGATGTCGAGGTCGCGCAGCACCAGCGCCGATTTGGTGACGATGCCGACCGGATGGCCGGCGCGCTCCAGCACCTCGAGGATGCGCGCGCATGACCTCGTAGCGCCGCTCGATCGGCTGATAGGGATCGGTGTTGGTGCCGATCGCGATCGTGCGCGGCGACGTAGCTCGGCGCCGACAGCTCGCGCTCCAGCAGCTCCGGCGCGTCCGGCTTGGCGAACAGCTTCGATCTCGAAATCGAGCCCGGGCGACAGGCCGAGATAGGCGTGGGTCGGCCGCGCGAAGCAGTAGACGCAGCCGTGCTCGCAGCCGCGATAGGGATTGATCGAGCGGTCGAAGGCGATGTCGGGCGAGTTGTTGCGGGTGATGACCTTGCGGGTCGCGTCGATCGTCACCGTGGTCGCGAACGGCGGCAGATCCTCGAGGCTCTGCCAGCCGTCGTCGAAGGCGATCCGCGCGATCGGCTCGTAGCGGCCCGAGGCGTTCGACTGCGCGCCGCGGCCGCGCCGGCGCTTGGCGTCGACGGCGGTACCGAGCCTTCGCCCGCCGGCGCCGGGCAGCCGGCACCAGCGGGCGCGGATCGCGGAGGGCAGCGGCGGAGGAACGAGCCATGCCGCAACGCTAGCCGATCGGCAGGAACGAAACAAGAACAAAATCTCGCGGCCGAAAGCCGCGCGACCGATATCGGGAGGTGATCTCGGGAAGCGCGGATGCCGGCCGATTGTCACGGCGCTGCCGCGTGCTACAGGTCGCGAGCATTCGGAGTTCTTCTCATGCTCAGCGTGGTCATAGCGACCGACGATTCGGAGCGCCCGCTGCTGTCCACGCTCGCCGCCCTGGTGCCGGGCGCCGCGACCGGCACGGTGCGCGAGGTGATCGTGGCCGACGGCGGCTCGCGCGACCAGACCCGCGAGGTCGCCGACGTCGCCGGCTGCCGCATCCTGGTCCTGCCGACCTCGTCTGCGGCCGAACGCCTCAAGGCGGGCGCGGCCATCGCCCGCGGGCCGTGGCTGATGTTTCTCGAGCCGGGCGTCGTCCCAGATACGATCTGGATCACCGAGGTTACCCGATTCGTCGAGGCCGCCGAACGCTCCGGCCAGGCCGACAGCCGTGCCGCGGTTTTCCGCCCGGGCGCCGACACCGACACGCTGCGGCCGGCGCTGGCCGAGGCGTTCGCGCTGTTTCGCGCCACGCTCGGTCGCCGGCCGCGGCCCGAGCAGGGCCTGATCATCTCCAAGCGCGGCTACGACCGACTCGGCGGACACGCCGATGCAAGCCGGGGAAGCCTGATCCGCCGGATCGGCCGGCGGCAGACCGTGATGCTGCGTTGCGCGGCGGTGCGGATGGGACCGGATTTGCAGGTGGCGTCCAGTTATTGACTAAGTCAACTAATAAGTTGATAATGTCAATAACCGAAGGACGACTCGCATGCCGGACTCGATCCCGGACCTCGACAGCCGCGTCGCCGCGGTGCGGCGCTTCACCCGCTTCTACACCCGCCAGCTCGGGGTGCTGCAGGAGGGGCTGCTGAAAACCCCGTTCTCGCTCACCGAATTGCGGGTGCTCTACGAGCTCGCCAATCGCGAGGCGCCGACCGCCTCGGACGTTGGTCGACGATCTCGGGCTCGATGCCGGCTATCTCAGCCGGATCCTCCGACAGTTCGAGGCCAAGGGCTTTTTCGGCGAAAACCCCGTCGCAGGACCGACGGCCGCCAGATCCACCTGCGACTAACACCCGAGGGCACGCGCGCCTTCGCGCCGCTCGACCGCGGCTCCCACGACCAGGTCGCCGCCATGCTGGAAAACTTCCTGTGGACGGCCAGGAAAAGCTCGTCGGCGCGATGGGCACGATCGAGCGGCTGATCGGCGAAAAATCGCGCAAGCCGCCCTATCTCCTGCGCCCGCACCGGCCGGGCGACATGGGCTGGGTGGCCGGCCGCCACGGCGCGCTCTATGCACAGGAATACGGCTGGGACATCACGTTCGAGGCGCTGGTCGCCGAGATCGTCGCGGCCTTCGTGCGCAACTTCGATCCCGCCCGGGAGCGCTGCTGGATCGCCGAGGTCGACGGCGAGCCGGTCGGCTCGGTGTTCGTGGTCCGGCATTCGGACAAGATCGCCAAGCTGCGCCTTCTCCTGGTCGAGCCCGGCGCCCGCGGGCTCGGCATCGGGGCGCGCCTCGTCGCCGAATGCCTGCGCTTCGCAAAAACTTCGGGCTACGGCGAGATGACACTGTGGACACAGAGCATCCTGGTCGCGGCGCGGCAGATCTACCGGCGCGCCGGCTTCCGCCTCACGAAGGAGGAGCCCCACCACAGCTTCGGCAAGGACCTGGTCGGCGAGACCTGGGAGACGGCACTGTGACCTTCCGGTTGCCCTGCAGAATTATGCAACTTTCGGATAAGAGGGTTAGCCATAAATTAATCACCATTTGAAAGTTTGAAGGGGTAAGGGGTAGTGTGAGACGGGGGCAAGGGGCGGCATGGTCCGGCTGCAGTCGAAAATCACCTTCAATCGCGTGTGCCTCGTGATGACGCTTTGCGCCGGGGCGTCTGCGGCTCTGATTTTGGCGTGGCCGGCGGGCAGCGACCCGTACGCCGCCGCTCCTCCGATCGACCTGGTCGATTCGCGTTCCCCTGCCGGCAGGGCGCCGGCCGCCCTTGTCGACCTGCGCTTCCCTTCCAGCAACGCGGCAGCCCAACCTGCGCCGGCCGCGCCGCGCGTCGCCGACGAAATCGACGAGACCTGGCGGGCCCTGCTCAACCCGCATCCGACCTATGCGCCGGCCCCGGCGCGAACCACGCTTGCCACCGCAGTGGCGACCCCGGTGGCGCCGCGGCCGGCGGTGAAGCACGAGGCGGCTGCCACCAGGTCGGTGACCCGCACCGCAGCCGTCCGGCCGCGACCGGTGCTCAACGACGCCCAGATCGCCCACATCAAGCAGCGGCTCAACCTCACCCCGGACCAGGAAAAGATCTGGCCGTCGGTCGAGGCCGCGCTGCGCAATCTCGCCTTCGCCAAGAAGCAACCGGGCCAGTCGGGCGGGGCCGTCGAGGCGCTGGCGAAGATCGATCCAGCCGGACCCGACGTCGAGCAGCTGAAATCCGCCGCCACCCCGCTGGTCATGAGCTTCAGCGCCGAGCAGCAGCGCGAGCTGCGCACGCTCGCCAGCATCGCCGGCCTCGACAAGCTGGTCCCGTAGCGCTGAGGGCGTGAGCGAGCCCGGCTTGCCGGCAATTGCGCCGGATGGGAATTGGCTCCAAACTCCACCACTCCACGCCCGTCCGACGACTGGCCCGTCGATTGCACCGCCGAGCCCTGGCTCGCATTCCGATCGGGCCGATCGGCGTGCGCTCCGACACCCGCCGAGGAAGCAGATGGACAATCCCGACAAGACCGCGCTCGAGCAGGAGTTCGACGTGCTGATTTCGCGTGCCGGCGCCGTGGTGCCGGCCGATTGGCGAGCCGGCGTCGTCGCCGGCTTCGAGGACATGCGCCGGCTTTCTCAACTGCTGCGCCAGAAGCGGACGGCCGCGAGCGAGCCGTCGAACATTTTTTCGCTCGTACCCTACCTCCCGAAAGACTGATCCATGCCCGCCGCAAAACCCCTGCACGAACTTTCGATCGCCGAGGCCGGCCGGCAGCTGCGCGCCGGAACCCTCACCTCGACGGCGCCTGACGCAGAACGCGCTGGCGCGCATCGCCGCGCTCGATCCGCGGCTGCACTGCCTTCCTCTCGTCACCAGCGAGCGCGCGCTCGCCGATGCCGCGCGGGCCGACCGCGAGCTCAAATCCGGCATCGACAAGGGCCCGATGCACGGCATCCCGTATGGGCTGAAGGACATCTACGAGACCGCCGGCATCCGCACCACCTGCCATTCCAAGCTGCTGGTCGACCATGTGCCGACAGGCCGACTGCGTGGTGGAGGCGAAGTTGCGCGAGGGCGGCGCGGTGCTGCTCGGCAAGCTCGCCACCCACGAGTTCGCCATCGGCGGGCCCGAGCTTCGACCTGCCGTTCCCGCCGGCGCGCAATCCGTGGAACCTCGATCATTTTCACCGGCGGCTCGTCGTCGGGCTCCGGCGCGGCGGTCGCCGCCGGCATGCTGCGCATGGCGATGGGTTCCGACACGGGCGGCTCGATCCGCGGGCCGGCCTCCTATTGCGGCATCGTCGGCCTCAAGCCGACCTACGGCCGGGTGTCGCGCCGCGGCGTGTTTCCGCTCTCCTACACGCTCGACCATTGCGGGCCGCTCGCCTGCACCGTCGAGGACATCGCGCTGACCATGCAGGTGATCGCCGGCCACGACGCCGCGCGATCCGGCCAGCGCCGACGTCGCGGTGCCGGATTTCACCTGCGGCCTCGGCCGCGACCTGCAAGGGCCTCAAGCTCGCCTATCCGCGATCGTTTCTTCGCCTCGATCCCCGGCGTGTCGCCCGAGTTGGTCGCGTCGATGGATGCAGCGACCCAGGTGACGGCGCCAGCTCGGCGCCGAGGTCGACGGAGATCGAGTTTCCGCACTTCGACCTGTTCAATGCCTGCGGCCGCATCATCCTGATCGCCGAGGCCTATGCGATCCACGAGCAGGACCTGAAAACCCGGCCGCAGGACTATCGGCCGCTTCACCTATCAGCGCATCATGCCGGGCGCGACGCTCACCGCGGTCGATCTGGTGCAGGCGCTTGCGGCTGCGCCGCGAGCTGGCCGATTTCATCAACAAGGAAGTGCTCGGCAGAGCACGACGCCATCATCACGGCGAATGGGCTTACCCCCGCGCCGCGGTTCGACGAGTTCCCGGTCGACGCCACGTTCCGCGGTGATGCTGCACACCATCCCGTTCAACGTCACCGGCAATCCGGCGCTGGCGATGCCGATCGGGTTCTCCAAGAGCGGCCTGCCGCTCGGCATGCAGATCGTCGGCCGCGCCTTCGACGAGCCGACGGTGTTGCGCATCGGCGCCGCCTACGAGGCCGCCGCCGGATGGACCCACCAGCGGCCGCAGCTGGAGCTCCAGGCCGCGGAGTGATCGTAGGGTGGGCAAATCGCCCGTGACGAGCGCGGGAATCGGGTGAGGCATCGCCGGCGATTTGCCCACGCGGGACGAGGCCGCTCACGTCGACCGCGTGGGCAAGGCGGATTACATGCCTTGCATCAAACAAATGCCGGCGCCGCCTTGCCCACCCTACGGCGCTGTAGGGTGGGCAAATCGCCCGTGACGAGCGCGGGAATCGGGTGAGGCATCGCCGGCGATTTGCCCACGCGGGACGAGGCCGCTCACGTCGACCGCGTGGGCAAGGCGGATCGCCTTCACCCCTTCAAACAAATGCCGGGGCCGCCTTGCCCACCCTACTTGTCGACCGCGGCGGCCATGCGTTTCAACAAATCCTGGTCGGGCATTCGTCCCGTTCCGGCGCGGACGTTGTCGCGCATGTGCTCGGGGCGGCCGGTGCCGGGAATGACGCAGGTCACCGCCGGATGGCCGAGCACGAATTTGAGCATGATTTGCGCCCAGCTTTCGCAGCCGATCTCGGCGGCCCAGTCGGGCAGTGCGCGGCCGCGCACCGAGCGAAACAGATCGCCGCCGCCGAACGGCTGGTTGACGATCACCGCGATGCCGCGGTCGGCGGCGAGCGGCAGCAGTTTCTGCTCGGCCTGGCGATCGTTGATCGCATAGTTGAGCTGGACGAAGTCGAGCGGCTCGGCGCGCATCACCGCTTCGAGCTCCGCATAGGCGCTCGTCGTGTAGTGGGTGACGCCCAGATAGGTGATCAGGCCCTCGGCTTTCCAGGCCCGCAGCGTGGCGAGATGGGTCTGCCAGTCGAGCAGGTTGTGGATCTGCATGAGATCGATGCGCCCGGTGCGCATCAGCTTCATCGATTGGCGCATCTGCGCGACGCCCTGGCTCCGCCCGCGGGTCCACACCTTGGTGGCGATGAACGCCTTGTCGCGGCTCCTCGCGGCCTCGAGCAGGTCGCCGACCACGCCCTCGGCGGCGCCGTACATCGGCGAGGAATCGATCACCGAGCCGCCGGACTCGAACAGGATGCGCAGCACGTCGGCGAGCGGCGCACGCTCGGCGGCAGCCGGCCCGACATCGAAGGTGCGCCAGGTGCCGCAGCCGACCACCGGCAGGGCGGCGCCGCTCGAGGGAATCTTTCGCGTCTGCATTTTTTCCGCCATGGTCTGGGCTCCTGTCGTCACATCGGTCGCGAGCGCGGCGAGCGCACCCGCGGCGCCGCGCAGAAAGGCCGATCGCGTCAGACCTCGCCTTGCCTTCGGCATCACCGCTCCATTGCTTGCCGGACGACCTGATAGCAGCTATCCGCCAACCGTGACAGCAAGCAGGCGAACCCGGGCTGAGCGCAGGGGGGCCATTTGGGTCGCGGATCTTCACCGGCTCGATCGCGTCTGGACCGCGGCGGCCCAACGACTACAATTCCCGCGGAACGAATCTCCCAACAATGGATCGCATGGCGAACGATCTGACGAAGGAGAGGATCGAGCAGCTCGCGCCCGACCAGGCTTCGCTCGGCGCGGCGCTCAAGCTGATGAAGCCGTCCGGCTGGCCGTTGCTGGCGCGTGCGGCGGACGGCTCGCTCATCTGGGGCGAATGCCAGGGCTCGGGGGCCGCGCCCTACCGCGTCGTCGTCTCGCCCGGCGATATCGGCTACAAATGCACCTGCCCGAGCAGGAAATTCCCCTGCAAGCACGTGCTCGCCGTCATGTGGATGGCCTCGGAGCACCCGGAGCGGCTGGAGCAGGCCGCGCCGCCCGCCTGGGTCGCGGACTGGCTGGAGCGGCGGCGCCCAAAGGCACGGGCTCCGCGCCCGGCCGCGGGGGCAAGTCCGGCGGTGCCGACCGGCGGCTCGATGGCGGCAGCGCTGGCCGAGGCGGACGACGACGCGCCGGCCGACCCGAAAGCTCTCGCGCGCGCCGAGGCGCAGCGCCTGCGCCTGCGCGAGGATCGCGAGGCAAGCGTGCTCGACGGGCTCGCCGAGCTCGACCGCTGGATTCTCGATCAGCTCAATCTCGGGCTCGCCGGATTCTCCCAGCGCGCCATGACCAGCGCCAAAACACTGTCGACCCGCCTGGTCGACGCCAAGGCCCCGGGACTCGCCGGCCGCCTGGATGCGCTGGGGGCGGACGTTTTTCGCGTTCCCGAGCCGATGCGCGACGATCTGGTGCTGGAGCAGCTGGCGGCGCTGGTGCTGATCTCGTCCGCCTACCGCAACCAGGAAAAACTGCCGGCGGGCCTGGTCGACGACGTGCGGCGCACCGTCGGGTGGAGCCTCAGGCGCGAGGAATTGCTGGCCGACGCGACGGCGCCGCGGATCTCCGCGGGATGGATCGTGGCGGCCACCCGCACCATCGTGCAGGCCGACAAGCTCAGGCGGCTGGAGACCTGGCTGATCAACGCCACGACCCCGGCGCCGGCGGCGAGGATCGCCCTTCTCCTCGATTTCGTGCCGGTGTCCACCGCGGCAACCGCCTCGGCGTTCATCGCCGGAGAAATGTTTTCCGCCGAGCTCGTGTTCTACCCGTCGGCAACGCCGCTCCGGGCGCAGCTCGCCAGCCGTTCCGCCTCGGCGCCCCTGGCATGGCCGGATCTCCCCGACGGGCTCGACGCGGCGCTCGGCGCATACGAGGCGGCGCTGGCCGCTCAGCCGTGGATCGACTCCTGGCCGCTCGCCGCCCGCGGGCTCGCGGTCGAGCAGATCGAGCCGGGACGTCTCGGGCTCGGCGACGGCAGCGGGCTCGCGCTTCCGCTCGATCGCCAGCAGACCGACAGGCTGCTGCCGATGCTTGGGCTTGCGCCGATCTCCGCCCTTTGTGTCTGGGACGGACGGGTCGCCACCCTGCTGGCGGCCGATACTCCGGTCGGAGCCTGGTACGAGGACGGGTGATGAGCCTCATCCCTCCAGAGGATGTCGGACGGCTGCGGCGGGCGATGTTTCTCGGCCTGCGGCGCGATCCGCTGAGCCTTCCCGATCCGCTCGGCCCGCTTGTCCAATCCGCCTCGCCGCCGCGCGAGCCGGCGCTGACCGCGCTGGCGCTGGCCGGCCAGCAGCAGCGCTTCCGGCGGCCGGACGCCGCCGCCGGCCGCGGACCGCATTCCCGACGCGGCGCGGCGGCTGCATCAGGATCCGCGCCCGATCCTGCCCGAGGCGGCGCGGCGCGCCCTCATGCGGTTTGCCCGAAGCGTGGAGAGAGCGTCCGCCGGCGCGGTCCTGCCTGCAGCGGTGCGCCGGATCACCCGTTCGCGGGTTTCGGCTCCATCCCTTCGACCTGCCGGCCATCGGCCCGCATATCAGGACGATCGCCGACTGCTCTCGGGCTTGCCGAGCGGGCCTATCTCGATCGCTCGCGGAGAGGCCGGACGGGGCGGAGGCGACGAGCCTGCTGCATGTCGAGATCGACGCCGAGAACTGGACCGAGTTTCCGGAAAGCCCACCGCGTCGCCTTCCTCGCGCGGCAGCGCCAAAAAGCATCCGGCGGCGGCGCGCAGCGATGGTCGAGGAGGTATTCAGAGCCGAAAACGCCGACTATGCGCGGCCGACCTGCTGGAGGCGCTTGCCGGCCGGTCTCAGTCCGGACGATCTGCCATTTCTCGAGCGCGTGGCGGCCGATCGCGCGGAGAGCGTGCGCGGCATCGCCGCCCGCCTGACCGCCGGCGGGTCCGTGGAACGCCGGCTTCACGGCGCGCCTCGCCGAGGCGGCGCGCTGCTTCGAGAGAAGTACCGGCGGCTTGCGGCATTGCTGAAGCGTGCCGGCCTCGTGCAATCCGCCGAGGTCGTGTTCCGTCCACCGCAGACCGCGAACGACCGCATCGCGCTGCATGCCTCTTTTCGCCGGCCTGACCTGCCAGGACGTGGCATCGGCCGCCGGGCTCTCGGTCGAGGAAATGCTCGACGCCCTGCCGGCGGATGAAGACGCGGTGCTTGCCGCCTTATGCCAGACCGCCAGAGCGGACGGCGACAATGAGACGATGCGCAACTCGTCGGTCACAAGCTGGCGCTTGCCAATGCGGACCGGGTCGTATCCGTTGCCCTTCGAGCTCGCCTCGCTGGCAAACCAGCTGTCGGCGCCGCTTGCGGACAGGCGTGCCGCCGAGCTCCTCGAACTCTCCCGGATGGCAGGCGGCGCTCGAAAAGCGGCGGGTCAGCCACGAGAGACGACGGCACGCTGGTGTGGACGGCGCCCTGCTGCCCGACGGGATGCTGCGCAGCTTTCTTGCGCCGATCGCGCCGCTGCCGCCGGCCGACCGCGCGCGATCGCCCGCGACTTTGCCGAGCTTGTGCTCGCGCTCGAGACACCGGTCAACCCAACCAAGGTTGACGCTGGCAACGACAAAGCCGCCGCAGGTGAAGATGTCCAACCGCCGACGAGACGCGGCTGCGCCAGAACGCCGAGGACCTGTTTGCCGACGAGCTCGCGGCGCTGGCGCGCGACGACGAGCGGGTGCGGCCCGCCAACTGGCAGCTCTCGCCGCAGGCCGTGGTGACCTATCTGCATGGGCGGCAAGACCGCATCGGGCGTCGACGATCACGCCGAAATATATCGGCAACCGCCGGCTGATCGAGACCGCGGTCGCGACGCTGGCGACCGATCGCGCGCTGCTTGCTGCTCGGCGTGCCGGGCACGGCGAAATCCTGGGTCTCCGAGCATCTCGCCGCCGCCATCACCGGCTCCTCGCAGCTGCTCGTGCAATGCACCGCCGGCACCGACGAGAACCAGATCCGCTACGGCTGGAACTATGCGCAGCTGCTCGCCAAGGGCCCGTCGCGCGAGGCGCTGGTCGCCGACGCCGCTGATGCGCGCCATGGAGGACGGCCGCATCGTGCGCTTCGAGGAGCTCACCCGCATGGGCTCCGACGTGCAGGACACGCTGATCACCGTGCTCTCGGAGAAGACCCTGCCGATCCCCGAGCTCAACGACGCGGTGCACGCGCGGCGCGGCTTCAACGTCATCGCCACCGCCAACAGCCGCGACAAGGGGGTCAACGAGCTCTCCTCAGCGCTCAAGCGCCGCTTCAACGTGGTCGTGCTGCCGCTGCCGCCACCGACATCGAGGAGGAGGCCGAGCATCGTCGTCAAGCGGGTGGGCGAGATCGGCGCCGGGCTCGAGCTGCCGAAGATCGAGCCGGCCGAGAAGGAGATCGCCCGCGTCGTCACCATCTTCCGCGAGCTGCGCGACGGGCAGACGCTCAACGGCAAGCTCAAGCTCAAGACGCCGTCGGGCTCGCTGTCGACCGCCGAAGCGATCGCCGTCACCATCGGCGCCTGGGCGGAGGCCGGCCATTTCGGCGCCGGCACGATCGATGCGCAGAGCCTCGCCGCCAACCTGGTCGGCGCCATCGTCAAGGACCCGGTGCAGGACCGCGTCGTCGCTGCAGGAGTATCTCGAGACGGTGGTGCGCGAGCGCGACGACTGGAGCGACCTCTATACGCGCGATGCGCGAGGTGATCTGACTTGGCTGTCTGGCCGACCGCGCTCCACATCTTCGGCATCCGGCATCACGGGCCGGGCTCGGCGCGAAGCCTTTTGGCCGCGCTCGGCGCGCTCGATCCCGCGGTCGTGCTGATCGAGGGGCCGCCGGACGCCGACGAGCTCATCGCATTCGCCGCCTCGCCGGCGATGACACCTCCGATCGCGATCCTGGTCCATGCCCAGGACGAACCCGGCCAATGCGAGCTTCTACCCGTTCGGCATCTACTCGCCCGAATGGCAGGCGATGCGCTGGGCGCTGACCAGCGGCCGCCCGGTGCGCTTCATCGATCTGCCGGCCGCGAACCGGCTGGCGTTGCGCACGCAAGCGAATGACAGGAGCCGCCGCGCGCAGAGGACGACGAGCCGGAAGAACCCGCCGCGGAAGACGACGCAGCCGGGCTCCCGGCCATTCGCCGCGACCCCCTCGCCTACCTCGCCGAGATCGCCGGCTACGACGACAGCGAGACCTGGTGGAACGCGCTGATCGAGCAAAACGTCCATGCGCCGACGGTGTTTGCCGCGATCGAGGACGCGATGTCGGAGCTGCGCCGGCACACCGACACGCTGCCGGGCCGGTCGGAGGCCGAGCAGCGGCTGGAAGACCAGCGCGAAGCCCATATGCGGCTCGCCATCGCGGCGGCGCTCAAGGAGAGCGACGGGGCCGGTCGCGGTCGTCTGCGGCGCCTGGCACGTGCCGGCGCTGCGCGCTTCGCGGGCCGCAGCCGAGGACCGCGCGCTGCTGCGCGGCCTGCCGAAGATCAAGGTCACCGCCACCTGGGTGCCGTGGACCGACACCCGGCTGGCGGCGGCGAGCGGCTATGGCGCGGGTGTCGTGTCGCCCGGCTGGTACGCGCCATGTCTGGGACGAGCTCGAGCGGCACCGCCGAAACTATTTCGCCCGCATGGGTTCACGGCACGCTTCCAGGCGCGCGCCGCCGATCTCCTGCGCGCAGAACGGGCATGCGACCTCGACCGGCCGCGGTGATCGAGGCGGTGAGGCTCGCCGAGACCTTGGCGGCGACTGCGCGACCTCGCGCTCCCCGGGCTCGACGAGATGCGCGAGGCCGGCCTTGCCACCATCTGCCACGGCGAGACCGTGCCGTGGCGGCTGATCGAGCAGCGGCTGGTGATCGGCGATGCGGTCGGCGAGATCGACGAGACGTCCCGCAGATGCCGCTGCAGGCCGACCTCGCGCGCCAGCAGCGAAAGCTGAAGCTCGCGCCCGAGGCGCTCGAGCGCGACATCTCGCTCGATCTGCGCTCGGAATGCAGGTCTCGCCAGATCGCTGCTCCTCCATCGCCTGCGACCTGATCGATCGTGCCGTGGGGGCAGCTCATGGACGCCGGCGGCAGCCGCGGCACTTTTCGCGAAAACTGGAAGCTGCGCTGGGACCCCGAATTCTCCGTCCGGCTCGCCGAGGCCCTGGTCTTCGGCACGACCGTCGAGCAGGCCGCCGGCAACGCGGCGATTGCCGCCGCCCGCAAGGCGCAGGCGCTCGGCGAATCTCCGACATCGTGAAGGGCTGCCTGCACGCCGGCCTGGTCGACGCAGCGCGGGAAACGATCGCGCTGCTGCAGGCTGCGGCGGCGGCGACGAGCGACATCCCGGCGCTCGCCGACGCCATCCCGCCGCTCGCCGATCGTGCTGCGCTACGGCACCGCGCGCGACATGCCGGCCGAGGAATTGCGCCTCCTGGTGACGAGCCTCGCCGAGACCGTGTGTGCCGGCCTCGTTCATGCGTGCCGCCGGCTGCAGACCGAGGAGGCGGAGATGCTTCACGGCAAGCTCGCGGCGCTCGAGCGCGCGATCGCGCTCATCGAGAGCGAGCCGATCGCCCGCGACTGGCGCGAGGCGCTGCTGCGGCTGACCGACGACGCCGACGGGCATGCGCTGCTGCGCGGCTTTGCGGTCCGCGCCCTCTATGACCGCGGTTCGATCGACGCGGCGGAAGCCGGCACCAGGCTGTCGCGCGCGCTGTCGCCGGCGGTGCCGCCGGCCGAGGCGGGAGACTGGCTCAACGGCTTCCTCGGCCGGGCGGCCCAGCTGCTGCTGCATGATCCGCAGCTCACCGGCATCATCGACGAGTGGATGGTGGCGCTCGGCGAGGAGGATTTCGTCGTGCATCTGCCGATGCTGCGCCGGGCGTTTTCGAGCCTCGATGCCGGCGAGCGCCGGCGCCTGCTCGACAGTCTGGCACGGTCGCCTGCCACGAAGGCGGGCGCGGCGGGAGCGCCGCTGCGCGATGCCGCCGCGCCCGACGCCGGGACGCCGGGATTCGCCGCCGCATTGCCGCTGCTGCTCACCATCCTCGGTATCGACGCCAACGCAGGCGAGCAGCGATCATGAACGAAGGCGCGAGCTCACCGGACGAGCGGCTGCGCCGCTGGCGGCTCGCGCTCGGCGGCGATGACGCCGGGCTCGACGCCCGCGACCGCCGCATCGATGCCGCGCTGTCGGCGCTCTACGACCAGAGATTTGGGCAGCGGCGGAACCGGCGGGACCGCGCGACGCGGCGGGCTCGGCTCGTCGGCGCCCAAGGTCGCGCGCTGGCTCGGCGACATCCGCGAGTTCTTTCCGGCCCCGGTGGTGCAAGTCATCCAGAAGGACGCCTTCGAGCGGCTCGGGCTCAAGCAGATGCTGCTCGAGCCGGAATTCCTCGCCACGCTCGAGGCCGACGTCCACCTGGTGGCCGACCTCGTCGCGCTGAGATCAGCGATACCCGAGAAAACCCGGGATACCGCGCGTCTGGTGGTCGCCAAGGTGGTCAAGGAGCTGATGGACCGGCTCGCCAGCGCGACGGTCGAGACGCTTCGCGGCGCGCTCAACAAGCACCGGCGCACCAGCCGGCCGCGCCCCGCCGACATCGACTGGGCGCGCACCATCCGCCGCAACCTCCACACCTGGCAGCCGGACCTGGCGACCCTCGTCCCGGAACGGCTGGTCGGCTACGGACGCAGCGTGCGCCGGGCGAATCTCGAGGACGTGCATCCTGTGCGTCGACCAGTCGGGCTCGATGGGCACCTCGGTGGTCTATTCCTCGATCTTCGCCGCGGTGCTCGCCTCGGTGCCGGCGATCGCCACCCGGCTGGTGATGTTCGACACCACGATCCTCGACCTGACCGAGGATCTGCAGGACCCGGTGGAGATCCTGTTCGGCGTCCAGCTCGGCGGCGGCACCGACATCAACCAGGCGCTGGCCTATTGCGAGCGGCTGGTTGTGGCGCCGGCGAAAACCCACCTGGTGCTGATCTCCGATCTGTTCGAGGGCGGCAATGCAGCGGAGATGCTCGGGCGCGCCCGAGCCCTGGTGGCAAGCGGCGTCAACCTGATCGTCCTGCTTGCGCTCAACGACGACGGCCGGCCGGGCTACGACGCCCAGCATGCCGCGGCGTTTGCCGGCATGGGCTGCCCGGTCTTCGCCTGCAGCCCCGACCGCTTTCCCGAGTTGATGGCGACCGCGCTCAAGCGCGAGGACATCTGGGCCTGGGCGGCCGCGCACGACATCGCCCTGGTGCGCGGAGCGGAGCCACCGGAGTAGGCCGCTTCGGCGCAGATGAGCTTGCCGCGCACTCGGCGCCTCTTCCCCCTCGCCCCGCTCTTTGCGGGGAGAGGGTCGGGGTGAGGGGCTCTTGCGGTAAACTCGAAACTCTCGTTATGCGGCAAGGCCCCCTCACCCGACGCTTCGCGTCGACCTCTCCCCGCACGCGGCCGCATGCGGGGAGAGGTCGAGCCCGCGGCGAACTCCTTGCCCGATCAGGTGGAACGACTTCGCGTCATGACCGGCCCCCGAACGACCCGGCTCATCGGCCGGCAAGGCCGTGGCCAGCGGCGGCGATGAGCGCGGCCGACGCCACGCTGCCGGGCATGTGAGCCTCGAACCATCGCTCGGATCTCCTCGCGCGGCCGGGAGGCCGGTGGTCTGCTTGTACCTGGCTTGTTGTTACAATGGCGGCGGCGGATTTGGCCGGGTCGGCCGGCCTGCCGGCGCCTGCTCCAAGCGGCCGCGGATGCGGGCGGCCCACCTGTATTTTTCCTGTTCTTTCAG
Organism: uncultured Alphaproteobacteria bacterium; assembly: GCA_963755055.1. Classification (GTDB taxonomy): domain Bacteria; phylum Pseudomonadota; class Alphaproteobacteria; order Rhizobiales; family Xanthobacteraceae; genus AP-16. Next base: position 319,537 of record CAVWIS010000030.1, on the reverse strand, counting down.
GTGTGGCCCTGTCCGGCGCGGCTTGCGTCCGATCGCCTGCGAGCCCGCCTTCCGCGAGCTCCGCCCGCATCGCGCGATCGGCCGCTGCCGGCGCTTGTATTTCGCTTGCTTCTGCAGGCGCCGCGCGGCCGCGTCGACCCGTGTCCCGATCGGGCGACGGAGTTCCGGCACCATCGCCGTGCGGCGGTCCCCCTTGTATTTCGCTTGATTGAACAACCCCGCCGCTGGCCTCGGCGCCGGGCGCCGTCGCCCGCCGGGCCTCGACCTCCTCCATCGCATCGGCCTTGCGGTGGAGATCCACCACCTGGTCGATCGCCCGCAGCACGTCCATCGCCTCGGCCGGACTGAGCTCGCCGGCGGCCATCGCGGCGGCGACCGCGGTGGAGGCCGTCCGCACGTCGGCGGCGCTCTCGAGTCTCGGCATCGCGAAGCAGACCGGCCGCCCGCGCCCGCGCGGCATCACCCGGTCGAGGCACAGGCGCAGCGCCGCGGTGTTGCCGCTTCGCGCCAGCTCGATCGCCTGGCGCGCCAGCTCCTCTGCCTCGGCCTCGGCATCATCTTCGGGGCGAGCGCCGATGAGCGGGGGTTGGCCGTCACAGGCCGGAAAACGAGCGGGGCTTGGTGCGGGCCGGAACCCCTCTTTCTCGGGGCGACTACACGGCCTGCCGTTTCCGCCCGATAGGGCTTGGCCTTGACGGCCTGGGGGCCGCAGGCCCCAACTTCAATGAAATGGATTCAGCCGAAGGCTGTCACTGCCGCCGATCGCGGAGCGGAAAAATGCACCCGCAGGAGCGTGAGCATAGCGCCGCCGTAGGCGGCACGCGGGATCGAGTGCCAGCCCCGAGACCGGTTAAAAGGGCAGCCGCAGGAGCGTCAGCATAGCGACGGCGAAGCCCGGGACGCGGGACCGACTGCCCCCGGCGAGGGGTTCCGAATATCTTGCGCGAGGGATCGTCACCCGCATGGGCCGAGACCCGGCATCCCGACTCTTCCGGGATCTCCGGGGCTCGGTGAGCGCAGCGAGTAGAGCCCGACCGGCAAAGCCGGGCGAGCCCTTACAAGAAATCAGTTGCGCTACCCGGACCCCGCGCCTACCTCTACGATCATGTCGAGCAACCCGCCCATTCAGAGGACGAGCATTTTCGCTGGCCAAGAGCAGCATCGAGCGCTCATGGAGGTCGTCGGACGAATTGTGACCAATTTCGGTGGAACGGAAGACTTGCTCCGCTATCTGGATTGGCAACCGACAGCCGCCCTCGACCCGAAGCCGACATGGGCCAAATTGAAGTCCCGCAGCGCAGGAGTGCCATGCTATCTTTTGCGTCTGAAGCTCAGGGAGCATTGGCAGTGAAACGGCGCAAGGTCATTACGCTGCTTGCCGGCGCGGTGGCGTGGCCGCTCGCGACGCATGCGCGAGGCGCCGTCAAGCCGGCGCCACGGCTCGGCATTCTGCTCTACGGGAAGCCCGAGGCAGACCCGAACTACGGCTCGCTTCGCCTCGGCCTTCGCGAGCTTGGCTATGTCGAGGGCCAGAGCATCGTGCTCGAGCCACGCTCGGCCGAAGGCAACCCGGAACGCCTGCCCGTGCTCGCGCGCGAGCTGGTCGCGCTCAAGCCCGATCTCATCTATGTGCTTGGTGGCGACGTTGCGCCATTCGTGCGAGCCGCGACCAGCACAATTCCCATCGTCATGGGGGTGAGCAACGATCCCGTGCAGTCGAACCTGGTGGCGAGCCTCGCACATCCGGGCGGGAATATCACCGGCGTCACGTTCGTGTCGTCTGATCTCGCTGCCAAGCGTCTGCAGTTCTTGCACGAGTTGGCGCCGCAGCTCACCCGGATCGCGGTGCTGTGGAATCCCGATCACGTCGATCCGGAGTATCGGGAGATACAGGCCGCCGGCAAGACCTTGGGCATTCAGGTCCACTCATTGGAAGCGAGGTCGCGTTCGGACTTTGCGAGTGCTTACCAGACGGCGCTGAACGTTGGCGCCGAGGCGCTGATGCCCGTCTCGTCGCGGCTGATGTTTTTGGGTCGCGCCGAAATCCTCGCCTTCGCGGATCGCCATCGGCTGCTGATCGCAACAGGCTGGGGCCCTTGGGCGCACGAGGGCGCGCTGTTGAGTTACGGCCCCGACCTCGACGACATTACGCGGCGCTCGGCGGGGCAGGTGGACAAGATTTTACGCGGCGCCAGCCCGGCCGATATTCCAGTTGAGCAACCGACCCGGTTTCAGCTCGTGCTCAATGCCAAGAAAGCCAAAACGCTCGGTCTGACCATTCCAGAAAAGCTCCTCGCGCTTGCCGACGAGGTGATCGAATAAAGTTACCGCATTGAACCCTCATTCAATCGCCTGATGGGCTCAGGTCTGGTGTAATTAGTCCGAGGCGAACAGAGCGCTGACTGATTTGCCGTTGTGGATGCGGCGCATCGCTTCCGCAAGCGCGGGCGCAACCGACAGCACAGTGAGCTTTGGCACGCGTTTGTCGGGCGCGATTGGTACCGTATTCGTGCAAACGATCTCGATCACGTCGGTCTGGTCGTTTAGGCGCTGGAGAGCGTCACCGGAGAAAAGGCCGTGGGTGCATGCGATCCTTGTCGATCTGACCTTCAGTTCGCGCAAGCGATCCAGGAGCTCGAACATCGTGCTGCCCTTGGCGATCTCGTCGTCCAGCACAATGACGTCGCGCTCGGCCACCTCGCCGATTATCGAACTGATGTTGACGCGGTCGTCGCTGAAGCGCTGCTTCGCTCCTGCGGCTACGGTCGTGCCCAACAGCCGTGCAAACCTTGCCGCCTGCTTGGCGTTGCCAAGGTCTGGAGAGACCACGACGCCATTCGACAGGTCGTACTGTCGGAAATGCTGTGCCAACTCGCGCAGTGCATGGAGGTGATCGACTGGTATGCTGAAGAAGCCGTGTACCTGCGGTGAGTGTAACGTCATCGTCAGAACGCGATCGGCGCCGGCCGCAACGAGCAGGTCGGCGACCAGCCGCCCGCCGATGGAAATCCGTGGCGCATCCTTCTTATCCGAGCGCGCATAGGCGTAGTGAGGCATCACGGCCGTGATCCGAGACGCGGACGCGCCCCGCGCTGCGTCCAACATCAAGAAAAGCTCGAACACGTGTTCCTGGACGGGCGGAACCAGTGGCTGAACGAGAAAGACGTCCCGTTCACGGCAGTTGGCCTCGAGTTGTACGCCCAGGCAATCGTTGGCGAAGCGCTGCAGTTTGGAGGGCAGGAGGGGAACTTCGAGATGGCCGCAGATTTGCCGCGCCAGCTCCGGATGGGCGCTGCCGCCGAAGACCGCGATTTCGCTCATGACCGCTCCTTTGGCCCGCGAGCCTTCATCAGAAGCCGCTTATGGCGGACGCTGGGCACGCCTGCAAGGGTCGTTCGTGGTGCGGTCCACTCGGTTCTTCGGTCAATTGTACGCGAGCGTAAGCACATCAGCTTAGGGCGATCCGCTCAACGCAGGAAGCGCGGGCGGGACCGCCCGCGCCGGTCACCACGTTGGTGACATGCTGCGCCAGCACAAGCGGTGACATCAGCTTACATGTTCCGGATTCCGTTGGGGCAGCCCGGACCGTCGTGCTTGTCGCCCGCCGGTCCCGCTGCGGTCCCCGACACGGTCCCGCTACCGCTGCCACCAACAGTTTCGCTGGTGCCTTTGACACCGCCGCTAATCGCTTCGAGCTCGCTTTCCGTCATGCTGCGTATCGTCATGGGTACTTCTCCTGTTGCTATAGTCATGGGTACTTCTCCTGTTGCCAGAGCACGAGTGCGGGACGCATGGCTGTGAGCTCACGGCCACGCTATGACGCTCGTGTCGCGGTGCGGATCGCAACCGCAGGGGCGGCCCCGCCCGCGCCGGTCAGTTCAGAGTTTTACTCCTAGTAATGGCAGTCGTAACCGCTGTGCCTATCGCTCCCTCCTGCTGCGGTCCCCGACACGGTCCCGCTACCGCTGCCACCAACAGTTTCACTGGTGCCTTTGACACCGCCGCTAATCGCTTCGAGCTCGGCGAAGGAAAGTTCGTGCACGCCGGGCCTCTCGGGATCGTAGTAGGTCTCTGTCCTAGTCATGTTCATCTCCTCAGACGGACCATTCCGTCATCGACACATGGTTTGTCACCAGAGGCGAGGGTGAGCGTTCACGCGTCGGAGCGCCGGTTCGGCCCATTTACAGTGCATTTACACCCCATTTACAGCCACGAGCCGACTGCCGCGCCCCCAGCGAGGCCAGTTCCGCGGCGAGCCGCTCGGCACCGCGGCATTAGGCAAAATTCCGCCGGGCAGCAGTCTCTTGCCGGTAATCAAGGTGTGCTATCGTTTGTTCGGAAGCAGCCGAGACAACGCCATCCTGCAGCTCTGGGGGCCGTATTGCGACGACGCGATCTTATCAAAGCGATTGGTGCGACGACGGTCGGCTGGCCGCTCGCGGCGCGCGCGCAGCAGTCCGCCAAGTTGCCAACGGTCGGTTTTCTGGGGACGACCACTGCTGCCGCATGGGGTGGCTGGGTAAATGCCTTTGTACAGCGGCTTCGCGAGCTCAACTGGAGTGAAGGCCACAATTTGGCGATCGATTTTCGCTGGGCGGAGGGCCGCAATGAACGCTTCGCCGAAATCGCAGCAGAGTTCGCCCGACTCAAGGTCGACGCGATCGTAACGTCCGGTGGCGCTGTGCTCGCGGTGAAGCAGGCCACGCGGGACATTCCCATCGTATTTGCCGTGGCGAACGATCCGGTCGGCAGCGGTTTGGTGGCGAGTCTTGCACGGCCGGAGGGCAATGCGACCGGATTATCGCTGCAGGCGCCGGACCTCTCTGGCAAGCGGCTTGGGCTGTTGCGCGAAGTCGTTCCAAACATGCGTCGCTTGGCGATCCTGGGCAACGTCGACTATGCGGCCAGCGTGGCGGAAATGAAGGAGGTAGAGGACGTTGCCGGCCGGCTCGGCCTCGACGCTGCCAGACTCGAAATTCGCAAGGCAGAGGATATCATCCCGGTGTTCGATGACCTGAGAGCGCGCGCCGACGCGGTCTATGTGGTGACGGATTTGCTCATCAGCACCAACCGAATCCGCATCAATGTCCTCGCGGTCGGTGAGCGGCTCCCGACCATGCACAGCGTGCGCGAATATATCGAGGGCGGCGGGCTGATGTCGTATGGCCCGAGCTATCACGACCTCTTCCGGCGAGCGGCCGACTACGTTGATAAGATTCTGCGCGGCGCGAAGCCGTCCGATCTTCCTGTCGAGCAGCCCACCAAGTTCGATCTGATCATCAACCTGACAACGGCCAAGGCGCTGCGCCTCGACATCCCGCCCGCGCTGCTCGCCCGCGCCGACGAGGTGATCGAATAAGTGGGCACTTTGCTGCAGCGCGAGAGTCCGAAAGTGGCACAAGGCCCGACCCCAACCGGCTCGCCCGGTACCGGTCCGGTCACCGAGGGATACCGGCCCCGTGCGCGCTGGCCTGCCGCCACATTTCCGGTGCTGGGGGTAGACCGGCGGCACCGTCAGCCTGGCGGCGACAGCCGCCCTTGAGCCCTTGAGCCCTTGAGCCCTTGAGCCCTTGAGCCCTTGAGCCCAGGACCCTTGAGACATCGCGCGCTCGTTGTGCATTGTGGCGAGCTGCGGCAGCGCGTCGCACGGTGAAACCGAAGGCGATCAAGATCGTTTTCGTGGATCAGGACCCACGCTCCGATTAGGGGCGGAGGAAGTTGTGTTCGTGCGCGCTTCCGACCGGAATTTCCTATCTTTCGGGCGAAGACCCCTCGGGCGACAGCGCGCATTCCGGCGAAGAACTTCGAAATTCTGACAGAGAGACGACGGGCTCTAACGCCCGCGTTCTATGCCGCGGTGGCTGACGGTCGCCGTTGCGGCTGGACTGCCAAGCAGGCGCCTTCGCGCAGACGACTCACAAGGAGGAGCTTCTCGCCTCTCACACATCACACAAGCACACTCTCCTCTCACACAAGCACAGGAGCCAAGACAATGGGCACGATCACGACCAAAGATGGAACTGAAATATACTACAAGGACTGGGGTGCGGGCCCGGTCATCACATTCTCGCACGGCTGGCCGCTCAGCTCGGATGCCTGGGACGGTCAAATGATGTTCCTCGTGCAGCACGGCTACCGCTGCATCGCGCACGACCGACGGGGTCACGGCCGTTCAAGCCAAGCTTCGGCCCACAACGACATGAACGGCTACGCCGACGATCTAGCTGCCGTGATCGAAGCGCTCGATCTGTGTGAGGCTACACTCGTCGGTCACTCGACAGGGGGCGGCGAAGTCGCGCGCTATATCGGACGGCATGGTACCGATCGCGTCAAGAAAGCTGCCCTCATTGCGGCGGTGCCGCCGATCATGTTGAAGAGCGCGGCCAATCCGGAAGGGCTACCGATGGAAGTCTTCGACGCGATCCGTGCTGGAACTCATGAAAGACCGCTCGCAATACTACAAGGACATGGCGATCGCCTTCTATGGCGCGAACAGACCTGGCGCCAAGGTCTCGCAAGGGATCTTAGATCAGTTCTGGCTGTGGAGCATGCAGTCCGGTCTTAAGAATGCCTATGAAAGCGTCAAGGCTTTCTCCGAGACCGACTTCACCGAGGACCTCAAAAGATTTGATGTGCCGACGCTCGTAATGCACGGCGAAGATGATCAGATCGTGCCGGTGAAGGACTTTGCCAGAAAATCGGCCAAGCTGATCAAAGGCGCGAAGGAAATCTACTATCCTGGTGCGCCCCACGGCCTCACGGCTACACACCAAGATCAGGTCAATGCTGAACTACTTGCGTTTATCGCTCAGGAAGAAAGGCGGAAGGCGGCTTAGCGGCGCGCTGTGCTCGGCCTCAGCGTGCATCATCTCCTAGATGCGCGCTGATGGCCGAATTGATCAGGATTGAGCTTGGATGGACGAGGCCGAGCGCCGTACTTGGTTCTTGTTCGAGGCGACGCGGGCGGCCGAATAAGCATCGAAGCCCGAGGGTAGGGAACCGCCGCTGTTCGAGCCATCATGAGAGGTGAGGTCATGAAGATCGTAGTCATTGGCGGAACCGGCTTGATCGGGTCCAAGGTCGTCGCGACGTTGAAGCGGAAAGATCATGAGGCAATTGCGGCCGCGCCAAACACGGGTGTCAACACAATCACCGGCGAAGGCCTTGCACATGCGCTTGCCGGCGCTCAAGTCGTCGGCGGACATCGCGGCGGCCCTGGCGGATGGGGCGGCGCTCGCAGGGCGAACGATCCGGTCGGCAGCGGTTTTGTGGCGAGTCTTGCACGGCCGGAGGGCAATGCGACCGGATTCGTCAAGTTGCCGGCAGGTCGCGCAGAAACTCAAGCAACGCCGCGTCGACTTCGGCCGGCCGCTCCTGTTGGAGCCAGTGGCCGGCGCCCTCCATCACCCGGACGTAGCGAAGGTCGGTGCACTGCTTGCGCATCAATTCGACCATATCGACGCCGGGTATCATGCGGAGGACCGGTTCGAGACTGCCCGCCAAAAAGGCGGTCGGGTGCGTAAATGGCTTGCCGTCAAACGCGGCAAGCTCTTCGAAATCGCGTTCGGAGTTGCGATAGCGATTGAGCGGGCCCCGGAACCCACTGTCGCGGAATTGGCTGGCGAAGTAATCGAGATCAGCCTCGGTCAGCCAGTCCGGAAACGGATTTGGGTCGGGGAGGCGATGGAGAAGGCCCGGCCCTGGCGCATTGTCGATCGTGGCGGCGTTGGCTTTTTGCCTGTCGCCCGAGCCCCAGTAGTAAAACTTGCGCAAACTGGTCCGTACTTCGGCCTCCAGTTCAGCCTCGGCCACGCCCGGCTCCTGAAAATAGAGCTGGTAGAAGAAGCGATCCTTGTAGATGTTGCGAAACAGCTGAATGCTCGGCATCGGCCCCCGAGCGAGATATGGCACGCCAAGCCCCGCCACTGCACGCACGCGCTCCGGATGAAACAATGCCGTGCAGTAGGCAATCGCCGCACCCCAGTCGTGGCCGACGACGACTGCGCGTTCCGCGCCAAGCGCGGCGATCAGACCGCCGATGTCAGCGCACATGTTCTTGATCGAGTAGGCGTCGATTGCGGGAGGTTTGTCGCTGCCGCCATAGCCGCGCACGTCCGGCGCAGCAACTCGATAGCCGGCATCTGCCAGCGCCGGGATTTGGTGGCGCCACGAATACCAGCTCTCGGGAAAGCCGTGGATCAGTATAACAAGTGGGCCTTGTCCCGCCACCGCCACGCGGAGGCGCATGCCATTGGTATTGATATTCTGTAGGTCCGGTGTCACGGGGCTGTTCCTGGCTGGATGAACCCGATCATAGCTGGGGGCGAGGCGAGGACCATGTCGATCCAAGAAAAAACCTCTGTCCGAATGGGTGCCACTTCCGGTTCTGGCGCGAAACCGGCCGCTCGCTGCGGTGCAGCATTCCGGCTGGAGTCAGAGGGTATAGCGGACTCGTCGCGGACACCCCGGGACCGACGCGAATGACCCCTTGCAGACGTGGATTGATCAGGGCGCGTTGCGCGCCTGCGTATCTGGCGCCGGACCGAGAAATGTCGCCTGGACATGGGTTACGCGCTAGGATGCCGACCGAGACCTCAATCGAGACCACTGCCGATGAGCATACAGATCATTCCCGCCTGTGCGGCCTTGGGGGCAGAAATCCGCGGCGTCGATCTTTCGCAGCCGCTGGACGTCGATGGCTTCACTGAAATCGAACACGCGTACAACAAATACGGCGTGATCTTTTTCCGCAATCAACGGATCACCGCCGAGCAGCAGGTCGCGTTCACCCGCCGTTTCGGCGAGATCGAGTTCAACATCTTTGGCGAGCGCTGGAGTGTGCCAGGCTGCCCGGAAATCGTCGTCTTGTCTAACATTACCGATAATGGAAAGCCGACTGGCGTCCGCCGCGCCGGCGAGAACTGGCACAGCGACATGTGCTACACGGCCCGCCCGCCGCGCGGGACGATGCTCTACGCCCGCGAAATCCCGACGCTTCACGGCCTTCCCCTCGGCGACACCGAGTTCGCCAGCGCCGCGGCGGCGTGGGACGCGCTGCCGGCGACGATGCAGACATTTCTCGATGGAAAGTGCGCCGTGTTCGATTTTCGCGGACGCAAGCGGGCGCTGACCCCGACCCAGGCGGAGATGGAGCGCAACCCGCCGGTCAGGCACCCGATCGTGCGGACCCACCCTCATACCGGGCGCAAATGCCTTTACGTGATGCGCGACGACTGCACCGCGATCGAAGGTCTCGGCGACGAGGAAGCCGGGGCGCTGATCTGCGCACTTGCAGACCACATCGTGAAGCCGGCGTTCGTCTACCGACATCAATGGAAAGTTGGCGACCTGTTGCTGTGGGATAACTGCACGGTGCAGCACCGTGCGATCCAGGACTACGACCTGCCGCAGCGCCGCCTGATGCACCGCACGACCATGGGCGGTGCCGTCCCGGTGTGATCAATTTGAGCGTCGGGCGATCACGAGAGGGGATCGTTGCAGCGCGGCCAAGCAGGCACGGCGCCCTGGCAGCACTGTGACTGCGGGCGCAAGGCGGATGTTCTTAGTGCGCGCCGCGATGGAGGCGAGCACCAGATCGGGGCAGGAGAGCACGCCGAGGGAGTTGAAATGATGCTCGCCAATCCAGGCCGAGTGCATGCCGAGTTGGTCGGCATAGAGCGCTTCGTCGGTGATATCGGCGACGAACTGGTTCGGCGTGCGCGGGTTGTTTTCGTAGTGGTTGTCGCTGAGCGTAAAGTAACCGAAATTCATGTGCACTTACCTGATTCTGACAGTTCGAACGTGAGCCGGTTTTGGCGCAAACTTCAGCGCCCTGCGCCCGAAGGTCCTCGCCCAAGCAGGCCGGCGACGTCATGGCCAAGCCGAACGAGATAGCGCCGTGTCTCATGCTCAGCTGTCCGGCCGTCGCCCGCGACAACGGCGGCGACAAACGCCTCGTGCGCGGTCCGTACATAGCGGGGCAAATCACGAGGCCCAAAGGCCACTCTGATGAAGAAGTCGCTTCGATCCCAGAATGACTCGCCGATCGCGGTGCTCAGCGGCGATCGTGCGAGTTTGTGCAGCTTATCATAGCGGCGACGATTGCGCCGTCGCAGCTCAACGAAGCGCGCATCGGGGTCATCCGGAAGATTTGCTCGCGACGTGAGCTCGGCACACAGGTATGCGAACTCGTCGGCTTCGCCGGGCGAACGGCGCTCCGCGGCGAAGCGAGCGACAACACCTTCTGTGGCGCCAAATACCTCATAAAAGTCGGCCATTTCGTCAGCGACGGGGCGAACAACCCGGCAGCCGACTTGAGGCAGGACTTCCAGCAGCCCCTCGACGGTCAGACGGCGGATGGCGTCGCCCACCGGCGCACGGCTGATCGAGAGGACCCGTCCGACCAATTCGGACGAGATCTGGTCGCCTGGATCGAGGCCGCCAGCCAACAGGAGGCTCTTTAGATAGCCATAAGCGAGGTCCTGCAAGCGCGGGCTGCCGCGCCGCAACTCTTCTGAGGCGTCCGGGAGCCCGATATTGAACGCAGCTCTCATGAAGACTATGGTAACATACTAGTATGTTAACGGGAAGGAAAACGACCGGGACAGTGAGAGGAGGGACGCGATGATCGAAGCTGCCGTGAATGCGGAAAAAATCGTCGAGGCGCTCAAGGAGACGGAGGCCGAGTCGGAGGCAAGCCGTGTGCTGAGCGCTCGAGCCGTCGAGCTTCTGCACGAAGCCGGGCTGACTCGAATCGTAAGCCCGGCCGTCTACGGCGGCTATCAGCTTCCGGTCCGCGCCCTGGTGGAGGCCGAGCGAGTCGTGGCGCATGGCAGCACGGCAGCGTCATGGGTGTTGATGGTGTGCGCGGCCCATACCTTCATCGCCGGCCGCATACCGCGCCGCGGCCAGGACGAGATTTTCGGCACCGATCCGGGCATGCTGATCCCCGGCGTGCCGTCGCCTCGCGGCACCTGCCAACGCACCACGGGCGGATACATCCTCAATGGGCGCTGGCCTTACGCCAGCGGCGCTGACCACGGCGATTGGGTTCTGATCGGATGCCGGGGCATTCGCAACGAAGCGGGCGAGTCCTGTCCTTCCTTGATCGTCGTGATGCCCAAGGCCGGCGTCGTCATCGACGACACCTGGTTCACCCTCGGCATGCGTGGCACCGGCTCCAAAGACCTCGTGCTCGACAACGTGCTCAGTCCCGATCACTACGCGGTGCCGATGAGCGAGGCCCAACTCGGCACCGTACCGGGCGTCGACACCCCTCTCTACCGGCTCCCGATTCGGTCGGCCCTCGCCACGATGCTGCTGGGCACGATCGTCGGGATGGCCGAGCGCGGATTGCAACTATTCGTGGAGCAGACGCGGACACGCCGGGACGTCTACACCGGGACCATGAAGGTCGATAGCCCCGGCATGCAGCGCCGCGTCGCCGAGGCGAGCGCGGAGATCGCCTGCGCCTGGGCGCTGACGGAGCAAAACTGCGACTTGCTGGAGCAGGCGATGCACCGCGATCCGCCTATGCCAACCGCAGCGCGTGCGCAGGTCCGATGGAATGCCGCCTATGCCACGGAACTCTGCCGGCGAGCTTGCAATCGACTCTTCGAAGGGGCCGGCGCCGGCGCGGCACACGATAGCCATGTCATGCAGATCTTCTTTCGCGATATGAACACCGCGACCCACCACGCGATGCTCGACTTCGACTCAAACGTCGAGATCCAGGGCAAGAGCCTGCTGGGAGTGGAAGTAAACGACGCAATGGTGTGAGCGTGGGGCAAAGCGCCATCAGCTTGATGCCGGGTTGCTCGAGGCCATCGACGAGGCCGCGGAGGCGCGCGGGCTGACCCGTTCGGCCTTCCTGGCGACCGCGGCGCGCGAGAAGATCGAGAGCGGTGCCGGCTGAGCCGGCAACGGAAGGCCCCGAGGACGTCTGGACCTGGGCGGCCGCCCCCGACATCGCCGTGCGCGGGGCCGAGCCGCCGGAGCAGGACGTCCATCAGAACGGCATTCCAAGGCCGCGCGGGCTCACTTTCCGCAAATCCCTATCCGGTCGCCCAACGCCTCCTCCACCGGGGCGGCGGCGACGTCATGGGCGTGCCGGCACAATGCATCGACATCGGCGCGGCCGAGATGCGCGGTCTCGATGGTGTCGTGCAGATGCACCGTGATCTGGCCCGGATGCAGCAACCAGCTCCCGGTGCGGAAGAACTCGTACGATCCGACGATGCTCATCGGCACCACCGGCACGCCGCAGGCGAGCGCCAGGCTGAAGATCCCCTTGCGGAACGGCCGCACCCTTCCGTCGCGGGTGCGCGAGCCTTCGGGGAAGGCGGCGAGGCTCATGCCGGCGGAGAGCGCCTCCCTGGCGCGAACAGTCATCGTCACCAGCGACGCGCGGCTCGGCACGTCGGGGACCGGGACATTGCCGAAGCGGCGCATCATCCAGCCGTAGACCGGAATGCCAAAATGCGACGCGCGCACGAAGCCGCGGACGAATTGCGGGACCGCCGCGCACACCACGAACGGGTCGAATATGTTGACGTGATTGCCGACGAAGATGCTGGTGCGTGCCGGATCGAACCCCGGCGCCATGCGGACCTCGAGCGTGACGCCGGCGAGGCGGAGGATGTTGCGGCAGAACGCGCGCTGCGGCCGGTCGTTGCGCCGCGGATCGACGAGGAGGGAGAGCCCGGCCAGCAGCATGCCGACGACGGCGAAGTGAACGAGGCTGACCGTCCACAGCACCAGCGAGCGCGCGGCCAGGAAGGCGTGCCCGACGCCGGGCATGCGGCCGGCCGGCTCACGGGCGCTCACGGGGTGACGCCGAACCGTTTTGCCAGATCCGCGAGCATCATCTCGGCCGGCCGGCGGTCGAACGCAATGCCGGAGCGCTGCAGCGACCTCGCAATCAAGGCCGCGCAGCCCTGCTGGCCGCGATCGGGCACCCGGAGCCGCTCGCCCAGCAGGACCGAGATGCCGAGCAGCGCGACGCCGGCCAGCCCGTAGCCCTGCCCGAGGCAGGACCGCGCGTAGCCGATCGCCTGGCGCTGCCCGGCTTCATCGAGATCGAGGTGGACATAATGGTATTCGCAGTCGCGATAGCACTCGATCGGTTTCAGCGTCACGCCGGAGGGGCGGGCCTCGATCAGGTGGCCGAGGGGATTCATCACCAGCGCCGCATGGTTCCAGTGAACGTACGCACGGTCTTCCGCCCCACGAAAGCGCAGCCGCTCGAAGAAGCGCGTCAGCCTGCCGGCCCAGGTACCGGTGCGGACCAGGATGATGTCGCCGGGGCGCGGATGCGCCATGGTCTCGCCCGGGCCGCAGCGCCGGCAGCGCGGGCGGAGCGCGCCCCCGGCTTCGCTGCCGACCGCGAGCACCGCATCCGTCGCGGACACCGCCATGGCGGCTCTATCGCGGCGGCGGCGGCGGAGGAGGCGGAGGCGGATCGCTCCTCGGCGGACCGATCGGCGGCGTGGTCGCGCATGGTGCATAGTTGCAAGGCGGCCTCGGCACCTCGGGCGGGCAACACTTCTCGATCTCCTTCTTCAGCTTGTGCAGCCTTTCCAGCTCCAGCGCGGCGGCCGCATTGACGGTCGCGTACATGTCGCGCAGCGCGTCGATGTCCTTCTCCATGTCGGTCTGCAGCCTCGTCTGCACCACCGACTGGTTGAGCAGCTCGCAGGTGTTCTTCGAGATGTGCTCCAGGATACAGATCATCGTGTCGTTCTGCTGATCGTTGTGATAGAGCGCCTGGTTGGTGTACTGGCCGAGCGCGATCAGCTGGGTGAAGCCATTCGCCAGGATCGCGTTGGTCTGGTTGACGGCCTGGTGGACGCCGTCGGTCGAGGCCTTGAGCGCCACCATGTCGGTGTTCAGCGTATCGAGCTTCTGGTTGGCGAGTTGCAGTTGGGCAAGGAAATCGTCCGCGGACGCCATGGTGATCTCCTGTCATCTGGTCGATCCGGCAGGCTCGACCGCTTCTGGTCCGTTGTGTGTTTCGCGATCAGCTGACCGCGCAGGCGTTTCCGTTCAGGAACCGGGTGCTGATCGCATCGGCGTCGAGAAGAGCGTTGTAGAACGCCACGTCCTGGATGCGGCCATTGAAGGGATTTTGCGGACCCGGCGGCACCGCGAGGTCGGGGCGGCCGGTCCCGATGTATAGCGGGATCGTATTGGGCGCCTGCTGGAACCCGGTGATGTTCTCGGTTCGCGCGAGCTCCTGGCCGTTCACGTAGAGGATCAGCGTGCTGCCGTCGAAGGTCATCGCCAGGTAGTCGGTGGTTCCCATCATGATGGTCTGGTTGCTGCCCGGCTGCGGCCTGGCGGAGACGAAGGCGGTGCCGTCGCCGACCCCGGCGGACCAGTAGTTGTCGTTGGTGGCAAGCAACGCGAAGCCCGTCGTGGCGGTGTTGGAGCTCACCACGATGCGGAATGCCGCACAGGCCATGACGTCCTGCGAGGTCCAGTCCGGCCGCACCCACGCCTCGAGGGTGAACGGCGGCGGCGGATTGAGCGCGGCCTGCCATCCCACCTTGACGTACCCGCCCTCGAACAGGGCACAGGGATTGACCTTCGTCGGATCGTTGTTGATGCAGTCGCCGGCGACGATGCCGGGCTGGCCGAGGGTGAATTGCCCGGACGCCGGAGCCGACTTGTTCACGGTGTCGCAGGACAGCACCGGGGCGGCGGGCGTGTAGGTGCCATTGGCAGTGGGTTCGGCATTCACCGCGGTCGTGCCGCTCGTTTCGTTGAGCGGCCAGAACGCCACGATGTTGGGTGTGTTCTTGACAATGTCGGCGTAGTTGGCGACCGGCGTGACGGTGGGGTTCCCGACATCGTCGCCGCTGCGATCCAGCACGCAGCCGACGAAGGAGAACAGGCACACGATCGCCAGGAGACCGAGCGGCACCAGCACCATCACCGAGCCGGTCATCGCATTCCTCCCGGGGCCGCGGCGATGCCGCCTGCTGGCCGTCCTGAGGCAACGCAGCGCTAAAAATTGATGCAAATTTCTATTGTTGGTCGCGGGATGATCGACGTGAAATATGGCGCAATCTTGTCGGGTTGCATGCGCGGCCGGTCACAGCAGCCAGATGAGCACGATGGCGCCGAGCCCGGCCATCGCCAGCGCGGCGGAGATCGCCTGCATGGCGGGCCTGTCGCGCCGGTTCTGCTCCTCGTCGCGCAGCCCCTCGAGGACGAAACGCGTCGCCCCGTAGGCGGCGACGGAGGAGCAGAAGATAGCGCCTTCGAACGGCGCGCGCCCGCGCGCCGCGAGCGCGGCGCCAAGCAGGATGACCGCCAACCCCATCTCTAGGATCTGCGTCGGGATCCGGCGCCGCGTGACGCCGCGGTGGTCGGCGAGCTCGAGGCCGAGCCAGCCGGCGGTCGGCCGGCCGGAGCAGCAGCCGTTGAGCAGGCACCCGATCCGCGTGAAGATCATGCCGACCAGCATCGTGAAGGTCCCGGCGTCCCAGAATTTTCCGAACGGAAGCATCAGCGCGCCGAGCACCGGGATCGACAGCGGCACCATCAGGATCAGTCCGCCGTAGAGCGCCCCGCCGCCTTCGCGGCGGCGCCAGATGCGGCGCGGATCGTCGCGGAAAGCCGGCCAGTGGATCAGTACGAACAGCAGCCGCGAGCCGATGAGCCCCGGGACCAGCAGGATCATCGCGGCGATCGCGAAGGCGTCGGCGCTGAGCCCATCGAGCTCCGCCACCCGCGCGCCGGCAAAGACGCCGGCCACCAGGCCGACATAGACCATCGCCGGATAGCTGTAGATGTTCAGTCCGTGCAGCGTGAAGAGAACCCGGCGCATGGCGGGCTCACCATGCCGCCAGGACGACGAGGCCGACGCCGGCTACGAGGGCGGCGTCCGCCACGTTGAACACCGGCCACGGCCCGATCGCGATGAAGTCGACGACCGCGTCGTGGCGCAGCCGGTCGACGAGATTGCCGGTCGCCCCGCCGAGCGCGATGCCGATGCCGATCGGCGCCAGCATGCCCGAGCCCGGCTCGGCGACGCCGAGCGTCAGCGCGGCGATCCCCACCATCGCGGCCCACAGCGCCGCCAGGCCGTGCTTTCCCACCCACGGCGCCAGCGCGCCGCGGCGGTTCAGCATGCGGCGGATCGAGACGAAGCCGCGGGGCGCCGCCGCCACCGGCGGCACCTGCGCCATCACCAGCCCCTTGCTGGCCTGGTCGACGGCGATGACGATTGCCGCCGCGAGCATGGACGCCAGTGCGATCATTGGCCCGAGGCTCCAATCGCAGGACGTGGGTCGAAGCCTGGAGCCTATACGGGATCCCGGGGCGCCTCAAACGCCGCGCAGCAGGCCTGCGTGCGCCGGTTTGTGAAATCGACCCGCCCGGATAGAGTAGCGCCCAACAAGGCTGGCGCTATCGCCGCATCGGCGTGGCCAGCCGCCCGCCCAGGGGGAAACCGCATGCCGCCGCTCGGCGTCGCGACCGAGATCTTCATCCAGGCGCTCACCGCCGGCCTGCTGGTCGGCGCGATCTACGGGCTGATGTGCCTCGGCCTCGGCATCATCTTCGGGGTGATGCGGGTGATCAATTTCGCCCAGGGCGAGTTTTTGATGCTGGGCATGTATTTCAATCTCTACGTCTTCGTCGTCTGGGGCCTGCTCGCCTTTCTCGGGCCCAATGTCGGGCCGTTCGCCGGCGCGCTGCTGGCGGGGCCGGTGCTCTTTGTCGGCGGCTACCTGCTGCACCGCTTCCTGATCGCCCGGGTCACCGGCATGCAGGTGGCGTCCGCCGAAGGCCAGGGGCACCATGCCCAGCTCATCCTGACGCTGGGCGTGTCGCTGGTCCTGCAGAACGGCGGCCTCATCGTGTTCGGCTCGACCCCGCAGGCGGTGCGCACGCCGATCTCCTCGCGCGCCTGGGAGATTCGCCCTCCTCTTCGACGACGCGGCGTCGCTTTTTCTCAACAAGGCGCGCACCGTGGCGGCGCTGATGGCGATCGTGGTGGCGGCCGCGCTCTACTGGCTGATCAACCGCTCGCGGCTCGGAAAAACGCTCAGGGCGGCGGCCGACAACCCGGTCGCCGCGACCTACATGGGCATCGACGTCGACCGCGCCTACCGCATCGCCTTCGGCATCGGCATCGGGGTGACGGCGATCGCCGGCGGGCTGGTGGCGACCTACTACCCGTTCCAGCCCTATGTCGGGCTCGACTTCGTCATCATCATGTATGCCGGCGTGGTGCTCGGCGGCATGGGCAGCATCCTCGGCGCGTTCTGGGGCGGCATGACGATCGGCCTCGTCCAGCAGCTCTCCACGCTGGTGCTGCCGACGCAGCTGCAGAACGCCACCATCTTCGTGGTCTTCCTGCTCATCGTGATGATGCGTCCGCAAGGCCTGTTCGGCCGCACTGCCGAGCGGGTCTGATGGAAGGTCGCCGCCGCATCGCCGCCTCGCTTGCCGTCATCGCGGTCATCGCGGTCGCATGGATCGCGCTCGGCCTGACGGTGAAGAACACCTACTACCAGCTAATGCTCACCCTGGTGCCGATCTGGGCGGTGATGGGCCTCTCGTGGAACCTGCTGAGCGGCTATACCGGCCTCGTCTCGTTCGGCCATGCGGCGTTCTTCGGGCTCGGCGCCTATACGGTGACCATCGGCCTCGTCGCCTTCGATCTCACGCCGTGGATCGGCATCCCGCTCGGCATGGTGGTCGGCGCGGTCGCCGGCGCGGCGATCGGCTATCCGACCTTCCGGCTGCGCGGCCACTATTTCGCGCTCTCGATGCTCGCCTATCCGCTGGCGCTGCTCTACGTCTTCCAGTGGCTCGGCTACCAGGAAGTGTCGCTGCCGATGAAGCGGGAGCATGCCGCCTTCTACATGCAGTTCTCCGACTACCGGGTGTACATCGCGCTCGCGCGTCGGCCTCCTGGTGGTGGCGCTGCTGGTCTCGCTCGCGGTCGAGCGCTCGCGCTTCGGCCTGTCGCTGCTGGCCATCAAGCAGAACGAGCCGGCCGCCGAGGCCGCCGGCATCGACACGCTGGCCTGGAAGATGCGCGCCATCGTGGTGAGCGGCGCGATCGCCGGCGCCGCCGGCGGGCTCTACGCGGTGGTCCTGCTGGTGGTGACGCCGCAGAGCGTGTTCGGGATGCTGACCTCGGCGCAGGCGCTGGTGGTGGCGCTGTTCGGCGGCGTCGGCACGCTGTGGGGGCCGGTGATCGGCGCCGCCGTCCTGGTGCCGCTGAGCGAGACCTTGCAGGCGGAGCTCGGCGACATGATCCCCGGCATCCAGGGCGTGGTCTACGGCATCGCCATCATCATGGTGATCCTGCTGGCGCCCGAGGGCATCTACTGGCGCCTGCACGACCGCTACCGCCGGCCGCATCCGGCAAAATCCGAAGCGCCGACGGCGGTGCCGGCCGTTGCCACGGTCTCCCGGTTGCCGTCCGCGCCGCCGAGCCCAAAGCCCATCCTGACGGCGAAGGGCGTCTCGAAGGCGTTCGGCGGATTGCGCGCGGTCGCCGATGTGAGCTTTTCGGTCGGCGAAGGAGAGATTCTCGGCATCATCGGGCCGAACGGCGCCGGCAAGACGACGCTGTTCAACCTGCTCAACGGGTTTCTTCCGCCCGACGCTGGCGAGATCGTGTTCGCCGGGCACGATCTGAAAAACCTCAAGCCCAACCGCATCTGCCGGCTCGGCGTCGGCCGCACCTTCCAGGTGGTGCGGGCCTTTCCGCGCATGTCGGTGCTCAACAACGTGGTGGTGGGCGCCTATGCGGCCAACGCCACCGACGGGGCGGCCTATGCGGCGGCGCGCGACGCGCTCGCCGAGGTCGGGCTCGCGGATCGCGCCCAGGCGGTCGCCGGCGGGCTCACCAACAAGGAGCTGCGCCTGATGGAGCTCGCGCGGGCGCTCGCGGGTCGGCCGAAACTTCTCCTGATGGACGAGCCGCTGGCAGGGCTCGCCCGCCAGGAGATCGACGACATGCTGGCGGCAATCCGCGCGCTCAAGCGCCGCGAGGTGACCGTCGTGATCATCGAGCACACCATGCAGGCGATGGTGGCGCTCGCCGAGCGTTTCGTCGTGCTCGACCACGGGGCAGTGCTGGCGGTCGGCCGGCCCGACGAGGTCACGGTGAACCGCGAAGTGATCGAGGCCTATCTCGGGGCAAAATGGGCGGCGCGCCATGCTGCAGGTTGAAGCGCTCACCGTCGCCTATGGGGGCCTCGCGGCGCTCACCGAGGTCTCGCTCGAGGTCGGCGAGGGACAATTCGTCGCCATCGTCGGCCCCAACGGCGCCGGCAAGACCACGCTGTTCCGCACCATTTCCGGCACGGTGGCGCCGGTCTCCGGGCGCATCCTCTTCGACGGCCGCGATCTCCTCGCGGTTGCGCCGGCGCAACGCGCGCATCTCGGCATCGCCCATGTGCCGGAGGGGCGCCAGGTGTTCAACACGATGACCGTGCTGGAGAATCTGGAGATGGGCGCGCTCACCCGTGCCGGCGGGGAGCGGTGGCCGCACAACCTCGAGCGCATCTTCACGCTGTTTCCGGTGCTCGCCGAGCGCCGCGGCCAGCTCGCCGGCACGCTGTCGGGCGGCGAGCAGCAGATGCTGGCGATCGGCCGCGGCATCGCCTCCTCGCCTCGCCTCCTGATGCTCGACGAGCCGTCGATGGGCCTGGCGCCGGCGATCGCCGACCTCATCTTCGAGCGCATCGCCGAGTTCCACCGCGACGGGCTCGCCATACTGCTGGTGGAGCAGCGCGTCGCCGAGGCGGTGGAAGCCTGCAATTTCGGCTATGTTCTGGAAACCGGCCGGGTGGTGCTGGCGGGCTCGCACGAAAAACTCATCGGCGACCCGCGCATCAGGAGCGTGTATCTCGGAATTTGACTGCAACAAGGCTCAAGGGAGGAACGACATGTCGCAAAAAAGTTACGCATCGCTGTCCGTGCTGGCGCTGACCGCGGCCACGCTCGGCGCCGTGGCGCTGTGGCCGTTTACCGCCTCGACCCAGACCCAGGAGGTCAAGGTCGGGCTGATCGGGCCGATGTCGGGGCCATGGGCGCGCCAGGGCGACCTCATCCGCAAGGGCGCCGAGATGGCGGTCGACGACATCAACAATGCCGGCGGCATCAAGTCGATGGGCGGCGCCCGGATGAAGCTCATCGTGGCGGATACCGGCGACTCGCCGGAAAAGGCCAAGAACGCCGCCCAGCGCCTGCTCGCCCAGGAGCCGGATCTGGTCGCCGGCGAAGGATCGTGGCTCTCCTCCTTCACGCTGGCCGTGACCGAGGTGACCGAGCGCGCCGAGTTGCCGTGGCTGACGCTGTCGTACTCGGACCAGATCACCAATCGCGGCTTCAAGTACGTGTTCCAGACGTCGGCCACCGCCGACCGCCAGGCCGAGCTGGCGCTGCCGACCTTCATGGACATCGCCGAGAAGGCGACCGGCCGCAGGCCGACCACCACGGCGGTCATCCAGGACAATACCGCGGCGCCGGTGAGCTTCATGAAGCCGATGCGGGCGGGCGGGTTCGAGCGCGCCGGATTGAAGATCGTCGCCGACGAGACGTTCACCCCGCCGCTCTCCGATGCCACGCCGCTGATCGCCAAGGTGCGTACTGCCCGCCCGGATTTCCTCTGGGTGATCACCACGAACGTTCCCGACAACTCGCTGGTCCTGCAAAAGCTCAGCGAGATGGGGCTGAACGCCAGCCGCTTCCCGGTGGTGAGCAACGGCGCCCATATGGGCTCGCCCGAGTTGTTGAAGGTGGCGGGCGCCGACGTGATGAACGGCACCCTGATCTCGCTCGCCAACTGGAGCACCAAGGCGCAGCAGGAATTGATCGACCGCTTCAAGAAGCGTACCGGCGAGCCCTGGCTCACCCAGGACAGCCTGTGCGACTATGGCCATATCTGGATCATCAAGGAGGCGCTGGAGAAGGTCGGCGTCGCCGACCGCAAGAAGGTCGCGCAGGCGATCCGCGAGATGGACACGACCGACGGCGCGGCGAAATACTTCGCCGGCAATTTTCTCAAGTTCGACGACAAGGGCCGCCGCGTCAACGCGCCCCTGGTGATCATCCAGTGGCAGAACGGCGAGCCGGTCACGGTCTATCCGCAGGACCCCGGCGCCATGAAGCCGATCTGGGCGATGAAGTAGTTTTTTCGTAGGGTGGGCAAAATCGCTGCGCCGACCGCGCGTCCTAACCAAACATCGCGTACGATTTTGCCCACGCGGTCGGCGGCGGCGGCGGACCGCGTGGGCAAATCGCCGGCAACGCATCACCAAATATCGACCGCCGTGCACGGCGATTTGCCCACCCTACACCCCGGCGCTCGTAGGGTGGGCAAAATCGCTGCGCCGACCGCGCGTCCTGACCAAACATCGCGTACGATTTTGCCCACGCGGTCGGCGGCCGCGGACCGCGTGGGCAAATCGCCGGCAACGCATCGCCAAATATCGCCCGCCGTGCACGGCGATTTGCCCACCCTACGGCGCGCCGTCGCGAGGTTCATCCTTTCCGCCGCGGCTTTGTATCTTTGGGCTGCGGCGGCTGGCGGGCTTGCCGCCAAGGCGAACCTCTTGCAGTGCAGCCGGCCGGACTTTCGCCTCCTCCTCGATGTCGGCCATACCGCCGAGGTGTCCGGCGCCAGGAGCGCGCGCGGCGTACCGGAATACGCATTCAACCTCGGTCTCGCCAAACACATCGAGCAGGCGCTGATCGAGGCAGGTTTTCTCAAAACCGTTTTGCTGATTACCGCCGAGGCGCCCCAGGCCGGGCTGTTCAAGCGCGTCGCTTACGCCAAGGGCCTGCCCGCGGACCTTTTTCTCTCGATCCACCACGATGCAGTGCCCAACCGCCTGCTGGAGACGTGGGAGTACGAGGGTCAGGAGCATCACTTCAGCGACAGGTTTCGCGGTCACTCCATTTTCATCTCCAACGGCAACGGCGATCGCAAGGGCAGCCTGCTGTTCGGCAGGCTCCTCGGCATCGCGCTCAAAGACCGCGGGTTGCAATATACGCACCACTACACAGACCAGATCATGGGCCATCGGCGGCGCGAGCTGGTGGACCCCGAGGCGGGGGTCTATCGCTACGACGAGTTGGTGGTGCTGAAAGAGACGAGCATGCCCGCCGTCCTCCTGGAAGCGGGCTCCATCGTCCATCGCGAGGAGGAGTTGGCGGTGGCGACACCCGAGCGGCGAGCGCTGATCAGCACGGCCGTGATCGAGGCGGTGGAGACTTTTTGCG
This sequence comes from uncultured Alphaproteobacteria bacterium, assembly GCA_963755055.1. Classification (GTDB taxonomy): domain Bacteria; phylum Pseudomonadota; class Alphaproteobacteria; order Rhizobiales; family Xanthobacteraceae; genus AP-16. The sequence goes on along the minus strand of CAVWIS010000030.1, from coordinate 297,283 downwards.
TCCTGCGGACCTTGCCGGCGCGGACCTCCGGACAGGCGGCGCGCACGCGGTGAGGCGTTGACCCTGATCAAAGTGCCGCCGGGGCCGGATGCTGTATCATGGCGGCAATCGCCACACGAGGAGGACGCACATGGACCAGGATCGCAGGACATTCTTGAAAACCACCGGCATCGCCTCGGCGATGGCGGGCGGGCTGATCGCGCCGGCGGCGGCGCAGCAGCCGAGCGCGGCACCGCGCGGGCCGGCGCAGCCGCTGCCCAAGGGCATGACGTTTGCCACCATCGTGACCCCGCGCGGCATGACCCTCGGCGTGCGCACCGAGCGCGGCGTGCTCGATGTCGCGGCCAGCGAGGCCGCGACAAAGACCGGCGCGCCGACCACCATCGACGACGTGATCCAGCAGCGCGGTGACCTTGCGGCACTCGCCGCGCTGGTCGCCCAGGCGCGCGAGGGCGGCGGCCACCGGATCGCCGAGGATGCGGTAAAATTCGGCCCCTGCGTGACCAATCCGGAAAAGATCCTCTGTCTCGGCCTCAACTACCGGGCCCACGCGGCGGAAGCCAACCAGCAGGTGCCGAAAGTCCCGATCCTGTTCAACAAGTACAATTCGGCGCTCAACCACCACCGCGGCACCATCGCGGTGTCGCAGGAGCATGCCAAGTCGTTCGACTACGAGACCGAGCTCGTGGTGGTCATGGGCAGGACCGCGCGCAACGTCAGTCCCGAGGAGGCGCTGTCCTACGTGCTCGGCTACGCCACCGGCCAGGATTTCAGCGCCCGCGACCTGCAGAGCCAGACCAGCCAGTGGATGGTCGGCAAGACCGGCGACGGCTGGGGCCCGGTCGGTCCCTGGCTGGTGACCGCCGATCAGGTCGATCCGCACAACCTCAAGATCGAGACCCGGGTCAACGGCGAGCTCAGGCAATCGTCCAACACTTCCAACCTGATCTTCAACTGCAGCCAGTGCATCAGCTTCATCTCCAGATGCATGACGCTGAAGCCCGGCGACGTCATCTTCACCGGCACGCCGGAGGGCGTGATCGCCGGCTATCCCAAGGACAAGCAGGTCTGGCTCAAGGCGGGCGACAAGATCGTGTCGAGCATCGAAAAGCTCGGCGATCTGGAGTTCACCCTGACCTGACCGATCGGTGGAAGCACGCCGTCATGCGCGGGCTCGTCCCGCGCATCCACGTCTTGGCCGGGAAGGAAAGACGTGGATGGCCGTGACGAGCACGGCCATGACGCGGCATCTGCATTGAGCCCGAGCGGAGAAGCCCAATGGCGATCTCGACGCGGCTGACCGCGCTCCTGTCGATCAAACACCCGATCCTGCTCGCCCCGATGGACGTGGTGGCGGACGGGCGGCTCGCCGCCGAGGTCAGCCGTGCCGGCGCGTTCGGCATCATCGGCGGCGGCTACGGCGACGAGGCCTGGCTCAGGCGCGAGATGGATGCGGCCGGCGCCGCACGCGTCGGCGTCGGCTTCATCACCTGGAGCATGGCGAAGAATCCTCGCCTGCTCGACATGGCGCTGGAGCGGCGGCCGCCGGCGGTCATGCTGTCGTTCGGCGAGCTGGCGCCGCACGCGGAAAAAATCAGGCGGGCCGGCGCGCTGCTGATCGCCCAGGTGCAGACCGTCGAGCAGGCCAGGGACGCGGTGGCGAACGGCGCCGACCTCGTCGTCGCCCAGGGCGCGGAGGCCGGCGGCCACGGCGTCGCCCGCGGGACGCTGGCGCTGGTGCCGGCGGTGGTCGACGTGGCGCGGGGAACCCCGGTGGCGGCGGCCGGAGGCATCGCCGACGGCCGCGGGCTTGCGGCCGCCCTCATGCTCGGCGCCGACGGCGTGCTGGTCGGCACCCGCTTCTACGCCACCCAGGAGGCCGCAGGCTTTTCCGAAGCCAAGAACCGGATCGTCGCGGCCAGCGGCGACAAAACCGTCCGCGGCATCCTGTTCGACATCGCGCGGAAAAACGTGTGGCCGGCGCCCTATGGCGGCCGGGTGCTGCGCAACGATTTTTCCGAGCGCTGGCGCGGCCGCGAGGCCGAGCTGCTGCAGCACCAGGACGCGGAGGCCGCGCGCTACGCCGAGGCGCGGCGGACGGGCGATTTCGACACCGCCGCGGTGATCGCCGGCGAAGGGGTGGATCTCATCGCCGACATCCCGCCGGCCGCCGAGGTGGTCGAGCGGATGGCGAGCGAGGCGGCGGCCCTGCTGGCGGGCGCCACGAACCGCTACCGTGCGGCTTCAGGCGCGTGAGGCGATGCCATCGCGGGCGCGGCCGCGCGGCCGCTCAGGCGACGATCTGGTCAGCTTCTCCTGCTGCAGCTCGCAGCATCCGGCGAAGCGGCGACGAGTTGCCGATCCGGACTCAGCGCGGCGCGGCCGGCGCTCGCGATGCTGGCGGTGCCAACGACACCGGCTTGCCCGGCGGGGCAGCGGCCGGCCGCGACGGAGCTGCCGGGAGTTTTTGGCGAATCTCCTGCTCGGCCGCCTGCAGCCTGGCGATTTCGCGTTCGAGCTGCTCGTGGCCGGCGGCGAACTGTTCCTGCCCGGCAGCGAGCTGCTCGACCCTTTGTCGCAGCGCCGCGAGAGTGAGCGCCACCGCCTTGAGCTGCTGCGCGTCCGCAGAGCCGGAAGCGGCCGGATCCGGAGCGGCAGCGGAGGCTGCCTGCGGTGCGCCGGGCGCGGACGTCTGCGCCTCGGATGAGGTCGACGACCCGGCGGCGATCTCGGCACCGGGCGCCGGGCCGGTCGCGCCGGCGGACGGCTCGGCGCCAGAAATCCGCCAGCCATGCTCTGCTGCCCAGCTCGCGATCATCTGCCTGGCGGCCGCGCCGTGGGTCTGCCAGGCCAAGGTGCCGCCGACACCGACGCCGACCGCGATCAGATAACGAACGAGGACGCGCGCGGCCCGCCTGGGAAGCGACGGCCTGTCGACGACGGGCGGATCGGCCGCATACTCGGACAGCGCGGGTCGCCGACGCAGCGACGGCCGGTCCAGCGGCTCGGAGGCAAACTCGAACTGTGTCGGGCTCAGCGTTGAAGCCATCGGCTTTCTCCCTCTACGCACGCGCTCACATTAGAAAGGAGCCGGCCGATCTCCCGGCAGGCCTCCCTCAGCAGGGCATCATGGTGTGACCGCGGCAAGGCCGGAGAAAAGCAGCCTCGGGGCAGACCAGAGGCTCGCCATTGCGCGACAGGTCCCCGGCGGAACCACATCCTGTTTCGTAAATCGGCAAGCGCGCCGCCGGATCACGATGCCCGGATCGTGACTATTCGGACCTCACCCGGGCGGATGGGATTCGACGAACCGGATGAGATCGCCGACCGCCATCATCCGGTCCGCCTCGTCCTCTCCGATCTCCAATCCGGAGAACTCGTCCTCGATGGCGATGAGCAACTCGAGGCGGTCGAGCCAGTCGGCACCGAGATCCTCGACAAGGCGTGCCTCGTCGGTAACGCGTCTGGGGTTGACGGCAAGATGGCCGGCGATGAGGCTGCGGACCATGGCAGAGCGTTCTTTGCCGGCAGGTATGGAATCGCTGATTCTGTTCATGCCGAATCCTCTACTCGTTCGATGTCAACATCGACAGTTTGAGTACCGGATAGGCGCCGCAATATGGCCCTCTGCAAAAATTTCTGGACTGTTGCATTAACGTGACAGTCATGGCGTGCCCGCTTCAGGCAGCGGCGGATCTGTCGGATGGAGAACACAATCGGCGATGCTTGATTCGCCCTTCATCGCGCATGAAGTGAGGCGGGAAAGCCGCGCCGGGCACGACGGCTACGACGGCTCTTCCTCCACATGCAGCCCGAGGATCAGATAGCTCCACGACTTGCCGTGGGAATCCAGGTTGAGCGATGAGTTCACGCCGCCCTCGAGCGCCTCGTGCATGACGAAGTTGAGGCCGTGCAGGTCCGGCAGCTCGTAGCGCTCGATGGCGCCGCGGAGCAAGTCGGGAAATGCCTGCTTGATGCGCTCGGGCGTCAGCGTGCGCTTGAGCAGCTCAAAATTCTCCGGGTCGTAGGCCCAGACGCTGACGTTGGACGTGTTGCCCTTGTCGCCGGCCCGTGCGTGCGCGATGTCGCGGACAATGCGGGGAGAGTTCTTTCTTGCCGGCGCGGTCATGCGACCAGCACCTCGACGCGGGGTTTTACCCGCTCGCGATCGATCAGCAGCGATTTCGTCACGATGCTCGGCACGATCGATCCGCGAAAGCCGCCGCCGCCGGCGGGGCCGCAGCACAGCAGCGATTCGACCTCCCACAGCATCAGCTCGGCATCCTCCCGCGAGCGCGAGCGGAGCGCCACGTGCAGGCGCACGTCCTCGGTGTCGGCGGCCCGCGCGCCGGCGGTGGAGAACAGCGAGCTTGCGCCGATCAGGTCGATGCGGATCGGCACGGCAAGCCCGTGCGCCTGGCGCAGCCGTTCGCCCAAAATCTCCGCGGCGAGCCGCCCGCGCTCCTGCGCGGCGGGGCCCGCATAGCTCACCCCGGCCTCGCCGAGAAAGCCGGCATCGAAGCCGACGGTCACCTTCAGCTTGTCCGGGCGCGCGGTGCCGCCGGCGCCGCTGACCCGTACGCGGTCGGGTCCCGCCGCGGCGACGCGGACGCGGCTGAAATCCGCCGTGACGTCGGGGGTGAGGTAGCGCGACGGATCGTGCACCTCGTAGAGCAGCTGCTCCTTGACGGTGGCCGGGCTGACGCAGCCGCCGGCCTCAGCGAGTTTTGTGATCACCGCGCTGCCGTCGTCCGCGACCTCGGCGATCGGATAGCCGCAGCGCGCGAGGTCCGCGACCTGCTTGACGCCGGGATCGGCGAAGTAGCCGCCGGTCACCTGCATGCCGCATTCCATCAGGTGGCCAACCAGGGTGCCGGCGCCGAGCCGCCCCATGTCGGCCGGGCTCCAGCCGTAGCGGTGCATCAGCGGCGCCAAGAACATCGAGGGGTCGGCGAGCCGGCCGCCGATGACCACGTCGGCGCCGGCCTCGAGCGCCGGCAGGATGGCATCGGCGCCGAGATACGCGTTCATGCCGACCACCGGCATGTCGACGTCGGCGAGCGTGCCGGGCTCGTCCATGAACGGGGTGTCGCGCGGCACCGCCAAGCCGACGTCGTCGCCCTCGATGCAGGCGACCTTCAGGCCGGCAAGGCCGAGCTTTTTGGCGATCGCGCAGGTGCGCTCGGCGGCGGCGCGCGGATTGGCGGCGCCCATGTTGGTGATCATGGTGGTGCCGGCCGCCCGCAAGGCCGGCAGCAGCGCGGTCATCCGCCGGTCGAGCAGCGTGTTGTAGCCGCGCGCAGGATCGGCCATGCGGTCGCGGTGGGCGAAGGCGACCGTGCGCTCGCCGAGGCATTCCAGCACCATGACGTCGAGCCGGCCGCGTTCGGCGAGGTCGATCGCCGGGTCGAGCCGGTCGGCGGAAAACCCGGCGCCGGTGCCGATGCGGTAGGCGTCGTCGGGCATCAGTGGCTCCTCAAGACAATCGGAAGGACGCTCAATCGCCCGACACGTCGCCGAAGAAAAGGTCGCCGATCGCGGCGGGCGTCTGCCTGATCGAGCCGATCTTCGCCATGAACTGTGCGGTCTTCAGCACCTTCTGCGGACTGAGCGTATAGGCGTAGTCCTTGTCGCTGATGATTTTCACGATGTCGTCGACCGAGTTCTTCGTGTCGTTCGCCACCTCGAGATAGAGCTTTGCGGCGGCGCGCTTGTCCCTGTTGATGAGGTCGATCGCCTCGCGCAACGCCTCGACGAACGCCCGGTAGGCCTTCGGATTGGCGTCGCGGAATTTCGCGCTCGCGGTGATCAGCACCGCGGTGGCCGGGCCGCCGAGGATCTCGTAGTTCGTGGTCACCAGGTGGGCCCCCGGGACCTTGATCTCCTGCTCGTAGAACGGCGAGGAGGAGAAGTGCGCGTTGACGCCGGCGGTGTTGTTGGTGAACGCCAGCGTAGCGTCGGGATGCGACAGCGAGATGGTGAGCGGGTCGAGCTTGGAAAATTCCTTGTCGCCGAAAGTCTGGGCGGCGGCCATCTGCAGCATGATCGCCTGGGTGGAGATCTTGATCGAGGGCACCGCGATCTTGTCGTCGGGCCCGAGATCCTTGATCGTCTTCACGGCCGGATTGCGGGTGATGAGGTAGAGCGGATAGGTCGTCATCGACGCCACGCCGCGGATCTGGCCGCGGGTCTTGTCCCACAGCGTGATCATCGAGGGGGCGCCCTGGGCGGCGAAGGTGAGCGCGCCGGAGATCAGCCCGTCGTTCATCACGCTCGGGCCGGACACCTTCACCCAGTTGACCTTGAGCGCGCCGAGGCCGCCACGCGCCGCCTGCTTCTCGGCGAGGTTTTCCTTCTCCATCACCATGAGGGGCAGAAAGCTCACGCCGTATTGCTGGGCCACCGTGATCTCGGCGACCTCGGCGCGCAAAGCCGGCGCGGCAAGCGCAAGCAGCGAGGCGAGGAGGAAGGCGCGAGACCACCGGCCCATCATGTTCTCCGAGGAAGTTTGTAGGATGGGTTGAGCAGGAGCGAAACCCATCAATGTCACGGCTCGAGATCGATGGGTTTCGCTGCGCTCAACCCATCCTACGAGCCCCGTCGCAAATGCTCGTCGAGGCGCGGCATGATCTCGACGAAGTTGCACGGCCGGTAGCGGTAGTCGAACTGGTGCAGCAGGATCTCGTCCCAGGCGTCGCGGCAGGCGCCGGGCGAGCCGGGCAGACAGAAGATGTAGGTGGCGCCGGCGACGCCGGCGGTGGCGCGGCTCTGCACCGTCGAGGTGCCGATCTTGGGAAAGCTCACCATGTGAAACACGGTGGAAAAGCCGTCCATGCGCTTCTCGAACAGCGGCTCGACCGCCTCCGGGGTGACGTCGCGGCCAGTGAAGCCGGTGCCGCCCGTGGTGATCACCACGTCGACCGCCGGATCGGCGATCCAGGCGCGCACCCGCGCGCGGATCTTTTCCACGTCGTCGGTGACGATGGCGCGGTCGGCGACCGCGTGGCCGGCCGCCTCGATGCGGCCGGCGAGAGTCGCGCCCGACTTGTCGTCGGCAAGCTCCCTCGTGTCGGAGATGGTGAGCACCGCGATCTTCAGCGGCACGAACGGCTTCGACTGGTCGAGGCCCGGCATCTAGTGCACCGATTCCGAAGTTCGCATCACCTCGCGGCACCTTCTCGTGCGAACTTCGGAATCAAGAGGTGCACTAGCAATTTTATGATTCTAGTGCGGTTTTTGGATTTGAAGTTCCGATGACGAGCGGGCGGCACAACTGATCGGAACTTCAAATCCACCGCACTAGGTCAGAGCTGGGCCGCCGTGAAGGTGTTGCAGCTCGCCACCGTTCCGCCCTTCAGCCCGTTGTTGAACCAGCGCATGCGCTGCTCGGAGGAGCCGTGGGTGAAGGAGTCGGGCACCACGGTGCCCTGGCTCTGCTTCTGCAGCCGGTCGTCACCGATCGCGGCCGCGGTCTTCAGCGCGGCCTCGACGTCGCCCGGCTCGATCAGCTTCCACTTCTCCTGCGAGCGGTTGGCCCAGACGCCGGCAAGACAGTCGGCCTGCAGCTCGACCTTGACCTGCAGGTGATTGGCGTCCGTCTTGCTCAAGCCGCGCTGCTGCTGCTGGACGCGCGGCAGGACGTTGAGCAGGTTCTGCACATGATGGCCGACTTCATGGGCGATCACGTAGGCCTGGGCGAACTGGCAGGACTTGCCTTCGCACCCTCGGAACCGGCGCTCGAGGTCGCGGAAGAACGAGGTGTCGAGGTAGACCTTCCGATCGCTCGGGCAATAGAACGGCCCCATGGCGGACTGCGCCTGGCCGCAGGCCGACTGGGTGCGGCCGCTGAAGATCACCAGCTTCGGCGCCACGTAGTTCCCGCCCGACTTGGCGAAGATGTCCTTCCACGCCACCTCGGTGCTGCCGAGCACGGCGGAGACCGAGTTGCCCACCTGGTCGGTCGGACGGCCCGGCCGGCCGGGACGCGCCGGCGCCTGCTGGGAGGGTTGGTGCGAGGTCCGCGTCAGCATCTCGGCGCCGCCGAGCAGCAGCCGCGGATCGATGCCGAGCGCCCAGCCGATCAGGCCGAGCACGATGACACCGCCGATGCCGAGGCCGCCGGCCCCCATCGGCATGCCGAAGCCGCTGGATCCGCCGCCGGAATAGTCGTCGCCGCGGCGATCCTCGATATTGTCGCTGCGCGGCAGGTCGTCGAGACGCATCGATCTCTCCTCAGCGGATCCCGCTCACCACATGTTAACGATTCCGTCGGGCGGCGTCCGCAGCTTTCCATATAGGTGGCGGATATTCGCGGCGCCATCGCCGCGGCTATCTCAATTTAAGCCGATCTTTACCTTGGGGCGGCATGATCGGTTTTGTCGGTTGTAGGTCTCGCGTCACCGACCGCGTCCCCAAGTGATCAGAGTGTGTGTCTCGAGTCATGAGTGCGTCGCGTCGCGGGGCGTCCAGTAGGACGCCCCGCCAATCCCCCGACAAGACCGCCGAATCCGGCCGAATCCTGGTCGGGGATTGCGTCGCCGAAATGGCCGCAATGCCGGCGGCCTGCGTCGATCTCGTCTTCGCCGACCCGCCGTATAACCTGCAGCTCCAGGGCGACCTCAAGCGTCCGGACGATTCCAAGGTCGACGCCGTCGACGACGACTGGGACAAGTTTTCCAGCTTCGCCGCCTATGACGCCTTCACCCGCGCCTGGCTGCTCGCCTGCCGCCGCGTGCTCAAGCCGGCAGGGACCCTGTGGGTGATCGGCTCCTATCACAACATTTTCCGCGTCGGCGCCACGCTGCAGGATCTCGGCTTCTGGATCCTCAACGACGTGATGTGGCGGAAAACCAACCCGATGCCGAATTTCCGCGGCCGCCGCTTCACCAACGCGCACGAGACCCTGATCTGGGCAGCGCGCGAATCCGCAGCGCGCGGCTATACCTTCAATTACGAGGCGCTGAAGGCCGGCAATGAGGACGTGCAGGTGCGGTCCGACTGGACGCTGCCGCTGTGCACCGGCGACGAGCGGCTGAAATCCCGCGACGGAAAAAAGGTCCACCCGACGCAGAAACCCGAGGCGCTGCTCGCCCGGGTGATCCTCGCCGCCTCGCGGCCGGGCGACGTCGTGCTCGATCCGTTCTTCGGCACCGGCACGACCGGCGCGGTGGCCAAGCGCCTGGGGCGAAAATTCATCGGCATCGAGCGGCAGGCCGACTACGCGGCGGCGGCAAAAGCGCGCATCGCGGCGATCGAGCCGCTGCCCGAGCCGTCGCTCGCCCCATTCATGACCGCGCGCGAGGCGCCGCGCGTGGCATTCGCCGTGCTGGTCGAGCGCGGCCTGGTGGCGGCCGGACAAAAGCTCGTCGACGCGCGGCGCCGGCACTCCGCCCTGGTGCGGGCGGACGGAGCGGTCGCGCTCGGCAACGTGGTCGGCTCGATCCACCGCGTCGGCGCGCTGGCGCAGGGAGCGGAGGCCTGCAACGGCTGGACCTTCTGGCACGTCGAGACGCGCCAGGGCCTCAAATCCATCGACACGCTGCGCGCCCAGGTGCGCGCCGAGATGGGGGTCGCCGCCGAATAGGCGGAAACCGCCGACCTCGGACGACGCGCCGGTTACTTGCCGGCGATCACCCGGATCTCCACCATGAGGGCGGGCGACTGCAGCCGCGCCTCGACGCAGGCGCGCACCGGCGGCCCGCCGGGCGTCACCCAGGCGTCCCACACGGCGTTCATCTCGTCGACGGTGCGGATGTCCTGCAGCCAGATGGTGGCCTGGAGCAGCTTCGACTTGTCGGTGCCCGCCTTGGCGAGCAGCGCGTCGATCATCCCGAGAATTTCCGTGGTCTGCTCGCCGACGCTCTTGCCCCTCGCCTTGTCGGCGACCAACCCCGCCAGATAGACCGTATCGCCGTGCACCACGATCCGGCTCATGCGCGAGCCGACGTCCTGTCGTTCGATCTTCACTTGATTGCTCTCCGGTTGAATGAAACCCGTATGGTCGCGACGGCTAGTGCTCCGATTTCGAAGTTCGCATCACTTCGCGGCTGGGTCTGGAGCGAACTTCGAAATCTTAGGAGCACTAGCAACCTTTTGATTCTAGTGCGGCTTTTGAATTTGAAGTTCCTCGACGAGGGTGCGGCAACAATGGGAGGAACTTCAAATTCGCCGCACTAGCCGGCCCGCCGCCACGCTCACCCGCCCGCCATGCCCTGGACGCCGACATAGAGCGAGTAGACCGAGTGGCTCGCCGCCATGAACAGGCGGTTGCGCCGCAAGCCCCCGAAACACACATTGGCGGCGCGCTCGGGGAGCGAAATCTTTCCGATCGGCTTGCCCTCGGGCGAGAAAATCATCACGCCGTCCATGCCCTCGCCCATTCCCCAGCCGCACCACAGATTGCCGTCGACGTCGACCCGGAACCCGTCGGGCGTGCCCTCGCCGGGATCGATGAAGATGCGGTTGTTGGCGAGCTTCGTGCCGTTGTCGGTGACGTCGAACACCCGGATTTTTCGCGGGATCGACGACTCGACCACGTAGAGCTTGGTTTCGTCCGGCGAGAAGGCGAGCCCGTTGGGCCGGTTGACCTCGCCGGTCGCCACCGTCGCACTCCCGGTCGCCGGGTTGAGCCGATAGACATTGGTGGGCAATTCGGGCTTCGCCACCACGCCCTCGTAGTTGCCGAGGATGCCGAAGGGCGGATCGGTGAACCAGATCGAGCCGTCGGACTTCACCACGATGTCGTTCGGCGAGTTGAGCGGCTTGCCGTCGAACTTGTCCATCAGCACGGTGACCGAGCCGTCATATTCGGTGCGGGTGATGCGCCGGGTGAGGTGCTCGCAGGTGATGAGGCGCCCCTGGCGGTCGCGGGTATTGCCGTTGGCGTGATTGGAGGGCTTGCGGTACACGCTGACGGCGCCGGTCTCCTCCTCCCATTTCATGATGCGGTTGTTGGGGATGTCGCTCCACAAGAGATAGCGGCCGTCGCCGAACCAGACCGGGCCTTCCGACCAGCGCATGCCCACCGCCAGCCGCTCCACGCTCGACTGCGCGATGCGGTACTTGGCAAAGCTCGGGTCGAGAATCTGCACCGCCGGATCCGGATAGCGCTCGTTGGGCTCCCAGCCCGCCAGCATCTGCCGCGGCGCCGCGGCCAGCGCGGCGGCGGCGCCGGCCGCAGTCAGCAAGGATCGTCTCGGGTAGTTCATGGCGTCCCTCCCTTTGTTCGCGCGCGGTTTTTTGCACGATAGCACAGCTCGTAGGATGGGTTGAGCGAACGCGAAACCCATCAGGCCCCTGCCGCACGCATCGCCGCTGATGGGTTTCGCGCGAAGAGCGCTCTACCCATCCTACGCGCTACGCGCCAACGCCACGACCTTGCGCATGAGATTCGGCAGCGCCTCTCCGGCAATCTCGTCGAGCGCGACGAAACGCATGCCGGCCGGGGCGTCGGCATCCGCCGGGATCATTGCCGCATAGACGACGAGCTCGAGCGGAAAATGGGTGAAGACGTGGCCGACCAGTCCGGGCAGCCGGCGCCAGCGCAGCCGGCGCCCGGGCAGGCGCGGCGCATCGGCGAGCGCCCGGCTTTCGTCGAAGTCATGGGTCCACGGCGTGCCCGGCACCTCGGTCATGCCGCCGAGCAGGCCCTTGGGCGGGCGCGTGCGCACCAGCACCGCGCCATCGGGGCGCGCCATCCAGAAGGCCGCGCCGCGGCGCAGCCGGCCGGGCTTCTTCGGCGCCTTGCGGGGAAAATCCTCCGGCACGCCCAATTGCCTCGCCTTGCAGGCGGCGGTCCACGGACAGAGCGCGCAGGCCGGCCGCGCCGGCGTGCAGATCGTGGCGCCGAGGTCCATCAGGCTTTGCGCGAAATCACCGGCGCGCGCGGCCGGCGTCAGCGCCTCGGCCAGCGCCCGGATCTGCGGCCTGGCGCCTGGCAGGACATCCCCGACCGCATGCACCCGCGCCATCACCCGCTCGATATTGCCGTCGATGGGTGTCGCCGGGCGGCCGTAGGCGATCGCCGCGATCGCCGCCGCCGTATAGGCGCCAATTCCGGGCAGCGCCCGCAGCGCCGCCTCGCCGTCGGGAAATTTTCCGCCATGACGCTCGGTTACCGCGCGGGCGCAGGCATGGAGATTGCGGGCGCGGGCGTAATAGCCGAGCCCGGCCCACAATTTCAGCACGTCATCGAGCGGCGCGGCGGCGAGATCGCCGACAGTCGGCCAGCGGGCGAGAAATCTTTCGTAGTACGGCGCGACCGCCTTCACGGATGTCTGCTGCAGCATGATCTCGGACAGCCAGACCGCATAGGGGTCGGCCGCCTCGCCGGGCTCCGCGCGCCAGGGCAGTTTTCGCCGGTGGCGGTCGTACCAGGCGAGCAGCGCGCCCGGATCGGCGTCCGCCGCGCCGCCGGCCCGCTTCCGGCGGGCCTGCTTCCGGCGGACATCCGGGCCTGCTAGGGTCATGGCCGAGCAGTGGCAGAGCGCAGGCGCATGAACAAGCCCAGACGATCGATTGCGCGGCCGCTCGGTGAAGTCGCGCGGAAATACCTGGCCGACACGTTCGCCCGCCAGGGCTTTGCCTCGACCGAGCTCGTCACCCACTGGGCCGACATCGTCGGCGCGGAGATTTCCGCCAGTTGCGAGCCGGTCCGCATCCAATGGCCGCGTCGCGTCGACATCGACACGCCCGACCCCGCGACCCTGGTGCTGCGCGTCGAGGGGCCGGTGGCGATCGAGATCCAGCACCTCTCCGGCGTGATCATCGAGCGGGTCAACCGGTTCTTCGGCTGGCGGGCGGTCGGCCGCATCGCGCTGCGCCAGGCGCCGCTGACGCGGCGTCAGGTCAAAAGGCCGAGGCCTCCGGTCGACGCGGAAGCGACCGCCCGGGTGGCGGCGGGGCTCACCGACATCGTCGACCAGAACCTGCGCCAGGCGCTGGCGCGACTGGGCGCCGCAATCAAGCAATCGTGACGGCACCGGGCTGGAATTATGAACGGACCGATGCTTGCCACATTCGTGGTTTCAAGCTAGCTGGCAGGCCATGATCTGCAGATCAGCTAGCCGCAACAGCCGGGGGTTTGCCGTGAGCATGACACGTCGCGAGTTCTTCTACGGTGCGGCCGCTCTGGGGCTCCTGTCGGCGGCTGCTGCCGCAGGCTCGCCCGGCGATCTGTTCGGGCTCATGCGGCCGGCTCTGGCCCAGGCGCCCTCGAACGAGGAGCTGTTGAAGCCGGGCCCGCTGGGCGAGGCCGCACAGGGCAGCGCCGAGGCGCCGGTCACCATCGTCGAATACGCCTCGATGACCTGCAGCCACTGCGCGGCGTTCGCGGTGCAGACCTATCCGGAGCTCAAGAAGCGCTACATCGACACCGGCAAGGTGCGCTACATCCTGCGCGAGTTCCCGCTCGACCCGGTGGCGGCGGCCGGATTCATGCTGGCGCGCTGCGCCGGCGACGCGAAATATTTCGACGTGATCGATCTCCTGTTCCACCAGCAGGCGGAATGGGCCTTCATCAAGGATCCGCTGTCGGGGCTCTTGAAGATGGGCAAGCAGGTGGGCCTTTCCGACGACAAGATCAAGGAGTGCCTGGCGAATCAGAAGGTGCTCGACGGCATCGAATGGGTGCGCCAGCGCGGCGCCGAGAAGTTCGGCGTGAACTCGACGCCAACCTTTTTCATCAACGGCAAGATCCAGCGCGGCACCCTGCCGATCGACGAGTTCGCCAAGCTGATCGACCCCTATCTCAAGAGCTGACAAGGGTTTTTCCCGTTTGCGCGCCGCCGTTGTGCGGCGCAGCAATGCCGTGCCGGGCGTGCCGGCGGCGGCGAAGCCTTGGGAAAAGCCGAACGCCGGGTTGCCAGTGCGGGCGCGGCGATTTATTGTCCCGCGCAATGCGGCGTATATCGGCAAGACGTAACGGCGAAGCGGCGGCGGGGCGACGGTTCCGCCGGACGAGCTGCGCCGGCAACACCTCAAACAAACGGTCGCGTGAGGCCGCCCCATGAAATTGACGCGGCTGCGTCTGGTCGGATTCAAGTCCTTCGTCGAGCCCACCGACTTCCAGATCGAGCCGGGGCTCACCGGCGTCGTCGGGCCGAACGGCTGCGGCAAGTCGAACCTGGTCGAGGCGCTGCGCTGGGCGATGGGCGAATCGTCCCACAAGGCGATGCGCGCCGCCGACATGGACGACGTCATCTTCTCCGGCAGCGCCGGCAGCACCACCCGCCCGGCGCGCAACCACGCGGAAGTGACGCTGTTTCTCGACAACAAGGAGCGCACCGCGCCGGCGCAGTTCAACGACCATGACGCGCTGGAAGTGTCGCGGCGGATCGAGCGCGATGCGGGATCGACCTATCGGGTCAACCACCGCGAGGTGCGGGCGCGCGACGTGCAGATCCTGTTCGCCGACGCCTCGACCGGCTCGCGCTCGCCGGCCCTGGTGCATCAGGGCCGGATCGGCGAGATCATCGCGGCGAAGCCGGCGCAGCGCCGCCGCGTGCTCGAGGAGGCCGCCGGCGTCGCCGGCCTGCATGCGCGCCGCCATGAGGCGGAGCTGCGCCTCAATGCCGCCGACCAGAACCTCACCCGGCTCGAGGACGTGATCGCGCAGATCGGTGCGCAGATCGATGCGCTCAAGCGCCAGGCCCGCCAGGCGATACGCTACCGGGTGGTGGCGGCCGCGATCCGCAAGGCCGAGGCGCAGCTCTGCCATTTGCGCTTCATGGCGGCGGACGCCGAGGTCGCCGAGGCCGATCACGCCAAGGACGGGGCGATCCGTGCCGTCGCGGCGGCGACCGCCGCCGAGGCCGAGGCGTCGACGCGAAGGCTCGACGCGGCCGCGGCGCTGCCGGCGCTGCGCGACGCCGAGGCGGCGGCCGCCGCCGCGCTGCAGCGGCTCAACCTCGCCCGCGACACGCTCGACCGCGAGGAGACGCGCGCCCGCGAGCGCATCGCCGAGCTCGACCGCAGGCTCGCCCAGCTCGCCGGCGACATCGAGCGCGAGCGCCGGCTCGCCGCCGATGCCGAGGCCGCGCTGGCGCTGCTCGCCGCCGAGGAGGAAGCTCTCGGCCGCGAGGGCGCCGCCGGGATCGAGGACCGCATCGGGGTGGCCGAGCGGGTGGCGACCGCCGAGACCGCGCTCGTCGCCAGCGAAAAGACCTTTTCCGAGCTCACCGTGACGCATGCGGATCTCACCGCACGGCGCAACCAGCTCGAGCGCGCGGCGCGCGAGCACGCCGAGCGCCTGGCGCGGCTGGAAGGCGAGATCGCCGCCGTTGAGGCCGAGCTGGAGGCGCTCGAGCGCGAGAGCGCGGCGAGCGGGGATCTGGCGGCGCTCGCCGCCGCCGCCGAGGCGGCGCAGGCCGCGGTCGCCGAGGCGGAAGCGCGGGGGCTGCGCGCGGAAGCCGGTCATTCGGCGGCGCGCCAGGGCCTCGATGCGGCAAAAGCCCCGCACGATCAGGCCGAGCGGCGCCAGCACCGGCTGGAGACCGAGGCGCGGACGCTGGCAAAGCTGCTCGACGTCGAGACGCAGAACCTGTGGCCGCCGGCGATCGACCTCGTCCAGGTGGAAAAGGGTTTCGAGGCTGCGCTTGGGGCGGCGCTGGGCGACGATCTCGATGCTCCGATCGATCCGAACTCGCCGGTGCGCTGGGCGGGAGCCGCGGTCGATCCTGCCGATCCGGCGCTGCCCGGCGGCGCAGAAAAGCTCGGCGTCCACGTCACCGCGCCGCCCGAGCTTACGCGCCGCCTCGCCCAGATCGGCGTGATCGACCGGGCCGACGCGCCGCGCCTCGCAGCCGAGCTCAGGCCCGGACAGCGGCTGGTGTCGCGCGAGGGCGATCTGTGGCGCTGGGACGGCTTTGCGGCCGCCGCCAATGCGCCGACCGCGGCGGCGCGGCGGCTGGCGCAGAAGAACCGGCTCGCCGACATCGAGGCCGAGCTGGTTGCGGCGCGAGCCGACGCCGAAACGAAGCGCGCCGCGGTGGAGCGCGCCAGGGAGGACGTCGCCGTCGCCGCCGAGGCCGAGGCCGAAGCGCGCAAGAGCCGGCGCGAGGCGCAGAGCGCGGCGGATGCGGCGCGCGACCACCATGCGGCGGCGGAGCGCGAGGCCGGCCGCGTCACCGCCCGGCTCTCGGCGCTCGCCGAGGCGACGGTGAGGCTGGCGGCGAGCCGCGACGAGGCGGCCGCGAGCGGGCGCGAGACCAGCGAGGCGCTGGCCGCGCTGCCGCCCACGGCGAGCCTCGAGGCGGAAATCGCCGAGATCCGCGTCGAGGTGACGGGCCGGCGCGCGGCGCTCGCCGAGGTGCGCGGCGAGGCGCAGGCGCTCGCCCGCGAGGCGGAACTGCGCGAGCGCCGCCTCGCCGCGATCGCCGACGACGTGGCGCGCTGGCAGGAGCGCACGGCGGGCGCCGCCGGCCAGATCGCGACGCTCGAGGCGCGCCTCGCCGAGACCGCCACCGAGCGGCAGGACCTCGAAGGGGCGCCGGCGGCGTTCGCGGAGAAACGCGTCGCCCTGATCGGCGAGATCGAGAGCGCCGAGGCGCGGCGCCGCGCGGCCGCCGACGAGCTCGCCGGACGCGAGAGCGCGCTCGCCGAGGCCGACCGCGCGTCGCGCCTGGCGCTCGAGGCGACCGGCACGGCGCGCGAGGAGGCGGCGCGTGCCGAGGAGCGGCTGGCGAGCGCCCGGCGGCACCGCAGCGACATTTCCCACGAGATCCAGGAGCTGCTCGACGTCGCCCCCGAGGCGGTGGCGGCGCTTGCCGGGATCGAGCCCGGCGCCACGCTGCCGGATCTTGCCGACACTGAAGCCGAGCTCGAAAAACTCCGGCGCGACCGCGAGCGGCTCGGCGCCGTCAACCTGCGTGCCGAGGAGGAATTGCGCGAGGTCGAGGAACAGTACACGACGCTGACATCCGAGCGCGACGACCTGGTCGAGGCGATCAAGCGGCTGCGCCAGGGCATCCAGAACCTCAACCGCGAGGCGCGCGAGCGGCTGACCGCGTCGTTCGAGGTGGTCAACGGCCATTTCCAGGAACTGTTCACCAGCCTGTTCGGCGGCGGCAACGCCGAGCTGCAGCTGATCGAGAGCGACGATCCGCTGGAGGCCGGGCTCGAAATCCTGGCAAAACCGCCGGGCAAGAAGCCGCAGACCCTGTCGCTGCTCTCCGGCGGCGAGCAGGCGCTCACCGCGCTGGCGCTGATCTTCGCGGTCTTTCTCACCAATCCGGCGCCGATCTGCGTGCTCGACGAGGTCGACGCCCCGCTCGACGACGCCAATGTCGAGCGCTTCTGCGACCTGCTCGACGAGATGACGCGCAAGACCGACACCCGCTTCATCATCATCACCCACAACCCGATCACCATGGCGCGGATGAACCGGCTGTTCGGCGTCACCATGGCGGAGCGCGGCGTGTCGCAGCTGGTCTCGGTGGACCTGGAGCAGGCGGCGCGGATCCGGGAGGCGGGGTGAGGCTTTTGGGATGGGTCGAGCGCCAGCGAGACCCATCGATTCCCTGCCCCGGGCCTAATGGGTTTCGCTGGCGCTCAACCCATCCTACACCACTGAACCATTCCGCCGCCGGACGCGACTAATGAATTCCGGTTTCCCGCTTCGGCCCGGTCGCGTTCTGGGCTAGGCTCGCGGCCACGACATCCCCTTCCATGGAGACCCGTCTCATGTCCACCCAGAACTGGATCATCCTCGGCGTCATCGTCGTGCTGTTGCTGTGGATCATCGTGATCTACAACGGGCTGGTCGCGCTCCGCCAGCGGGTCAACCAGTCCTTCGCCGACATCGACGTGCAGATGAAGCAGCGTCACGACCTGATCCCGAACCTGGTCGAGACCGTGAAGGGCTATGCGACCCACGAGCGCGGGACTCTCGAAGCGGTCATCAAGGCGCGCCAGGTCGCGGTGGCGGCCCAGGGGCCGGCCCAGCAGGCGGCGGCGGAAAACATGCTCACCGGGACGCTGCGGCAGTTGTTCGCACTCTCGGAGTCCTACCCGGACCTCAAGGCCAACACCAATTTCCAGCAACTGCAGGCGGAATTGACCGACATCGAGAACAAGCTGGCGGCGTCGCGCCGCTTCTACAACAACGCGGTGCAGGAATACAACACCGGCATCCAGCGCTTCCCGGCGGTGCTGTTCGCCGGCGTGTTCGGCTTCACCTCGCATCAGTTCTTCGACGTCGGCGAGGAGCGCAAGGCCCTCGACCAGGCGCCGCAGGTGAAGTTCTGATCCGCCGGAGCCGACAACCGGGCGGGGGCAGAAAAATATGGAACAGGCCTACGGTCTCTATACCCATATCCAGGCCAACAAGCGGCGCTCGGTCGCGCTGCTGGTCGGGCTTTTTCTGCTGGTCTACGTCATGGTGTTCGCCGGGGCGCTGGTGGCGGAGGCGCTCGGCGGCGATGCCGGGCTCGAGTGGCTGATCCGCAGGGCGGCGCGCGATTTCCTCTACGCACTGCCGTGGGCGACGCTCGGCACCGGCCTGTGGATCCTGATCGCCTACAAGTTCCACCAGTCACTGATCGACGCGGTGACCGGCGGCACCGAGGTGACGCGCCAGGACGAGCCGCGGCTCTACAATCTGCTGGAGAACCTCTGCATCTCGCGCGGCATCACGATGCCGAAGCTGAAGATCGTCGACACCTCGGCGCTCAACGCCTTCGCCAGCGGGCTCAATGAAAAACAGTACTCGGTCACGGTGACGCGTGGCCTGATCGAGACGCTCGACGATGCCGAGCTCGAAGGCGTGCTCGGCCACGAGCTCACCCACATCCGCAACGGCGACGTCAGGCTCTTGGTGATCGCGGTGGTGATCGCCGGCGTGATCTCGTTCTTCGCCGAGCTGGTGTTCCGGATGTTCTTCCAGTCCGGGATGTTTTGGCGCGGCCGGCGCAGCTCCGGCGACAGCGACCGCAAGGGCTCGGGCGGCGCCTTCTATGCCATCATCATCGCCGTGGTGCTGATCGCGATCGCCTGGTTCCTCTCGGTCCTGATCCGCTTCGCGCTGTCGCGCCGCCGGGAGTTCCTTGCCGATGCCGGATCGGTGGAGCTCACCAAGAATCCGGACGCAATGATTTCTGCGCTGCGCAAGATCGAGGGCCGCGGCGATCTCGAAGGCGCCAACTCGGCCGTGATGGAGATGTGCATCGACAATCCGCGCACGGATTTCACCAACATCTTCGACACCCATCCGCCGGTCGCGGCGCGGGTCGAGGCGCTGGTCAAGTATGCCGGCGGCCACGATCCCGGGCCGATCGCGCTGCCGCCGCCCGGCGAGCCGGAGAGCGAGGAGGAGCCGGCAGAGCAGACTTCTGCCGCCGAGGAGCAAAATCCATGGGGCGCGCCCGCCCCCGCGCCGGCGGCGGGCAAGCCGTTCCTGCCCGAGCGGCCACCGGTCGAGCTCGGCGCACCGCGCCCGGGCGCGCCGTCCGGCCCGCAGCCGTGGGGACCGGCACCGCCGCCGACGGATCCCGGCACCGGCGGCCCCTGGGGGCCGCGGCGCTGAGGCAAGGTCTGTTGCCCGGTTATTGCAGCGTCGCCTCGGCGATCCAGTCGGTGACCGCGCGCAGCGGATCGAGCTCGCCGGGGTGGCCTGCCTCGTGCGCCTCCTCGAACACCGCGAGCTGGGCATCCGCAGAGGTGCCGGATCCCGCGATGGCGCGGCAGTGCTCGACCTCGGCGAGGCAGCCGAGCGCCTCGGCGTCGCGCCGCACCTCCTCGATCACCTGGTCGAGCTGCTCGGTGACCGCCACCGAACCCTGCTCCTCGTCGACGAAGGTGCCGGTGACGCCGTAGCGCTGCGCCCGCCACTTGTTCTCCACCACGATGGCACGGCTGACCGCCGTGAGATCCCAGTTGCGCCAGGGATCGCGCACCAGATGGCGCGCCAGCGCCCGGTAGAGCGCCGCAATGGCGACCGAATCCTCCACCCGCGTACAGCAGTCGGGCGCGCGCAGCTCCAGCGTCGGATGCTTGAGCGAGGGCCGGATCGCCCACCACACATAGCTCGAATCCTCGATCACGCCGGCGCGCACCAGCGCCGCGATGTAGGCCTTGTACTCGGCGGGCGTGCGAAAGAGCTCCGGCACGCCGGTGCGCGGCAGCTCGTCGTAGGCGGCGAGCCGGTAGCCCTTGAGCCCGGTCGGCCGCGACTGCCAGAACGGCGAGGAGGTCGCCAGCGCCACGAACAGCGGCAGATACGGCATCATGCGGATCATCATGTCGACCCGCTCGTCCGGATCGGGCAGCTCGACATGCACATGCAGGCCGCACAGCATGTTGCGCTGGCCGAGCATCTGCAGGTCGTGCATCACATTGGCGTAGCGCTCGGCCGGCGTCGACTGCTGGGCCGCCCAGGCCGCGGTCGGATGCGTCCCGGCCGCCATGATGGCGAGCCCGTATTCGCCGGCGATGTCCCGCGAGCGTCATCCGCAGATGCCGCAGCTCCTCGCGCGCCGCCGTCATGTCGACATGGGGAACCGTCGCCACCTCGACCTGCGACTGCAGCAGCTCGCCCTTGACCTGGCCCCCGGTCGCCGTCATGGCGGCGGCGAGAAACGCCTGCGGCATTTCGTGCGCTACCGACTTGGTCTGCGCATCGACCAGAAAATATTCTTCCTCGATTCCGAATTTGTAGTCATCGGACATGATCCACCCCTGTTCTGTTTCCGATGACGATTGATCGATCGCGAGCACTCCCCCGTGTTACAACAACAACCATGGCTGCGATCAAATCCGGCTGTAATGAGGCCGGTCGCAAGCCGCTTCATCAAGTTGCTGAATTTGCGCCGATAAATATTTGCGGCCGGTCCACATATTGTGGCGCCAATCCGGCGGAACTGTCGCTTCCGTCGGGCACGGCGAATCCCGGCGATGCGAGCCGACCTATGACCAATCAACGCCAGTCGCCGAGCACCGCCTGGACCAGGGCAAGAGCCGCCACCGCCGCGGTGTCGGCGCGCAGGATGCGGGGGCCGAGCGAGAGGCGGACCACGTTGGACAATTCGCCGAGCGCCGCCCGCTCTTCCGCCGCAAAGCCACCCTCGGGGCCGACCAGCACGGTCACCGCCGCGGGCCCGAGGATCGCGTCCGGCCGTGCCGCCGCGAGCGCCGCCACCGGATCGGTCACCTCGGCATCCTCGTCGCAGAACACCAGGAGACGGTCCGGCCGCCAGGTAGCGGTCAACTGGCGAAAGCCGATCGGCTCGTCGATCGCCGGAACCGACAGGATGCCGCACTGCTCGGCGGCCTCGATCGCGTTCGCCCGCATCCGCGCCAGATTGACGCGCTCGACCTGGCTGTGCCGGGTGAGCACCGGTTGCAGGCGCGAGACGCCCATCTCGACCGCCTTCTGCACCATGTAGTCGAGGCGGGCATGCTTGAGCGGCGCGAAGAGATAGTGGAGGTCCCCGGCGGTTGTCTGTCCGCGCGTCTGCTCGATCACCGTGAGGGCCGCCGACTTGCGCGGACCGGCAAGAATCTCCGCCCGCCATTCGCCGTCGCTGCCGTTGAATACCAGCACCGGGTCGCCGGGCCGCAGCCGCAGCACGTTGCCGAGATAGTTCGCGCGGGGGCCGTCGAGCGTCAGGCGGACGCCGGCCTTAAGCGGTTCGTCGACATGGAGCCTTGGCGAGCGGAAATCGTAGCGGGCCATCGGCACCGTTTACCGGCCGCGGCCCGGGCAGGGAAGCCGCGCCGCCGCCCGCGCCTTTGCGACGATTTTCCGGTGGCTTGACGGACGAAAATAACTTATTGATGAAGCTTGGGATTTGCCAGGAGACGGGCGCCACCGCGGACGGGTGCCGAAGCTTGCCGGGAAGGCGAACGAACCGGCAATTTCGGCATCTTTGCCGCGGTGCTGCCGGAATCATCGCGTTGATGCGAGGGTGGCACAGCGATGCGCCACCAAGGAACAGAGACCAGAAGGGGCAACGCCATGACGCTCAACCGCGTGGCGCAGGTTGTGGTGATTGCCGCGATCGCCATGGCGACCGAGGCGAGCGCGCAGATGTTCGGGCCTGGCACTCCGCAATTCGGAGCTCCGCCTCCGCAACAACAGCAGCAAGGTCCGCCACCCTGCCTGGCGCAGTTCGCGCCGTTGCGCGAGGACGCCCAGAAACGCGCCCAGGCGATCCAGGCGGGCGTCGCCCGCAAGGCCGGACGCGAGGAGATCTGCGGCCTGTTCAAGCGTTTCGCCGACGCCGAGGCGAAAGTGGTGAAATATCTCACCACCAACCAGGCGGCCTGCGGAATCCCTCCCACGGCGATCGCCGAAACCAAGGCCAATCACGCCAAGACCACGGCGACCCAGCACAAGGTCTGCTCCGCCGAGGCAGGCCCGGAAGGCCGGCCGCGCGGTACCGGTCTCGGCGAGGCGCTCGGCGTGCGCGCGGTGCCGACGCCGGAGACGACCAAGACCGGCAAGGGCATCTTCGATACGCTGTCGGGGACGCAGCTCGCCCAATGAGCGAGGCCCATCGTCCGGTCGCCGATGCGACCGGCAATTGGGTCGACGTCTTCGCGCCGGTCGCGACCAGGCCTTATCTGCGGCTTGCCCGCGCCGATCGCCCGATCGGATCGTGGCTGCTGCTGCTGCCGTGCTGGTGGTCGGCGGCGCTGGCCGCGGTTCATGCCGGATGGCGGGGCCCCGACCCGTGGCATCTCGTGTTGTTCGCAATCGGCGCGATCGCCATGCGCGGCGCCGGCTGCACCTGGAATGATCTGGTCGACCGCGACCTCGACGCCCTCGTCGAGCGCACGCGCTCGCGGCCGATCCCCTCCGGCCAGGTCAGCGCCCGGGCGGCGGCGGTTTTTCTCGGCGCCCAGGCGCTGATTGGGCTCGCGGTGCTCGCCTCGTTCAACCGCTTCACGATTCTCGCCGGCATCGCCTCGCTCGCCATCGTCGCCGTCTACCCGTTCATGAAGCGGGTGACGTGGTGGCCGCAAGTGGGCCTCGGCCTGGCGTTTTCCTGGGGCGCGCTGATGGGCTGGGCGGCGGTGTTCGGCAGGCTCGACGCGCCGGCGATCGTGCTCTACGCGGGCTCGATCGCCTGGGTGATCGGCTACGACACGATCTATGCGCATCAGGATCGCGACGACGACGCGCTGATCGGCATCAAGTCGACCGCCCGCCTGTTCGCCGATCAGACCAGGCCGGCGCTCGCGGTCTTCTACGCGCTCGCCGTCGCCCTGATCGGCACTGCCGGATATCTCGCCGGCGCCGGCGCCATGTTCGGGCTCGGGCTCGCAGCGTTCGCGCTGCATCTCGGCTGGCAGATCCATCGCCTCGACATCGCCGACGGCGCCAATTGCCTGAAGGTGTTCAAGTCGAACCGCGACGCCGGATTGATCCTGTTCGCCGCGCTCGTTGTCGACGCCGCCGTGGGACGCGTCGGCTAATCGCGCGCGATGATCTCGCGCTCGCCGCGACACACCACCGCCGCGCGGGCAACCACGCCGCAGCGCCGCCGCATCAGGAAGGTCGGGCGCCGCGCCCGCACAGCATTGCGCCGGCGCCGGCGGGGCGCCGGCGGGCCGACGCGAACCGCGCCGATCCGGCGAAACGGCTCGCGCAGCGAGCCCGACTTGTCGACGACCAGCAGCGGCAATGCGAACACGCGGGCCCAGAGCTGCCATTCGGCGACGACGTCGGTCGAATCCTCGGCGTGGAACAGCGGCACCGAGAGAGCCGGATCGCGATGCTCGAGCGAGATGGTGACGCCTTCGGGCAGCAGGCGCACCGCGACGCCGAGGAACGAGGCGACCGCGACGTTGACCGCCATGCGGATGCCGCTGACCACCCGGTGCAGCACGACGCGCTCGCGAGAAAGCTCGACCGTGCGCAGCCGCTGGTCCGCCCCCGCGTCCTGCGCGGTGAAGCGGACCGGGAGAGCCTGGGGGTCGAGCCGCAGCGCGCGGCCCGACCCGACAGGCAAGCTCCTGCCGAGATCGGAATGACGCCTCACGATACGCTCCCTGCCGGTTAGTTCTTTCGCTTCCGGACGTTGAGCGCGAGTATGGCGAAGACCCGTCGGAATAGCCTTAAAATCGCTGGTTAATCGCCGGTATCCCGACTTGCTTCATTCCACATGATTGACGCGCCGTTGCCGGAAATGATTGATGAGAGGTTGCGGCGCGCCCGACCATTGTCATGAACCCGGTGCTTGCGCCGCGCGACAAAGCGTTTAAGTTCCCCGATCGGCGTCGATCGTCCATGAGGGTCACGATGAGCCCCTTGCCCGCCCGTTGCGCACGAATGCGCCGGCCCGACCGCACTCCATCCGGCCGGACGGGATAGCCGCGCTTCACGCCAACAGGCGCCGAATCCAAGCCCTTCCGGCCCTCGCGGAAGGGCTTTTTGCTTGTCAGGGGTTCGGCGCCGCTGTCGTGAACGGAGCGACCCATGGCGAAGATCCTGATCACCAGCGCGCTGCCCTACATCAACGGCGTCAAGCACATCGGCAACCTGGCGGGCTCGCTGCTGCCCGCCGACGTGCATGCCCGCTTTCGCCGGCAGATCGGCGACGACGTCCTGTTCATCTGCGCGACCGACGAGCACGGCACGCCGGCCGAGCTCGCGGCCCACGAGGCCGGCCTCGACGTCGGCACCTATTGCGAGCGCCAGCATGCCGTGCAGGCCGACATCTATCGACGCTTCGGCCTGAGCTTCGACCATTTCGGTCGCAGCTCGTCGGCGCAGAACCACGAGCTGACCAAACATTTCTACCGCCGCCTCGAGGCCAACGGGCTGATCGACGAGCGCGAGGTCCAGCAGGTCTGGTCGGCGGCGGATCGGCGTTTTCTGCCCGATCGCTACGTCGAGGGAACCTGTCCGCATTGCCGCTTTGATTGCGCACGCGGCGACCAGTGCGACGGCTGCGGCAGCCTGCTCGACCCGGTCGACCTGATCGCGCCGCGATCGGCACTCTCCGGCAGCACCGAGCTGACGCTGCGCACCAGCCGGCACCTGTTTCTGCGCCAGTCGCTGCTGGTCGAGCGGCTGCGCGACTGGGTGGACGGCCGGACCGGCTGGCCGCCCTTCGTGACCGCGCTGGCGAAGAGCCTGCTGACGGCGGACCTGCGCGACCGCTGCATCACCCGCGACCTCGCATGGGGCGTACCGGTGCCCCGCCCGGGCTTCGAGGGCAAGGTGTTCTACGTCTGGTTCGACGCCCCCATCGCCTATCTGGCGACCACCAAGGCGTGGGCCGACGAGGATCCGGCGCACCGCGACTGGCGGCAATGGTGGTGGGACGCCGACGACGTCCGTTACCTGCAGTTCCTCGGCAAGGACAACGTGCCGTTCCACGCCGTCAGCTTTCCCTCGACGCTGGCCGGCTCGGGCGAGCCATGGAAGACGGTGGACGTCATCAAGGGATTCCATTGGCTCGGCTATGCGGGCGACAAGTTCTCCACCAGCCGGCGCCGCGGCATCTTCACCGATGCGGCGCTCGCCGAGTATCCGGCCGACTTCTGGCGCTGGTGGCTGACCGCCAACGCGCCGGAGACCGCCGACACCGATTTCACCGTGGCGCGGTTCGCCGAAGGTGTGAACAAGGATCTCGCCGATACGCTCGGCAACCTGGTCAACCGCTGCCTGACCTTCGCGGCGCGGCATTTCGACGGCACGGTGCCGACCGAAGGGGAAGCCGGAGCGCCGGAGCACGCGCTCGCCGACGAGCTTGGCCGACGGGTGGCGCTGCTGCGCGCCTGCCACCTCGACCTCGCGTTTCGCCGGGCCGCGGCCGAAACCCGGGGCATCTTCTCGCTCGCCAATGTCTACCTGACGGGTGAGGCGCCCTGGTCGGCGATCGGGACCGACCGCGCCCGGGCCGCGACGGTGCTGCGCACCGCGCTCAACCTCATCAGGATCGGCGCGGCCCTGGCCTGGAGCATCATTCCGGAGCTGGCCGGGACAATCCTGCGCAATCTCGGCGAGCCTGGCGACAATCCGCCATGGCCGGCGATTGCCGGGGTTGCCGGCCTCGACGCCCTGGCGCGGGGAGCGCGGCTCGGCAATCCGGGCCCGCTGGTCGGCAAGATCAGCGACGAGGCGATCGAGCGGCTGACCCTTCGCTATGGCGGATCAGCAGATGCCACGGCCCGCTGACAGCGCGGCGGGACGCGCAACGCGCTCCCGCAACCGCTCCTGATCGCCTCAAGACGTCAGCCGCTGTGGGTGTGGAGGCCCGCGGCGAAGTTCTCGAGCATCGACAACGCGTTGGTCGCCCGATCGTCCGCGACCCAGGGGGGCGGCGGCCCTGCCGGACTGGGAGCGTGCCAGAGAAGATCGTCCGCGTGCCGCCAGGCGGCCAACAAAGCTGCCTTCTCCCGCAGCACATCCAGCGGGTCCGGCAACTGGTTCCAGACGAGTTGAGAGGTGCAACCGCCGGGCAGATGCACTCCGGGCGAGCCGTCGTCCGCGCCGCGCGGGGGAGCGAACCGCAGCCCATCCTGGGGGTCCGGTAATTGGTTCCACACGAGTTGAGGAGTGGAACCCCCGCGCAGAAACGCTACTCCGGGCGAGCCGCCGTCCGGGTGATCCGTCACTCCGGGCGAGCCGCCGTCCGGGTAATTCGTCGGTTCATTGAAATTCGGCACCACGAGTGCCCGCCACGGTTGATGCTCGCTCCATCGTATCAGCAGCCGGCAATCCCGCCAAGCCTGCTACCGACAGCTTGCAGCGACAGCCTGCGGCGGCAGCTTCGCTGCCGCCCGGATTGCCGGCGCCGCGTCACGCCGTTCTCAGCCGCGGCAGGATGCGCAACGCGTTGTCGCGGTCGACCACCTTGCGGTCGGCGGCGCTGAGCGCGGTGGCGAGACCGTTCACGTGGTCGATCGCGGCCCGATACGGATAGTCGGAGCCGAACACGATCTGCGAGACCGGAACCAGCCTGGTGAGCGCGCCGATGGTCACCGCATTGGAGATCTGCGCGGTATCGTAATAGAAGCGCTTGAGCTCGCGGTCGACACTCTCGCGGGTGAACTTGTCCTTGTAGGGCGGGGTGGTCACCATCTGGACCTGGAACCGCTCGGCGACCGCGGTGAGCACGCCGCCGCCGTGCGAGAAGATGAAGTTGATGTCGGGGTAGCGCTGCGCCGCGCCGCTGAAGATCAGGCTGGCGATGGTGCGGGTGGTGTCGGCGCCGTACTCGACGATGGTCTCGGGCAGGCCCTGCACCAGGTTGACGCAGCAGTTGGCGCCGGTCGGATGGGTGTAGACGGTCGCCTTGCGGCGATTGAGCTCGTCGAAGATCGGGGTGAATTCCGGATAGCCGAGCCACTTGTCGCCATAACTCGTCATCATGCCGATGCCGTCGGCCTTCAGGGTGTCGAAGGCGTAGGCGATCTCCTTCAGGCTCTCGTCCACGTGGGGCATCGGCAGCATGGCGAACAGCCCGAAGCGGCCGGGATGGTCGGCCATCAGCTTGCCGGCGTATTCGTTCGACTCGCGGGCGACGCGCGCAGCGTCCGGCCGGCCGAGGAAGCCGACCTGCGGCGTGGTCGGCGACGTCATGCTGGTGGCGACGCCGGCCTTGTCCATGTCGTCGAGGGACTTTTGCGGCGACCAGTTCGCCATCGGCGGATTGGCGTATTTCGCCGATTTGACGGCGTCGAGCCAGGTCGGCGGCGAGATGTGGTGGTGGACGTCGATGCGGTGCGGCGCGCCCTGGGCCCGCGCCAACGGCCCAAATCCGGCGCCGGTCGCCGCCACGGCGCCGAGCGCCGCCGCGCCGGTGACGAAGCTGCGGCGGCTCACGGTCGCTCCGCCGGAGGCAGAACCGCAGCACAGGCAGCGGATTTTCCCGAAGCGCATCATGATGTCCTCCTTGATCGCCCTCGTGTTGCGGCGTCGGCCCCGCGGACGCTTGACCTATTGTTGACGCAGCTCTCGCGCCGGGGTCAAGGCGGTTACTCCGGGACATCTCATTCCGTCCCTGCACCGAGGAAGCCGGCGTCGCGCGGGCCAGCCGCAGAGCAATCGTTATTCAACGGCAGACAAGGCAGGCGACCTCGAGACGACAAGGCATCCTGGTATGCCTCGCCAATTCCACTTGAACCGGGCGCCGTTCGGCCACATGTGAGGCGCACGCCAGCCGCCCTCCGGCAAGAAAGCCAACGGAGCCTCCGCCTCATGTCATCGCTCCTCGACCAATCGGCCCTGATGGGCCTTGCCGAACGTCTCGTCGACGCCGCGCGCCGGGCCGGCGCCGACGCGGCGGACGCGGTGGCGTTGCGCTCGATGTCGCTCTCCGTCGACGTGCGCGACGGCGCCGTCGAGGAGACGCAGCGATCGGAAAGCGACGACGTCGGGCTGCGCGTCCTGGTCGGGCAGCGGCAGGCCGTGGTCTCCACCAACGACATCGCCGGCGACGGAGCCGACGCGCTCGCCGAGCGCGCTGTCGCCATGGCGCGGGCGGCGCCGGAGGACAGGTTCGCCGGGCTCGCCGACGACGAGGTTCTGACGCGGACAATTCCTGATCTCGACCTGATCGACGAGAACGTTCCGTCGGTGAGCGACCTGGAAAAGCTGGCGCTGGCGGCCGAGGCCGCCGGGCTCGCGGTGCCCGGCGTCACCAAGTCGGGCGGGGCCTCGGCCGGGGCCGGGATCGGCGGCATGGTGCTGGTCACCAGCCGGGGGTTTCGCGGCGCCTATCTCGGGTCCAATCACGGATTCTCGATGACGGCGATTTCCGGCGAAGGCACCGGAATGGAGCGCGACTACGACTTCTCCTCGGCGCTGCACGCCGCCGACCTCGACGCCGCCGACGCGGTCGGGCGCAAGGCCGGCGAGCGCGCGGTCAAGCGCGTCAACCCGCGAAAAGTGCCGACCGGCAAGGTTCCGGTCGTGTTCGAGCCGCGCATTGCAGGCTCGCTCCTCGGTCATCTCGCCTCGGCCGTCAACGGCTCGGCGATCGCCCGCAAGACCAGCTTCCTCCGCGACAAGCTCGGCGAAAAGCTGTTCCGGCCGGGCATCCGCATCGTCGACGATCCGCTGCGGCCGCGCGGCCTGCGCTCGCGCCCGTTCGACGGCGAGGGCGTCTTGGGCCGGCGGCTCGCCATCGTGGAGGACGGCGTGCTCGTCACCTGGCTGCTCGACAGTTCCACGGCACGCGAGCTCGGCATGAAGACCACCGGCCATGCCCAGCGCAGCGTCTCCTCGTCGCCGAGCCCGGGGTCGACCAATCTCTATCTGGAAGCCGGCGCCGTCAGCCCCGAGGCGCTGATCGCCGACATCAGGGAAGGCTTCTATGTCACCGACCTGATCGGCATGGGCGCCAACCTGGTGACCGGCGACTACAGCCGCGGCGCTGCGGGATTCTGGATCGAGAACGGCAAGCTGACCTTTCCGGTCAGCGAGGTGACGATCGCCGGGCATCTCATCGACATGTTCGCCGCGCTCGAGCCGGCCAACGATCTCGAGTTCCGCTACGGCACCAACGCGCCGACGGTGCGGATGGAAGGGCTGACCGTTGCGGGCGAGTGACGACGTCGTCGACCGCGTCGCGCTGGCGGAGCATCTCGCAGCCTCCGTGCGCGAGGCGGGAGCGCTGGCACTGACCCGCTTCGACAAGGCGGTACCGCACTGGACCAAGGCCGACGGCTCGCCGGTCACCGAAGCCGACATGGCGGTCGACCGCCTGCTGCGCCGGCGCCTCGGCGAGGCGCTGCCGGGCTGCGCCTGGCTGTCGGAGGAAAGCCACGACGATCAGTCACGGCTGGCGGCCCGCCTGGTCTGGGTGGTCGATCCGATCGACGGGACGCGCGCCTTCATGGGCGGGCGTCCGGACTGGTCGATCGCGGTGGCGCTGGTCGAGGATGGCCGCCCGGTGATCGCCGCGGTGCTCGCTCCCGTCGAGCAGTCGCTGTTCCTGGCGGGGGCCGGCGCCGGCGCCACGCTCAACGGCGCTGTGATCCGGGCGACCGCGGGCAGCACGCTTGCGGGCACCCGCGCGGCCGGCCCCAAACGCACCCTCGACGTGGTGGGACGCGTGGTGCCCGACGCGGTTCAGAGCCCCAAGATATATTCGCTGGCGCTCCGCCTCGCCCGGGTCGCGCAAGGCACGCTCGATGCGGCCTTTGCGTCGGGGTCGAGTCGCGACTGGGACCTTGCGGCGGCCGATCTTTTGGTGCACGAAGCCGGCGGGGCGTTGACGACGCTCGACGGTCGAGCACTGACATACAATCGGGCCGTTCCGGTGCACGGCGCGCTCGTCGCGGCGGGCCGCGAGCGCCATGCGAAGCTCATCGAGCTCATGCACGATCGGCGGGCCGAGCTCGGCTGACGGCCCTAGTGCGGTGGATTTGAAGTTCCGATCAGTTGTGCCGCGCGCTCGTCATCGGAACTTCAAATCCAAAAACCGCACTAGAATCATAAAGTTGCTAGTGCATCACCTCTTGATTCCGAAGTTCGCACGAGAGGGTGCCGCGAAGTGATGCGAACTTCGGAATTGGTGCACTAGCGTTCGCCGACGCGCAGGATCGCCCACACCGCGATCGTGCGGTCCGCGATTGAGGGATCAGATTCGTGTCGGACAAGATTGCAGCGAAGCAACTGCTTCACCTGGTATTCGGCGGCGAGCTCGACAGCCTCGAGGACGTCCACTTCAAGGACCTCGACAAGCTCGACATCGTCGGCATCTATCCGAGCTACGCCAGCGCCCATCGCGCCTGGAGGGCGAAAGCCCAGCACACCGTGGACAATGCGCACATGCGCTATTTCATCGTTCACCTGCATCGGCTGCTCGATCCGGACGACAAGACCGCCCGGCCGGCTTCCTGACGGGCGGGCGCACATGCCGTGGTGGAGGAAGCGTCTCGCGCATGCGCGCTGGATCCGGGTGGCGATCGGCGCGTTCGGCGCGTTCTATCTGAAGCTGGTATGGTGGACCACCCGGGTCACGCTCGAGCCGGCCGACATCTACGCGCGGGTCGATCGGGACCATCCGATCATCCTCGCCATGTGGCACGGCCAGCATTTCCTGACGCCGTTCGTCAGGCGGCCGCAAGACCGGGTGAAAGTGCTGATCTCGCGGCACCGGGACGGCGAGGTCAATGCGATCACCGCCGAGATGCTCGGGATCAAGACGGTACGCGGGTCGGGCAACCACGGCGGCGATTTCAGCCGCAAAGGCGGGGTCTCGGCATTCGTCGCCATGGTCGCGGCGCTCAAGGAAGGCTATATCATGGCGCTGACGGCCGACGTGCCGAAAGTCTCGCGGGTGGCGGGACTGGGAATCGTGATGCTGGCACGCAAGTCCGGCCGACCGATCTATCCGATCGCGATTGCAACGCGTCACCGCCTCGAGGTCGACACTTGGGATCGTTCCGCGATCAACCTGCCGTTCGGCCGCGCTGCCGTCGTCGTCGGGGATCCGATCCGGGTGCCCCGCGACGCCGACGACCCGACGCTGGAGCGCTTTCGCCTCGACGTCGAGGCCGCTCTCAACCGGGCGACCGCGCGGGCCTATGCGATGGTGGACCGCAAGAACTCCGATGCCGGCCGTGATTGACCATCTGCCGCTCACCTTGCGGTCCTATCGCGGCCTCGCGGTGGCGGCGACGCCGTTCGCGCCCATCCTGCTCAACAATCGGCTCAAGCACGGCAAGGAGCATGCCGGGCGCATCGCCGAGCGCCGCGGCGAGACCCGGGTGGAGCGGCCGCCCGGACCGCTGGTCTGGGCGCACGGCGCCAGCGTCGGCGAGATACTGGGCGCCATCCCGCTGATCGAGCAGATCCGGGCGCGCGGCTTCAGCATGCTGGTCACCTCGGGCACCGTGACGTCGGCACAACTCGCCGAGAAGCGCCTGCCGCCCGGAGCGATCCATCAGTTCGTCCCGATCGACGCGCCGAAATTCATCGCGCGTTTTCTCGATCACTGGCGGCCCAATCTCGGGCTTTTTGTCGAGTCCGACCTGTGGCCGAACCTGATCCTGGAAAGCGCCGCGCGCAATATCCCGCTGATCCTGGTCAACGGCCGCCTGTCGGAGCAGTCGTTCGCCCGCTGGCGCTACGTTCCGGCGACGATCTCGACGCTGCTCGGCCGCTTCGACCTCTGCCTCGCGCAATCGGCGATGGATGCGGAGCGCTACGGCGAGCTCGGCGCGCCGCGGGTCAGCATGACCGGAAATCTCAAGCTCGACGTTCCGGCCCCGCCGGTCGACGGCGAGAAATTCTCCGCCATGCGCAATGCCGTCGGCAGGCGGCCGATCATGGCGGCGGCCTCCACCCATCCGGGCGAGGAGGCATTGGTGATCGAGGCGCATCGGCGCCTGCGCCGGTCGTTTCCCGGCCTGCTCACCATCGTGGTGCCGCGCCATCCCGAGCGCGGCCCGGGGATCATCGACATCGCCAAGGTGGCGGGCCTGCCGGCGGCGCTGCGCTCGGAAGGCCGCCTGCCCGACCGTACCAGCGAGGTCTATATCGCCGACACGATCGGCGAGCTCGGCCTCATCTATCGGCTGGCCCCGATCGTGTTCATGGGCGGATCGTTGGTGCGGCATGGCGGGCAGAACCCGATCGAGGCTGCCAAGCTCGGCGCCGCCATCCTGCACGGCCCGCATGTGTGGAACTTTTCCGAGATCTATGCGGCGCTCGACGACGCCCACGGCGCCGAGGAGGTGGCCGACGGCGGCAAGCTCGCGGTGCGCTTCGGCGCGTTGCTCACCGACGCGGCCAGGCGCAAGGCGGTGGCCGACGCGGCGCAGAAGACCGTCGAGGCGCTCGGCGGCGCGCTCAAGAGCACGCTGGCGGCGCTCGAGCCCTATCTGATGCAGCTGCACCTCGAGCAGCGCTAGCGCATGTTCCGGCGAAGTGGATACCGGTTCGCCGACAAGGACATGCGCCAGCAAGGAGTCATGTTCCGGCGAAGTGGATACCGGTTCGCCGACAGGGACATGCGCCACTCAACGATTCTACGACCCATCCCGATTACACCTGATCGGGATGGGTCGTAGCATGCGCTCGCCGGGTTTCTGGTGGCGCAAGGCGGGCCTCGCGGCGGCGCTGCTCGCGCCGGCCGCCGCAGCCTACGGCGCGGTCGCCGCCCGGCGTCTCGCAGCGTCCGGAGCGGCCGTCGGCGTGCCGGTGCTGTGCGTCGGCAATCCGACGCTCGGCGGAGCCGGCAAGACGCCGACCGCGCTGGCCGCAGCACGGCTGCTGATTGCGGCGGGCGAACGGCCGGCATTCCTCAGCCGCGGCTACGGCGGGCGCCTGGCGGGGCCGGTCGCCGTCGACCCGGCACGGCACACCGCGGACGAGGTCGGCGACGAGCCGCTGCTGCTCGCCCGGGTGGCGCCGACAATAGTGGCCGCCGATCGTGTTACCGGCGCGCGCGCCGCGATTGCCGCGGGGGCCGGCGTGATCGTCATGGACGACGGCTTCCAGAACCCGGCGCTCGCCAAGGATTTGGCCATCCTGGTGATCGACGGCCGCAACGGCATCGGCAACGCACGGGTCTTTCCGGCGGGCCCGCTGCGCGCCCCGCTCGACGCCCAGCTCGGGCGCGCCCACGCGGTTCTGGCGATCGGCGATCCGACGAACGCGGCGACCGTCCTCGAGGCTGCGGCACGACGCGGGCTGCCGGTATTCCACGGCCGCCTGGTACCCGATTCGCCAGCGGTTGCCGCCCTGGCGGACGCCAAGGTCCTGGCCTTTGCGGGGATCGGCGACCCGCAGAAGTTCTTCGCCACGCTGGCCGAGGCCGGAATCGCCGCCCCGCTCAGGCGCCGATTCGGCGACCATCACCATTATACCGCCGCCGAGGCCTCCGCCCTGCTCGCCGAGGCGGATCGCCACGGCCTGCAGCCGGTGACGACGGAAAAGGATTTCGTCCGCCTGCGCGGGACCGCCGCCCATGCGGCGCTCGCCGAGCGCAGCCGGGTGCTCCCGGTCACTCTTGTCGTCGAGGAAGACGAGGCGTTCCGAAGGTTCGTGCTTGCTGCGAGATCCGCCAGAGCACCGCGCGCGGTCAGGAGCTGCGCTTCGTCCCCACCGACTGGTGGCGCTGGATGACCACCTCGGGGCTCGCATAAGCTTCCTGCAACTCGACGTTCCAGTACTTGAGCTCCTCGAGCGGGATCGGCACGCCGGTGACGGCGCAGCGCACGAAGGCTCCGGGCTTGATCACGCGAAAGTCACCATCGAGGAATTTGACCTCCGCTTCGCCCGCCATGGGCGGTGACCGATCGTAACGGTTGAGCACGTGCGACCTCCGGCGAACCCGAAACATTCCGGCGTCAAGATAACCATTTGCCGTCGCCGGGAAAACCCACCGAATCGTGATCCCGCCCACCAAAGCGCAACGCGGCGCCCGTGCTAGATTCGCGGGGTCAGCGGAATCTCGTCGCATGCATTTTCTTGCCGCCCTGATCATCGCCATGCTGGGCAGTGCCACGGCCGCGATGGCCGGCCCGGTCGAGGTCGATATCCCGCTCGGCGAAGGCATCCTGCGGGCGACGCTCTATCGGCCGGACGGAGCCGGACCCTTTCCGGCGGTCGTCGCGCTGCACAGTTGCGGCGGTCTGGCCGGGCCGTCGGGCGCGATCGCCAAGCGCTACAGCGACTGGGGCGAGCGGCTGAGCGAGGCGGGATTCGTCGTTCTGTTTCCCGACAGTTACGCCACGCGCGGCCAGTCGTCGCAATGCGACACCCGCAACCGGGTGGTGCGCACCGCGCGCGAGCGGGTCGGCGACGCGCACGCCGCGCGCCTCTGGCTGCAGCACCAGGACTTCGTGATCGGCGATCGCGTGTCGCTGCTCGGCTGGGCGAACGGCGGCGCGGCGGCGCTATGGACAGTCCGCCGCGGACCCCGTCCGGCCAAGGTCGACGGCCGCGAATTCCGCTCGGCTGTCGCGCTCTATCCGGGCTGCCGCCGGCTCGGCGAAACCGCCTGGAGCGCCCGCGTACCGACGCTGCTCCTCCTCGGGTCGGCCGACGACTGGGCGCCGTCGACGTACTGCGAGCAGATGGTCGCCGGTGCCCGCGGGCGCAGCGCCCGCGCCGCGGTCGTCGTCTATGCGGGCGCGCACCACGACTTCGATCAGCCCGGCCTGCCGGTCGTCCAGCTCGCGTTCACCGCCGACGGCTCGCGGCGCGCCCATGTGGGCACCAATCCGGCGGCGCGCAGCGATGCATTCCGGCGCGTGCCGGAATGGCTCAAGCGATAGCCGCGCCGGCGCGTCGATTGGCCCGCCCGGGACCCGCGTGATGGTGCCGCACCCCCGATCCATCCGGGGTCCGCATCATTACCTTGGCGACCGCTCCGGCGCGACTGTCGGACGGGCGGCGATCGCCAATCCGGCGCAACCCCATGTTGTTCACCATGCACGGTATTTCACCCCTTTCGCACCGCCATAAACTTTGGACACGGCGCGGCTAACGTGCTCAAAGACCCCCTGCCCCAGGCCATCCGCACGGTATTGCATTTCCCGGCACGAATTGGACTGAAGACCGAGACAGCATGTTGAGATCATCCATCGTTCGCGTCGTCGATCTGTGCAGTCGACATCCCTTCTGGGTCATCGTGCTGGCATTGCTGCTGGCGGCCGGATCCGGGGTCTATGCGGCGCGCAACTTCGCCATCAAGACCAACATCAACGATCTCTTCCCGAACGACCTGCCGTGGGCGCAGCGCGCGTCCACTTTCGACAAGGCGTTCCCGCAACGCGAGATCCTGGTGGTTGTCGACGCGCCGACGCCGGAGCTTGCCGAGCAGGCGACCGCCAGGCTCGCCGCCGCGCTCACGACGCACCAGAACCTCATCAAGTCGGTGCGTCTGCCGCAGAGCGGCGAGTTCTTCGAGCGCAACGGCTTCCTCTTCCTGGCGACCGACGAGGTCAGGAAGGTCACCGACGGACTCGCCAAGGCGAACGATCTCCTGGAGACGCTGAGCCTCGATCCGAGCCTGCGCGGCTCGCTCGATGCGCTGTCGTTCGGGTTGCTTGGGGTCGAGCGCAAGGAGCTCGAGCTCGATGCGATGACGCGGCCCATGACCTTCGCGGCCGACACTGTCGACGCCGTTCTCGCCGACCGGCCGGCGAGCTTCTCCTGGCGCGTGCTGGCGAGCGGCAAGCCGGCGGAGCCGCACGACCTGCGGCGCTTCATCGAGGTCGATCCGGTGCTCGACTTCACCGCGCTGGAGCCGGGCCGGGCCGCCACCAATGCGATCGTGCGCACCGCGGCGGACCTCAAGCTCGGCCCAGACTACCAGGCGCGGGTGCGGCTGACCGGGCTGGCACCGATCAACGACGACGAGTTCGGCACCATCAAGGAGAACGCCGAGATCAACATCACCGTGTCGCTCCTTGCGGTCCTGGTGATCCTGTGGCTGGCGCTGCATTCGGCACGCATCATCGTGGCCGTGGTGGTCTGCCTGGTGGTCGGCCTCGCCATCTCGACGGCGCTCGGGCTCCTGCTGGTCGGCGCTTTGAACGTAATCTCGGTGGCGTTCTTCATGCTGTTCGTCGGCCTCGGCGTCGACTTCGGCATCCAGTTCAGCGTGCGCTATCGCGCCGAGCGCCACGACTATCCGGATCTGCACACCGCGCTGACCAGCGCGGCGCTCAAGGCGGGCGGGCCCCTGGCGCTCGCGGCGGTCGCCACCGCGGTCGGGTTCTGCTCGTTCGTGCCCACCGCCTATCGCGGCCTCGGCGAGCTCGGCGAGATCGCCGGGACCGGCATGATCGTCGCGTTCTTCACCAGCATCACGCTGCTGCCGGCGCTGCTCACCGTGCTCAACCCGCCGGCCGAGCCGCATCCGATGGGATTTGCCGCGCTGGCGCCGGTCGATCACTTCCTGACGCGGCATCGCGTCGGCGTCATCGTCACCACGGTCCTGGTCGTGGTGCTCGGCTCGCCGCTGCTCCTCTACCTGCCGTTCGATTTCAATCCGCTGCATCTGCGCAGCCCGAAAGTCGAATCGGTCGCGACCTTCCTGGAGCTGCGCAGGGACCCCGACGCCGGCGCCAATGCGATCGAGATCATGGCGCCCGATCTCGCCGCGGCCAGCGCGATCGCCCAGAAGGTGGCGGCGCTGCCGGAGGTCTCCCAGGCCCGCACGCTGGCGAGCTTCGTGCCCGCCGACCAGGACGCCAAGCTTGCGCTGATCGGCGAGGCCGCCGAAAAGATCGACGCCGGGCTCAATCCCAAGGAGACCGACCCGCCGCCGGGCGACAAGGAGATCATCGACGCCCTGACGGCGACCGCCGACCATCTGGCCAAGGTCGGCGCCGGCAACAGGGGAACCGGTGCCGATGCGGCGACCCGCCTGTCCGGGCTGCTGACACGCCTCGCCAAGGCCGAGCCGGTCTACCGCCAGCGCGCCGACAAGGCGATAGTCGAGCCGCTGAAGATCTCGCTGGACCAGTTGCGCAAGGGGCTCAAGCCCGAGCACATCACCACGCAGACCATCCCGCCCGAGATCGCCCAGGCCTGGGTGGCGGCGGACGGAGTTGCGCGGGTCCAGGTCCTGCCCAAGGGCGACCCCGACGACACCACGGTGCTGCGCAACTTCGTGACCGCCGTGCTGCCGATCGAGCCGAACTCGACCGGGCCCGCGATCCTGCTGTTCGAGGCCGCCAACACCGTCGTCCACGCCTTCGTCCTGGCGGGGATATTTGCGCTGTCGGCGATCGCCGTCCTGTTGTGGATCACCTTGAAGCGGACCATCGACGTCCTGCTCACGCTGGTGCCGCTGATCGTCGCCGGCATCGTGACGCTGGAGATCTGCGTCATCATCGATCTGCCGCTGAACTTCGCCAACGTCATCGCCCTGCCGCTGCTGCTCGGCGTCGGCGTCGCCTTCAAGATCTATTACATCATGGCGTGGCGCAGCGGAAAAACCGCGCTGGTGCAGTCGAGCCTGTCGCGGGCGGTGATCTTCAGCGCCATGACCACCGCGACCGCATTCGGCAGCCTGTGGCTGTCGAGCCATCCGGGCACGTCGAGCATGGGCAAGCTGATGGCGCTGGCGCTGGTATGCACCATGGCGGCGGCGGTGCTTTTTCAGCCCGCCCTGATGGGGCCGCCGCGGGAGAAGCCCACGGGACCCGCATGAACCGAAGGTTGCGCCGAGCTGTTTCTGCGGCGTCCATCGCAGCTCTTGCCGGCCCGGCGCGGCTTTCCTTTCACGTCGGCCGAAGGCATGCTGGAGGCAAGGTCCGGCGGAGCGCGAGGCGCGCGCGATTTCCTGAACCAGTCGCCGGCGCTTGATGGCGAGCAGCAGGATGTCCGGACCGAGCCTGGCACTCAACAACCTTCGGGCTGTCGTCATCCTGGTCGTGCTGGCGTTTCATTCGGTGCTTGCCTATCTCGACTTCCTGCCGGCCAAGCCGTTCGCCTTCGATCTTCCGACCTATCGCTGGCGCAGCTTTCCGATCGTCGACAGCGACCGCTGGTTCGGCTTCGACCTGTTCTGCGCCTGGCAGGACGTCTTCCTGATGTCGATGTTCTTCTTCCTGTCCGGCCTGTTTGTATGGCCGAGCCTGCTGCGCAAGGGCGCGAAGGTGTTCCTCATCGACCGCCTGGTCCGCCTCGGCCTGCCGTTCATGCTGGTGGTGACGCTGCTCATCCCGATCGCGCACTATCCGACCTATCTGCAGACCGCCCTCGACGGCAGCGTCGCGACCTATTGGCAGCATTATCTGGCGCTGCCGTTCTGGCCGACCGGGCCGGTGTGGTTTCTCGAGGTGCTGATGGTGGGCGGCCTCGCCGCCGCCGCGCTGTTCGCCGTCGCCCGACCGCTTGGCGACGCGCTGGCGCGATTCTCCGCCTCGGTCGCCGACACGCCGGCCCGCTATTTCGTCATCATGCTGGGGGTCGGCGTTGTCGCCTATGTGCCGCTGGCGCTCGCCTTCACGCCGTGGGAATGGATTCACGTCGGGCCGATCTCCTTCCAGCGCTGCCGTCCGCTGCACTACGGTTTCTATTTCTTCGCCGGCATGGGTATCGGCGCCTACGGGCTGGACCGCGGGCTGTTCGCCGTCGACGGCGTGCTGGTCCGCCGCTGGCCGGTCTGGCTCGCCGCCGCGCTGGTGACCATGCTCGCCTGGCTGGGCCTTACCGCGCTGACCATGGGAAATGTTCCGGCCCCGGTCGGCGTGCAGCTGATCGCCGATCTGAGCTTCGTACCCGCCTGCGGCGCCAGCTGCCTCTTGGCGATCGCGCTCTGCCTGCGCTTCGGGCGCCGCCAGGTGCCGCTGCTCGACAGCCTGAGGGAGTGTGCCTACGGCATGTATCTGGTCCACTACGTCTTCATCGTGTGGTTCCAGTACGCCATGCTGGGCTTCGCGCTGCCGGCGGTCGTCAAGGCGACGATCGTGTTCGCCGCAACGCTGCTGGCGAGCTGGACGATCATCGCGGCGGCAATCCGCTTCCTTCCGCGGGTCGCCTACATCATTGGCAGCGAGCGCCGCATCGCTTCCAAGACCTCGTGAGGCTCTTGATGCCGCATCACGTCCGATGAAGGCTGCGATCGCCTCAATCCACGCCGGCCTCACATCCGAGGAATGCCGTCGGCGCCGATGAAGGTCGCGATCTCGTCGATCGCCTGCGCCATATTGTCAAATAGATACCGGAACTACGATCAAACGATTGAGCGCTAGGTAAACTTCCAGGTAACCGCGCCGGGGGTGCTCCCTATGTGACCGCCTCGTGGCACCGGACCGCCCCAGCAAGGCCACTTCCCGGCCCGCCCATGCGTCTTTGACGGCTGGGGCGATCTCGAA
Organism: uncultured Alphaproteobacteria bacterium; assembly: GCA_963755055.1. Lineage (GTDB taxonomy): Bacteria > Pseudomonadota > Alphaproteobacteria > Rhizobiales > Xanthobacteraceae > AP-16. The sequence continues at coordinate 257,545 of CAVWIS010000030.1, read as the reverse complement.
AGCCGCCATGGCCCGCGGGCCGAGCCCTGCCGGCCTAGCGATGGCTGCACTTGGCTGCAAGGGATCAGTTTCTTCAGCGCCGCCTCAACGCGCAGATCTGGCTTGGATTGGCGACTACATCACGGCGGATGACCCTGGCGCGTGCGCGCACAGTTTGAGACTGCGCCTCACTGTGGTCGTCGTGCGCGATTTTCTGTCCAGCAGTAGACTGTCCGCGCTCGGCCCTCGAACCCGATGAAACCCTTCTCCTCGAGGAGACGGATGAAAGGGAGCACCATGTCGAATCCGAATGCCTCGGAGCGGCTGCCGCTCACGTCGCGTTTAAGCGTCTGGCCCACGCATTGGTAAGTGTCTATCGCCTGACCCAACACCTTCTGCGTTGTCACCGAGCCGGTGATCGAATCCCAGATCTGGGTCGCCATAGCGTTGATCCTGATGACCTCAGCTGATTGCGGATGCATGAGGAGAGTTTCGTCATTGGGCTGGGGCGAGCGCCGTACCCCATCTTTCTTTATGGGATAAACATTCCGCACGCGCTCGAGCCAGGAGAGCTCGACAAGCGGCCGTGGAGCTGCTTCGAATTGATGCAATTCCTCCCAGCTCGTCCTGGGCTTATCTGCGCGAATGCTGATATCGCCCAGGTACGCTTCAGCCTTCAGGCACTCCTCATAGCGAATTTCGTCATCCCTAAACGATTGTAGCGGGCATGGATTGCATGATCTGTCATGCAGATACTTGCAACGATTGCATGGTTCAAATTTGGCGTAGGTCTCGGCGCGATTGACGAAGTCATACATCTCGACGAATTGCCTGCTATTCCAAATATCCTCGAACGTTTGCGATAAGAGGCTCGCGGGCCGCATCGATGTGGTTTCAAGCGGTGCGTCCTCGTAGCCGCTGCTGTGAACACGGTCGCACAAATAGAGTTCACCCGCGGGCGACAGGTAGACGAGCGATGTGCTCGCACTGCAACAGATCTCCGGCTGCGGCAGGGATACCCCATATTTACTGGATAAGTACTCCCACACCAAAGGACAAACGATGGTGAAATTGATCTTGAGATCTCCCGTGGCAAGCTCGCCGGATTTCAAGCGTACCCCGATTTCCATAGCGACATCCGTATGCTCCTTCTGCGAAAGCGCCAACCTGTCGAGGTTCTCGCCAGCGGAACCGATATAGTTTAGGGTCAGGGCGTTCCATTGGTCTGCTCCCAAGTCTCGACAGAATGGAATCATGTCGGCGAATGTTGGACGATTCGGGCGGTTCAGAACGGTATTGATTGTCACCCTGGGGCCTCGCGCACCGTCGCGCAGACGGAGAAATGTCTCGATATTTGGCATCGTCCGCTCAAAGGTACGCTTCCCACGAATTTGGTTGTGGATATCTGCGCGCGGACTTTCGATACTGACGACCAGGTTGGCGAGACCATGATCGATCAGTCGACGCGAGACGTCGGGATTCAGGAGGAGGCCGTTGGTGACGAGGCTGACGGCAACGCGGCGCTCCCGGGCGCGACGCAGCAACGCGAACAGATCTTCGCCCAGTGTCAGCGGCTCACCACCCAGCAATGATAATTGCGTAACGCCGCCATCCGCGAGGCGATCGACCAGGAGGAGTTTCTCATCCAACGTCGCCTGGGCGGCGGGCGTCCCGCCGCCGAAGTACATGTCCGCAACCGAGCAATGCTTGCATCGCAGATTGCACTTGGTCGTCACGTCCCACTTTGCGGATTTCATGGCCATATCCCCTCTCGACTGACGAAAAAAGGGGGCGCCAGCTGCAGCCGGCCGAAACCGCACTGACGCCGCAGAAGGACGCGGGTCGTCTATTAGAAGCTGCGGCCAGGCTGTTGGCGCGCCGCCTCCGACAGACAGTTGTTGTTGCAGTTGTTGTCCGCCAGAAGGCGGGGACGTTCGCCAGGCTGGACAAAGACGGCGGGCGCCATCACTTCAGCCAGCGTGGCGTCCACGATTGCTTCCACGGTATCGGATTTGGCATCGATCCGCTTTGCGATCCTTGCGACAAATTCTGACTTTTCCATAGTCTTGCCTCCTTTCGCCGTTGTCGGGCAAACAAGAGCCGGATTTTCCAAACCGCCCTCGTCCACCACTATAATGATCGCGCATTGTGAGGCAGCTGCTTTGACCTAGATCAATGTTACGTTGCAATTTTGCTAGATTGATGCTTTACGCCGAGATTGATTAAAAATACGATTTCTGCGCGCAGGACCAGCTCATAGTGTGTTGGGTTCAACAGAAATGTTAACTCGGCCCTATTTGCCCACCTCGGTGCTCGCCCTCAAATCCGCAACAGCGCCCGCGGCACTGCCGCTGCTCACTTCCCGGTTTCGGGCCTTGGCGCCTCTGAGCTTCGTACCCGCCTGCGGGACCAGCTGCCTGTTCGTGATCGCGCTCTGCCTGGGCTTCGGGCGCCGCCAGGTGCCGCTGCTCGACAGCCTGAGAGAATGTGCCTACGGCATCTATCTGATCCACTACGTCTTCGTCGTGTGGTTCATGTACGCCATGCTGGGCTTCGCGCTGCCGGCGGTCGTCAAGGCGACAATCGTGTTCGCCGCAACGCTGCTGGCGAGCTGGACGATCATCGCGGCGGCAATCCGCTTCCTTCCGCGGGTCGCCTACGTCATCGGCAGCGAGCGCCGCGTCGCCAAGACCTCTTGAGGCGGCCCCATATTCTGCGGCCCGATGAATTGCGCGATCTCGTCGAGCGCTTGCGTTGCTTCCGGGATCGGCGCCAGGACGAAGGCGTGGAACAGGCCGCCATATTCGTGAAATTCGAGCCACAGGCCTTCGTCGGCGGCCTTCTCGGCGAGGCGACAGGCGTCCGCATTCACCAGGTCGTGGGTTCCGGTGAACACCGACGTCGGCGGCAGGCCGTGCAGCGTGCCGAACAGCGGGCTCACCTTCGGGTCGGTCGGCGGAACTTTTCCCGCATACATCCGGCCCGCTGCCCGGGCACCGGGCAGGTCGAGCAGCGGATCCTCGGCGGCAAGCTGCGGCTGTCGTGGGTCCGACAGGGTGAGGTCGAGCCACGGCGCGATCAGCACCAGCCTTCGCGGCAGCGGCAGTTTTTCGTCGCGCAGCTGCTCGGCGAGCGCCAGCGCCAGCCCGCCGCCCGCCGATTCGCCCATCATCGTGAGGTTGGCCTGGCCGACCTCCGCGGTCAGCGCTCGGGCGAGCGGCAGCGTGACGTCGAGCACGTCGAGGACGGTGTGCTCGGGCGCGAGCGGATAGAGCGGCACCGTGACGCTCGCGCCGGTGCGCTGCACCAGGCGGCCGATGAACCACCAGTGCGACGGCAGGATGTCGGCGTAATAGCCGCCGCCGTGCAGATAGAGGATGTGGGATGCCGTCGCGTTGCTGCGCGGTGCAACGGTGAACGTGCGCGCACCATGGATCACTCGCTCTTGAACGTGGAAGCGGCGGCGCATGCGGCGCGAGGGAAGCGCCGGCCCCCGGCGCCGCAGCCGCGGGAGCGCCGCCCTCAGCGAAGCCTCGCTGGCGAGCAGGCGCTTGTTTCCCGTGAGCGGCAGCAGCCATTCGACGATGCGGGTCGGCAGACTGGGCATGGGCGCGCTCGCGGGCAGTGTCCCGGGCGAAACCCGCTTCCCCCGGGATTCGATCCATCCCGGCGTCATATTCGATGGATATCGTCGGCACCGATGAAGGTCGCGATCTCGTCGATGGCCTGCGCCGATTCCGGGATTGGCACGCCGAGCCAGACGTGGAACAGGCCCGCGTACTCGTAATAGGCAAGGCTCGCGCCCTCGCGCGCAGCCTTGTCGCGGAGCCGCCGACCGTCCGGATGGAGCAGGTCGTGGGTGCCGTTGAAGACCGCGATCGGCGGCAGACCGGCGGTGCTGCCGAACAGCGGACTGACCCGGGGATCCGCGGGGTCGAGATCGCCTGCATACATGGCGCCGGCGACCCGCGTGCCCGGGATCGCGAGCAGCCGATCCGTCCCGGCGAGTCCCGGCTGGCTCGGATCGGACAGGGTGGCGTCGAGCCACGGTGACAGCAGCACCAGGCTCGCCGGCAACGGTTCGCCGCGATCGCGCAACAGCTGCGCCAGGGCGAGACTGATGCCGCCGCCCGACGAATCACCCATCAGGGTGAGAGATCCGGCGCCGACCTCCGCCGTCAGGGCACGACAGAGCGGCAGCAGCAGCGCCAGCACGTCGGTAACATTGTGTTGCGGCGCAAGCGGATAGAGCGGCACCGTGACGGTGGCGCCGGTCCGCCGTATCAGCCGGCCGACGATGCTCCAGTGGGCGGCCGTGATGTCGCAGAAATAGCCGCCGCCGTGCAGGAACAGAATATGGCTGCGGCCGGCCGCCGGTCGCGGCGCGACCGTGAACACGCGCGAGCCGTGCGCCTCGCGCTCGGAGATCGCGAACCGCCGGCGCATGCGCGGCGACGGCAGCGCCGGCCCGCGCCGGCTGATCCGCGGGAGGCCGCGACGAAAAGACTCCTCGCTGGCAAGCAGCCGCCGGAATCCCGAGAGCGGGAGCAGGAGCTCGATGACGCGGGCCTGCAGGCTGGGCATGTCGAGCAATCAATCGGCGCCGGTCAGGCCCGTCACGACCCGAACAGGCTTCCCTGCCCGGGATCGCTGGTGTCGCGCCGTGCGCGCGGTTTGGGCGGCGACGGCGCCGGCACCGCGCCCGGCGCCTCGGCGACCGCGCCGACATGGCCGTCGGAGAACTCGATGTCGAGACGCATTCCCGCGGCCACCAGCGCGGCCTGCCGGACCGGCCGGCCCTCGGGGTCGCGCACCAGGGCAAAGCCGCGCGCCAGCACGCCGTGATAGGAGAGCGCGTTGAGGAGCTGCGCCGAGCGCTCCAGCATGGCGCCGCGGCGCTCGATCAAATTCTGCGTCGCCCGGCGGGCGCGCTCCCCCAATGCCTCGGTCCGCTCGCGGCCGCGGCCGATCCGGGCGCGATGGGCATCCACATTGGCGCGCAGGCTGGCGGCGAGGCGGGCCGCCACGACATGGAATTTTTCCCCGCGCCGCTCCTTCAGCACGCGCACGCAATGGCGCGCCCGCGCGATCATCGCGGTGAGCTGCTTGTCCTCGCGCTCGATGCGCGCGCGCAGCGTCTGCACGGTGAGCCGTCCGGCCACGCGGTTGTAATGCGTGTGATGGATCTGCGCATTGGCCCTCAGCGCGCGCGGCAGCCGGTCGGCCAAGGCGTCGAGCTTCTGCCGCGGCACCGCCAGCAGCGTGTCGGCGCTCGGCAGCGCGCGCGCCGCCGAGCGCAGCTCGGTCCGCCGTCCCTCCATGGCGCGGCGCCAGCAGGCGAAGCTGCGCCGTGCCAGGCCGTCGATCTGCACCATCAGCTCGGCGCGCACCGGCACCGCCATCTCGGCCGCCGCGGTCGGCGTCGGCGCGCGCCGGTCGGAGACGAAATCGATCAGCGTGGTGTCGGTCTCGTGGCCGACCGCGGAGATCAGCGGGATCATGCTGTCGGCGGCCGCGCGCACCACGATCTCCTCGTTGAACGCCCACAGATCCTCGAGCGAGCCGCCGCCGCGCGCCACGATCAGGAGATCGGGCCGCGGCACCGGGCCGACCTTGCCGAGCGCATTGAAGCCGCGGATCGCCGCCGCCACCTGCTCGGCGGCGCCCTCGCCCTGCACCCGCACCGGCCAGACCAGCACGTGGCGGGGAAAGCGGTCGGCGAGGCGGTGCAGGATGTCGCGGATCACCGCGCCGGTCGGCGAGGTGACGACGCCGATCACGTCGCGGCAGGAACGGCAGCGGCTGCTTGCGCGCCGCCTCGAACAGGCCCTCGGCGGCGAGCCTGCGCTTGCGCTCCTCGAGCAGCGCCATCAGCGCGCCGATGCCGGCCGGCTCGATCTGGTCGATCACGATCTGGTAGTTGGAGCGGCCCGGATAGGTGGTGAGCCGCCCGGTGGCGATCACCTCCAGGCCCTCCTCGGGCTTGAAGCGCAGCCGGGCGAACGTGCCCTTCCACACCACCGCCTCGATCCTGGCGCCCTCGTCCTTGAGGGCGAAATAGCCATGGCCCGACGAATGCGGCCCGCGATAGCCGGAGATCTCGCCGCGCACCCGCACGTAGCCGAAGGCCGTCCTCGACCGTGCGCTTGAGCGCCGCCGAGAGCTCGGACACGGTGAGTTCCACCACATTGATGCGCGGCGCGTCGGTCATTTCCCGAATCTCTTGCGGGCGGGTCGTGCCATGCTACACCACGACGCGCAACCGGATGAGCCGCACCGCCCCCCATGAACATCCTCCTCCTCGGCTCCGGCGGCCGCGAGCATGCGCTGGCCTGGAAGATCGCCGGAAGCCCGCTCGTCGAGCGCTTCTATTGCGCGCCGGGAAATGCCGGGATCGCCCGCGAGGCCGAGCTCGTATCCCTCGACATCGCCGACCACGCGGCAGTGATCGCCTTCTGCAAGGTCAAGGGAATCGACTTCGTCGTGGTCGGCCCGGAAGCGCCGCTGGTTGCCGGCATCGTCGACGATCTGGAGGCCGCCGGGATCAAGACTTTCGGCCCGACCAGGGCGGCGGCGCGGCTCGAAGGGTCCAAGGGATTCACCAAGGACCTGTGCCGGGAGAACCGCATCCCGACCGCCGCCTACGAGCGCTTCGCCGCAGCAGTGCCCGCCAAGGACTATGTGCGGCAGAGGGGCGCGCCGATCGTCGTCAAGGCCGACGGGCTCGCGGCGGGCAAGGGCGTCGTGGTCGCCGCGACGGTCGCCGAGGCGGAGGCCGCGATCGACATGATGTTCCAGGGCGCGCTCGGCGCCGCCGGGGCGGAGGTCGTGATCGAGGAATTCCTGGCCGGCGAGGAGGCCTCGTTCTTCGCGCTCGCCGACGGCGAGACCGCGATCCCGCTCGCCTCGGCGCAGGACCACAAGCGCGCCTTCGACGGCGATCTCGGGCCCAATACCGGCGGCATGGGCGCCTACTCGCCGGCGCCGGTGATGACCGCCGAGATGACGCGGCGGACCATGGCGGAGATCGTCACGCCGACCTTGTCGGCGATGAAGCGGATGGGCGCGCCGTTCCGCGGCGTCCTGTACGCCGGCCTGATGATCGGGGCGGAGGGGCCAAAGCTGATCGAGTTCAACGTCCGCTTCGGCGATCCGGAGTGCCAGGTGCTGATGCTGCGCCTGATGTCCGACCTGGTGCCGGCGCTGATCGGCGCGCGGGACGGCGTCCTGAAGAATTTCGATCTGCGCTGGTACGACGATGCGGCGCTGACCGTGGTGATGGCCGCCAAGGGCTATCCGGGAGATTACGCCAGGGGCTCGTTGATCGAGGGCCTGGATGCGGCGGCCGGGGTGGAGGGCGTGGAAATTTTTCACGCCGGCACCAGGGCCGAAGGCGGCCGCATTCTCGCCAATGGCGGCCGCGTGCTCGGCGTCAGCGCGCTCGGCGACACCGTCCGCGAGGCGCGCGAGCGCGCCTATGCGGCGGTCGACCGGATCACATGGCCGGACGGTTTCTGTCGCCGCGACATCGGCTGGCGCGCGGTCGAGCGCGAGAAGGTCGGCTCGTAGCACATGCTGCCTTCGCAAAGAGCACTGTTCGACATTCCGCGCGATGTCTGCTTCCTCAATGCCGCCTCATGGAGCCCGCTGCCGCTGGCGAGCCAGGAGGCGGGCCGCATCGGGGTCGCCCGCAAGGGCCAGCCGTGGAAGCTCGATGCCGCTTTTGCCGCCGAGCAGCACCAGCGCGCCCGGCGCGCGGCGGCTGCGCTGATCAACGCGGACCCCGACGACGTCGCGCTGATCTCATCGGTGAGCTACGGCGTCGCTACCGCAGCGAAACTGTTTGCTCCGCCGGCCGGCTCGCGGGTGCTGCTGCTCGGCGACGATCATTCCTCGCCGGTGCTCGAATGGACGACGCGGGCGCCGGCGCAGGGTTTCGTCGTCGAGACGGTGGCGCGCCCCGGCGACGGCGACTGGACCTCCGCGGTGCTGGCGGCGATCGAGCGGCCGGGCGGGCCGCCGGTCGGGCTGGCGTCGATCTCCTCGGTGCACTGGTCGGACGGCGGCCTCGTCGACCTCGACCGTATCGCGCCGGCGCTGCGCCGCCAGGGCGCAGGGCTCCTGGTCGACGCCACCCACAGCGTCGGCGTGATGCCGCTCGACGTCGGCAGGCTCGATCCGGATTTCCTGGTGTTTCCCACCTACAAATGGGTGCTCGGCCCCTATGGCCGCGCCTTCCTTTATGTGGCGAAACGCCACCAGGACGGCGTGCCGCTGGAGCAGACGAGCTACGGCCGCCGCAGCGTCACCTCGGAGCGGGCGCCGTATCTGCGCGACACCGGGTTCGCCCCGACCGCGCGGCGCTTCGACATGGGCGAGCGCGACCATTTCGTCTCGCTGGAGATGGCCGCGGTTGGCATGGAGTTGGTGGCGCAATGGGGATCGGCGGCGGTGGTCGAGCGCCTGCGCGCGCTCACCGGACGGATCGCCGCGGGCCTGGCGGTTACCGGCGCGCTGCTGCCCGACGAGCGCCTGCGCGCCCCGCATATCCTCAGCCTGGCGTTTCCCGGCGGCATGCCCGAGGACCTGATCGAGCGGCTCGCCGCCGCGCAGATCTACGTGGCGCCGCGGCTCGGGCGCCTGCGCATCAGCCCGCATGCCTACAACGACGAGGCCGACGCCGACCGCTTCGTCGAGGTGCTTTCCAGGCTGATGGGTTGACCGGCCTGAATCCGTTCATTGCGCCGGGTTGCGGGCGAAGCGGCGCCGGGCCGCAGCCTGAAGCGCCGGGGTCGGCCTGGACGGGTTCTCCAGAAGACCCTCCATCATTGCGCCATGCGCGTACGGATTGCATCTACACGCAAGAAGTCAAGTCGACGCCAAAGCCCATTCGTTCGAGCGCCGATCATCGAATTCTGCCACGCACTCGAATTGAAATGACATGCCTGCCATGCAGGGCGTCTCGCGGCCGGTTGACAGAGCATGTCGAATAAATTCAGGTCCTTCCCGCAAGACGACAACGTTCGCGCCACCAAGCGGACGGGAAGCCCAAGGACCGGCCTTCATGACATCGACCGGATGGTGGGAGGCGTTCGCCTATCTGTGGGTGATCGCGATCCTCAACCTGATCTATGCGGCCGGGGTGAGCCTCGGCATCCATCCGACCGCCTTCCTGCTCGAGGCCTTCCTGGTCGGCGCGATCTCGCTGCTGGTCATCGCCGGGCCGGGGACCAACGCGCTGCGCATCATGCTGGCACCGCAGACCTGGGCCTACGGCACCACCACGATCCTCGGCGAGATGTTCTACTACATGATGCTGATGTACGTGCCGCCGGCCGACGCCAGCGTGTTCATGCGGCTCAACATCCTGCTGACCATCGGGCTCGGATGGTGGCTCGGCCGGCGCGTCAGCGAGTTGCGCATGGCCGGCATGGCGGTGGTGCTGATCGGGTTCCTGGTGGCGGTCTGGTTCTACCCGGCGGCGCAGAGCGCGCCGTTCGTCGCCGTGACGGTCGCGTGCGCCGCATCCATGGCGACGCGCAACCTGCTGGCCGAGTTCCACCCATGGAACCGTCGGGCACAAACCGTCATGGAGAAGATGCGGGTCACCGGTCTCGTCGTGCTGGCGACCTCGATCGTCGGCCTCGTCGCGGTGGGGGCACTCTCCGCGCTGGTCGAAGGCGGGGTTCTTCCCGCCACAAGGGCGCTGCCCCCGATCGATCAGTTTTTCGCCATGCCGACCGTCGTGCTGTCGCTGGTCACCGGCTGCGTCATGATCACCGTGATGCAATACCTGATGTTCTCCGCCGTGGTGAAGATCACGTCGGAGAATTTCTTCGCCGTGATGGCGTTGGCGCCGCTGTCGACGCTGATCCTGCAGGAGGCCGCCTCGCGGCTGGGAATCCCCGGGGCGGCCCCGGCGGTCTGGACCATCCTGCCCTTCATGCTGCTCATCGTGCTGGGCAATATCATGATCGCCTGGCGCGGCGGCGGCACCCTCGGCGACGAGGTTTCCCGGCCCTGAGCGGCGGAGCCAACACATCTTGCATCGACCAGGGAGAGCATCAATGAGCGAATGGTTGAAGACGACCTACATGGCGCGCAAGGGCGTCGCCAAGGGCGCGGCGAGGCGCCGGCACGAGCTCACCGAGAAGGCCCAGGGCAAGTACCACTACGTCTACGGTCCCTATGCGGAGCCGGTGCTGCGCATCGCGCCCGGCGACGTGGTGGTGGCCGAGACCAAGGACGCGTTCGAGAACAGGATCACCTCGGAAAGCGACAGCCCGACGAAAATCCTGCAGATGCCGTTCGTCAATCCGCAATGCGGGCCGATCGCGGTGACCGGCGCCGAGAAGGGCGACGTGCTCTGCGTCCACATCCAGTCGATCAAGCCGCGCGGCTCGCAGCCCGCCGGGACGACGGCGCTGATCCCCGAGTTCGGCGGGCTCGTCGCCACCGGCAACACCGCGATGCTCAACCCGCCGCTGGCGGAACGGGTGAAGAAGATGGAGGTCACCGAGCAGGGCATCAAGTTCAACTCGAAAATCACGCTCCCCTACGAGCCGTTCATCGGCACCCTCGGGGTCTCTCCGGAGATCGAAGCGATCACCTCGCTGCAGCCGGACTACTATGGCGGCAACATGGACGTTCCCGACGTGGCGCCGGGCGCCGTCGTGTACTTCCCGGTGCAGCACAAGGACGCCTATCTGTTTCTCGGCGACTGTCACGGCACCCAGGGCGACGGCGAGCTGTGCGGCGTCGCGGTAGAAATCTCGGCCACCGTGACCATCCAGGTCGACCTGATCAAGGGCTGGAAGATCTCCTGGCCGCGCATCGAGAACGAGAATTTTTTCATGGCGATCGGCAGCGCCCGCCCGATGGAGGACGCCGCGCGCATCGCCTATCGCGAGCTGATCTACTGGCTGGTCGAGGATTTCGGCTTCGACACCATGGAAGCCTATTTCCTGATGACCCAGGCCGGACGGATGCGCGTCGGCAACATGGTCGATCCGAAATACTCGCTCGGAGCCTCGATCCTCAAGCGCTATCTGACGTGACGGATGGACGCCGGCTCACATCGGCGCGGCTCATTCCGAAAACTGTCCGGTCTCAGTGACATCGCAAAAAGTAACGCGCGACCTGTTGGGCACCGCCGGGCCGCGAGTCTACCCTCCCGCCCGTTGGCGGGGAGGGTCGACTGCCTGAGCGAAGCGAAGGCGGTCGGGGTGGGGGGACTATTATTTGCTCCGAGCGCGCGGCTGACCCCCCACCCCATCCCTCCCCGCCGCAAGAGCGGGGGGAGGGAGGAGCTTGCCGAAGGCGGCGTACCAAACAATCACTCCGTCATGGATCGCGCCGCCCCCGCCGACCTGGTCAGCGCCTCGATCTCCGCGTCGGAGCAGCCGGCCTCGCGCAGCACGGCGCGGGTGTGCTCGCCCAGCGCCGCTGCGTGCCCCCCGGCACGCACCTGCGAGCCCGACATGCGGAACGGCGGGTTCAGCGCCAGAAAAGTTCCGCCGGCGTCGTGCACCTCGGAGAACGCGCCGCGATGGGCGAGCTGCGGGTCGCTCATCGCCTCGCGCACCGTGCGGTAGGCGGCAGCGGGCACGCCGTTGCGGTCGAGCGCCGCCAGGCACTCGGCATTGGAGAGTTGTTTCGACCACGCCTCGAACTGGTCCATCAGCTCGCCCCAGTTGGCGCGGCGATCCGCATAGGCGGCAAAGCGCGGGTCGGTCAGCCAGTCCTTGCGGCCGGCCGTCGCGGCAAGGCCCTGAAACGTGCGCTCGCTGGCGACCGCCACGTTGATGAAGCCGTCGGCGGTCGCGACCGGCCCGAACAGGGCGCGGCCGGGCGGCGGCACCCGGAACTGCGCGGCCTGCATCTCGCTCAGCGTCAGGGTCAGCATGCTTTCGAGCATGGAGACGTCGACCAGCTGGCCGCGCCCGGTCGCGTCGCGCTGGCGCAGCGCCGCCAGGATGGCGCCGAACGCGTAAGTTCCCGACAGCACATCGGCGATGTAGACCCCGCAATTCTCCGGTCGCGGACGGTGCTCCTGATAGGAAAGGTGCGCGAGGTCGTAGCCCGAGGTCGCGTGGATCACCGGCGCGTAGGCCGGCAGCTGCGACGACGGCCCGGTCTGGCCGTAGCCGGAGATCGCGCAGTAGACGAGCCTTGGATTGACGGCGGCAAGCGCCGCGAAATCGAGGCCGAACCGCTGCATGACGCCGGGCCGGAAATTTTCCACCACCACGTCGGCGCGCCCGGCGAGACGGCGGACCGCCACGATGGCCTCCGGCTCCTTCATGTCGAGCACGACGCTCTTCTTGCCGGCATTGAGCTGGCCGAACGAGGTGCTGGCGCCGTTGCGCAGCGGCATGCGACTGCGCATCATGTCGCCTTCCGGCCCCTCGATCTTGATCACCTCGGCGCCGAGATCGGCGAGCATGCGGGTGCAATGCGGCCCGGCGATCGTGGTGGTGAAGTCGAGCACGCGGAGCCCCGACAGCGCGCGGGCGGGATCGCTCATGCCGGGGCCCCGGCCCGGCCCGCCTTGGCGAGCTCGATCGCACCCTGCCCCATGGCGTTGTCGGGGACGATGTCGCCGTCGCGGCGGGAAATGTCGGCGAGGCGGGCCAGCACCTGCTCCGCCGCCTCGGCGCCGGGCGCGACATGCACGCCTTGCGTCAGCGTCACCCAGGCGCGCTCGAAGCCGCCGGCACCGGCGGCAAGAATCATCCGGGTCGGCGCCTCCTCGGCGACCAGCGCCAGCAGACCCGGTGTCACCGCCTCGGGGGTGAGCAGCGCCGCCTGCTCGGGCGGAAACAGGTTCTCCGTCATCCGCGTGGTCGCCGCCGGCGCCAGGCAGTTGACCCTGATATTGTGCTTCAGCCCTTCGAGCCCGAGCGTCTGCATCAGCCCGACCAGCGCCATCTTGGCGGCGCTGTAGTTGGCCTGGCCGAAATTGCCGTAGAGACCGGACGCTGAGGTGGTCATCACCACGCGGCCGTAGCTCTGCGTCCGCATGATCTCCCACACCGCCTTGGTGCAGTTCACCGCGCCCATCACGTGCACGTCGAGCACGGCGCAAAAATCGTCGAGCTCCATCTTGGCAAAGCTCTTGTCGCGCAAGATGCCGGCATTGTTGACCAGGATGTCGACGCGGCCCCATTGCGCCGTCGCGGCCGCGACCATGCGCTCGACCGCGGCGGAATCGGTGACCGAGGCGGTGTCGGCGATCGCCTCGCCGCCGGCCGCGCGGATTTCTGCCGCCACCCGCCCGGCGGCCTCCCCGGTGCCGCCGGTCCCGTCGGTGGCGCCGCCGAGATCGTTCACCACCACCCGGGCGCCGCGCGCCGCAAGCGCCAGCGCATGCGAGCGTCCGAGCCCGCCGCCTGCGCCGGTGACGATCGCCACCCGTCCGTCGAAACGCAATGCCATGCCCCTGCCCCCGGTCGTTTTCCCGGCCCGCAGACTAATGTCCGTCGCGCTCGGCGTCGACCTCGAGCTCCCCATCCGCATGATCCGCCCGCTCGTGCAGCGCCATCCAGGCGGGCAGAGAAGGCGCGGGCCGGTTCGCCACTGTCAGCTGCCGCAGCACGATGCGGATCCCGGCACGGGCGAACCGATCGTTGATGACCGGGACGACCGCAGGATCCTCGCCAGCCGCGACCGCAGCGGCGACACGCTGCTTGAGCGCGACCGTGCGCGGATCGCCGAAGCGCTCCAGCGTCTGCTGGAAGGCCGCGTGGCGGGCGGAATCGAACGCGCGCAGGCGGCCCATCTGATCCTTGGTGGGATGCGCCGGATAGAGGTGCACGCACGGCACCAAGCCCTCGGGCACCGGCTCGGTGGCCGCATGGGTGCGGCGGTGCTGCAGCAGGCGCGGCAGCACGTGGGTGTGGGGGCCGTCGGGGCTGCGGCCGCCGGCCGGCGGGATCGGCTGAAATACCTCGATGCGGCCGCAACGGCTGATGAACACGCGATGCGGGCTCGCCGCCAGGATCGTGGCCATGGCGGTGCTTGCCGGCGCGAAGGCCGGCCGCCCGACCTCCGCACGCAGGCCGGCGATCACCGCCGGGTCGGCCGTCCTGATGCAGATATCCGCCTGCACCGTGTCGAGCCCGAGGTCGAACAGCACGGCGTCGCGGTCGATGGCGCGCAGCGCTTCGTGGTCGGGCCCGAGTTCGGTCAGGACTTTGCGCCCGCTCATCCGGCAAGCCTCTCCCGGCAGGCACAGCGAGACGCGCTGGTTCCAGCTCTCCCTGGTGGGGGATTCCGAGGCGAACAGCTGCAGGCCTTCGGTCCTCGCAATGCGGATGCCGCCACGGCCGGTCACCGCGGACAGGCCGGATGCGTCGCGCCCGAGCGCGACCGGCTCGTCGGCGTCGCGGGTGAACTCCGCGATGGCGCCGAAACTCCCGAGGCTCCAGCCGGCCTCGGCATCCTCCATCTGGGAGGCGAGAAACGCGAAATCTGCGGCAGCGCCGGTCATGCGGTTCCTCCAGTTTTCGTCGATGCCGCCCACGGCACCAGATACGGCACCCCGTCGCGCTCGCCGCGCACCACCTCGACCCCATAGGCAACGGCGAGGTTGCGGTCGGTGAGCACGTCGGCCGGCCGGCCCTGCGCCAGCACGCCGCCTCCGGCGAGCAGGACCAGGCGGTCGCAGAATCGCGCCGCCAGGGTGAGGTCGTGGAGCACCACCAGCACGCCGCGGCCCTGATGGGTGGTTCGGCGCAACAGCTCCATGACGCCGAGCTGATGCAGGGGATCGAGCGCGGCGGTCGGCTCGTCGGCCAGCAGCATGTCGGCCTCGACCGCGAAGGCGCGCGCCAGCAGCACGCGCATGCGCTCGCCGCCCGACACCTGCGCCATGGTGCGGTGGCGCAGGCCGCTGACATCGGCGGCAGCCATGGCGCGTTCGATCGCGGTGCGATCGGAAGCGCCGTGCCCCTGGAACGGGCGCCGGTGCGGCAGCCGCCCGAGCGCCACCAGGGTCTCGACCCGCATGGTCCAATGCACGCTGCCGCCCTGCGCCAGATAGGCGATCTGCCGGGCGAGCGCGCGGCCGCCGATCTCGCGGGCGGTGCGGCCGTCGTAGCGCACCTTTCCCTCCTCCGGCGCGCGCAGATTGGCGAGCGCGCGCAACAGCGTCGTCTTGCCCGATCCGTTGGCGCCGATCAGACCGACCATCTCGCCGGCGCTGAGCGCGAGGTCGACGCCGGCGAGGACCGGCGTCTCGCCGTAGCGGAGCGCAATGCCGGTCGCCTCGATGTCCATCAGGCCTCCTCGCGCAGCCGCCAGATCAGGCTGAACAGGAAGGGCGCGCCGATCAGCGCCGTCACCACGCCGAGCTTGAGCTCCGGCCGGATCGGCAGCACCCGCACCACGATGTCGGCGGCAAGCGTCAACGCCGCGCCCCCGAGCCCGCTCACCAGCAGCAGGCGGCCGGGACGGTGGCCGACCAGCGGGCGCAGCAGATGCGGCACCACCAGGCCGACGAAACCGATGGCGCCGGTCACCGCGACGGCGCTGCCGACCGCAAGCGCCGCGCCGCCGACCAGTTTGACGCGCAGCCGGCCGAGATCGAAGCCGAGACTCTTTGCCGTGTCCTCGCCGAGCGTGAGCGCGTCGAGCGCCGGACCCGAGGCGATCAACAGGCCCCAGCCGGCGAGCATCAGCGGCAGCACCAGATAAACATAAGGAAGGCTGCGGTCGGCGAACGAGCCCATCAGCCAGAACACGATCTCGGCGATGGCGAACGGGTTGGGCGCGAGGTTGAGCGCCAGCGAGGTGAGCGCGGCGGCAAAGCTGTTGATGGCAACGCCGGCGAGGATCAGCGTCATCGTGCCGGCGCCGCGGCCGGCAAGCGCGAACAGCGCCAGCGTCGCCGCGAAGGCGCCGGCAATGCCGCCGAGCGGCAGCGCCAGCGACAGCGCGCCGGCGACGCCGAAATAGAACATCGTCACCGCGCCGAAGGCGGCGGCGCCGGAGACGCCGACGATGCCGGGCTCGGCGAGGGGATTGCGCATCAGGCCCTGCATGGCCGCCCCGGTGATCCCCAGGCTGAAGCCGACGAGCCCGCCGAGCAGGGCGCGGGGCAGGCGCAGCTCGGTGAGCACCAGGGCGCCGAGCGTGGATCTTCCGGCCAGCGCGTCGCGGGCCGCCTGCGTCAGATCGAGCGGCGCGTAGCCGATGGCGAGCGACGCGGAGAGCAGCACGACAACCAGCACGGCGAGGGCGGCAAGCAGCGCGGCATGGCGCGGCGGCGCGCGGTCGTGCGCCCAGGAAAGTTTCCAGGAGGACCTCACCGCGACGCTCCCGCGGGCCAAGGCTCGAGCGCCACGCGATGCAGACGCTCGATCGCCTCGATCACGGCGGGACCGCCGCAGGTCCACAGCCGCGCCGGCAGCACGACCAGCCGGGTCTCGCCGGACATTTTCGTCAGCACCGGATGCTGCAGCAGCTCGGTCGCCAGCGACGGCGGCCCGTCGCGGCGCGCATTGAGGATCAGGACATCGGGACGGCCGGTGACCACCGATTCGAGCGGCACCTGGCCGTAATTGCCCACACCAAGCGCCGGCGCCATGTTCTTGAGCCCGGCCGCCGTGATGATCTTGTCGACCAGCGAGTTCGACCCGGCGGTAAAGCCGTTCGGGTTGAGCACCAGCGCGCGCCGCCGCGTCGCCGGCGCCGTGCTCGCCATGCCGGAGAGTTTGCCGTCGATGTCGGCGATCATGCGCTCGCCGCGCTCGGGCTCGCCGACGGCGCCCGCCACGGTCCGGATCTGCTCGCGCACCTCGTCGAGGCTGCGCGGGACGGCGAGCTCGATCAGCGGAAAATGCGCCCGCCGCAGCAGCGCCACGGCGGTGCGCGCGGTGTGCAGCCCGGCCACCACGATGTCGGGGTCGAGCGGGATCACCTCCTCGCCGAGCCCGTGATTGACCGCAACATCGGCGGCCAGCTCCGCGACGTTGGAGCTGTCGGGGTTGCGCGACAGCCAGGTCACCGAAGCGATATTCCGGCGATCGGCCAGCCGCAGCACCAGCTCGTCGGCGCACAAGTTGAGCGAGACGATGCGGCTCGGCTTCTCCGCCGCCTGCGCGCCCGCTGCGGCCAGCACCGCCAGCGCGACGGCGACGGACAGGGTGAAACGCATCGATCGATCCTCCGGCGCGGCGAGGCCTCCCGGTTATCACGTCAGTTGGTCAGGCGCACGCCGGCGAACACGCCGAGGCCCGGCCGGTCGAAGCCGGTCGGGTTCTGGTAGTGAAGATCGAACAGGTTATCGACCCGGCTGAACACCGCGACGTTCCGGTTCACCGTGTAGCTCGCCGCGAGGTTGACCACCGTATAGGACGGTGCCGTGATCCCGGTCATCGAGCCGTCGCGGCTGATGTCGATCCACGAGCCGACATGGAGGAGCGTCCCGGTCAGCGTGAGCTCGTCGAGCGGCTTCCAGGTGGCGGCAAGGCTCGCCTTGTTGCGCGGCCGGCGCAGCAGGTCCTTGTCGGCCACCGCGTCGCGCGCCACCGTCCAGGTGTGGTCGACGCGCAGCCCGAGCCGATCGGTGAGGGCCAGCGCCGCAAACGTCTCGGTACCGTAGGTCGTGGCGCGTCCGACATTGGCATAGGACGTGAACGTGTCGTTGGTGGTGATCAGGTCGACGATGTCGTTGTGAAACCATGTCGCGCCGAAGCGCAGGCGGCCGCCGGCGACCGGCTGCTCGAAGCCGACGTCGTAGCCCCGGCTCACCTCGGGCCTGAGGTTGGGATTGGCGAAGAAATTGAACGCCGGAAAACTGACGAACAGCTGGCTGAGGGTCGGCGCCTTGAAGCCGGTGCCGTAGCTCGCCTTGAGCCGGGTGTCGAGATCCGGGACCACGAAGGCCGGCGCCACGCGGAACGTGTCGTGGCCGCCGAAGGCATCGTTGTCGTCGTGGCGGGCATTTGCCACCAGGAAGAAACGCCCGGCGAAATCGGACTGCAGCTCGACGTAAGCCGCCCTGTTGGCGTTCTGCGCCGTCAACGTGTCGGTGCGCAGGCTGAACATCTCGTCCTCGGCGCCGATCACCAGCGTATGCCCGGGAGCGAGCGAGGCGACGCCGCGCCAGTCGAGCTTGACGCGCTCGCCCTGGTTGGTGGCCGGATCGAAGCCGGGGCTGGCGTTCCACGACCAGATGTCCGTATAGGCGACGCCGAAATAGCTCTTGAACCGGCCGTCGAAGCCCGTCCATGAGGCCTCGCCGCGGGTGAAGAGCTGATGGGTGAGCTGGGTGCTCCGCGCGGCTGCCGGCACGCTGGAAAAGACCGAAAAATCGTCGCCGGTGAACCGCAGCGTCGCATCGGTGTAACGGGCGACGAAGTCGAGGCCGACATTGTCGCTCAGCTCGGCGCCGAGCCGGGTCGAATAGGTCCAGTTGTCATAGGAATCATTGATGCGCCGGCGGCCGGGCGGCAGCAGCTCGAGCGGCGTCACCGGCGTGTCAGTGGAGCGCAGGTGGCCGACATTGAAGGCGTAACTGATATTCGCCGCCGAGCCGCTCAAGCCCGTCGACTGGTTGAAGGTGCCGAACGACCCGCCCTCGACCGTCAGATAGGCTTGCGGCGGGCCCTCGCCCTTTTTCGTGGTGATCGAGATGACGCCGCCGATGGCGTCGGCGCCGTAGAGTCCGCTCTGCGGTCCGCGCAGCACCTCGATGCGGTCGATGCCGACGGTGGTGAGCTGGCCGAAGTCGAACGCCTGGTTCGGGTTCGCGGGATCGGTCGCGTCGATGCCGTCGATCAGCACCTTGACGTGGTTGGCGTTGGTGCCGCGCATGAACACCGAGGTCTGCCCGCCGGGTCCGCCGGTCTGCACGATGTTGAGGCCGGGGACGCTTGCCAGCGCGTCCGGCACCGTGCGCCGCTGCTCGCGCGCAAGGTCGTCGGCGGTGATCACCGTGACGGCGCTCGCGACCTGGTCGGCCGGAGTGGCGATCGTGGTGGCGCTCACCACGGTCGGCGGCAGCTCGATCACCTGCTGGGCGACGGCGGGCAGAACGGCGAACGAGCCGATGATGGCGCAGAAAACGCGGAACGCGCGGCGCAAGCCGCGTCGGACGACGAGAAACACGGACGACATGGCAGACCTCGGGCGGCAGCGCCTGGTGGCACGTTACCGCGAACGAAGTCTCCCCGCGGGTCCGGCAAGACGGACCTCTGGTTCGGCTACCGCCAGCACACCCCGGCCGACGAGCTCGCGTGTGACCACGGCTGACGGCAGGTCTCCTGGCTCGCGGGTCGCCACCTTCCGTCGCCTTCCCGGGACCCGAGTTCCCAGTGGCATCGTGACGGAAGATTCGCCGCTTACAGTTGCGGGGGCAGCCGCGGTTTCGGGGGCTTCCCTCACCGCGTTCCCATTTGATCCCCGAAGGGAACCGTCATGCTCAGGGTAGTGACAAGCCGAGCGCGGAGTCGAACTCGCCTGCGCGCATCGTTCCGTGATAGGAGGCTCCGCCATCCCGGGTTCAAGCAGACCGACCATGAGCGACATCGTTCTCCGCGACGCCCGCCGCGACGAGGTTGCGGTCATCGTGCGCATGCTGGCCGACGATCATCTCGGAGCGGGACGCGAAAGTATTTCGGAGCCGCTGCCCGATGGCTACTACGAGGCCTACGACTGGATCGCCGCCGACCCCAACAATCGCCTGCTGGTCGCCGAGCTTGAGGGAAAAATCGTCGGCACGCTGCAGATCACCTTCATCCGGGGCCTGAGCAAGATGGGTGCCTGGCTGATGCTGATCGAGGCGGTGCGGGTCGCGAGCGACCTGCGCGGGACCGGCATCGGGCGCCAGATCATCGCGCAGGCCATCGAGATCGCCCGCGCGCGGGGCTGCCGGTCGGTGGAGCTTTCCTCGCACCGGGGCCGCGAGGCCGCGCAGCGGTTCTACGAGCAGCTCGGTTTCGTCAAGTCGCATGTCGGCATGAAGCTGGCGCTGGGCTGAGCGATCCCTCGCCCGCCGGCAGGCTCCGCGCTGCCATTACCTCCCCTGAAAGGGGAGGTCGCCCGTGTGCGGCCGCCGCGCAGCGGAGGCCGGGCGGGTGGGGCCACAGCCTGGCCGCAAGCCCGGTGGTTGTTGCCCGCACCCCACCCGGCTCGCTTGCGCTCGCCACCCTCCCCTTTCAGGTGTGGCAAAGCTCGGCGCGGGGTTGGCCCCACGCTACGCAATCGCTACGCTTGCCGTCGTCGGGAGGATGAACGCCATGAACACGATCGATCGCCAGGCAGCCTATTCGGGCACCAAGGAGGTATCGGAGACGCTGAAGTTCGACGTGGCGCGGCTCGAGGCCTACCTGGGCGCGCAGGTGCCGAGCTTCCGCGGGCCGCTCACGGTGCGCCAGTTCAAGGGCGGGCAGTCGAACCCGACCTATTTTCTGGAGACGCCGGCCCGGCGCTACGTGCTGCGGCGAAAGCCGCCGGGCAAGCTCCTTCCCTCGGCGCACGCCGTCGATCGCGAGTTCCGCGCGATCAGTGCACTGCACCGGCAGCAATTTCCCGTCGCCGAGCCAGTGATCTATTGCGAGGACGCGAGCGTGGTCGGCACCGCGTTCTACGTCATGGGCTTCGTCGACGGACGGGTGATCTGGGAGCCGCACCTGCCCGACTCCAACCCGGTCGAGCGCGCCGCGGTGTTCGACGCCATGAACGCGACGCTGGCGCGGCTGCACTCGTTCGACCCGGACAAGATCGGGCTGTCCGATTTCGGCCGCGGCGAGAACTATGTCGCCCGCCAGGTCGACCGCTGGTCGAAACAGTACCGCGCCTCGGAGACCGAGAAGATCGACGAGATGGAAAAGCTGATGGAGTGGCTGCCGAAGAATCTGCCGCCGCCGTCGCCGATCCGCATGGTGCACGGCGACTACCGGCTCGACAACATGGTGCTGGCGGTCAACGAGCCAAGAATTCTCGCGGTGCTCGATTGGGAGCTGTCCACGCTCGGCGATCCGCTGGCCGATTTCACCTACCACCTGATGCAGTGGGACATGCCGGTGTCGGACGCGGGCTCCGCCGGATCGGCGACGCTGGTCGGGCTCGATCTCGCGGGCCTCGGGATCCCCTCGCGCAGCGCTTACGTCGACGCCTATGTGGCGCGCACCGGGCTCGATCCGCGGCCCCATCTCCCGGCCTACACGGCCTACAACTTCTTCCGCATCGCCGCCATCCTGCAGGGCATCGTCGGCCGCGTGCGCGACGGCACTGCGACCAACGAGAACGCGCCGGCGCGCGCCCAGATGGTGCGGCCGCTTTCCGAGAAAGCCTGGTCGTTCGCCCGCGACGCCGGCGCGCACTGAGCATGGGAAAGCCCGCGCGCGCCCGCTCTCCGCGCGCGCTGTCGCGACGACGCCGCAGGCGCAAGACGGTGGCGCTCGCGCTCGGCGGCGGCGGCGCCCGCGGGCTCGCCCATATCCCGGTGATCGAGGCGCTCGACGAGATCGGCGTGCGCCCGGTCGCCATCGCCGGCACCTCGATCGGCGCCGCGATCGGCGCGGCCTGCGCGGCCGGCATGACCGGCAAGGCGATACGCCGCCACGTGATCGACGTCGCCTACCGGCGGGCCGACACGCTGGCCAAGCTGCTCGCCGCCCGCGCCGTATCGTTCACCAGGATCTTTTCGGAAAGTTTCGGCAATCCGATGCTGCTCGACGCCGAAAAGCTCTGCGCCGCGTTCCTGCCGCCCGACGTGCCGGACGACTTTTCCGCGCTCGCAATCCCGCTCACCGTGCTGGCTTCGGACCTCTATGCGCGGCAGCCGGTGGCGTTTTCCGCCGGCGCGCTCAAGCCGGCGATCGCCGCCTCGATGGCGGTGCCCGGGCTCGTGCGCCCGGTGGTGAGCGAGGGCCGCGTGCTGGTCGACGGCGGCGCGGTCGACCCGCTGCCGTACGAGCATCTGCGCGGGACCGCCGACGTCATTCTCGCCGTCGACGTCGGCAGCGGCGCCCGCGACCGCAAGAGCGAGATCCCCGATCCCTGGGAGTGCCTGTTCGCGACCCTGCAGATCATGGGTCACATGCTGGTTGCCGAAAAGCTCAAGCACGTCGCGCCCGACCTGCTGATCACCCCCAATGTCGGGACCTTCCGCATGCTGGATTTCCTCCAGGCAAGCGCCATCCTGCGCGCCGCCGACGCCGTCAAGGACGAGGTGAAGGAGAAGCTCGCACCGCTGATCGGGTCGTAGGATGGGTTGAGCCGAAGGCGAAACCCATCATCCGGAGCAACAAATCGATGGGTTTCGCAAGTGCTCAACCCATCCTACAAGCACAGGATAGAACAAACAAAAAGCCGGGGACGGGCGGCGCCGGCGATGCGACGCGACCCGTCCCTGCTCTCCCGGTCCCGCAGGAGATCACATCACGCGCTTCCAGTTCTGGCCGCCGCAGAACATGCCGCCGAAGGCGCAACCTTCGACGCGCAGCGTGTTGGCGTTGCGCATCGAGATATGCGCCGTATAGGTGCCGCCGTCCTTCGGATTGTAGATGTTGCCGTCCCAGCGCGACTTGCCGGGCTTCATGTCGATGAGGATCGGCAGGCCGATGACCGGGCGCTTGCGCAGCGCCGGATCGGAGTTCTTGCGGTCGGTGTCGTTCGGGGTCTTCGACTGGGCGACATAGCCGCACAGGTTGGCGCCGCATTCCTCGATGCGGATCTGCGCGCTGCCGTCCTCGACCAGCCATTCGCCGATCGGCCCGGTCGGGGCCGGCCGCGGCGGGGCGACCGGCTCGACCCGGGCGTTGGCGACCCGTTCGGGCTGGCGCGCCGGCGCCGCAACCGGAGGCGCGGCGACCGGGGGCACATAGGCCGGCGGTGCGTAGGCCGGAGCCTCGGCACGCTCGGGCTGGCGGTCGTAGGTCTGCTCGTCCATCACCTGGCGCTGGGGCTCGGGCGGCGGCTCGTAGGCCGGCGCCGGTGCCGGCTGGACGGCGACCGGGGCCTGGTACGGCACGCTCGGCTGGACCGCGACCGGGGCCCGGTAGGGCACGCTCGGCTGCGCCGCGACCGGGGCCCGATAAGGCACGCTCGGCTGCGCCGCGACCGGCGGGAGGGGGCGCGCGGGCGCCTGCGCGCTCGGGGCGAACGGGGAGGCCACCGGGGCTTCGGTCACCGGTGCGTCCTTGTTTTCCTTGGTCTTGGGGATGAGGGTGTCCAGGTCCTTGGTGGTGTACCGCTTGCCGTCGCTATCGGTGTAGGACAGGTTCAGACAGGAGAGATCGCGGCAGTTGCGCGGGATCTCGATGCGGGCGGTACCGCCGTTGACGCCGAAATTGAACACCTCGGCATGGGCCGAGGTCGTCATCAGAGCAAGTGTGGCGCCGATCCAGAGCTTCCTCATCCGTTGCCTCCAATGCGGGGATGGAACCGAATTCGACCCGCAGGGTGCACCAGAGAGAGGCCGGCGTTCTGTGACCGGGGTCACGGACCGGGGCGGGGCCAGCGATACGGCACCAAAATACCACCGCATCGCGATGCGGCCGTAGCGAGGAAGAGCGGCAGCAGGGTCGACGGCCTGGAGGCCGTCAGATCGTCACGACGTCGCCCGTTCGGGCCCCAAATCCGCAGCCGGCTCCTGATCGATCACCGCGATACTGCGCCGGATCAACTCCATCAGCCCCTTTATGTCGGCTGGCGATCCGTTGTCCGGCCGGCCAGGTGTCGCAGCCGATTGCCGAGGCTCGTCACGACCGCCCGCCGCAGCCAGGGCGAGCCGCTGGCGCAACGCCGCGGCGACGAATTCCGAGCGGGTTTCTCCGGCAGCCCCGGCGGCGCGGTCGACGCCGGCGAGCAGCGCCCGGTCGAGGGCGACGCCGACGCGGACCAGAGTGTCGGGCGCCGCGCAGTCGACCAGCACGATCATGGCGCCGGCCGCGTCCTGGCGGAAAGCCGGATCATCGGCGAGCTCGGCGAGCGAGCGTGTCTTCGGCAGATCGAGGCCGGCGGCGATCATCGTGTCGACCTCGCGGGTGAGCACGCGCCGCGCCTCGGCGATCACCGCGTCGAGGGTGTCCGCGGCCGCGATGGCGTCGGGGAAGTCCGGAAACGCAGCGGCAAAAGCCGCATTGCCTTCATGGATCAGTGCGACGACCTGCATGACGGCTCCCGTCGACCTGTCGGAAAAAGTGGCGGATGCTTTTGTCGATCGTGAGGCAGGGCCGCCGCGACGGCGTCATCGTCGCTCGCGAAAAAACTCCCGCAGCAGTGTCGCCGCCTCGTCCTCGCCGATCCCGCCATAGACTTCCGGGCGGTGATGGCAGGTCGGCGAGCCGTAGAGCCGCACGCCATTGTCCACCGCACCGCCCTTGGGGTCGGCGGCCGCGTAATAGAGCCTGCGGATGCGGGCGAACGAGATCGCCGCGGCGCACATCGGGCATGGCTCCAGCGTCACGTAGAGGTCGCAGTCGACGAGCCGCTCCGACCCGATCCTGGCGGCGGCGGCGCGGATCGCCAGCATTTCGGCGTGCGCGGTCGGGTCCCGATCGCTGACGGTGCGGTTGAAGGCGCCGGCCACCGCCTGGCCGTCGAGAACGACGACGCAACCGACCGGCACCTCGCCGACCGCTTCGGCGGCGCGGGCCTCGTCGAGCGCCAGTTCCATGAACGACCTGCCGGGCACCTCGTCGGCCTTTCCCAAGTCTGCTATGCCCCGACCTTATGGAAGATCGACATCATGACCCGCAAGAGCCCGAAAAATCTTAAGACAAGACGGCCCCTGACCCCGACGCACTCTCCGAGGGGCACTCCGCAACGCGAGCGTCGCGGGGACCCGGTCGAGGGAAAAGGGGGTGGGCTGCGCTCCGGCAAGGCACCGTCTCCGGCCCGAGGCAAGCGCCCGGAAAGGGCAGGCGACCGGGTTGCCAAGGTGATTGCCAGGGCCGGGCTCGGGTCGCGCCGCGAGGCGGAGACCTGGATCGCGGCAGGGCGCGTCGCCATCAACGGCGCGATTATCGCCTCGCCCGCCGTCAACGTAACGCCGCACGACAAGGTGATGGTCGACGGCAAGCCGCTGCCGGCGCGCGAGCGCACGCGGCTTTTTCTCTTCCACAAGCCGCGCGGCCTGGTGACCACCAGCGCCGACCCGGAAGGCCGGCCGACGATTTTCGGCGGGCTGCCGAAAAACCTGCCGCGGCTGATCAGCGTGGGGCGGCTCGACCTCAACACCGAGGGACTGCTGCTGCTCACCAATGATGGCGGGCTTGCCCGCGTGCTCGAGCTTCCGGAAACCGGATGGCTCCGGCGCTACCGCGTGCGCGCCCACGGCAAGGTGACGCAGGAAGCGCTCGATGCACTCCGCGACGGCATCGAGGTCGAGGGCGTGCGCTACGGACCGATCGAGGCGAGCCTCGACCGCGAGCAGGGCAGCAACAACTGGCTCACCTTCGCGATGCGCGAGGGCAAGAACCGGGAAATCCGCAACGTGCTGGGTGCCCTCGGCCTGCAGGTCAACCGGCTGATCCGGGTGTCGTTCGGGCCGTTCCAGCTCGGCGAGCTCGCGGACGGCGCGATCGAAGAGGTCAAGACGCGGACCCTGCGCGACCAGATCGGCGAGCGCCTCGCCGCAGAGGCCGAGGCGGATTTCGCCGGGCCGGTGATCGAGCGCGAGGCCGCGGTGCCACGCCGCAAGCCCGAGCCCGACAGGCCCGTGCGCGGGCAGCGGCCGCCGGAGAGGCAGAGTTCCAGCAAGCGCCCGGATGAACGGCGCCCGCATTCCGATCGCCAAGGCGGCGCGGGTCCGCGAAAGGACGACCGCAAAGCCGGGGCAGGCAGTCACGTCCGGCACGACCGCACGCGGTCTCACGATGGGCCAGGACCCAAGCGTCGGCAGGCCGAATCTCCGCTCGCCGCCAAGCCGGCGCGACCCGGCCGCCACCAGAAGGGTGGCCCCGGCCACCGGAAAGACGACCACAGGGCCGGCGGGCGCGGCGGCCATGTCTGGCGCGACCGCGCGGCCTCGCACGACGGACCGCAAGGCCACAAGCCGAGACACAAGAAGGCGCCCTCTCCGCTTGCCGCCAAACCGGCGCGTTCCCCAGGCGCCGGCGTGATCGCCGACCGCAAGGGCCGCCGCGTCGTGGTGGAGCGCGCCGGCGCGGACAAGCCCGAACGTCCGGACCGGCGCCCGCGCGGCGGCAAGTGGCGGGAGCGCTGATGCGGATCGTCGGCGGCCGGCTGCGCGGCCGCGCGCTCACGGCGCCGAAAACCTCAAGCATCCGCCCGACCGCCGACCGGCTGCGCGAGGCTTTGTTCAACATCCTGGTCCACCGTTACGGCGATCCGGTCACCGGCGCGCGTGTGCTCGACCTTTTTGCCGGCACCGGCGCGCTCGGCCTCGAAGCGGTCTCGCGCGGAGCGGCTTTCGCGCTCTTCGTGGACGACGGCGCCGAGGCGCGCGCGCTGATCCGCGGCAATGTCGAGGCGCTGGGGCTCGGCGGGGTGACGAAGATTTTCCGCCGCGACGCGACGAAGCTCGGGCCGGCGCATCCGATCGAGCCGTTCGGCCTCGTCTTCGCCGACCCGCCGTATGGCAAAGCTCTGGCCGAAGCGGCGCTCGCCTCGGCGCGCGACGGCGGCTGGCTGGCGCCTGACGCGCTGGTGGTCGTCGAGGAGGCCGTCGACCCCGGTTTCGCCGCGCCCGCCGGGTTCGAGGAAGACGAGCGCCGGCGCTATGACGAGACGGAGTTGGTTTTCTTGCGGACTGGCGCGCAACCTCTTGGCTCTCCTAAGCCACCCATTTGACCATTATACGGCATTGCCGTATAATTTGGTTCGATGCATACGGTCATCGAGACGCCAGCCTTTCTCGCCTCGGCCGCTGAGGAAGGGATCGACGAAGATGAACGCTTGGCGATCGTGACCTATCTGGCTGTCCACCCAGATGCCGGTGCCATCATCGCCGGGACGGGTGGAGCACGAAAGGTTCGCTTTGCCGGCCGTGGCAAGGGCAAGAGCGGTGGCTATCGCGTGATCACGTTCTTCGCCGAGAGCGACATTCCGGTGTTCCTGATTGATGTGTACAGCAAGGATTCACAAACGAACTTGTCGAAGGCAGACCGCAACGAGCTCAAGAAGTTGCTCACTGCCCTCCCCCAGACGTGGCGAAAGCAGGCGAGAGCGAGAATCGCAACCATGAGGCGGCGATGACAGCGACGAAGAAGAAAGTCAATCGAGCAGGGTCGCGCATCATCCAGGGCGCCCGCGAGGCGCTTGCCATCGCGCTCGGCGAGGCCGATCCGAGAACCTATCGGGTCCACGTTCCGGTTGACGTGGACGTCCGCGCGATCCGTGCGAGCCTGAAGCTCAGCCAGTCGGAGTTTTCGCGCCGCTTCGGCATTCCGCCCGGGACGTTGCGCGACTGGGAGCAGGGTCGCCGGCAACCCGAAGGGCCGGCGCGCGTGCTGCTCATGGTGATCCGCGAGGAACCGGAGGCCGTCCGCCGGGCGCTCGCCCGCGCGGCGGCTTGAGAAAAGCACGCTTCCGTCGGCTGCTACCCGCGGATGCGCGCCAGCACCGGCCGCAGGTGCCCGAGGAAGCGCTCGGGCGCCTCCGACATCGGAAAGTGGCCGAGCCCCGGCATTACCTCGAAATGCGCGGCCTTGACCTGCCTTGCCAACTCCGCGGTCAGCGCCGGTGTCGCCGAGAGATCGTACTCGCCGGTGAGCAGATAGAGCGGGCAAGCCTGCGCAGCGAGCGGCGAAAGGTCGAGATTGCGCATGTCGCCGTCGGCCAGATAGTAGACGAGATCGCCGATGAACACGCCCGGCCCGCCCTGCGAATAGTGCCACAGCGTCTCCCAGCGGTCGGCGGACGGCGACGTCGGCGCCATCAGGCAGGCGATGAACGCGGCCGAGACGTCGCCGCCGTGAACATCCGGGCGGTGGATCAGCTCGAGCTCGCGCAGCGCCGGATTGGCGTCGGCATCCGCATGGAGCGCCGACTGCAGCCCGATCGCGGCGCGGAACGCCGCGCCGTGGCGGAGCGCCAGATGCAGGACGGCGCGGCCGCCGATCGAGCAGCCCATCACCACCGGCCGGTCGAGCCCGAGCGCGCCGACCACGGTCATCACGGTGTCGACATAGAGCCGCGTGGTGAGCCGGTAGACCTCCTTCTCGAAGCCCGGTGGCGGCGACGATTTGCCGTGCCAGGGCAGATCGAAGACGATGACGCGGAACGTCCGGGTGATCTCCGGATCGTTGAGGACGGCGCGATACTGCCGCCCGTCGGAGCCGGCGGTGTGCAGACACAACAGGGGAATCCCGTCGGCGGGACCCGCCTCCTCGAAGTAGATGCGATGCGGCCGGCCGTCGATGTCCGTGTGCAGGTAGCGTCCGGTCACCGCCTCGATCCATGGCCTGCCCACCCGCACCGCCTTCGCCGCCGGCGCACTGGCCGCGCCGCGGATGTGGGCAAACACCTCCTCGATCAGCATCAGGTGGCGGCCGAACTCGAGCATGTTGCCGCTGACCTGGAGATGGCCGACGCGCATCATGCCGTGCAGGCTCTGATAGCCGACCGCGGGCACCGGCTTGGCGAACTCCGCCCAGGCGTCAGCGGAGGCTTTGAGCTCGATGTCGGGTGCGGCGGCGGCACCTCTCTCGACCCCGATGGGCTCGCCGCCGAGCCGCACGGTGAAACGCTCATCGCCCGCGCCGACCGCGATGACGAGGCGGGCGAAACGGTTGCGCCGCGCCAGCGCCGGGTTGCCGGTCAGCGCCTGCGCCAAGTTTTGCAGCATCGTCTGTCCCTCGCCGCCTGCAATTCGGAGGCCCGCTGTCTCGCGCGCGATCCGCCATCCTCATAGCTGAAGTCGCTGGGCCACGGAACACGCCAGATCAGGCCCGACCTCGCGCGGGCGGGCAACCGCTGCTTGACAGCGATCCGCCGCACCCCTGTAATGAGGGCGTCACGCAACAAAAAATAATCACGAGGGGAGGCTGCGATGCTCCGCAAAGAAATCGGGCGCCTTGCTGGCGCAATCACGGCTGCGGCACTGCTGGTCGGTGCCGCGACGGGTGCCGGTGCGCAGGAGGCCAAGAAGATCAAGATCGGGGTGGTCTACGACTACAGCGGCCCGCTGGCGGCCGGGGGGTCGGAGCTCCATGGGCTCGGCACCAAGATCATGATCGACTATTTCAACCGGAACGGCGGGGTCGAGGGTTACCGGATCGAGGCGGTCTATGCCGACGCGCAGAGCAAGCCCGACGTCGCCATCAACGAGGTCGTGCGCCTGATCGAGCAGGAGAAGGTCGACATCGTGCTCGGCTTCTTCTCCTCGGCGCAGTGCGTGCCGGTGGCGACGCGGGTCGACCAGTTCAAGAAATTCATGTGGATCACCACCTGCATCTCCTCCGCCGTGCTGGAGAAACGCAATCTGAAATACGTGTTCCGGCCGCAGCCGAGCGGTCAGCAGTTCGGATTGGCGTCGACCGGCTTCGTCGCCGCCTATGCGCAGGACAGGTTCGGCAAGGCGCCGAAGGACCTGCGCGTCGCCATCATCCACGAGGACGGGGCCTACGGGGTCGACGTGGCGCGCGGCAACGAGGAAGGCGCCAAGAAGGCCGGCTTCGACATCGTGCTGCAGGAAGGCTATTCGGCGACGGCTCCCGACCTGTCGTCCCTGGTGACCAAGCTCAAGCGGGCGCGGCCCGACGTGATCTTCCACACCGGCTACAACCCGGACATCACGCTGTTTCTCCGCCAGGCCCGCGAGCAGGGGCTGCGGTTCAAGGCATTGATCGGCCACGGCGCCGGCTACGGCGTCTACGACAAGCTGAAGGAAGCGCTCGGCGCCGACGTCAACTACGTCTTCAACGTCGATCCGATCTCGATCTGGCTCACCAATCAGAAGGCGCTCAAGTCCGGGCTTCCCGCCATCGTCGACATGGTCGGCGACGAATACGTCAAGGCCCGGCCCGGGACGGTGATCAAATCGGCCCATGTCGGCATGGCGGCGAGCAACACCTACGTGCTGCTCGCCGAGGTGCTGCCCGCCGCCATCAAGAAGTTCGGGGGCATCGATCCGGATGCCCTGCGCAAGGCGGCACTCGCGGTCGACCTGCCGGAGGGCGGCACCATGCTCGGCTTCGGCGTCAAGTTCGAAGGCGAGGGGTCGAGCGCGCCCGGCCAGAACGATCGGGCATTCCCGGTCATCATCCAGTACGTCGACGACAAGTCCTACGTGGTGTGGCCGAAGAGCCTGCAGTCGCGCGAGCCGGTGCTGCCGCTGCCGGCAGCGTCGCCCTACGCGCAGCGGTAGGGGTCACGGCGGGGTCTGCGACGCTTGGCGCATGGCCGCAGCGAGATGCGGCCATGCGCGGCGCGCGCTGCGGGTGGATACGCCGCGATTGATGGTTCGCAGGGTTCCTCGATGCGCGCGTTCGCCCGTGCCGCCCCGGCCGGCCGCAGGTCAGGTGACATCCTTGATCTCCAGCAGAACATCGCGCAGCCTGCCGATCTTGAGCGGCTTCGGCACTTCGGTGACGCGAATGCCGTAGAGCGTCGCAACGCGCAGAACCTCCCAGCGCTCCTCGTCGTCGGCCGAGCTGATCACGATCACCGGCACGTTGGACTGCCTGCGGTTCATGACCTCCAGAAGCTCGGTGCCGCTCTGAGCGCCCATATGGAGGTCGAGCGTCATGCAGTCGAAATGCCGCGTCGAGATGAGCTCGGAGGCTTCCGCAATGGTGCTTGCATCGGTGGTGGCGTAGCCAAATTTCTGCGCGAGCCGGCAGATCACCATGCGGTGCGTCACGTCATCGTCGATCACCAGCAGTTGCGGCGCCTGCTTGGCGCATGATCGGTCCGCCTCAGCCTCCTGCAACACCGGCATGGGGTTCGCTGCGGTCATGTGGCGTTCCTTGTTCTAGAGCTTTGCGATCTCTGATTTCGGCTCCCGCAGGCATCTTTCGAGCGTTTGCGGATCCTGATCGTGGATGAACTTGACTCCGAACCCGCCGGCGAAGTGGCGCACCACCCGGCCGACGATCTTTCCGACCGCGAGCGCCTCGCCGATCTGAGGCTCGATCTCGGCAGACACCGCGACGCCGGAGATCGACACGTCGATGATGAAGGCGCCTGCGACGGTACCGTCGCTCAGCACCACAGTGGAATGCGGGTTGCGCGGGACGATGCGCCTGAATTTGCGGTTGTCGGGCAGGCCATGGTTCTTGTGCTTGTCGTACCATTCGATCTTGGAGGCGAATTTTTCCCGCTCCTGATCTTTCATGACGATGCTCATCATGAAGCCGAGTTGGTGCGTCTTCAGCACCCTGCCTTCGACCTTTCCGAACTCCAACAGCGTGGCGCTCACCCGCTCATCTATTGCTCCGCTCACCGGAGCGGCCAGCGTCATCGCGTCCGACGAGATCCTCACCACCCGACAAGAGAATTCGCGAGGCTTGCCCTTCGCATCGATCCATCTGGTCAGGATGTAACGGCCGGGAATGCTGCAGGCAATACTGCTGGCGCGGCGACAGCTGACGAAACCCGGCTCCGCGGGGTCGACAAAAACCACGTCGCACATGGTCGTGATCGCGGGAATCATTGCGCTAGACGCTACCGGCAAGCGGCTAAGAAAACTCTAAGTCTGCCTTGGGATTCGAATGCGTCCGAGTTTGTACGTATGACCGTCTGCGGATGAGTCGCACACCTGGAAGGAGAATGCCTCGGCCGCAATACGTGTGATCACGCCGCCGTTGCCAAGCCCGCCAACGCCAGCTCGACGTCATGGCGGGCGGTCTGGAAATACGCATCCAGGCGGCCGACGATATCGACATAGTCGGCCGGCGCGATGGTCGGCGCGGAGCGCTCGAGCGTCCGCGCGAGATCGCACACCTGGGACAGGCCGAGCGTCCCTGATGCGCCCTTGAGGGTATGCGCCTCATCCCTGATGCGGACGCGCTCATCGTCGCACGACAGCCGGCGCAGCAGCTGGAGCCGGACGACCGTTTCGGCTGTGAAGACGTCGAACGTCGCACGCATGCCGTCGGCGCCGATGACGTCCGCCAGCTCGTCGAACGTTACGCGGTCGAGAGTTGGCCTGGCGTCGGTCTCAACGAGCAGCGCCGGCGGCATGAGCGGCTGTTCTTTCACCTCTTCCGGCGCCGGGCACGTCGCCGTCGGCGCAATGTCGTCCGAGTGCATCAGCGGATGATCCTGCAGCGCATCCGAGAGTCTCTCGAGCAGCTGCGCCTTGCGAAGCGGCTTGGCAATGAAACCGTCCATGCCGGCTTCGCGGCACGCTTTCACATCGTCGGGGAACGCATTGGCGGTCACCGCAATGATCGGGATCGTGCGCCAGGGCCCTCCCAGTGCACGAATACGGCGGGTGGCCTCGAGGCCGTCCATCTCCGGCATCCGCATGTCCATGAAGACGACGTCGAAGGTGCGCGCAGCCGCCTGGTCGAGTGCCGCGCGACCGGTTCCGGCGATGGTGAGATCGAAGTTGAATCGTTGCACCATTCGGGAGAACACCAGCTGGTTGGTGTCATTGTCCTCAGCCAGAAGAACCCGCAATGACCGCTCCAGCCTCGCCAATTTGGCTGCAAACTCCCCGTCACCGCGGCTCCGCGTTTCCGCCGCCACGACATCCGCCTTGGGCAGGGTCACCGTAAAGGTGACCGTCGTGCCCGAGCCGGGGCTGGACTGCGCCCAGATCTCCCCGCCCATCTGCTCGATGATCCGCTTCGAGATCATCAGCCCCAGCCCGGTCCCGCCGTATTTTCGACTGACCGAGGAGTCGGCCTGGGTGAATTCGTTGAACACGTTGCCGATCTTGTCTGGTGCGATGCCGATGCCCGTGTCGCGCACCGCGTATTCGATCGTGGCGCAATCCGCGGTCTGGCTGCGGCACCGTGCGTTGATCTCGACGGTCCCGGCGTGGGTGAACTTGACGGCGTTGCCGGTGAGATTGAGCAGCACCTGGGTCAACCGCCCGCGATCGCCGGCGAGCGCCACCGGCAGGTCCGGATCGATGCTGGAGCGAATCGCCAGACCCTTCTCGACGGCCTTGCCCTCCATGATGCTCATCGTGTGATCGATGAGGGCTGCGGGCGAGAATGCCCGGATTTCCAGCTCGAGCTTTCCCGCCTCGAGCTTCGACACGTCGAGAATATCGTTGAGCAGGCGCAGCAGGTTCTGGCCGGACTCGGAGATCGTATCGACAAGGTGGCGCTGCTCGCCGTCGAGGTTGGACTCCAGCAGCGACGACGACAGCCCGATGACGGCGTTCATCGGCGTCCGGATCTCGTAACTCATCGTCGCGAGGAAGACCGACTTGGCGCGAGTTGCCTCCTGCGCCCGCGTCAATGCCGATCGTGTCTGCGCGATCTGGGTGTTCAATGCCTGCTCGATGTCGTTATGCTCCGCAACGGCCCGGCGCAGCGCCTGCAGGGGAATGAAATGCGCGCAGAGGTACGCCGCGGCGCCGAGGCAAAGGCCCACGATCGTGAGAATGCCGACCCGAATGTAGAGATAAGCCAAGCCGCTGACCGCCTCGATCGTCCCTCCGCGCCGACCTTGCACGACGATCGGCACTTCCGAACGAAGCGCGGGCCCCGCGACCGGCTGTCCCATCTCGACGACCTTGCCGCGGCGAAAATCGTAGACTGTTTGATGTTCGCCCTCTGCGAAGAAGGAGATCAGCTCGGCAATCCGGTGCGCGCTGAACCGCCAGCTGTCGCCCTGGACGTAGGCATATTCCGCGACCCGGCGCGCTGCGAGGTTGGTACGGTAGGTGAGCCGCGAGAGCTCCGAATTGTATGCGACCAGCCCATAGGTGGCCGGAATGCCGACCCCCGACAGGATCCCGATCACGATCGCGACGACCCGGACCGTCCGGTTGAGCGTGACGAATGACTCGTGTGACCGCATGATTCTTGACTACTTGGACGGCGGGACGCCGAAGGCCCGCATCAGCGCTTCCCCTGAAGCCGACCGCAAGTGCGCCAGGAACTTCGCGGCGGCCGGCGTGGGCGACGCAGGGATCACGATGCAGATACGCATGGTCAACGGATAGGTCTTGTCCGCCACCGTTTCCGCGGTAGGCGGAACCCCATCGAGCTTGATCGTCCGGAGGTTCAGGCGCTCGGCGCGGATCTGCAGCAGCGACATGATCGCAAAGGAGTTGGCGGCTCGCAACGCCAGATCGGCATTCTCCTGGTCGGTGGTTGCAATCGGAATACCCGAGTGCTTGTAGGCCGCATCGAGCGCCGCTTCCATACCGGGGACATTGGCGATCAGGTAGGCATTCTCGGAGCCGGCACGGGACCGCAGCAGAACCTTGAGCGGCCTGCCGTCGGGCCATACCGGGCTTGGGCTTGCGTAGATACCGGGCAGGTCGGCCTTGGCGAGCCCCGGCGGCGCCGGATGCGAGGATGCAAACACCAGAGCCGTCGTCATGCAACCCGTCTCGACAGCACCTCGCGCCTGTTCCTCGGTCTTCAGGGAACGACCGATGACTGCTATGTCGATCGCGCGTTCGGACAGCGCTTTAAGTCCGCCCGGTGTGCCCAGGCTCGGCAGCACCTCGACGCGAATGCTCGGATCGACGGCCATGAGACTGTCGCCGACCTGTTGCATCGCCGCCAACGCCATGCCCGTGCCGCCGATGCTGACCACGCCCTCGTTGGCGAATCCTCCCTGCGGGGCGGTGCAGATCAGGAAGCCGGCGGCCGCAAGCCGACTGATCCAGCCCGGGATCGGCGCGCAGGTCTTCTTCATGGTTGGCTCCCAAGACGGTAGTTCGTCTGGGGAACTGACCACAGTCGGGTAAATTTGGAGTATTCAGCCGCTTGCCGCCGGCGCTGTGGGTCAGGTCGGCCGGATCATGACGAGCCAGGGGTGTTTTCGAGCAGACGAACGTCGGGCGTCGACATTTGTGACCGAACGGAGACCAATCAGCCGCCGCTGTGCCTGCTTCAGGTATCGGCGGAGAGCTTACCCTGGGTCATGACGAAAGCGTCTGGTCTACCTTCAAACAGGCAGCATACGCAAAACACCTGACACTCCTCTGATGAGAATTCTGTTCCTGACGAAACCCGCGCATAACCATGATGAGGGACTTGGCCGGTCCTGATGCGCGCTGGCCGTCGCGAGAGTGACTATGCCATGCGGCCGAACGCTCGCTTTCGGATTGGCACCGCTCCATAACGTAAGCCGGCTGATTGCCGCGCCGGCGTCAGCGTCCGCCCACCGCCGCAGCGTCAGGCGCAGGCGCCGCATCCGGCTCGTCGGTCTTGCCGACGAACCGGCCGAACACCCACCAGGCGCCCCGCCCGACGTCGTCCATCACGGTGAACGCCGCCGGCACGAAGACCAGCGACAGCACGGTGGAGACCACGAGCCCGCCGATCACCGCGATCGCCATCGGCGAGCGGAACTCGCCGCCGTCGCCGAACGCGAACGCCGCCGGCAGCATGCCGGCCACCATGGCGATGGTCGTCATCACGATCGGCCGCGCGCGTTTTCGCCCCGCCTCGACCAGCGCCTCGAGCCGCGGGGTCCCGCGACAAATCTCCTCGACGGCGAAATCGACCAGCATGATGGCGTTCTTGGTGACGATGCCCATCAGCATCAGGATGCCGATGACCACCGGCATGCTGATCGGCCGGTGGGTGACGAGCAGCGCGATGACGGCGCCGCCGATCGACAGCGGCAGCGAGAACAGGATGGTCACCGGCTGCACGAACGAGCCGAACAGCAGGATCAGCACGCCGTAGACCAGCATCAGCCCGGTCCCCATCGCGGCGACGAACGAGCTCGTCACCTCGCTCATCACCGCGACGTCGCCGGATTCCTTGATCTCCACGCCGGAGGGGAGGTTCCTTGCCGCCGGCAGCGCCCGGATGGCGTCGAGCGCCTGGCCGAGCGGCGTCTCGCCCGAGAGATCGCCCTCGATGGTGACGCGCCGCGAGCGGTCGTAGCGGTTGATCGCGGTCGGCCCGCGCCGCATGTCGAAGTCGGCGACGGTCGAGAGCGGCACGCTGCCGCCGGAGCCGGTGGCGACACGCAGCGCCTGCAACAGCCCGATGTCGGCGCGCGCGCCGTCGCCGAGCTGAACGCGGATCGGCACCAGCCGGTCGCCGGCGTTGAATTTTGCCAGGTTGGCGTCGATGTCGCCGATGGTGGCGACGCGGATGGTGTCCGACAGCGCCTCGGTGCTCACCCCGAGATCGGCGGCAAGCTGGGGCTTCGGCGTGACGCGCAGCTCCGGCCGGTCGAGCTCCGCAGTCGACATCGGGTTGTCGATGATCGGGATGGTGCGCATCTCGCTCGCCAGCTGGTTGGCGGTATCGTTGATGAGGTCGAGATCGCTTCCGGCGATGATCAGCGAGATGTCGCGCTGGCCGTTGTCTTTCAGGAACCAGAAGCGGATATCGGGGATCGCCGCGATGTCGCGCCCGATCGCCTTCTGCAGCTCCTTCTGGGTGAGCGAGCGCCGGCTCTTGTGCACCAGGTTGACCACCAAGGTTGCCTTGCGCACCTCCGATGCGGCGCCGAGCGCGCCGCCGAGCATCTGGCCGCCATAGACGAGCACGGACCGCACCTCGGGCATGCGTTTGAGCCGCGCCGTGATGTCGCGCGTCACCTGGTCGGTGTCGTCGAGACGCGAGCCCGGCGGCAGCTCGATGGCAAGCAGGGTGCGCGCCAGATCGTCGGCCGGCAGGAAACCGGAGGGCAGCAGCATGGTCGACATCAGTGAGGCGACGAACAGCGCAAGCCCCAGGACAAGCGTGATCCAGCGGTGGCGCACGGATCCGCGCACCAGCCGCGTATAGAAGCGCATGATGGCGCCCTCCGGCCGCGTGCGCTCGTCGTGGCCGCGCAAGAAATAGGCGGCGGCGATCGGCGTGATCAGGCGGGCGACCAAGAGCGAGAACAGGACCGCGATCGCGACGGTCAGGCCGAACTGGCGGAAATACTGGCCGGCGATGCCGGCCATGAAGCTCACCGGCAGAAAGACCGCGATGATGGTCGCCGAGATCGCGATCACGGCGAGGCCGATCTCGTCGGCGGCTTCCAGCGCCGCCCGATAGGCGGACTTGCCCATGCGCATGTGGCGCACGATGTTCTCGATCTCGACGATGGCGTCGTCGACCAGGATGCCGGTGACCAGCGTAATCGCCAGCAGGCTCACCAGGTTGAGCGAGAAGCCGAGCAGGTCCATCGCCCAGAAGGTGGGGATCGCGGACAGCGGCAGCGCAATGGTGGAGATCAGCGTGGCGCGAAAATCGCGGAGGAACAGGAACACCACGATGACCGCCAGGATCGCGCCTTCGACCAGCGTCTCCATGGCGGAATGATAGTTGCCGATGGTGGCGTCGACCTGGGTGTCGACCTTGACGAGATCGACTCCCGGATGCTGGCGGCGCAATTCGTCGACCTTGCGGGCGACCAGCTGGTCGACGCCGGCGTCGCTCGCGCCCTTGGCGCGGGAGACGGCGAACGCCACGATCGGCCGCCCGTCGAGGCGGGCGAAGGTGCGCGCCTCGGCGGCGCCGTCGGTCACCGTGCCGAGCTCGTCGAGCCGCACTTTGCGGCCGCCCGAGAGGGCGATCGGCAGCGCCGCCAGATCGGCGACGCTGCGCATGCCGGCAAGCGTGCGGATCGCCTGCTCCTGGCCGGCGATCTCTCCGCGCCCGCCGGCGAGGTCGACATTGGTGGCGCGCAGCTGGGCGTTGACGTTGGCCGCGGTGATGCCGAGGGAGAGCAGCTTTCTGGGATCGAGCGCGATCCGGATCTCGCGGTCGACGCCGCCCGAGCGGCTGACGCTGCCCACGCCCTTCACGCTCTGCAGGCCGCGCGCCACCGTGTCGTCGACGAACCAGGAAAGATCCGCCACCGACATGCCGGGCGCCGAGGCCGCATAGGTGACGATCGGCAGGCCCTCGATGTCGAGGCGGTTGACGATCGGCTCGTTGATGGTGCGCGGCAGGTCGGGCCGGATCTTGGCGATCTGGTCCTTCACGCTGTTGAGCGCGCGGTCGACATTGGTGCTGCCGACATAGAACTGGATGGTGGTCACCGACGACCCGTCGGTCACCGTGGAGATGATGTGCCAGATGTCGGGCACGCTGGCGACCGCGTCCTCGACCTTCTTGGTGACCTGGGATTCGAGCTCGGCGGGCGCGGCGCCCGACTGCGTCACCGTGACCTGAACGATCGGGATGTCGATGTTGGGGATGCGGGTGATCGGCAGATGCCAGAAGCTGAACAGCCCGAGGATCATCAGCACCAGGAACGCCACCGTCGCCGGCATCGGCGAGCGGATCGACCAGGCGGAGATGTTCAGCCTCATCGCGAGGCTTCCTTGTCGGCAATGTCGACCGATCGCACCTCGTCGCCGTTGCGCAGGAAGGCGGCTGAGCGCGCCACCACGACGTCGCCGGCGGCAAGCCCGTCGCGGATCTCGGTGAAGCCCACATTGGTCACGCCGGCGCGGACGGCACGCAGCTCGACCCGCCCCTCGCGCACCACCATGACGCCGGCGCCGGCCTCGCCGCGCAGCACCGCGCTCGCCGGCACCCCGAGCGCCGGGCGGCGGGCGACCTCGACCGATCCGGTGGCGAACGAGCCGATCCGCGCCGGCGCGCCGGGGGGAAGCGCGATGCGCACCTTGCCGAGCCGGGTCGCCCGGTCGACCTCGCTAGCGATCAGCCGCAGCCGTCCGACGACCGGCCGGTCGCTGCCGGGAAGGTCGATCCTCGCCGCCATGCCGGGCGCCAGCCGCGCCAGCCGGTCCTCCGGCACGTCGGCATCGAGCTCGATCGCGCCGTCGGCGATGATGCGGAACAACGCCTCGCCCGCCCACATGGCGACCGCGCCCAACCGCGCGGTGCGCCGGCTGACCGTGCCGGCGACGGGCGTCACCACGTCGGTGCGGCCGATCCGCACCATGAGCTCGCGCCGCTCCGCCTGCCGGCTCGCGCGGTCGGCCTCGGCAACCGCAAGCGCGCTGGTGGCGGCGGCGTACTGGGCCTCGGCGCCGCGCGAGGCTGCCAGCCGCTGGTCGAGGGTCGCCTGGGTGATGATGGCGACGTCGAGCCTTTTCGCCCGCGCCAGCTCGGCGGCGGCCTGGGCGCGCGCCGCGTCGACCTGCTCGATCTGGCTCTTCGCCTGGCTGATCGCCGCCTCGGCGCGCAGCAGCGCCGCATCGTTCTGCGCCAGCATGGCGTCGAGCTGGGTGCGGTCGAGCCGCGCCAGCACCTGGCCGGCAGCGACGCGGTCGCCGTCCTCGGCGAGGAGCTCAGTGACGCGCAGCCCGTCCATGGGCGCGCCGATCATCACCTCGTCGCGGGCGACCAGGGTGCCGGAGACGAACAGCGGCTCGACGAAATCGCGCGGGCGGGCGGCGATCACGGTGACCGCAGGCGGCGCCGGGCGCACCTCGCCGCGCAACGCCGGCGCCTGGGGAGATATCGCGGCCGCCGCCACGGAATCGACGCGACCGGCCTGGAAGACCTCATGGCGCAGGTTCGGCACGGCGAGCCCCGCCGCGCCCGCGACCACGCCGGCTGTAACCAGAATCCCCGTGGTCAACCGGCTCATCGGCCGCCCTCCCCGCTCCGCCCCGCAGCCAGCGGACGAACGCGCCCGCGAAATACCGAGTTGATCAGGCCGATCGCCACCGCAACCTCGGCCTCGCCGTCGAAATCCGCCTCGAGGATGCAGCGCTTGAAGAGGCCCGCCCCGATTGTCATCAGGGCGCTGACGGCGAAATCGACGTCGATGTCCGCGGCCGCGGCGCCATCGCGTTTCGCCGCCTCGAAGGTCGCGATCAGGCGCTCGCGGACCAGCGAATTGATCTTGTGCTGGATGGCGGCGATCGTCGGGTTGCGCGCCGACTCGGCCCAGATCTCGATGATGAGCTGCAGCCGCTCGCGCGGCCCGTCGATCAGCCGTTTGCGCAGCATCAACTCGATCCCGCCGACGACGTCGCCCGTCGCCGCCACGCTGACGAAATCTCCTGCCAGCTCCTCCTGGTCACGCTCGCACAGGCCGGCGACGATCGCGTCCTTGGAGGGGAAATAGCGGTAGAGGTTGCCCGGGCTCATCGCCGCCTCGGCCGCCACGTCCTGCATGGTCGAGGCGTGGAAGCCGTGCCGCGCAAAGGCCCGCTCGGCCGCCGCCAGGATGTCGCGCCGCCGCAGAGTATCGCGGGCAGGTGCCTGAACCGGCAGCTGAATCTCTGTCTCGATCACGGATGGCCCATTGGGAATGAATGTTCATTCTCAATGGCGGAGGATTGTGGCGGGGTCGGGGCGTGCTGCTGGGAGTGCCA
Source organism: uncultured Alphaproteobacteria bacterium (assembly GCA_963755055.1). Taxonomy (GTDB): domain Bacteria; phylum Pseudomonadota; class Alphaproteobacteria; order Rhizobiales; family Xanthobacteraceae; genus AP-16. Next base: position 217,260 of record CAVWIS010000030.1, on the reverse strand, counting down.
CCGCTTCCCCCTAATTGATCCTCGCCCCCTTCTGCTCCCAGGGTCCCGGATTGAGAACGGCCCCGGAGACCTTGCCGGCCGCGTCCCTGATGAAGGCGATGCGCGTGTGATAGCGGTCGTCCACGTAGAACTCGGTACGCGACAGCGCGATGACGGCGCGCGGCTTGCCCCGCTCGAACTCGAAGACCTGCCGCCCGCCGATCGCCTCGACCGTAAGGTTCTCGCCCGCGACGCGGACGCGGAGCAACGACCGCAGCCGGATCGGCTCGCGCACGATCGCCGTGTCGATCGGATCCTCGCCCTGGCGCGTGATCGTCAGCTCCGCCCTGCTGCCGGTCGGGCCGCGCATCCGGTCGAGGACCTGATCGAGCGAGAGCCCGTGAAGCGGCGCGCCGTCGAGCCGGGTCACGATGTCGCCGGCCGTCACGCCGGCCCGGGCCGCCGGCCCGCCGTCGATCGGCGTGACCTTGACGAGGCCGTCTACGATCGCGACGTCGACGCCGAGCCCGCTGAAGGCCCCGCCCGCCTGCTGCGCCGCACCGAATTCGTAAGTGCCCGCATAGGCGGCCAGCGTCTCCGTGCTCACGGCCGGGGGTGTCGCCGGCGGGGCGAATGGCGGCTCCACGGGAACGCTCGCCAGCACCGCGTCCCACATGGTCTCGCCGGCGATCGTCGCCAGCGTGGTCGAGTTCGAGCTCCCTGTCGTCCACCTCCTGGGTGGAGGTGGCAAACAGCGTGTCGCCGTCCGCGTCCGTCGAGAACGGCTGGATCGCCCGCGCCATCGAGGTGTGGACCTGGATCGCCAGGCGCTGCAGCGCCGCATAGCCGAGCTTGCGGTTGGTGACGATCAGGCTGACCGTGGTGTTGCGGGTCCCCGGCGCGTCGCGCGCGGGAGCGGCGGCCGCGGCATCCCAATCCGCCTCCAGGCTCGCCGGAAGATGCCTTAGGAGTTCCGACGTCATCGTCAGGTTGCCCCAGGATTTTGCCCGGTTGCAGCTGACCAGCCGGCCGGCGCGGTCGGTTACCGCGCCAAAGGCATTCACCACCGCGAAGGCGGCGATTTTGGTCGCGCCGAGCTGGCGGAACGCGCCGCCCTGCCCTGAATGCGCAAAGCAGCCGAGATACCTGCCCTGCATGGCCATGCGCCCGGCGCCCTGGGCGCCGAGCGGGAACACTCCGGGCCGCGTCGCGTGGAGCGCGGCCTGGGCCAGACGCTTGTCCGGATAGATCTCGTTGAGCCGACGGTCGCCGAAATCGTAGATGATCGCGCCCGGCACGAAGGCGATATTGCGAAAATCCCCCGAGCGGACGCCGTCGTCCTTGAGCCCGGTCGCGACCGCCGTGATTCCTTCCTCGCCGTAGGACGAGCCCCCCGAGAATACGATGGCGTCGGTGAAGGGCCGGCTGTAGCCGAGCCGCAGCGCATCGGTGTTCACGGTGCCGGGCGCGCCGCCGCGCACATCGACCACGACCGACGCCTGCTTGGGAAACCGGATGACCGTGAGACCGGTCGGCCCCTCCTCGTAGGAGCCGACGCCGACCTCGATCGCCGGCCAATCGAATGTCAGGGCGGGACCGTCGACCGTCGTGTGGGGAACGAGGTTGCTCTGGTCGGCGTCCGCCGTCGCAATGGCCCCGACCGCGACGGTCCCCGCCGCAGCCACGATCACGGCCAGAGACCTGATCGCCGGCATCCCGTCAGCCCCCAGGCTTCTCACGATCGCCTTCACGACGGGCAAGAACGTAGCACGCAACGCCCCCCGCCCAGCACCCCGACAACGGCCGCCAGCGGCGCGAGCCAGACCAGTCGCGCCTGATAGCGGTCGGACGGTCCGGAGATGACGCCGCAGATGAATGCATTGCCGACGAGCGCCAGGAACATCATGGCCGGCAGCAGCGCTGTGCGACGCCTGCCCCGGTGCCACAGGACGAGCGCGACGATCGGCAGCGCAACGCTGCCCGCGATCGAGATTGGCGTGACGATCCACGCGCCCCAGATTGCAAGATCGACCGCACCGCTCTGCTGGCGCGACGTGTCGAACGGCTGGACCAGCCAAGGGACATGCTGCTCCATTGAGCTGCGCAGGTGCCAGGAGCCGACCCTGCCGATGATCTCGGCGGGGTCGAGCGTGACGAATTGGCGCGCGGTCGAGGCCGCCACATCAGCGAGGTGGCCGAGCGGATCGGTGACGATGGAGCGGCGGATGATCGACGCCATCTCGCGCTTCGCTGCCGGATCGTCCCATCCGCCGATCCCGCCAAGCGGGCTGTTTTCGCCCCACAGGAAATCTTCCACCAAGGCCGGAAGCTCCGAACGGAACGCACACAGCCGCCAGTCGTCGCGCGGGCATTCGCGGGCCAGGACTTTTCCCACCGCGCCGCTCTGGACCAGGCGGCCGAACAGGATGACGTCGCCGCCCGGCGTCAGTGCCAGGCGGCCGGTGACGGCGAGATCGGCGGCGAGCAGCAGCGCGACCCCCGCACCCACGGCCGCGATCGCACCGGCGATTCCCGGGACGACGACGCGCAATCTCCTGCCGCCGACGATCCGGGCCAGCGCATGGACGAGCGTGAGCCCGCCGAGCACCGCGAGGATCGCCATGTGCGCGGCACCGGCGAACGCCACGATCGCCGCGAGCGCGACGCGGTCGCGGCGCGACAGGGCGTCGGCGTGACAGGCCAGCAGGTGGAGCGCCAGCACGCCGGGCGCCGCCCAGGCGTCGGGAATGACCTGGCTGACGAAGAACGCCGCACCACTGGTCGCCGCGATCAGGGCGACCGCGCCGGGCACGGTCCAGGGCGAGCGGCGAACGCCGAACACCATCAGGGTGCGGTCGATCGCGAAGACCGTCACGGCCGCCTGCAGGATGACGACCGGGACCCAGAAGGCCGGTGCGGTGATCCACAGCAGGAGTCCGTACGGCACCGATCGCCCGAGCCCGAGGCTGTGGGTCGGCCAGCGCTCCAGATAGCCCCCGACATCGTCGTAGACGAGCGGCAGGCCGTTCCACACCGCCGGAACACACAGCAGCGCCACCGCCAGCGCCGATGCGGCGAGCCGCGAGGCGCATCGAGTCCAACTGGCTGCGCGGATCGGCATCGCCGATCATGACGGCATCCGGTGTCGCCGTCGAGGGTCGACAAGTCGCCGCTCTTACCTGCGCCCGAACAATCGCTCGATGTCGGAGAGCTTGAGCTCCACATAGGTCGGGCGGCCGTGGTTGCACTGGCCGGAATTGGGCGTCGCCTCCATGTCGCGGAGCAGCGCGTTCATCTCGTCGGGTTTGAGCCTTCGCCCGGCGCGCACCGAGCCGTGGCACGCCATGGTGGAGGCGACGTGGAGCAGTCGGCGTTCCAGCGGCAGGGTCTCGTCCCACTCGGCCATGTGCTCGGCGAGGTCGCGGATAAGCGCCGCGGCATCGATCTCGCCGAGCAGCGACGGCGTCTCGGCCACCGCCACCGCGCCGGGGCCGAAGCGCTCGATGACGAGACCGAAGCGGGCGAGGTCTGCGGCGCAGGCCACCAGCCGCTCGACGTCGGCGTCGTCGAACTCGACGATGTCGGGGATCAGCAGGATCTGCCGCGCCACGCCGGTCTTCTCCAGCGCCGCCTTCATGCGCTCGTAGACCAGCCGCTCGTGGGCGGCGTGCTGGTCGACGATGACAATGCCGTCGCGGGTCTGCGCCACGATGTAGGTCTCGTGCACCTGGGCGCGCGCGGCGCCGAGCGGCCGGTCGACGAGATCGGGGGCGGCATCGTGGGCCTCGGCGCGGGCGTCGGCGCGGGCGTCGGCCGTGGGCCCGCCGACGTCGAAGGCGGCCTGGGCGGCCTCGGCGAAACCGTGGGCGAGCGCCGGCCCCGACGGGCCGCGCGGCGGCCCGCCCGGCATGGCGGGCGAGCGGCGCCAGTCCCAGCCGCCGGGACCGGGCCGCGGCCCGCCGCCGGGACGCAATGCCGTCACCGTGGCGCTGCCGCCGGTGGTGGCGGCGCGTCCGCCCTCGCGGGCGAGGCCTTCCTGCAGAGCGCGGACGATCAGCCCGCGCACCAGGCCGGCGTCGCGAAACCGCACCTCGGTCTTGGCGGGATGCACGTTGACGTCGACCTCGCGCGGATCGAGGGCGACGAACAGCGCCACCACCGGGTGGCGGTCGCGCGGCAGCACGTCCGCATAGGCCGCCCTGACGGCGCCGACCAGGAGCTTGTCGCGCACCGGCCGGCCGTTGACGAACAGATACTGGCCGAGCGAGTTGGCGCGGGAGAACGTCGGCAGCGCCGCAAAGCCCTCGATCGAGAGCCCCTCGCGGCCGGCGCGGATCTCCACCGCATTGGCGCGGAACTCCGCGCCCAGCACGTCGGAGAGCCGGACGAGCCGGCCGACCGCGCCGGGCATCGCGGCGACCCAGGTCACCGCCGCGCGGTCGTCGGCCGCATAGGTGAAGGCAACGTCGGGCCGGCTCATGGCGAGCCGGCGCACGGTCTCGCGCAGCGCCTCGCCCTCGGCGCGGTCGCTTTTCAGGAATTTCAGCCGGGCGGGCGTGGCATGGAACAAGTCCCGCACCTCGACCCGGGTACCTTCGCCGAGCGCCGCCGGCTTCACCTCGGACTTCGCCCCGCCGTCCACCGCGATGGCCCAGGCATGCGGCTCGCCGGCATGGCGGGTGACGATGGCGAGCCGCGCCACCGCCCCGATCGACGGCAGGGCCTCGCCGCGGAAGCCCAGGGTCCGGATCGCCATGAGGTCGTCGTCGACGAGCTTCGAGGTGGCGTGGCGGTCGACCGCGAGAGCGAGATCCTGCCGGGTCATGCCGGCGCCGTCGTCGGAGACGCGGATCAGCCGCCGGCCGCCGCCGTCGACCACGATCTCGACGCGCCGGGCGCCGGCGTCGAGGGCGTTCTCCACCAGCTCCTTGGCAACGCTCGCCGGACGCTCGACGACCTCGCCCGCCGCGATGCGGTTGACGGTGGCCTCGCTGAGCTGGCGTACGGGCATCCGGGGCCTCGATTCGGGATGGCCAAATGTAGCTGCTCGCGGCGTCAGGCGCGACGGCAACCGCTCAAATCCCTCCCCTGAAAGGGGAGGGACCAACGGCGCGGTCAATCCAACGACGGCTTGCCCTGCCGCAGGTCCTTGATGCCGGCGCGATGCTTCTTGCCCTCCAGGCGGCGCTGGCGCGACGCCTTGGTGGGGCGGGTCGGGCGCCGCTTGACCGGAGCGATACTGGCCTGGCGGATCAGCTCGACCAGGCGATCGAGCGCGTCCTCGCGGTTGCGCGCCTGGGTGCGGTGGCGCTGGGCGACGAGCACCAGCACGCCGTCGCGGGTGAGCCGCCGTCCCGCCAGCCGCTCGAGCCGGGCGCGCACGTCGTCGGGGAGAGCAGGCGAGCGCCGCACATCGAAGCGCAGCTGCACGGCGGTCGACAGCTTGTTGACGTTCTGCCCGCCCGGCCCGGAGGAGCGGATGAAGCTTTCCTCGATCTCACGCTCGTCGATCGCGATGCGGGAGGAAATGCGGATCACGACCGGGCTCCTGGCGCATGGGTGCCGGAGTGCCGTAGCGGTCCGCCGAGATCCCCGCAAGCGGGGCTTCGAAGAGCCCAGGAAGCTACCGCTTCAGCAGCTCGCGCAACTCATGGCCCGGCCCGACCGGCTCCTTGACGGCGATCGGGGCCGGACGGCCGACCACGGTGACCAGCATCGGCGTGTCGAGCAGGCGCCGGGCGACGCGCTTGACGTCGGCCGGCGTCACCGCCTCGATCAGGTCGTTGCGACGGTCGATATAGTCGATGCCGAGGTTGTCGAACTGGATCTGCACCAGCTGGCCGGCGATCTTGGTCGAGGTGTCGAAGGCGAGCGCGTAGGACCCCTGCAGGAAGGATTTGGTCTTGGCGAGCTCCGCGTCGGTGGGGCCGGTCTCGGCGAAGCGCGCGATCTCCTGATCGATGATGGCGAGCGTCTCCGACGTCTTGTCGACCCTGGTGCCGGTCGCGCCGGTCCACAGCGCCGCGTGGTCGAGCGACATGAGGCCGGTGCGGATCGAGTAGGCGAGACCCCGCTTCTCGCGCACCTCGGTATAGAGCCTGGACGACATGGCGCCGCCGCCGAGCACATGGTTGATCAGGAAGGCCGGGAAGAAGTCGGGATCGCGCCGGGCGATGCCCTGCCCGCCGAACACGATGACCGCCTGGGGCACGTCGAGATCGATCGTGATGCGCTGGCCGAGGCCCTGGGGCGTGGCTTCGGCAACGGTGCGGAGCTCGCCCCTGGCGGGCAGCGCGCCGAACACCCGGTCGATCAGCGTGCCGGCAGTCGCCGCATCGATGTCGCCGACCAGCGCGATCTTCAGCGTGTCGCGGGCAAAGACCCGTCGCACATAGGCCTTGAGATCGTCCGCGGTGATGCGCGGGACCGATTCGAGCGAGCCGCGCACCGGCCGGCCGTAGGGATGATCGGGGAACGCGATCTCCCACCAGCGCCGGCTGGCGAGCTCGCTCGGATTGGTCGATTCGCGGCGCAGCACGGTGAGCACCTGGGCGCGGATGCGCTCGACCGCTTCAGGATCGAACCGCGGCGCGGTGAGCGCAAGGCGCAGCATCTCGAAGGCGAGATCGCGGTTCTCGGCGAGCGTGCGCACCGAGCCGTGGAGCTGGTCGCGCCCGGCGCTGAACGAGAGCTCCACCGCGTTATCTTCCAGGCGCTCGTGGAAGGCCTTGGCGTCGAGATCGCCGGCACCCTCGTCGAGCAGGTTCGACGCCATGCTGGCCACCCCGGGCCGGTCCGCCGGATCCTCGTTGGCGCCGCCGACGAAGGCGAAGTTGATCGCGATCACCGGAACCGTGTGGTTCTCGACCAGCCAAGCCTCGATGCCCCCCGGGCTGGTGACGCGGATGATTTTCCCGGCGGCAGCCGGAGTTGTCGCAATGCCCGCCGTCATGACGGCCGCCAGCACGAGAGCGGTTGCGAGCCGCGTGAGCAGATGGAGCCTCATGAACGCTTGTCCTCGCGATGGCCGGGAGCATCCTTGACCAGATAGCCGGTCACCGAGCGGCGCTTGTCGAGCCAGATGCGGGCGGCCTCCTGCACCTGGTCGGCCGTCACCGCGCGCAGGCGGTCCGGCCGGCCGGCGATCTGCTCGAGGGTCTGGCCGGTGGTGAGCGCGGTGCCGTACATCCGCGCCATCGCCGACTGGTTGTCCTGGGCGTAGACGAAATCGGCGATCATCCGGGTCTTCGCCCGGGCGACCTCCTCGGCCGTGATGCCGCCCTCCGCCACCTTGGCGAGGACGCCATCGAGCGCATCCTCGAGCTGCGGCAGGGACACTCCCGGGCGTGGCGTCGCGTAGACACCGAAGCGGGTCTGGTCGAGCGCCAGGCCCTGGTACCAGCCGCCGGCATCCGACGCGAGCGCCTGGTCGACCACCAGCGCGCGCTGGAGCCGGCCGGTCGAGCCACCGCCGAGGATCTGCGCCAGCACCTCGAGCGCGGCGGCTTCTCCCGGCTTGCTGTCGGTCATCGACGGGACCAGGTAGGTGCGCTGCAGGCCGGGCTGGGCGACGCGCGGGTCGGCCAGCGTCACGTGGCGCACCGCGCTCGGCGCGGGCTCGCGCGGGCGCAGGCGGGGCCCGATCTCGGCGCGTCGCTCGACCTTGCCGTAGGTCTGCTCGGCAAGCGCGCGAACCTCGTCGGCGGTGACGTCGCCGGCGATCACCAGCACCGCGTTGTTCGGCGTGTAGAAGCGCCGATAGAACGCCAGCGCGTCCTCGCGGTTGAGCTGCTCGATCTCGTGGTGCCAGCCGATCACCGGCCGGCCGTAGGGATGATTGAGGTAGAGCGCGGCGGCGACCTGCTCGCCGAGCCGCGCCGCCGGAACATTGCCGACCACCTGGTTCCATTCCTCGAGCACGACCTTGCGCTCGGAGGCGACGTTGTCCTCGTTGAGCACCAGGCCGGTCATGCGGTCGGCCTCGAAGTCCATCACGGTCGCAAGATTCTGCGGCGCGACCCGCTGGAAATAGCTGGTATAGTCGTTCGACGTGAAGGCGTTCTCCTGGCCCCCGATAGTGGCGAGCGTCTTGGAGAAGCGGCCGGCCGGATTGCGCGCCGTGCCCTTGAACATCAGATGCTCGAGGAAGTGCGCGATGCCCGACTTGCCCGGCGGCTCGTCGGCGGAACCGACCCGGTACCAGACCATGTGGGTCACCACCGGCGTGCGGTGATCGGGGACGACGACCACCTGGAGACCGTTGGCGAGGGTGAAATTCGCCACATTCCCGGTGGGGAGCTCGGCCGCGCAGGGGAGCGCCCCGCTGCCGGCCAGCGCGACCAGCGTCGCGATCAGTCTGTTCCGCACGATGATGATCTTCTCATGGAGTCTCGAGGGCCGCCCGCACCTTGATCCATGACGCGAGCACCGGGGACGCGCGCGATCATGCGCATCCCGGGGCACGATCCGCAGCCCGGCCACGACCCGTCGCGGCTCGCGGGATCACGGAATGCGGTGCGAATATTGCGTTCGGCGCGAGCGCCCGCCCGGAGCCGCTTCCGGTCAACGGCTGACCTCCGCGCCGCGGTTCATGATATCGGGAACCGGCTGCTGGACCTGCTTGTTGTTCGGATTGATCCCATAGGGATATTGCGGCGACGGCGTCTGGTAGCCGACCGGCGGCTGGGTCAGGCTATTGCGCGGTGGCTCGCCGCTGAACGGAGCCTGCTCTTCCTGCTTGTAGCCGAGCAGCGCATTGAAGTTGAACGATCCGATCCAGCTGCTCTCGCCCATCTCGCTGGGCTTGAGCACCCGGCCGGGATCAGTGTTGGCATTCGGGTTGGCGGCCGTGACCCGGCCGGCGCCGGCGGCGGCGCCGCGCTGCAGCTCGGCCTGCGCCCGCGCACTGGTCTCGTTGGTGTCGTTGGGATTGCGGCGGTCGACGCTGACCGGCTTTTTCTTCTTCATTTTCCGTTCCGGATCCACCGGCCAGGCCGGATTGTTCACCGTGCCGGTCGCTTCCGGCGCCGGCAGCTCGCGGCTCGGCGGGATCACCAGGGGGGAGCGCTCGTGATAGTCGATCGAATTCTCCCGTCCGACATTGACGCCGAGGCCGCCGAGAATGTTCTTGATGATCTTCTGCTCGAAGATCTCGTCGTCGTCGTCGTCATCGGCGGCACGCGCGCCGGCACTGCCGGCGACGACGATCACCGCGCCGAGCAGCCCGCCCAGCGCCGCCCGCCAGAGACGTTCCGTCGAAAACCAACGCGTCGGTCGAATGCGCATGGCCGTCACCCGTTCGTGCGCCGAATTCCTCAAGATCTGCCGTGGGTTCTTGAAACCCCTCCGGCCCGCCTGTGCACCCCGATCAGGGCGCTTTTGCGGCGCGGCCGCCGAAGAAGAACTTCATACAGGAGGCCGCCGACCCCGGCAACGATGGCGCAATCCGCCAGGTTGAACACGTACCAGTCGAACCGGAAGGTCGCCGTGGTGATATGGAACAGGACGAAATCCGCAACCGCCCCGTAGGCGAGCCGGTCGATGGCGTTGCCGAGGGCGCCGCCAATGATGAGGCCGAGGGCCAATGCGGTGAGCCGGGACTGCGCCTTGGCCAGCCAGAACCCGAGCAGGACCACCGCCCCGACGGTGAGCAGAAGCAGGATCCAGCGGCCGGCGCCGCTCTGCTGCAGCAGCCCATAGCTGATGCCGGCATTCCAGGTGAGGCGGAGATCGAGCACCGGCGCGATCGTCACCACCTCCTTGAGGTCGAGACGGAACACCCGGAGCAGCCATAGCTTCGACGCCTGGTCGAGCGCACAGGTGACGGCTGCGGTCAGGAACCCGGTCGCCGGGCCGGAGCGGGCGGGCACGATCATGACGCCGGTTGGTAGCAGGCACGCCGTGCGACGAAAAGCCCTCGATCGGCCACCTGCGTCGCGGCGCGGATCATCCGCCTCACCGAGGCTCCGCGATCGGCGGAAAGGCCGCTCCGGCGCGCGCCAGCGCGGTACGGGCGAGCCGGCTGTCCTCGTCCATGCGGCGGACGAGGTCGTCGACGCCGGAAAACTTCAGCTCGGCGCGGATCCAGCCGATGAATGCCACATCGATCGCCGTCCCGTAGAGGTCGCCTGAATAGTCGAACAGGTGGACCTCGAGCAGCGGCGGACCGTTGTCGAAGGTCGGGCGGCGGCCGAAGCTCGCGACACCGTCGTGGATCCGGCCGCGAATGCCGGCGCGTACCGCGTAGATGCCGTGCTTGAGCCCGCAATCCGGATCGAGGCGCAGGTTGGCGGTCGGGTAGCCGAGCTCGCGGCCGCGCTTGTCGCCATGGAGCACGGTCGCGCTGACGAACCACGGATAGCCCAGCAGCTCGGCGGCCTCCACCACCTGGCCCGCCGCCAGTGCCGCGCGGATCTCGCTGGACGAGACCGGCCGGCCCTCGTCCTCGAGCGGCGCCACGATCTCGACCGGGAAACCCAGCCGGCGTCCGGCGGCGGCCAGGAAGTCCGGAGACCCGCCCCGGTCCTTGCCGTAGTGGAAATCGAACCCGATGGTCGCCCCCGAGATGGCGAGCCGATCGACCAGGATGCGGCCGACGAACGCCTCCGCGGTCAGCCCCGCGAGCGCTGTATCGAAGGTCATCACCAGGGCGCCGTCGAGGCCGCTCGCCGCCAGCAGGCGCAGCTTGGCGGCCTCGTCGGTCAAGCGGAACAGCGGCACGTCGGGACGGAAGAAGCGCCGGGGATGCGGCTCGAAGGTGAGCGCCACCGCGCGCCGGCCGAGCTCGCGCGCCCGCTCGACCGCGCTGCGGATCACCGCGAGATGGCCGCGGTGGACGCCGTCGAAATTGCCGATCGCCACCACCGAGCCCTTGAGCGGGTCGAGCGGCGCATCGTCGCGCACGACGAGAAACGGCTTCGTCGGTTGTTGGCGATCGGTCATTGCGGGTGAACCGTGCGAGGTGGCCGACGGTGCCGCCGCTCGTCGCGGCAAGTCAAGCCGGGCCGGCCTCCGCGGCGGCATCGGACCGATCCGGCCGCGGCGGCACCGACACGACGGCCTCGCCGTCGAGCACCGCCTTTCCGTCGACCAGCGCCTCGCACGCCAGCCGCACCCGGCGGCCCTTGGGAATGAGCTCGGCGACCTCGACCACCACGGTGACGACGTCGCCGATCATGACCGGGGCGTGGAAGTGGAGCGTCTGCGACCGGTAGACCGCGCCGGGGCCCGGCAGCCGGGTTCCGAGCACGGCGGAGATCAGGCTCGCCGTATAGAGGCCGTGGGCGATGCGCTGCCCGAACCGGCTCTGCGCCGCATAGACGTCGCAGAGATGGATCGGGTTGTCGTCGCCGGACAGCCGCGCGAAGCCGACAATGTCGGTCTCCATGACGGACTTCATCAGGGTCTCGCGCATGCCGACGTGAAGATCCTCGAAATAGAGGATCCGCAGCGTCCGGAGGTCGACGGCGGCTCGGGGGCTCGGAACGGACATGGCGGATACCTCGCGGTCGGTGTTGCGGTGCGCCGCAGGCGGCGCCGCGCGCCTTGCCGGCGACACCATTGGTACTCCTGCGTAGATCGGGCGTCCTCGCGCTCGCCGCAATGGGATGCCGTGCCGAGGCGCCAGAATGCGCAGTTTTCCGGATCGTAGTCCGGCTCGACTGGTCGTTCGTCCGGGCAAGACTGAATGATTTCTCAATCTTTCCGCTCAATAGATGCGTCGACCGGCTCGTGAAACCCCGGTAGCGGCCGGGGTCTACTTGCCAAGCGCCGTGCGGGAGGCCCGATTAACCGGATGTTCAATGGGCTTTGCTACGGTTCTCCCGGACGGAGGACCGGGCCGAGCCCGGATGGGACGGTACCACATTCAAACGGGTCGTGAGATCCGCGACTGCGCTGCCGGCGCCCGGAGACGCGTAACGGAGAAGGACTGATGTCAATCGATCTGTCGATGCCGATCCTCGTCGTTGACGACTACAACACGATGATCCGCATCATCCGCAATCTCCTGAAGCAGCTCGGCTTCGAGGACATCGACGATGCCTCCGACGGCTCGGCAGCGCTCGGCAAGATGCGCGAGAAGCGCTACGGGCTGGTGATCTCCGATTGGAACATGGAGCCGATGACCGGCTACGAGCTGCTCAAGGAGGTTCGCAGCGATCCCGGGCTCAACAAGACCCCGTTCATCATGGTCACCGCGGAGTTCGAAGACCGAGAACGTGATCGCCGCCAAGAAGGCAGGCGTCAACAACTACATCGTCAAGCCGTTCAACGCGCAGACGCTGAAGACCAAGATCGAGGCGGTGTTCGCCGATTAGAGCCTCGGCGCATGCGTGGGGTCGTGGTTGCGCCGCCCGACCGGGGACCGTCAAAGAAAAATCAACCCGCACGCAGCGGGAAGCGAAAGGGTCGGCCATGACCATGGCCAATACGCAGCATCTCGGCCGCATCGCCGAGTATCTGCGGCGCAAGCGCAACGACGAGGTCTCCCTGGTGGACGTGGTCCACCTCGCCGAGATCACCGCCGAATCGCTGCAGACCTTCTTCGAGACCATGGACGCCGCCGTCTATCGCGAGCTGCGCGAGATCGCCGAGTACATCGCGTCGATGCGTCAGGAGATCGGCGCCCTGCAGGTCAACGATCTCAAGCATACCCGCATCCCGGCCGCCGGCCAGGAGCTCGACGCCATCGTCAAGGCGACCGAGAAGGCGACCAACACCATCATGGGCAGCGCCGAAATCGTGATGGCCGCCGACGCCAGCGACGCCGATGCGTACAAGGCGCTGGTCGACGCCAAGATGCTGGACATCTTCGAGGCCTGCTCGTTTCAGGACATTACCGGCCAGCGCATCGCCAAGGTGGTCGAGACCCTCGAGCACATCGAGGCCCGGGTGTCGCGCTTCGCCGCCGCGGTGCAGACCAAGGACATGGAAGTCGCGCTGAGCGATCACGAGCGCGAGCGCGAGGAGCGCAAGCAGAAGTTCATGCTGCACGGTCCGCAGCTCGACGGCCAGGGCATCGCCCAGAACGAGGTCGATCAGCTATTCTCGTGACCGCAATCAGGCGTCGGGAAAGCCAGGCTCACCCGATTTCTGCTCGGCCGATCTCTGATTCCTGACCCCTGACCCGCGAAATCACCAGACCAGCCGGTTGATCACGGCCTTCGGCCGCATCCCGGCCTCCTGGAAAATTCGCCCCAGCACCGCCAGATCGGGATCATGGCGCTCGCCGAGTTCCTCGGCGTGGATTCCGGCGGTGACGAACAGGCAGTCGATCCCGAAAGCCTGTGCGCCCTTGAGGTCGGTGCGCACCGAATCGCCGATCGCCAGCACGCCTTGCGGGATCGGGCGAGACCGCACGCAGCGCCGTGATCCGCGCCAGCGCCGCCTCGTAGATCGGCCGGTGCGGCTTGCCGGCGTAGAGCACCTCGCCGCCCAGCGTCGCGTAGAGGTCCGCCACGGCACCCGCGCAATAGACCAGCCGGTCGCCGCGCTCCACCACCAGGTCGGGATTGGCGCAGACCATCAGCAGGTCGCGCGCCCGCATCCGGCCGAGCAGCGCCCGGTAGTCCTCCGGGGTTTCCCGATCGTCGTCAAACAGGCCGGAGCAGATCGCGTAGTCGGCGTCGGCGAGCGCGCCGAAGCGGATATCGAGCCCGTCGAAGATTCCGAGGTCGCGCTCCGGACCGATATGGAACACGGTTTGGCCGGCCCGACCGGAGACGTAGTCGCGCGCCAGATCGCCCGAGGTGACGATCCCGTCATAGGCCTGACGCACCACGCCGAGATCGTCGAGCGAGCGCATGACCCAGTTGCCCGGGCGCGGCGCGTTGGAGATGAGCATCACGGTGCCGCCGCGCTCGCGGAATCTGGTCAGCGCCGCGCCGGCCGCCGGAAACGCCCGGACGCCGTTGTGCACCACGCCCCAGACGTCGCAAAGGACGGCGTCATAGCCGGGCGCAAGCGTCGAAAAGGCCTCGATCAAGGTGGGTGCGGCGATCGTCATCGGAACCTGAAGCTGCGGCCCGGCGCGGCGTCGTCCCGGGCAGGCCGGGGGCGCGGGGGAGGTTCCCTTAGCGCGCAAACGGCCCGAGTGGAAGCCGGGCGGCCGCGCTCAGGCCCGGCGCACGACGCCGCGGGCGAGCTGCGCCAGCGCGCTGCCGCGCCGCTCACCGGGACCGCGCGGCTCGGCCGCCGCCGCCTCGCGCGCCGCCAGCACGGCCTCGCCGACGGTGCGCGGCGCCTCGACCGGACCCGGCGGCTCACGCCGCGGAGGCGGCGAGCGGTCGGAAATGCCCTGCAGCACGTCCGCCTTGACCGGTCGCGGCGGCGAGAACAGCACGCCCTGGCCGAACCTGACGTCGAAATCGAGCAGGTCCACCACGGTGCCCTCGCCCTCGATCCGGTCGGCGATCAGATCGATCCCGAAGCGCCCGAGCAGGTCGGAGAAATCCGCCGGATGAATGTCGGAGGCCGCGGCACCGGCGCGGTTGAGCAGCAGGGCGGCCGGGACCTTCACGAAGCGGAAGCCGCGATCGGCAAGCTCGCGCGGCTCGATGCGCAGATCGATCACCCGGTCGAGACAGAAGCGGAAGCCGAGGTCGGCGAGCGCCGCCAGGCTTTCGTGCTCCATCGGCCCCATGGCGCGCACCGTGCTATGGCCGAGCTCGAACACGAGGGCGGCGGACAATGCGCGGTTGGCCTGCAGGAAATCCGACATCTGGGGAAAGAACTCGGCGTCCACCAGCGTATCGCCCGAGATGGCGCAGAACAGGCCGATCTCCCGGTTCTTGGAGAGCAGCCGCCGCACCACCTGGACGCAACGGAACAGTAGCACGTTGTCGATCGTCGGCATCAGCCCGACGGCCTCGGCGTGGCCGAGATAGTCGTCCGGCACCAGGAGCTCGCCGTTCTCGGCACGCAGGCGGCTCATCGCCTCGTAGTAGCGCACCTTGCGCTGCGGCAGGGTGACGATCGGCTGGAGGAAGAGATCGACCCGGCCAGCCTCCAGGGCGGCGCGGATCGTGGCAGCGATCTTGTCGCGATCGACGGCGGACAGTTGCGGGGCGGCGGCGGGTGCAAGCTCGCTGACCGGATCGCCGAGCTCAGCGCGGTCGATCGTCGCGGCAGTCTCGCCGGCAGCGGCCCGGGTCGCGGCGGGGCGGGCCTGCTCCCCGGCGGCGTCGGCGAGCTCCACCAGCGCGGACTCGTGGAGGGCGACAGTGTCGGCGAGCTCCTTGAGCAGATTGCCGAGCTGCATGATCTCGGCGGACAGCGGATCCGTGGCGGCGCGCGCCTTGGGGACGACCGTGGTCACCTCCGCCTCAAGGGTGAGGACTTTTCGGCCGATCTCGCCGACCTGGCGGGCAAGGTCGGCGGTCCCGCGGGACAGGTCGGCGATCTGCGAGCCGAGGTCGCTGCGATCGCGCGCCCGGGTCGTGGCGGCATTGAACAGCGCCAACCCGGTCAGCGCCGCAATCGCCACCACGGCCGCCTCGAGGCGGCCGAATCCGAACGAGAAATGCAGAAAGGCGCCCAGCGAAGCCGCAATGAGAACCATGCAGACGGCGACGAAGACGGCACCGAGGCGCATCATGCCCTGCCTCACGCGCGGCCCATTCTCGTTGATGAGGTGATTCGGCGGACCGCAGCACAATGTCCATGAGCCCGGCGCAGGGCGCAAGCCGGTTCACGGCTCGGCGCCGGACGTGGTTCAATCGCGCGCTCGTCGAAACCCTCTCACCCCGGAGCGCCCCGCCGATGCCCGACCCCGCCAGGCCGCTGCTGATCCGCCCGCTGGCACCCGAGGACGAGCCCGACTGGCGCCGGCTGTGGGCCGGGTACCTGGCCTTCTACCGCGAGATCCTCGAGCCGGCGGTGACCGAATCGACCTGGAGCCGGATGCTCGACCCGGCGACCCCCGACATGATCGGCCGCGTGGCCATCGTGGACGGACGCCTCGCCGGGATCCTCCATGCGACGACCCACGCCAATACCTGGTCGGCGGCACCGGTGTGCTATCTGGAGGATCTCTACGTCGATGCCGACCGGCGGCGCCACGGTGTCGGGCGGGCCCTGATCGCGGCGCTCGCCGAGGAAGGCCGGCGGGCCGGGTGGCGGCGGATCTACTGGCGGACCGGGACCGACAACGTCACCGCCCAGGCGCTCTACGACGACGTCGCCCGCCGTTCCGGCTGGATCACCTACGAGCTCGATCTCGTCGACGCCGAGGCCCCGGCGCGCGGCGTCCCCGTTGCGGCCCGGCCGCGCGGCTTCAATCCGCCGGCGATCCATCCGCCCAATTCGCGCTACAGCCATGGCGTGGTCTGGGCCGAGGCGCCGGGCGTGCGGCGGCTGGTCATCTCCGGCCAGGTCGGGATCCGGCCGGACCGCTCGGTGCCCGACGATCTCGCCCTGCAGATTGAGCAGGCCTACGACAACCTCTTCGCGGTCCTCGCCGAAGCCAGGATGGCGCCGCAGGACATCGTCAAGCTGACCACGTTCGTTACCGACCGGTCGCCGGAGACGGTGCGGCTGGTGCGCGAGATCCGGGCCCGCCGGCTCAAGGATCATGCCCCGGCCTCCACCTTCCTGGTGGTGGCGGGGCTCGCGAACCCGGCCTTCAGGGTCGAGATCGAGGCCGAGGCGGTCGCCGGCTCGTGACCGACGCGACCGTCAGGGCCGCGGCCGCACCAGCGCGTAGTTCACGACCGCCGGCCGGCCCGCACGAAGGATCAGGCGCGGCAGGACGAGCGGCGGCTGGACCTCGGCCCGGGGAAAATTGGCCTTCAGGTTGGCCGGCAGGTCGTTGGTGCCGCCGATGGCCTGCCACACCAGCACGGCGCCACGCCGGTCGAGATCGGTACGGTCGATCCACGGGCTCCATGCCGGCTCGCCATGGACCACGACGTGAGGGCGATCGGACGAATAGACCGCAACCGTGTTGGCGGAAAACTCCCCGGCTCCCGACGCCCCGAGCTCCGCCCCCGCCACATAGGCGAGCGGCGTCCCGGTGGTGTCGCGCCATTGCCGGGTGATGGTGTCGGCCAACAGCCTTCCGGGAAACTGCGTCGCCTTCGGCCGGTCGCGCAGAAAAGGCTCTACGAGCTCGCTGCCCGCATAGACCAGCGGCAGCGCCGCCAGCACGACGATGACGGCCCGGGCGAACAGACGGCGGCGGCCGGCGTCGGCGACCGGGGCAAACCACATCAGCACGGCAAGCGGCAGAAAGATCCACAGCGGGTAACCCCACATGGCGATGGCGAGCCGCCCGGTGAGCGCCGCCCCGACGGTGACCACGATGAACGGCCCCAGTCCCAGCGCGGTGACATAGCGCCGCGCGAAGACGCCCCGGGCATCCCGCGGGGGTGCGGTGCGGCCTGCTCCCGCCAACAGGATCGCCAGGAGGCCGATGGTGGGCAGCAGGAAGAACAGCTGGCTCACGATCCAGCGCAGCGGAAAGATCAGCCAGTCGCGCCAGCGCTCCGCCACCTTGGCGCGCAGGTCCGCATAGTGGAACGGCAGGAAGTCGTGGTCGACCAGCCACACCAGATGCGGGGCGATCATCGCCAGAAAGGTTGCGGCCATCAGGTAGGGCCCGGGGGTGCGCCAGGCCCGCCGCGCGAAGGGATCGAGCAGCAGAACGAGGCCGAGCGGCACCGCCAGCGCAACGGCGGCATATTTGGTCCAGAACGCCAGCGCGAGCAGCACCCCGGAGACGATCCAGTCGATCGACCGTCCGCCCGCGATCGCCCGGTAGACGGTGAGCCCGGTCAGCGCCCACAGCGGCAGCTGCATCACGTCGTGATTGAACTTCACCGCGGTGAAATTGAAGAAGTGCAGGCCTTCGAGCGCCATCACGGCGACCAGGGCGGCCGGCGGGCCCGCCACCGCGCGACCGAGCCGCCATACCGCCCACAGCGCGATCACCGCGGCGAGCGGCCCGAGCAGGTAGACGACCCGCACGTCGCCGACCAGCCGGTAGGCGAGATCGTCGACCCACCAGGGCAGCGGCGGGTGCTTCCAGTAGCCGAGCTGCCATTCCCGGCCCAAGGCCAGACCTTCGGCAAGGTCGAGCTGGAGGTTGCGGCACACGATGAGCGGCAGGACGCTCCAGACGACGAGGTGGAGGCCGAGGATCCACGCGAGCACCCGGCGGGGCTCGCGCTCCGCCAGCGCGACGAGCGCCGACAATCCCGAGGGTGGCAGAGGCGGTGCGATCGAATGCTCCATGCCGGCAACGACTATGCTGCTCCCCGCCGGGATTCAATGCGGGCGCCGCCGGCGTCCCATTCGCTCCGGGCTCGCGCAGCCCGGGGCCCGGCTTCTCCTGGCCGCCGATCGAGACTACAAGACGGCGAAACCGGGCCTCTGCCCGGCGAAACCGGGCCTCTGCGACCCGCCCGTGGCGTGCCCGACAGGAGCCGACTTGTCGCCAGATCCCGCCGAACTCAAGCACTGGGAGTTCCACCGGATTCTGCTGATCAAGCTGTCGGCGGTGGGCGACGTCGTGCATACGGTCGCGGTGCTCAACAAGCTCCGGCACCGCTACCCGGCGGCCCGCATCGACTGGCTGATCACGCCGGCGATCGCCGGGCTGATCGCGCCCCACCCGGCGATCAGCAACGTAATCGAGTTCGACCGCGACGAATGGCTGGAGCCGTGGCGCTGGTCGGCGTTCGCCGGGGCGGCGCGCCTCGCCGCGCGCCTGAGATCGACGCGCTACGATCTGGTGGTGGACCTCCATGGCCAGCTCCGCACCGCGGTGTTCGTGGCGGCGACCGGCGCGCCGGTCAGGATCGGCTTCGACCGGCCGCGCGGCGCCGTCTGGGAGGCTTCCGGCCGCGCCCTGCCGGCGGAAGCCAGAAAACATGCCTGGCAGGGTGCCCGCGAGGGATCGTGGCTTGCCTATACGCACCGCATTCCGCTTCCCACGCTCGACGTGCATGCGGTCGACCGCTACCTCAGTATCGGCCCGATGCTCGGCCTCGACGCCGGGCCGCCCGACTTCTCGTTCCCGATCCCGCCCGCCGCCGTCTCCCGGGTCGACGCGCTGCTGCGCCAACACGGCATCGGCGAGAGTGCGGGGAGCCTCATGGCCATCGCGCCGGGAACGGTCTGGGAGACCAAGCACTGGCGCAGCGAAGGGTTTGCCGAGGTCGCCCGCGCCTTCCGCCAGAAAGGCTTCGACGTGGTGCTGATCGGGTCGGCGCGCGAGCGGTCGGCCTGCGAGGAGGTCGCCGCGCTGGCGCCGGGCGCGGTGAATCTCGCCGGCGAGACCACGCTCGGCGAGCTCGCGGCGCTGATCCGGCGGGCGACGATCTGCCTCACCAACGATTCAGGGCCGATGCATCTCGCGGTGGCGCTGGAGCGGCCGGTGGTGAGCATTTTCGGTCCGACCGATCCGGTCTGGGTCGGTCCCTACCGGCGGGCGGACGCGGTGGTGCAGGCCGGGTTGTCGTGCGCGCCCTGCTATCTCCGGCGGCTCAGCCGCTGCCCCCACGATCACGCCTGCATGCGCGAGGTCTCGGCGCAGACGGTGATCGAGCGGATCGCGACGATCCTGCAGGGATCGGGCGGCAGTGCCGAGCCCTCGAGATCATCGATCCGACTGTCCAGCTGAGAGCGGCCGGAGAGCAGACAATCCGCTGATCGCCTCCACCCGATTGCCGCGGATGACCTCGTCGAGCGCGTGCTCGTTGTCGGCGAGCCGCGACCGGTCGTTCTCGGGGTGCCAGAGATGCAGCACCCCGGTGGCGAAGCGGCCGTCCTTGCGTCTCGTCCCGCTGCGGATCAGCCGGATGACGATGTCGGAATCCTCCCGGCCCCAGCCGCTGAAGGCGGCATCGAAGCCATCGACGCGCAACAGATCCTCCCGCCGGATCGCCAGATTGGCGCTGCGCGCACCCTGCCAGCGCCGCCCGCCGAGGCGACGCAGCGGCCCGGCCGGCAGGTGCAGCAGCGGGACCAGGCGATTGATCTCGCCCCTGCGGCGCGCAACCGCAAGGTGGAAGAATCCCCAGCGTTCCGGCTCCAGATGATCGCGCAGGATCCGCTCCGTCATATGGCGCGACATGAGGATGCGGTTGCCGGCGACGAACCAGCCCGGCTCGGCGAGTTTTCGGTGGGCGGCGACGAAGTCCGGCCGGGGAATGCAATCGCCGTCGAGAAAGACACACACCTCGCCTGCGCTCGCCAGGATCCCCCGGTTCCTGATCTCGGCGGCGCGAAATCCCTGATCCTCGTGGCGAACGTGGAACAGCGGGCACCCGATGCGGGGCACCCAGGACTCCACCACTCGCGCGGTTGCCGGCCCCGATCCGTCGTCGGCGACGACCGCCTCGAAGCCGCGATCGGTCTGCGCCGCAAGGCCGCGCAGCACCGCATCGAGCGCGTCCTCGCGGTTGTAGGTCGGAATGATCACCGAGACGAGGTCAGCCACGGCGCCGCGTCGCCAGCCAGGCTTTCATGTAGCGATAGTAGCTGCCCTCCGCATTGGCCACCGCCAGCAGAAAACCCTCGGCGCCGTCGAGAAAGCCGGCGCGCAGCACATAGGTGCGCAGGAAGGCGCCGAGCCCGTGGCCGATGCCGGCCAGGAACGAGACGCGGCGGCCGGATTTGACCATCGCCTCGGCGCTCGCTGTCGAGTAGCGGTCGGCGCGCGACAGCGCGTCCTCGAGGCGGAGCACCGGATGGTGGACGAGCGGCACCGTCAGCCGGCCGATCAGGCCATCACAGACCACCCGTTCATGCACGAGGTCGTCGGTGAACCGGGCCTGTTGGCGACGGAACAGGCGCAGCACGTAATCGGGATACCAGCCGGAATGGCGCATCTGGCGCCCGCAGAAGCTCGACAATCGGGGAACCTCGTAGCCGTCGACACCGCCGACGTCGAGCACGCCGAGGATCGCCGCCGCCAGTTCACGGCTCACCCGCTCGTCGGCGTCGACCGACAGCACCCAGTCGCCGGCGGCGAGCGCCAGCGCGAAATTCTTCTGCGCACCGAACCCGCTCCACTCCCGCGTGACGACGCGCGCGCCCTTCTGCCCGGCGATCGCCGCGGTGGCATCGGTGCTGCCGGCGTCGACCACGATGCGCTCGTCGCAGAACGCCAAGCTGTCGAGGCATTCGGCGATGTTCGCCGCCTCGTTCCGGGTGATCACGATGGCGCTGAGCCGGCAGGGCGATCGCATTCTTGTCATATGCGATCGCCGGGGTACCTTCGTCTACCCCCTCGTCGGTCGCGGCGACCGCCGCCTCAATCCAGCGCTTTCAGTACCCTGGCGAGCTTGACGAACAGCTCGCCGATCTCGCTCTCGGTGACGATCAGCGGCGGCGACAGCGCGAGCGTCTCGCCGGCGACGCGGACCATCAGATCCTCCTCGCCGAACGCCTTCTCCATCGCCTCATAGGCGCGCTTGCCAACTGCGTCCGGCCGCGAGGCGAGATCGATGCCGGCGACCAGGCCGATGGTGCGGATGTCGAGCACGTGGGGCAGGCCCCTCAGCCCCATCGCGGCATCGGCGAACAGCGGCTCGAGCTTTCTTGCGCGCTCGAACAGATTCTCCTGACGATAGACCTCGAGCGTCGCGAGACCCGCCGCGCAGGCGAGCGGATGGGCCGAATAGGTGTAGCCGTGAAACAGCTCGATCATGTGCTCGGGGCCGCTCATGAAGGCGTCGTAGATCCCCTTGCGCACGATCACGCCGGCCATCGGCACCGCGCCCGAGGTCACGCCCTTGGCGAAGGTGATCATGTCGGGCTCGACGCCGTAGCGCTCGGCGGCGAACGCGTGGCCGAGCCGGCCGAAGCCGGTGATCACCTCGTCGAAGATCAACAGGATGCCGTGCTTGTCGCAGATGGCGCGCAGACGCTCCAGATAGCCCTTGGGCGGCGGCAGCACGCCCGTCGAGCCGGCCATCGGCTCGACGATCACCGCCGCGATGGTGGAGGCGTCGTGCAGCGCCACGATGCGGTCGAGGTCGTCGGCGAGATGCGCCCCCCATTCGGGCTCGCCCCGGGTGAAGGCCTGCTTGTCGCGGTTGTAGGTATGCGGCAGGTGGTCGACGCCGGCGAGCAGCGAGCCGAAGAATTTCCGGTTGGTGACGATGCCGCCGACCGAGATGCCGCCGAAGCCGACCCCGTGATAGCCGCGCTCGCGGCCGATCAGCCGGGTGCGCGAGCCGCGGCCGCTCACATTGTGGTAGGCGAGCGCGATCTTCAGCGCGCTGTCGACCGCCTCGGAGCCGGAATTGCAGAAGAACACGTGGTCGAGATCGCCGGGCGCCAGCGCGGCGATGCGGCTGGCGAGCTCGAACGCCTTGGGATGGGAGAACTGGAACGCCGGCGCATAGTCGAGCTCGGCCGCCTGGCGCTGGATCGCCTCGACGATCGGATCGCGATTGTGGCCCGCATTGCAGCACCACAGGCCGGCCGTGCCGTCGAGCACAGCGCGTCCGTCGGTCGTGTAGTAGTGCATGTTCTTGGCACGCGCGATCAGCCGCGGCGATTTCTTGAAGGCGCGGTTCGGCGTGAACGGCAGCCAGAAGGATTCCAGATCGTTGGGCACGGAGGTCGCGACGTTGCGGGTATCGGCAAGCGACATGAAAATTCTCCAGGCTCTCCCGGGCGCCGGCGCACCGGCGGCTCTCGGCTGGGGCTAGGGCCCCGCCCTCTATAGCAGCCTATAGCAGCCGGGAGGATGCGGTAAAAACGGCCCGCTCAGGCCGCCGCGACCTTTTGCAGAAAGAGGTCGATCGCCTGCTGCAGGTCGCCGGCCTGGGCGGCGAGCGCACCGGACGCTTCGAGCACCGAAGCCGCCGAGCGGGTGGTCTCGTCGATCGCCGTCGTCACCGTCGTCATGCTGCCGGCGAGCTCGCGCGCTCCGGTCGCCGCCCCCTGGACGTTGCGGGCGATCTCCCGGGTCGAGGCGCTCTGCTCCTCGACGGCGGCCGCGATCGTCGTGGTGAACCGGCTGACGTCGCCCATCACCTCGCCGATCGAGCGGATCGCCTCGACCGCCTCCGAGGTCGATTCCTGGATCGCCCCGATATGCGCGGCGATCTCCTCGGTCGCCCGCGAGGTCTGGTTCGCCAGCGTCTTGACCTCGGCGGCCACCACCGCGAAGCCGCGGCCGGCCTCGCCGGCGCGCGCCGCCTCGATGGTGGCGTTGAGCGCCAGCAGGTTGGTCTGGTCGGCGACGGCGCGGATCAGCTTGATCACGTCGCCGATCCGGTTGGCGGCCTCGATCAGCTGGCCGATGCGCTCGTTGGCGCTGCGGGCGATCTGGGCGGCGCGCTCGACCACGGCATTGGCCTGGGAGGCCTGCTCGCTGATCTCGCCGATCGACGAGCCGAGCTCGTCGGTCGCGCCCGCGACGGTACGCACGTTCGCCGAGGTCGTCTCCGACGAGGTCGAGGCCTGGCGGGCATGCCGCTCGGCGCCCGCCGCGATCCCCGAGAGCGCGTGCGCGGTCGCCTCCATGCGGCCGACATTGTCGCCGACCGCGCCGATCGCCGCGCCGACGGCGGCGCGGAACTCGCCGATCATCTCTTCGATCGCGGCGGCGCGGCGGCGCTGCTCGGCCTGCTCGGCGTCGCGGCGCTCGGCGAAGGAGCGGCGCTCGATTGCGCCGGCGCGGAAGATCTCCAGCGAGCGCGCCATGTCGCCGAGCTCGTCGCGGTCTTCCGCGGCCGGCACCAGGAGATCGGTCTCGCCGGACGACAGCCGCTGCATGGCGTCGCCGATCGACGTCATGCGCCGCATCAGCCGCCGCTGCACGTAGAACACGCCGATGCCGGCCGCCGCGAACACGCTGAGGATCGCGACGATCAGCAGGACCGAGCGGTTGCGGGCGAGCTCCTCCATCAGCCGGCCGGCCCCCTGGTTCATGCTCGCCTCGGCCTCCGTCACCAGCGTCGCCACCGCGGCATCGAGCTCGCGCTGGATCGCCGCATTGTCGGCGATCGTCCGGTCGGCGCGGCCGGCCGCCGCGAGCTCGCGGTCGCGCAAGCCGAGCAGGCCGTCGGCGCCCTGGCCGAAGCCGATCAGCTCGCCGACCATCGTCTTGACGTCGCCGCCGGCGAGCGTGCCGGAGGCTTTTTTCAGCAGCTCGGCCGCCGCCTTGAAGCGGTCCTGCAGCGGCACCAATGCCGAGGGATCCCGCGCGGTCGCGCCCTCGCTGATCAGGCTGGTGATGAGGTGGCTCTGCGCGGCGATCTCCAGCGCGCTGCGCAGCTCGGCGATCTGCTGGTCGACCAGCCCCTTGACCAGCTTGCTGGTGCGCTTGACCGCCGCCTCGCTCTGCAGCACGAGGTCGAAATTGAGGTCGTCGACCAGCCCGATCAGCAGCCCGGTCAGCTTTTCGTGGACGCGGAATATCCGGTCGAGCCGCTCCTTGTCGCCGTCGGCCGGCGCGGATCCCGCCTTGAAGTCGGCGAGCGCCACCAGGGCGGCGACCTGCTGCTTGAGGTCGGAAAACTTGTCGCCGGCCGGGAGCCTGGCCAGCCGTTTTTGCGCGCGCGGCGTGCCGCCGCGGAAAAGCGGTCCTCGAGCAGCGCCAGCATCGGCGGCGACGCAGTCAGCGCGCCGGCGGTGAGCAGCCCGGTGACCAGGTTGGTCTCGGCGCCGATCTCGACCATCGCCTGCATCAGCTGCAGGCCGTCATTGACCAGCGATTTCATCGTCTTGTCGCTGATCTTTCCGACATCCTCGGCGTTCGTCATCACGTCGAAATAGGAATCGTCGACGATCGGCGTGAGCTTTTCGCTGATCCGCGCATGCAGCCTGTGCACGGCGTCGAGATCGCCCTCGAGCCTGGCGCGCAGCTGCGAGCGCTCGGAGATTGCCGCCTCGAGCGCCTTGAGGTTGGTGGCGAGGCGCCGCGACACCGCCTCGACGCTGGCGAACGTCGCACCGTTCTGGTCGGCGGCGCGCAGCCGCTCGATGATGGCGCCGAGCTGCCGGCTCTTCGCCTGGATCGTGTCGGAGATCGTTTTCTGCTCGTCGGCGGTCCGGGCGCTCACCACGCGCGCCGCCGCTGCCGAGATCTCGCCCGAGACGGCCGACAGCCGAGCGCGTCGGTCATCATCGGCACGTCGTAGCCGGCGACCCGGGCGACGCCGCGCTCGGTCGCCGAGAACGACATGATGGCGACGGCCGCCGCGATCACGGTGAGCACGGCGACGAGGCCGAACGCGATCTGCAGCTTGGCGTTGACACCGAACCGGATGCCGGCGGACGCCGGGTTGCGATCGATCGCCATCTTCAGGAATCCCCCCGAGGGCCCCGCAATCGTGGAAAACTGCCGGTCGCGACGCTCACATCGTGAGCTTGTCCACCGCCTTGAACGAGCCGTCCGGCTGGATGACGGTGAGGAAGACCCGGTCGAGCCCTTCGTTCCTGGCGGGACCGAAAGTCATGGCCAGCCCGCCGATGTCGAACCGGCCGATGTCCTTGATGGCGCGGAGCAGGGCCTCGCGGGTCGGGCTGTCGCCGGACTTGGCGAGCGCCGCAACGGCGAGCCGGCCGATCAGATAGCCTTCCAGCGACACGAAGTCGGGCTCGGCCTTGGGATCGCTGGCCTTGAGCGCGGCCTGATAGTCGGCGACGACCTTGAGGGAGGTGTCCCACGGGAACGGCACGACCTGGGAGACGATCACGCCCTTGCCGTCGGCGCCGAGCTCCTTGGCGAGAGCCGAGGCGCCGACGAAGGAGATGTTGACGAAGACCGGGTTGAAGTCGGTCTTGCGCGCGAGCCTGATGAACTCGGCGCAGGGCTTGTAGGCGCCGACCATGACGACCGCCTCGGGCTCCGACCGCTTGAGGGTGAGCAGGGCCGTCTTCACCGCAACCGTGTTGCGCTCGTAGGTGCCCTCGGCGGCGAGCGCGATGCCGCGCCGGTCCATCGCTGCCTTCACGCCGTCGAAGCCGGCCCGGCCGAACGCGTCGTCCTGATAGAAGATCGCGATCTTCTTGATCTTGAGGTCCTCGGTGAGATGCCGCACCCAGGCCTCCGTCTCGGCGTCGTAGCTCGCCCGGATGTTGACCACGTTGTCGAGCTTCGGATCGCGCAGGAAGGCGGCACCGGTGAACGGGCCGATGAACGGCACGTGCGCGGCGGTGGCGATCGGCTGCGCCGCCTTGCTGGTCGGCGTGCCGACCGGGCCGATCAGGGCGAACACCTTGTCCTCATCGATCAGCTTCCTGGTCTGGGCGATCGAGCGGTCGGGCTCGTAGCCGTCGTCCAGGCTCTTGAGCTCGAGCTTGCGGCCGTTGACGCCCCCCGCCCGGTTCGCCTCGGCGAAAGCCGCCTGGATTCCGGCCTGCATGCCGAGGCCGAGCGCCGCGGCCGGGCCGGCGAGCGGAGCAGCCTGCCCGAACAGGATCCTGTCCGCCGTGACCCCCTCTTCGGCGACCGCCGAAGCGACGGAGAGCGCGACGATCGCGCCGGATGCCAGCACGGCGGCAAGAGTGGAGCGAAGTTCGGGCATGATGAGGTTCTCCGAAGCGACGACGATTTGTTGGTGAGGCACCATGCGGGATCGTCGTAAAGGAATTGCTAAGGCCTTGTACTTCGGTAATAATTTGATCGCATTTTCGTTACTTATCGATTATAACAACTGTGGTAGCGTTGAGTTCCCGGAAGAGCCGATGGTGGATAAGCTTATAACTTCCAGTTTCTTCCGAGCCTTCCACAGAAACTCCGCCCCGATCGACAACAAGTGTCTATAGTAGAGGCAGAGATCTACTTGGGCTCGCGCCCGGCAATGTGCAGATGATCTCGCCGCCGCTCCTGCCAACCCGTTGCCTTGCCGGGCAAATGTCCTTGCGATACCAACCGCGCCACCATCTGCCGCCCGCCGGAGTGAAACGCCGATGTCCACAATCGCAAAATCGAACCGGCCCAAGGCGCGGCTTCCGCGCGGCTTAGCCGACCGCGGCCCTGCCGAGATCGCCGCCACCCGGCAGATGACCGACCGCATCCGCGAAGTGTTCGATCTCTACGGCTTCGAGCCGGTCGAGACCCCGATGATCGAGTACACCGACGCGCTGGGAAAGTTCCTGCCCGACCAGGACCGGCCGAACGAGGGGGTATTCTCGTTCCAGGACGACGACGAGCAGTGGCTGAGCCTGCGCTACGACCTCACCGCCCCGCTCGCCCGTCTGGTGGCGGAGCATTTCGACCAGCTGGCAAAACCCTATCGCAGCTACCGGGCGGGCTTCGTGTTCCGCAACGAGAAGCCCGGCCCCGGCCGGTTCCGCCAGTTCATGCAGTTCGACGCTGACACGGTGGGCAGCGCCTCGATGGCCGCGGATTCCGAGATGTGCATGCTCGCCGCCGACACCATGGAGAAGCTCGGCATCCCGCGCGGCAGCTACGTGGTGAAGGTCAGCAACCGGAAAATTCTCGACGGCCTCCTGGAGGCGCTCGATCTCGGCGGCGAAGCCAATGCGGGCAAGCGGCTGACCGTGCTGCGCGCCATCGACAAGCTCGACCGCCTGGGGGCCGACGGGGTGTATGCTCTGTTGACGCACGGCCGCAAGGACGAGAGCGGCGATTTCACCAAGGGCGCGGATCTCACCTCCGCCCAGGCCGACAACGTGCTGCGTTTCCTCGGATTTGCCGCGGAGATCGCCGGCGCCCAGCATCCGCCCTATGGGCGCGACGAGGTCGGCCGTCCGTCGTCGCCGGACAACCAGACAACGATCCAATGGTTTCGCGACCGGGTAGCGCTGGGTGCGACCGGCCAGCAGGGTCTCGCGGAACTCGGCGAGATCGCCGCGCACGTCGCCGCCGCCGGCTACGACGAGACGCGCGTCCACCTCGACCCCTCCGTCGTGCGCGGCCTCGAATATTACACCGGCCCGGTGTTCGAGGCGGAGCTCACTTTCGAGACCGCCGACGACAGCGGAAAACCGGTACGATTCGGCTCGGTCGGCGGCGGCGGCCGCTACGACGGGCTGGTCGCGCGCTTCCGTGGCGACCCGGTGCCGGCCACCGGGTTCTCCATCGGCGTGTCGCGGCTGATGGCGGCGCTGATCCATCTCGGCAAGATCGACGCCAAACCCGAGCCCGGCCCGGTGGTTGTCACGGTGTTCGACCGCGACCGCGTCGCCGACTACCAGCGCATGGTGACGCGGCTGCGCGAGGCCGGCATCCGCGCCGAGCTCTATCTCGGCAGCGGCAAGCTCGGGCCCCAGTTCAAGTACGCCGACAAGCGCGGCGCCCCCTGCGTGGTGATCCAGGGCGGCGACGAGAAGGCGCGCGGCGAGGTGCAGATCAAGGATCTGATCGAGGGCGCCAAAGCGTCCGCCGCGATCGCCTCCAACCAGGAATGGCGGGAGACGCGGCCCGCGCAATTCTCGATCGCCGAGGAGAAACTCGTGGAGGCGGTGCGCGAGGTGCTGGAGCGGCACGGAGTGGCATGGGCGCGGTGCTGAAACATGTTCCGGCGAACCGGATACCG
The DNA here is from genome assembly GCA_963755055.1 of uncultured Alphaproteobacteria bacterium. Taxonomy (GTDB): domain Bacteria; phylum Pseudomonadota; class Alphaproteobacteria; order Rhizobiales; family Xanthobacteraceae; genus AP-16. The sequence goes on along the minus strand of CAVWIS010000030.1, from coordinate 188,815 downwards.
GTTCGACGACCAGACCATGCACCACTCAACGATTCCAGAGGCCATCCCGATTACACGTGATCGGGATGGCCTCCAGCCCGCCGGACCGGAGCGCGTCCTCCGGCAGCCTGCCCCCGGTGTTGATGGCGCATTGGCGCAAATTATCCCGTAGCCCCTGATCCGCGATGCGGTTTTCAGCAGCTCGCCGCGGCTTCCGACCGGCGGTCGCCGCTGAGGCACAAGCCAATGGCGTTCAGCAGATCTCGCGGTCGGAACGGTTTCTGCAGGCAGCAGGCGGCACCGAGCTTGGTCGACATGCCCAGGAAGTCGGGTGCCGGCTCGGATGCATCCCGGAACATGAAACCCGACGTGGCGATGATCGGAAGCCCGGGTGCCAGTCGATTGAATGTCCTGATGGTCTCGAGGCCATTCATGTCCGGCATGAAGATATCCACGATGGCGACATCGAACGGCACGCTCGCAAGCGCCTCGACGCCCTTGCGGCCAGTATCGGCGACGATGACCTCGTAGCCCTCCATATCAAGCCAAGTCCGCATGGCGGTCAGAACCGCCTTGTCATCGTCGATAACGAGGATGCGCCGCATGCCGGTCCCCCTTGAGTCGCTGCTGATCTCGCGAAGCCCCCGCGGAGAGAACGATCAGAAAGGGAGAACCCCGACAGGCGGAAGGTAATTCCGGCTCCAGCAACATTTCCGGGTCGCAGGCTTTTTTCGACCGTTGGGTAGCCGGACCCGGTGCGGTACGGCGGCCAGTAGTATAAGTTCCTAAAAAGAACCTTGACCTCCCGCCAGTGAGTTCCTAAACGGAATGGATCGGCCTTCCCGGCCGCACGGAGCCACGCATGCGATGGGGTGAGCTCGATGCCGAGCCCTGCTCGGTGGCACGCACGGTCTCGGTGATCGGCGACCGCTGGACGCTCCTCGTCCTGCGCGACTGTTTTCTGCGGGTGCGGCGGTTCGAGGATTTCCAGTCACGGCTCGGCATCACCCGCCACGTGCTCGCCGACCGGCTGCGCAAGCTGGTGCGCCTCGGCGTGCTCGAGCGGGTCCCCTATCAGGAAAAACCCCGCCGCTTCGAGTATCGGCTGACCCGGAAGGGCCTCGACCTCTACCCGGTGCTGGTCTCGATCGTGCATTGGGGCGACACCCACATGGCGCCGAAGGCCGGGCGGCCGGTCCTGCTGCAGCACTGCGGCTGCGGAAAAATCTTCGATCCGGTGCTCACCTGCTCGCAGTGCGGCGAGGCGGTCGACGCCAGGGACGTCCGGGTGCAGCCCGGGCCGGGCGCGCCGCCGGCGCTGCTGCCGGAAGGACTCGCCGCGGGGCGGCCGAATCCATGAAGGCCGCCGCCATCCGCCGCTACGGCGCCAACGACGTGGTCGCGGTCGAGACCCTGCCCGACCCGGTGGTGCGGCCGGGCGACGTGCTGATCGATGTCCATGCGGCGAGCGTCAATCCGGTCGACTTCAAGCTGCGCAACGGCATGCTCAAGCTGGTGCGCAAATTCGCCTTCCCGCTGGTGCTCGGCTTCGACGTGTCCGGCGTGGTGGCGGCGGTCGGCCCGGCGGTGACGAAATTCAAGCCGGGCGACGAGGTCTTTGCCTCGCTGGAAGGCGACCGGCCGGGGGCCTTCGCGGAGCAGGCGGCGACCGACCAGAGCACCGTCGCGTTGAAGCCGCGATCGCTGTCCCACGCGGAAGCGGCCGCGATCCCGCTGGTCGGCCTGACCAGTTGGCAAGCGCTGACCGAGCAGGCGAGCGTCACCGCCGGATCCAAGGTGCTGATCCATGCCGGTGCCGGAGGCATCGGCACCGTGGCGATCCAGCTGGCAAAGCATCTCGGCGCGTTCGTCGCGACCACCACCAGCACCAGGAATGTCGGGCTCGTCGAGTTGCTCGGCGCCGACCTGGTCATCGACTACACGCGGCAGGATTTTGCAAAAATCGTCGCCGGCTACGACATGGTATTCGAGACGCTGGGCGGCGCCGTCGAGATGCGATCTTTCCAGGTTCTCCGGCGCGGCGGCACCATGGTGTCGATCGCCTCATTGCCCGATGCCGCCTGGGCGCGCGCCAACGGGATCAATCCGATCTTCACCGCGGCGCTCGCCGTGGTGACGTTGCGCCGCAGCCTCGCCGCCCGGCGGCACGGCGTTGCCTTCCGCTTCATGTTCAAGCGCTCTGACGGCGGCCAGCTCGCCATGCTGGCGGCGCTCGCCGACGAGGGAAAGCTCAGACCGGTGATCGACAGCACCCATCCGCTCGACGCGGCGCAGGAGGCGCTCGCCCGCGTCGAATCCGGACGCGCGCGCGGCAAGGTGATCATCGCGGTGAAATAACCAGACAAGCGTCGCGAGACATTTTCGAGACAGTCCGCCGTCACGCGGACCAGCAAACATCAGGACCCGAGGAGTTGCCGATGGACCAGAAAGTCGATGGCCGCATGACTGCCGAGCTGAAGACCGCCGAGCCCGAGCGCACCCTGACGGTGACCTGGGAGGACCCCAAGGCCGCCGCCGCCATCGGTGCCACGATGTCGGGCATCGACTACATGCGGGCGGTCGCTGCCGGCCGGCTGCCGGCGCCGCCGATCGCCCGCCTCATGGGATTCGACTTCGAGGAGATCGCCGAGGGCCGCGTGGTGTTCGGGGTCACGCCCGGCGAGCAGCACTACAATCCGATCGGCGTCGCCCATGGCGGGCTCGCCGCCACGCTGCTCGATTCGTGCATGGGCTGCGCGGTGCACACCACCATGCCGCTGGGCCGCGCCTATACGACGCTGGAGATCAAGGTGAACTATGTGCGCGCGCTCAGGGCCGAGACCGGTCGCGTGCGCGCCATCGGCACCGTGGTGCACCTGGGCGGCCGGGTCGCCACCGCGGAGGGCCGCATCGTCGACGCCGCCGGCAAGCTCTACGCCCACGCGACCACCACCTGCATCGTGATGGGGGGCGAAAAGTCCGGCTGAGCGCCGCCTCATCATCAGTCGGCGCGTATGCCGGGCGCAACGAAAGGCGCTGCCGGCCATGGCGGTATCATCTTGACTTCCGCATCGCCGCGGCCCAGATTCCGGCGCATGCGTTCCCTGTACTGGCTGTGCTATCGCCTCGGCGGCAGTTTCGAGGGCCTGGTCCTCCTCGAGGCGGATTCGCTGGCGGACGCGCAGGTGCGGGCCGAGACCGAGGACCTCGATCCGGGCGGCGAGTGCGAGGGCCACCAGATCAGCTCCCGGGACGCCCGGGCGATTCCCACCCGGTTCATCGGGCGGCTTCTGGGCGAGGACGAGTTTGCCGTCGTCGAGCAGCTCCTCCTGGCGAGCACCCCGAAGAAGGCGCCGGCGCGCTCGGTTCCCGGCAGGCGAGCCCGACGCCGCAGCCACGTTGGGTAGATCGGCAGGGTGGGCAAATCGCCCGGCACGGCGGGAGAGACCGCATGATGGATTGCGGGCGATTTGCCCACGCGGTACCACGCCGGCGCCGACCGCGTGGGCAAAATCGTACGCGATGTTTGGACGAGATGCGCGGTCGGTGCTGCGATTTTGCCCCCCCTACAGATTACGGCGGTTGCTCCGCCCCGCTCGCTGCGCACCGGGCTGATTGCCGGGATCATGCGGACCAAGTATATGCGTTAGTCCACAGACCGGTGCCGACATGGATGTTGCGGACTGGCTGCGGCGGCTTGGGCTCGAGGAGTACGAGCCTGCGTTCCGCGAGAACCACATCGACGCGTCGATCCTGCCAAAGGTCGACGCCGACGATCTCGCCGGCCTCGGCGTGCGCTCGATCGGGCACCGCCGCAGGCTCCTCGACGCCATCGCGGCCTTGCGGGCAGGCGCCGCATTCAATGGCCTCGCGCCGGTCTCCGAGCCAGCCGAGGCCGCAGATCCGGCCGCCGCCGAGCGCCGCCAGCTCACCGTGATGTTCTGCGACCTCGTCGGCTCGACTGCGCTGTCGGCCAGGCTCGATCCCGAGGAGCTGCGCGAGGTGATCGGGCGCTATCATCGGCGCTCCGCCGGGATCATCGCAAAATCCGGCGGCTTCGTCGCCCGTTACATGGGCGACGGCGTGCTCGCCTATTTCGGCTATCCGCAGGCGCACGAGGACGATGCCGAGCGCGCGGTGCGCGCCGGGCTCGAGCTCGCCGCCGCCGCCTCCACCCTCGACGACGGCGCCGGTGCCGCCCTGCAGGTCCGGGTCGGCATCGCCACCGGGCTGGCGGTGGTCGGCGATCTCCTCGGCGAGGGCGCGGCGCGCGAGCAGGCGGTGGTGGGCGACACCCCCAACATCGCGGCGCGGCTGCAGGCGCTCGCCGGGCCCGACATGGTGATCATCGACGGCGGCACCCGCCGGCTGCTGGGCGAGCTGTTCGAGTACCGCGCCGTCGGCCCGGTGACGCTGAAGGGTTTTGCCGAGCCGCTGCCGCTGTGGCAGGTGACCGGCGCCAGCGCGGTGGTCAGCCGCTTCGCGGCGCTGCGCGCCACCACGACGCCGCTGGTCGGACGCGACGAGGAGGTTGATCTCCTGATGCGCCGATGGCAGCAGGCCAAGGGCGGCGACGGCTCGGTGGTGCTGATTTCCGGCGAGGCCGGCATCGGCAAGTCGCGGATTGCCGAGACCATCGTGGAGCGGCTGCGCGGCGAGCCGTACACCCGGCTGCGCTACTACTGCTCGCCGCATCATCAGGACAGCGCGCTCTACCCGGCGATCAGCCAGTTCGAGCGGGCGGCGGGTTTCCGCCGCGAGGACAGCGCCGCCCAGCGCCTCGACAAGCTCGAGGCGGTGCTGGCGCTCGCCACCGGCGACCCGCGCGAGGCAGCACCCCTGCTCGCCGCCCTGCTGTCGATCCCGACCGGCGACCGCTATCCGCCGCTCGATCTCAGCCCGCAGAAGCAGAAGGACCTTACCCTGAAGGCGTTCGTCGCCCAGGTCGAGGGGCTGGCGGCGCGCCAGCCGCTGCTGATGGTGGTCGAGGACGCCCACTGGGGCGATCCGAGCTCGCGGGACCTGTTCGACCTGATCATCGATCGGGTGGCGAGCCTGCCGGTCCTGGCGATCGTCACGTTCCGGCCGGAATTCTCGCCGCCCTGGGTCGGCCGCTCCCACGTCACCCTGCTCAGCCTCAACCGCCTGCGGCCCCGCCAGCGCGCCGAGATGATTTCCCAGGTGACCGGAGGCAAGGCGCTGCCGCGGGAGATCGCCGACCAGATCATCGACCGCACCGACGGCGTTCCGCTGTTCATCGAGGAATTGACCAAGGCGGTGGTCGAGAGCGGCGTGCTGGCGGATGCCGGCGACCGCTGGACGATGGCTGGGCCGTTGCCGCCGTTCGCCATCCCGACGTCGCTCAACGCCTCGCTGCTGGCGCGGCTCGATCGCCTCGCCCCGGTGCGCGAGGTGGCGCAGATCGGCGCCGCGCTCGGCCGTCAGTTCTCCCACGAGCTGATCAGCGCCGTCGCCTCGATGCCGCAGCGCCAGCTCGACGACGCGCTCACCCTGCTGGTCGGCAACGAGCTGATTTTCCGCCGCGGCAGCCCGCCCGACGCCGAATACACCTTCAAGCATGCACTGGTGCAGGACGCCGCCTACAGCACGTTGTTGCGCAGCACCCGCCAGCAGCTCCATTCGCGGATCATCGCCACGCTGGAGAGCCGGTTTCCCGAGATCGCCGCCACCCGGCTTCTCGACATGGCGCGGCATTGCGCCGAGGCCGGCCTCGTCGACAAGGCGGTCTCCTATCTGCTGCAGGCCGGCCGTCAGGCAATCGCTCGCTGGGCGCTCGCCGAGGCGGTGGCGCAGCTGCGCAAGGGCCTCGACCTCTTGACCATCCTGCCCGAGGGCGAGGCGCGCCACGAGCTCGAGCTCAATCTGCAGCAGGCGCTCGGCAGCGCGCTGATCGCCACCAAGGGATATTCGGCGCCGGAGCCGGGCGAGGCCTATGCCCGCGCCCGCCAGCTCTGCGACCAGCTGCGGCGGCCGCCCAAGCTCGGCGTGCTGGTCGGCCAGTTCACCTTCCGCCTGGTGCGCGGCGAGCTCGAGCAGGCCGACCACCATGCCGACGAGATCCGCCGCCTCGGCAACGCGCTGGGCGACCCGCGCTGGAAGCATGTCGGTTCCACCTGCAGCGGCGCCACCTGCTCGTGGCTCGGAAAATTCGCCGATGCCCGAACCCATCTGGAGGATGGCGTCGCCAGCTGGGACCCGGCGCTGCGCGCAGTCGCCACGTCACCCGAGGACAATTACGTGACGATGCTGCTGCATCTCTCCCGCACGCTGCTGTGCCTCGGTCATGTCGGCGAGGCACGCCGGCGCAAGGCCGAGGCGCTGGCCGAGGCGCGGGCGCTGTCGCCCTACACGCTCGCCTATGCGCTGTGCCAATCGTGGGACGACGACTGGGCGATCGACGGCGTGCGGTCGGCGCCCGCGGTGCTCGCCACCGCCGAGGAACTGGTGGCGATCTCCCGCGAGCAGAACTTTCCCATGTGGCTCGGCTTCGGCAGCATCATGCGCGGCTGGTGCCTGGGCGTGAGCGGCGAAGCCGCAGAAGGCATCCCGCTGATCCTCCGGGGTCTGGAGATCTGCCGCGCCATCGGCACCAATCTCGGTACGCCCTTCGTGCTGATGGCGCTCGCCGAGGTCCACGGCATGGCCGGGCAGCCCGAGGACGGGCTCGCCCGCCTCGCCGAGGCCAGCAAACGGATCGCCACCACCCAGGAGCGCTGGGCCGAGGCGGAAATTCTGCGCATGCGCGGCACGCTGCTCGCCGCCATGCACGACCGCGCCGGCGCCGAGACGAGTTTTCGCGAGGCGCTCGCAGTCGCCCGCCGGCAGGACGCGCGGTTCTGGGAGCTCCGCGCCGCCGTCGACCTGGCGCGGCTGTTGCGCGACCAGCAGCGAAGCCCCGAGGCGCGTGAAGTGCTGTCGCCGGTCTGCGGGTGGTTCGGCGCGGAGCAGGATGCACCGGCCGTCAGGGACGCACGCGTGTTGCTGGGCTCGCTGCAGTGACGCCGTCGCGGGATCGCCGGCAGCCCGCAGGAGGATAAGGCTCAGCGCGGCGCGTCGGCGCCAGACACGGTGCGGCGCAACTCCTCGACCGCCTCGGGGTTCACGAGGGCCGAGAGATCGCCGGGCTCCTCCCCGAGCAGGACCGCGCGGATCACCCGCCGCATCGTCTTCATGTTGCGGGTGCGCGGCAGGTCGCCGACGAACAGCACGCGCTTCGGTCGGAACGATGCCCCAAGACCGGTGACGACCGCCTCGCACAGATCGCCGGCAAGCCCCGCCCCCGGCGTCTCGCCGGGCGCGGCGACGACCGCGCAGACCACTGCCGAGCCCTTGACGGGATCGGGGACCGCAACCGCGGCGGCGTCGCTCACCCGGTGGGTGCCGAGCAGCAGCGCCTCGATCTCGGCCGGTCCGGTGCGCTTGCCGGAGATCTTGATGGTGTCGTCGGAACGGCCGTGGATGAACCAGGTGCCGTCGGCGTCGCGCGAGGCCCAGTCGCCGTGCACCCAGAGGCCGGGAATCCGGCTCCAGTAGGCCTCGATGTAGCGCTCCGGGTCGCGCCACAGCCCGCGCGTGGTGCCGATGCAGGCCTGGCGCATCACCAATTCCCCGACCTCGCCGGGGCCGACGCTGCGGCCCTCCGCGTCGACGATGTCGGCGCCGGTTCCGGGGATCGGGCCGAAAAAGCTCGCGGGCTTGATCGGGTAGAGCACGTTGGTGGCGACGATGCCGCCGAGCTCGGTGCCGCCGGAAAAGTTCATCAGCGGGCCGCGGCGCTTGAGCACATTGTCGAACACCCACATCCACGAGTCCGGATCCCACGGCTCGCCGGTCGAGGCCGAAAGCCGCAGCGAAGTGAGATCGTAGCGGGCAACGTCTTCCGTCCCGTAGCGCATCATCATGCGCGCCAGGGTCGGACCGAGGCCGAGAAAACTCACCCGGTGGTCCTGCACCAGGCGCCACAGCCGGCCGCTCTCGGGATAATCGGGTGTTCCCTCGGCGATCACGCAGGTCGCGCCGGCGATGAGCGTCGCGGTGACCTGCAGCGGGCCGACCAGCCAGCCGAAATCCGTCATCCACATGAGGCGGTCGGTCGGCTTGAGATCGAAGCACAGGCAGAAATCCTCGCCGGTCTTGACCGGGAGGCCGCAATGGGTGTGCACGGTGCCCTTCGGCCGGCCGGTGGTGCCCGAGGTGTAGACGATCATCACCGGATGCTCGGCCGGCACTTCTACCGCCGCGAAGCGGTCGCTGCCGCGCGCGGTGACTTCGCTCCAGGAGACGTCGCGACCGGGCTGCATCGCCACCTCGGTGCCGAGGCGGCCGACCACGACCACCAGGCGCAGGGTCGGCGTATCGCGCGCCGCCTCGTCGAGCACGCTCTTCATCGCCACCGGACGGCCGCGGCGCAGGCAGCCGTCGGCGGTGATGACCGCCACCGCCGCCGCATCGTTGAGACGCGCCGCGATCGCCGCCGCGCCGAAGCCAGAGAACAGCGGCAGGACGATGCAGCCGAGCCGCGCCAGCGCCAGGTAGGCGATTACGACCTCCGGGATCATCGGCAGATGGATGCCGACGGCGTCGCCGCGCTTCAGGCCGAGAGCGGCAAGGCCCGACGCCAGCCGGTTCACCTCGATCGCGAGCTCCTGGTAGGTGAGGCGGCGGCATACGCCGTCCTCGCTCTCGGAGACGATCGCCTCATGTCCGCCGCGGCCAGCGTCGAGATGCCGGTCGATGAGGCTCAGGGTCATGTTGGTGGTGGCGCCGATGCACCATTGCGGCCACTGGATGCCCTTCGACAGGTCGAGCACCCGGGAGTACGGCGTGACGAACTGCGACCCCGAGAAAGCGGATCAGCGCGTCCCAGAACCATTGCGGATCACCCGCCGCCTTGCGCTCCAGCGCCGGGTAGTCGGCAAGCTTCTCGGCCGCCAGAAAGGCGCTCCAGTTGCTTTGCCGCTTGAACGCATCGTCGGGAAACCAGACGAACTGCCCGGGCCTTGCCGCCTCGCGTGCTTCCTCGCGCATGTCGTTTCCCGCGGTGCCGGTACCGCCGACCACGATATCACAGGCGGCGACATGCGAGGCGAGCCGCGCCGGCCCGGCGCGGCCCGCAGGCTCACCTCACTTCAGGCTGTCGGCCACCTTGGCGATGCCGGCCATGGCGCAGACCTCGTCCTTCTCGCCGCCCGGGGCGCCGGACACGCCGACCGCACCGATCACCTCGTTGCCGACCTTGATCGGCACGCCGCCGCCGACCGCGACGACGTTGGGGATCTGCTTGAGATACGCGTTCTCCGGCTTATCGGTCAGCGTCTTGAATTCGAGGGAGGTCTGGCCGCGGGTGCGCGCCGTATAGGCCTTGAGGCGGCCGAACTCCATGGTGTGCGGATTGGTCCCGTCGCCGCGGACCGATGCGGCGACATTGCCCGCCTTGTCGACGATGATGACCGACACCTTGTAGCCGTCCTTGGTGCATTGCTCGAGCGTTCCCTCGATGATCATCAGCGCCATTTTCATCGAGACGTTCTTCTCGGCCTGCGGCGCCTGGGCATGGGCTGTCGGAACGAGGGCCAGCGACAGCGCCGCAGCGGTGAGAAATCTACCGGTCATCGACATGTTGTCCTCCCTGAGTGAGCGGTCCATCGGGACCCTTGGTTAGAACACCACCGGAATCGTGATATTCCGGCCCTCAATACAGCTCCATTAGCCGCGCATTGTCCTTGAGCTCCCCCGGGGCCGCCTCGAGGATGACGGCGCCCGCCTTCATCACCACCACCCGGTCGGAGATCTTCAGAGCCTCGCGCACATTCTGCTCGACCAGCAGGATGCTCAGGCCGTGCTTTTGCTGCAGCGCGCGGATCGGCTGCAGCAGATCCTGGAACAGTTTTGGCGCCAGCCCGATCGAGGGCTCGTCCATCAAGAGGCGGAGATGCCCTGCACGATGACGAGGTTGTGCTCGATCCCGTCCGTAAGCTTGCCCAGAGGGCAAGATGACAAACGTGCGCTACGGTCCCTGCTTATCGGGCCAGCGCAGGAAGAATCTCGAATGGGCGGCTTTCGGCAACTGCCACAAAGGTCGGATAGGTCTTGCCTCCACCGACTTGGGTGACATCGGCGTCGCGCGGAACGTACAGGCGCGCCACGATCTTGTATGTCGTGCCGGGATTCATGCTGCCAGCGCAACCACCGGTCCGATCAGGGGCACATGGCACGGGTTGCGGTACCGTCAGGGGTACGAGCCACTGGTAGCCGCCATTTGTCGGGAGGCCGTCCGCCAGCGGCGAAAAAAGCCGGTCGGTCAGCGCCTTCAACGGCCAGAGCGCGACGGCCGAACCCGGCGGCGCGTTCCGGCTCTCCCACTTGATCGTCAGGATGTCCCCTTGGCGAACGCTCCCGCTCTCGGCCGAGGTTGAGACCGTGATGGCCGCAGACGTGGCTTCAGATGTCGTTCCCTGTACGGAGACCGGCTCGGCCATCAGCACGAAAGCGACACCCCAAGCGACACCCGAAACGTAGACAGTGCGTCCGCAGTTCGATCTGAACGACATCGGCGACCTGATAATGCGTACCTCCGGCACCGATATTCGAAGGCACAACTGTTCATTTAAAGCTCTCTTGCTGTTGCCAGAAGAATCACACGTCTTACCAAATCGTCAACCAACGTCTTGACCTTCACGGTCCCGCGGCGCGTTAATCGGGCGGGGGCTTATGGGAGTTCCGTAAAGGGGGCCGCCATGCGGGCGAGCGGATTGCGTTGCCTCGCGATTGCCTTGTTGTTCCTCGTTCCCGCCGGCGCGATCGCGCAGACCCAGGTCAACCAGAACTTCATTCCGCAAGGACCGTCACCGAGCACCGGGCCGGAGAATACCGTCCAGAGCGGCGACGCTTTTCCCAACGGTACCGTCGCCGGCGCGATCCAGGCGATCGTCACCGACCCCGTCGATCCGAATACGATGTACATCGGCGCTCCGAACGGCGGAGTATGGGTCACGCATAATAGCGGGGCGACCTGGACCCCGCTGACCGACAATCAGGCGACCCTTTCGATTTCGAGCCTGTCGCTCGATCCCACCGACGCGACGCGCCGGACGCTGGTTGCCGGTACCGGGCTTACGGCCAACGGCTCGATCGGATCCGCCCAAAGCTTTCAGGGGACCGGCCGCTCCAACGGGCTGCTCTACAGCACGGACGGCGGAGCAACCTGGTCATCGCTCGGCAGCACGACCTTCGGGACTCAGACCGTCGCCGACGCGCTTGCGCGCGGCAACACGATCGTTGCCGGAACCTACAACCTCAGTGGTTTTGCCAGTTTGGCGCAACGGACGATAGGGGCGCTTTATCGCAGCACGGACGGCGGCGCCAGTTTCACCCAGGTGTCCGGAGCACTGGGATCCGGTCTTCCCAATGGCCCGATCAGCTCGCTCGTCGGCGCCCCTGACAACCCGAACCGGCTCTATGCGGCGGTCACCACACCGACCCTGACCAACGCAGGTCGGAGCTCGACCGCGATCTACATGAGCAACGACGCCGGCGCCACCTGGACGCCGATCTTCACCGCGGCAAATTCCGGTGGACTGATCAATGGCGTCACTCAGACTGCAATCAGACTGTCTGCCGGGCCCGGCGGAACGATCGCGGCCGGCTTGATCGACTTGACCACGGGCGCGGCGACCCAGGTCTTCCTGTCCAACAATTCGGGCGGTGTCTGGAATGCGTTTGGCGGGGTTCTGCCAACGCTCAACAATGGCGGTCAGGCTTCTCCCAATTTCGCCATCGCGGTCGATCCCAACAATCCCAACCTCGTCTACGTGACCGGTGACCGGATCGCCGGAAATCCTTTCACCGTCACCGCATTCAGGTTGAACTTCGGGACCTCGACGGCAACCAGCCTGACCGATGGGCAAACCGGAAACGGCTCGACGGCGCATGCCGATTCCCGGGCGCTCGCATTCGACGCCACGGGACGGCTGATCATGACCAGCGACGGCGGCATCTATTCCCGCACCTTGCCGCAGGGAAGTGCCGGCGTCTGGCAGCAGCTCAACAATGCCGGTCTGGCCGTATTCGCGCCTTACAACGTCGCCTACGACGCCAATGCAAAGCGGCTCGCTGCTGCCGCGCAGGACAATGGCGTGACCATCCAGTCGGCACGCAACAATCCGGTTTACCAGGCCGTCGAAGGGGCCGACGGTATCAACATCAACATCAATGACCGGACGCTTGCCGGCCGGAGCGCGTATTACAGCAATACTCAGCAGCTCGGCAATTTCATTCGTATCGTCCGGGACGCCCAGGGGAACAACGTCAGCCCGAACGGCGCCACCTTCTGGGGCAATGGAGTGCCGGTGACCTGCAATGGAGGGGCATCATGTGCCGCGCAGGTGAGCGGCCGCTGGTTCAATAGCCCGGTCATTCTCAACAATATCGATCCGACACGGATCGCCATCGGCGGCAATACCGTCTACGTCACCCAGGACACCCTGACCGGCGCGAATGCGCCCACCGCGGCCAGCATTGATCTGACGCTGACCAGTGTCGGCTTCACCGGCGGGCTGATCACAAAAATCGCATATGGCACGCGCGACAATCCGAACGCACTGGTGGCGGGATCCACCACGGGGCTGTTCGTCAGCACCACCGCGGCCGCGGGATCGCTGAACCCGGTGGCCGGGGTCTATACCGGTCAGGCGCCGACCGGTCTGGTGTTCGACCTGCGATCACAAAATCGTTTCTATGTGGCGGATAACACCAACATCTTCAGCACCCAGAACCAGGGGGCGACGATCCAGACCCTGACCGCCAACCTGCCGGCCGGCTTCATTCGCCCGACCGGCCTGGAATTCATCTCCAACAACGGCGTCAATGCGTTGGTCGTCGGCGGCCTCAACAGCGTCGCCAATGCCCAGAGCCCGATCGTCGTCGCCGACAGCGATGCGGTCGGCAACCTGTCGAATTGGCGGTTCTTCGGCCAGGCCCTGCCGAATACCCAGGTTGGTGCGCTGAGCTACAACGCCGCCGTGGACGTGCTGGCGGTCGGGACGTTCGGCCGCGGTCTGTGGGCGCTTTATGACGTGACCAGCTATTTCTCGCAGGCGACGGTGCTCCAGTTCGGCCTTGCGGACAACAACTCCGTCCCCGATGCATCCTTCCTGAGCAACGGAACGGTCGGCATCCGGCCGCTGATCAAGTATGGAATCGGCACGCTGACCATCGGCGGAAACGCCACCTATACGGGTGGAACCACGATCAATGACGGGGTGATGCAGATCGGGACCGGCGGCACGGCGGGAAGCATTCTCGGCAATGTAACGTTCTGCGGCAATGCGGCCGATCCGCTGTGCAATGCGACCAACAACAAGTTCCTGGTGTTCAATCGCTCGGACACCCTCACGTTCGGAGGCTCGATTTCAGGACCGGGTCAGGTCGTGCAGGCCGGCAGTGGCATGACTATTCTGTCCGGCAACAGCACCTACACCGGCCCGACCAGCATCTTTGGTGGAATTTTGAACGTCACCGGCTCGATCACCTCGCCGGTGTTGGTCAATGCCGGCGGCACGCTCGCCGGCTCCGGCTCGGTCGGGTCCACCACCGTGTTCGCCGGCGGCACGATTGCGCCGGGCGATCCGACCACTTTGACGGTGAACGGCACTCTGACGTTCAATACGAACAGCAACTACCTCGTCGCCGTGCTCGGAGCGGCCTCCGATCGCACCAACGTCACCGGAGCGGCCTCGCTGGCCGGCAATGCGTTCGCGATGTTCCTGGGGGGCAATCTGGCGAACAGCTACGTCATTCTGTCGGCAGCGGGCGGTCGTACCGGGACCTTCGATACCTTCACGCCGCTCGGACTGCCGGGCTTTCTCACGGCCAGTCTCGCATACAAGCCGACGGAGGTGGATTTGAACCTCTCGTCGGGGCTCGGCAACATTACCGGCCTCAACCAGAACCAGAAGGCGGTGGCGGGAGCGCTGGACTTTTCGTTCAACAATGGCGGCGGGACCTTGTTTGGACTGTTCGGAGTTCCGGGAAGCCAGCTTCCGGCGGCGCTCAGCATGCTGTCGGGAGAAGGGGTGAGCGGGACGCAAGAGACGGCGTTCGGGGCCTCCAACCTGTTCCTTTCCACGATGATGCAGCAGGGAGTGTTCTGGCGAAGCGGTGACGAGGTCGACCCGGTCGGGACACCCTTGGAGCCTGGACCCTCCGACAAGGGCCATCCCATTCTCTACAAAGCCGTGCCGAAAGCGCCCCTCTATCAGCCGCGGCAGTGGCGCGCATGGGCCACCGGGTTCGACGCGACTTTCAAGCTCGCCGGAGAGCCGACAATCGGCAGTGCCGATCTCACCCATCGGACTGCCGGCGGGGCGGGCGGCGTGGACTACCAGATCAATCCCAACCTGCTGCTCGGATTTGCGCTGGGCGGCAGCGCGTCGTCGTTCTCCGTGCCCGATCGGTTGACCAGCGGCACCGTCGATGGCGGCCATCTCGGCGGCTATGGGGTGGCAACCGCGGGCTCATTCTACGCGGCCGGTGCGCTGAGCTTCGCGGCATTCGACGACCGGATCAACAGGACCATCGCCGGAATCGGGCCGACCGAGTTGACACGGGGCAGCTTCACCAGCGATCTGGCGACCGGTCGCCTGGAAATCGGCAACAAGTGGAGCTACGGGAACATGGCGGTGACGCCGTTTGCTGCGGCGCAGTTTTCCGAGCTGTGGCAGCGCGGCTTTGCGGAAACCGGCACGGCCTCGATCGGAACGCCTGGCGTACTCGGCTTGAACTACGCGTCGCACACGACCTCCTCGGCGCCGACCTTCCTCGGTGCGCAATTCGACACGCGCGTCGCGTTTGCCAACGGCATGGTCTGGTCGCCGTATTTGCGGGCTTCCTGGGTGCACGAGTTCAATCCGACGCGCAATCTCACCGCCACATTCGAGACGCTACCGCTCGCCACCTTTACGGTGGACGGTCCCCGCGCCGCGAGGGACGCGGGCCGGCTCGAAGCCGGGTCGAAGGTTTCGCTCAGCAGGAGCGCCTGGCTCTACGCGAGCTTCGACGGCGAGTTCTCGTCGCGCAGCCAGATGTACGCCGGCAAGGGCGGGTTCAAGATTGCCTGGTGAGAACTTGCAGCAGCGCTTTGCTCCCCGTGGCCGGCGGGGCGCGTCGAACGCTGGCTGCCAGCCTCAATAAAGCTCCATCAGCCGCGCATTGTCCTTGAGTTCGCCGGGCGCCGCCTCGAGGATGATCGCTCCCGCCTTCATCACCACCACCCGGTCGGAGACCTTCAAGGCCTCGCGCACGTTCTGCTCGACCAGCAGGATGCTCAAGCCGTGCTCTTGCTGCAGCGCGCGGATCGGCGCCAGCAGGTCCTGGAACAGTTTTGGCGCCAGACCGATCGAGGGCTCGTCCATCAAGCAGGCAGCGCGGACGCGCCAGCAGCGCGCGGCCGATCGACACCATCTGCTGCTGCCCGCCCGACAGCAGGCCGGCGCGCTTGCCGTAGAAATCGCGCACCGGGGGCAGCACCTGCATCACCCATTCGACCCGCTCGGCGCGCTCGGCTCGGGCGCGACGCCCGCCGACCACATGCCGAGGCGCGAAGATCTCGGTGACGGTGAGGCCGGGAAAGATCGCCGCGGCCCTCCGGCACCAGGGCGACGCCCTGGGCGGCGAGCGCGCGCGGCACGTGCCGCGGCAGCGCGTGTGCCGTCGACCAGAACGCGTCCGGCCTGCGGCTTGACGAGGCCGAACAGCGTGCGCAGCAGCGTGCTCTTGCCGGCGCCGTTGTGGCCGATCACGCACAGCACCTCGTTCGGCTGGAGCGCGATCGAGACGTCGAGCAGCACCGGCTTGCCGCCGTAGCCGACGCGCAGGCTCTCGGCCCTGAGCACAGGCGCCGCGCTCATGCCGCGCGCTCGCCGAAGTAGATCGCCGCCAGCGCCGGATCGGACAGGATGGTCTTCGGATCGCCCTCGGCCAGCAGCCGGCCCTGGTCGAGGAAGGCGATGCGGTCGGAGATGCCCTGCACGATGTCGAGGTTGTGCTCGATGATGCAGATGGTGACGCCTCCCGCGCACCTGCTTGCGCAGCAGCGAGAGAAAGCGCTCGTAGGAGCCGGGGTCGAGGCCGGAGGCCGGCTCGTCGAGCAGCCACAGCCGGGCGCCCGAGGCCATGATCCGGGCGAGGCTCAGGAACTTGCGCTCCGCATAGGCGAGATCGACGGCGCGGGCATTGCGCACGTCGGCAAGGCCGGTCGCCGCGAGCGTGGCCTCGACCCGGGCGCGGCGCTCGCTTCGCGCCGCGGCGCCGCCCGGCTGCCACAGCCAGGAACCGCGCTCGGTGACGGTCTCGATGTTCTCCTCGACCGTCATGTGGGCGAACAGCTTCAGGTCCTGGAACGAGCGGCCGATGCCGAGCCGCGCGATCCGCCAGTGCGGCAGCCCGAGGATCGACTTGCCGAGCCAGGTGACCTCGCCGCGGTCCGGCACCAGATGCCCGGTCATCAGGTTGAACAGCGTGGTCTTGCCGGCGCCGTTCGGCCCGACCAGCGTGGTGATGATGCCGGCGCGCAGCGCGAAGGACACGTCGTCCACGGCCTTCAGGCCGCCGAAAGTCTTCGACGACGCCGGTGGCCTGCAGCAGGATCTCGCCGTCGGCGCTCATGCGGCGCCGCTCTCCCGCCCCTTCGGCTTCTCCTCGAAGCCCCACAGGCCGCCCGGGCGGTAGATCATCAGCAGCACCATGGCCAGGCCGTAGGCGATCTGCTGGATCGAGCCGATCTCGGTCGGCGGCAGGTAGGGCAGATAGCTCAAGGCCGCCGGCAGCAGCAGAATCAGGATGCGTGCCGATCACCGGCCCGACCAGCGTGGCGGTGCCGCCGATGATCACCATCGCCATCAGCTGGATGGAGGTCTCGAGCGTGAAGCTCTCGACATTGATGAAGCTCAAGTAGAAGGCGTAGAGCGAGCCCGCCACCGCGGCCAGCGCCGACGACACCACGACCGCCGTGGTCTTGATGACGGCGACGTTCTTGCCGTAGGCCCAGGCGGCGGTCTCGTCGTCGCGGATCGCCTTCAGGCTGCGGCCGAAGCTCGAGCGCACCAGCGCCCGGATGATCAGGATGATGAGCAGCAAGGCAGACGAGCGCCAGCACCAGGAAATGCTCGGGCTGGGTGATCTCGAAGCCGAGCGATGCGCGCCGGCGGGATGTTGGTGAGCCCGCCGATGCCACCGGTGACCGACTTCCACTCGGTGAACACGGTGATCGCCAGCATCTGCAGGCCGAGCGAGGCGGCGACGAAATATTCCCCGCGCACGCGCAGCGCCGGCAGCGCCAGCGCCAGCGAGATCAGCGCGGCGACCGCCATGCCGGCGGCGGTGGCGGAGAGGAAGCCCAGGCCGAGCTTCATGGCGACGAAGGTCGCCGTATAGGCGCCGACGCCGAAGAACATCGCGTGGGCGATGGAGAAGATGCCCGCATAGCCGAGAATGAAGTTCAGCGTCACCGCCAGGATGGCGTTGATCGAGATCAGCACCGCGAGATTGACGACGTAGGCCCACATCCGCGCTGCCTCACTTGGCGCCGTGCGGCCGGCCGAAGAAGCCGGCGGGCCGGAACGACGATGAACAGGAACAGCACCACGAAGGTCACCGCCTCGCTCCACTGCGGATCGAGGCGCCACAGCGCGAGGTTCTCCGCAAGCCCCAGCAGCAGGCCGCCGCAGGCCGCTCCCCTGAGCGAGCCGATGCCGCCGACGATAGTTGCGGCCAGGCTGATCAGCATCACGTGCGCCCCGACCGCGGGGTTCAATCCTTCGGTCATCGCGGTCAGGATGGCGCCGGGCACCACGATCGCCGAGCCGATCGCGAAGGCGAATTGGGCGACGCGTGCCGGGTCGAGGCCGAACACCCGGATCAGGTCGGGGTTTTCCGAGAGCGCGCGCATCGCCATGCCGGTATGGGTGCGCGACAGGTAGAGGGTGAGCGCGGTGAAGAAGACGAGCGCCACCACGATCGAGATCACCGCGACCGGGGCGATGAACAGGCCCGGCAGCACCTCGACGCTGCGGCTCAGCCCCGTGGTGACGGAGACGAAGCCGCGGCCGAAAATGGTGCCGACCAGGTTCTGCACGATGATCTGCACCCCGAACGCGGCGATGAAGACCGTGAAGAACGCGCCTTCGTGCCGCTGGATCGGGCGGTAGATGAATTTTTCCATGAACAGGCCGAAGGCGACCACCGCCACCACCGCGAGCAATGCCGCGGCCGGCCACGGCAGGTGCAGCACCGCGTCGGCCCACCAGAACAGGTAGGCGGCGATGGTGAAGGCGGCGCCATGGGCGACGTGGAAGACCTTGGTGGCGCCGAAGATCAGCGAGAAGCCGACCGCGGCGAGCGCGTAGATCGCGCCGAGCTGCAGGCCGTTGACGAGAAGCTGGACGAGCAGCACGGGTTTGCCCGGTGCCGCCCTACTTCGCCAAAGTTCCGGCCTTGACCATCTTGCCGACGCCGCCGTCGATCTCGTTGATCTGGATCGGCATCGACACCGAGCCGTTGGGCAGGAACTCCATCCTGCCGCCGACCAGGTCGAACGTGCCCATGGCCTTGCGCTGCTTGAGCAGGTTCTCGCCGGTGATCGGCTGGCCGCTCTTCTCCAGCGCCTGCGCCAGCTTCACGAACACCATCACGGCGTTGTAGTAGTTGGCGACGTAGGCGTTCGGCTCCTTGCCGGTCTTGGCCTTCCAGTCCTTGGCGACGCGCTCGCTCACGCCGGCCGCCGCCCAGTCCACCGATTGCGTGGGAAACAGCGCGCCCTTGGCCTCCGGCAGCTGGGTCACGGTCGGCGAGGAGAACGCCGAGTAGCCGGCGAGCTGCTGCGACACGCCGTTGTCGCGCAGCTGCTTGACGATCTGCGCCTGCTGGGCGCCGAACGAGGCGATGAAGACGAGGTCAGGCGAGGACTGGCGCACCTTGGCGGCGATGCTGGTGAACTGCTGGGCGGCGCGGGGGACCTGCAGCTCGGCGACCATCTCGCCGCCGGCCTTCGGCACGTTCTCCTTGAGCTCCTTCTGGATCGCCTCTCCCGCAGGGTCGTCGACATAGATGAGCGCGATCTTCTTGAAGCCGCGCTCCACCAGGTAGGGCGCCATCACCCTGATCTCGAGGTTGACCAGCGGGATG
The DNA here is from genome assembly GCA_963755055.1 of uncultured Alphaproteobacteria bacterium. Taxonomy (GTDB): domain Bacteria; phylum Pseudomonadota; class Alphaproteobacteria; order Rhizobiales; family Xanthobacteraceae; genus AP-16. The sequence goes on along the minus strand of CAVWIS010000030.1, from coordinate 169,636 downwards.
ACGTTCCAGAAGTAGTCGCCGAGCTCGGCGAGATCCGGCCCGATGCCGCCGCCGTTGACGCTGACCACTTTCGCCTTGTCGCCCACCGGAGCGATCGCCTTGGAGACGCCGGTGAAGGCCGAGAGCACGAACGGCACTTTTTCGACGTTGACGAGCTTGGTCATCGCCACCACGCCCTGCTGCGGCGTCGCCTGGCTGTCCTCGAACTGGATGACGAGCTTCTTCGACAGCATCTTGTCGGCATTGGCGTGATCGACCGCGAGGTTGGCGGCGCCGCCGAACAGCTCGCCGTACTCGGCGTTGGGCCCGCTCATCGGCAGGTCGGCGCCGATCTTGATGACGTCCTCAGCGGCTGCGGCCGCGATGCCGAGTTGCGTCGCGGCGACGAGGGCAAGAAGGCGGACGATGTGCATGGCATTTCCCCCCGGGGCGCAGCACGATCTTGGTCGCGCGTCGCCGTGACAGTGTTTCGTTGCGGCTCCCGTGTCCCCGGGCCAGCCTCAAGCTCCGCGCCAGTATGCCGTTCGCGGCCCGCAAATGCCACCTGCAAACCACCCTGCAGGCTCGTTTCCCCGTGGCAACCCGCCGCGGCATTCGCATGGAATGTAAGCGGCTTCGACACGTCCTGCTGGCAACTTCCGGCCGATGCTACGTGCCCTGCGGAGCCCCGCCGGCCCCTGCCATCGCATCGCCATCCGGACAAAAATTTCCTAGTCTCGTCGAAGACCGGATCACGGGTGCCGCGCATGCACCCGATCCGGTCGGCTGTGGACGAGAAAGCGGTGAACGAAGGGTGCGGATGCAAGGCCGATTCCATTGCGGCGACGGGACCCATCGGGGACATGAACCACACCATTGAAACTGCGCGCTCGGAGAAGGACCAGCCGCTGCGGGACGATATCCGCCTGCTCGGCCGTATTCTCGGCGACACCGTCCGCCAGCAGGAAGGCGGGGCGATCTTCGATCTGGTCGAGCGCATCCGCCAGACCTCGATCCGCTTCCATCGCGACAATGACGAGGCGGCCCGCGACGAGCTGGAAGCCATCCTGAACGATCTGTCGCCCGGCCAGACGGTGCAGATCGTGCGCGCCTTCAGCTACTTCTCGCATCTCGCCAATATCGCCGAGGACCAGCATCACATTCGCCGGACCCGCACCCATACGCTCGCCGGTGCGCGGCCGCGCGCCGGAACCATCGCGCATGCGCTCGATCACGCCCGCGACGCCGGCATCGGCGTCGCCCAGCTCAGGACCTTCTTCGACGGCGCCCTGGTCGGTCCGGTACTGACCGCCCACCCGACCGAGGTGCGGCGCAAAAGCACGCTCGATCGCGAGATGGAGATCGCCGATCTGCTCGACCGGCGCGACCGCGTCCAGCTGACCCCGGACGAGATGCTGGCGAGCAACGAAAGGCTGCGCCAGGCGGTGCTCACGCTGTGGCAGACCAGCATGCTGCGCCGGAACAAGCTGACCGTGCTCGACGAGGTCGCCAACGGCCTGTCCTACTGGGACTACACCTTCCTGCACGAGGTCCCGCGCCTGTTCGGCGTCCTGCAGGACGATCTCGATGCCGCCGATCCGGCAGGCCGCCCCGTCGAGCTCAAATCCTTCCTGCGGATCGGCACCTGGATCGGCGGGGATCGCGACGGCAATCCGTTCGTCACCGCGGAAGTGCTGCGCAACACGTTTCGTCTGCAGGGCACGCGGGCCTGCCGCTTCTATCTCGACGAGCTTCACGCGCTCGGTGCCGAGCTGTCGCTCTCGAGCATCCACGTCGGCGTGTCGGCGGAGCTCAAGGCGCTCGCCGGGCGCTCGCCCGACCGCTCGCCTCATCGCGGCGAGGAGCCTTATCGGCTGGCGATCTCCGGCATCTATGCGCGCCTCGCCGCCACCGCCCAGGCGCTCGATCTTTTCGTTGCGGAAAGACGTCCTGCCGGCGCGGCGCCGGCCTATCGCGACGCCGGCGAATTCCACAACGAGCTGCAGATACTCCACCGGTCGCTGACGGAGAACGGATCGGGGGTGCTGGCGCGCGGGCGGCTGCGCAGCCTGCGGCGCGCCGTCGACTGCTTCGGCTTTCACCTGGCGAGCGTCGACCTCAGGCAGAATTCCGCCGTCCACGAGCGCACCGTTGCCGAGCTCGTCGAGGCGGTGGCGCCGCAAATACGCTATCGCGAGCTTGGCGAGACCGCGCGCATCGAGCTTCTCGCCCGCGAGCTCGGCTCGGCGCGGTCGCTGGTGTCCCGGTTCGCCAGCTACTCGGCGGAGGCCCAGTCGGAGCTGATGGTTTTTCGGACCGCCGCCGAGATCCATGCGGTCTACGGCCGGGCGGCGATCCCCCAATGCATCATCTCCAAGGCCGAGGGGGTCTCCGATCTGCTCGAGGTGGCGCTGCTGCTCAAGGAGGTCGGCCTGGTGCGGCCGGACGGGCGGAGCGAGATCAACATCGTGCCGCTGTTCGAGACGATCGAGGATTTGCGCGCCTGCGTCGCGGTGATGGACAGGGCGCTCGGGCTGCCGGAATACCGTCGCCTCGTCGACAGCCGCGGCGGCGCCCAGGAGGTGATGCTGGGCTACTCCGACAGCAACAAGGATGGCGGGTTCGTCACCTCCGGATGGGAGCTCTACAAGGCCGAGATCGGCCTGATCGAGGTTTTCCGGCGCCGGGGCGTCAGGCTGCGCCTGTTTCACGGCCGCGGCGGATCGGTCGGACGCGGCGGCGGGCCGAGCTATGACGCCATCCTGGCGCAGCCTGGCGGCGCCGTGCAGGGGCAGATCCGCGTCACCGAGCAGGGAGAGATCATCTCCAGCAAATACTCGAACGCCGAGGTCGGCCGGCGCAATCTGGAGATCCTGGTCGCCGCCACCCTGGAAGCGAGCCTGCTGCAGCCCAACCGCAGCGCACCGCGCGAAAACTATCTGACCGCCATGGCGGCGCTGTCGGCCGCCGCCTACGCGGCCTATCGCGGCCTCGTCTACGAGACCGCAGGGTTCGAGGAGTATTTTTGGTCATCCACGGTCATCACCGAGATCTCCACGCTGAACATCGGCAGCCGCCCGGCCTCGCGGAAGAAGACCAGGAGCATCGAGGATCTGCGGGCGATCCCCTGGGTGTTCAGCTGGGCCCAGTGCCGGGTCATGCTGCCTGGGTGGTATGGCTTCGGAACGGCGGTGAAGACCTTTGTCGCCGCGCATCCGGACGACGGCATGGAGCTCCTGAAGGCCATGTATCAGGAATGGCCGTTCTTCAAGACCCTGCTGTCGAACATGGACATGGTGCTGGCGAAGAGCAGCATGGCGATCGCGTCCCGCTATGCCGAGCTCGTCCCCGATGTCGCGTTGCGCGAGGCGATTTTTGCGCGCATTCGCCGCGAGCACGAGGATTTGGTTGAGGCCCTGCTGGCGGTGATGGATCACGGCCGGCTCCTGGAGGACAATCCCCTGCTCGAGCGCTCGATCCGCGAACGATTCCCCTACCTTGATCCCTTGAACCACATCCAGCTCGAGCTTCTGAAGCAGCACCGCGCCAGCGGCGCCAGCGAAGATGTCCTGCGCGGCATCCAGCTGACCATCAACGGGATTTCCGCCGGGCTGCGCAACAGCGGGTGACGGGAGTGCGCGCCGGGTCGTTCACCGCTGCCGATGCCGGGCCATGGACGCCGCCAGTCCCTCGCGCGTGCCCGCCGCCGGCTGCCAGCCGGCGCCGACGAGCTTGGCCGGGCTCGCGACCAGCGGACGGCCGAGCTGGTCCCACCAATCAGCCTTGCCGATCAGCCGGAGCGCGGCGGCGCACAGCGCGGGCGGAACGGGCATGAGCCCGGGCGGCCGGTCGAGCCCGGCGCGCAAAGCTGTGACGATCTCCGGCAGGGTCAACGCCTCCGGGTCGGCGACCAGGTAGGTCTCTCCCGCGGTTCGCGGCTCGCGCAACGCGAGCGCGACCGCGGCAATCAGGTTGTCGACGGCGAGCAGCGAGCGCCGACCGGAAAACGCGCCGAACGGGAGCCACAAGGGCGAGGCCGCAAGGCGCATCAGGCGGCCCATGTTGCCCGGCGCATCCGGCCCGTACATCAGGACCGGGCGAAGGATCGTATAGACCGCGCCGGAGGCGATGAGATCGGCCTCGGCCGCGAGCTTGGTGCGGCCGTAGACCGAGGTCGGCCGCGGCGCGTCTGATTTGCCGACCACGCGCTCCGCCGTGGGGCCGGTCTGGCTGCCGATCGAGGAGACGAAGATCAGCCGCTCGACGCCACGCTGCGCCGCGGCCGCCGCGAGATCGGCGACGGCGCGGCGGTTGACCTGCTCGTAGGTCCCGTCGGGCACCGCGGAGCCCTGGTGCGCTACGGCCGCGAGATGCACCACGTAGCTGACATCGGCGAGCAGGCTTCCCCAGTCGACCGGCCCGGCGAGGTCGGGCAGGAGAACGGAGCGAATGTTGCTCGCTGCGCCGGCGCCCGGATGCCGCGACGCCGCCGCGACGTCGTATCCGGCGCGCGCCAGCGTCGCGACCAGCGGCCGGCCGACGAAGCCCGACGCGCCGGTGACCAGGACGACTGCCATCAGGCAAATTCTCTCACAGCTCGCCGATCGCCGCGTGCACGCAATTGCTGATGATCTCCCAGCGGCGGAAATTCCAGGCATCCGGCAGCCGGCTGTTGCTCACATAGGCGAGCGAAACCCCGCTGTCGGGATCGCCCCAGCAATACGAGGTGCCGACCCCGCCATGGCCGAATGTCCTCGGCGAAGCGAGCGTGCCGAGCCCCCTGACCGGCTCGGTCAGGCCGCGCGAATGGGGCCCGAGGCCACGATGCATCGGGATGCCGCCGAAATGGTCGATCTCGTCGCCGGTGAAATCCCGGGTCACGTACTGCACCATGCGCGGCGACAACAGCCGCTTGCCGCCGAGCGTGCCGCCGGCGACCATCATCTGGTAATAGGCGGCGATGGCGCGCGCCGTCGCCATGCCGCCGCTGCCTGGAACGCCGGCGCGGCGGAAGGTCTGCGTGTTCTCGTCCGTATAGCGCTCGTGGCGAACCCCGTCGGGCGACTGGTGCACATCGGCCGCGCGCGGCTCCTCGCTGTCCGGCAGGCCGACGAACATGTCGTCGGAAAGTCCCAGCGGCTCAATCACGCGCGAGCGGATGAAGGCGCGGAAATCCTCGCCGCTCAGCTGCTCGATCAGGGCGGCGGCGGCCCAATGCGCGGCCAGATGGTGGTAGCGGACGCGCGAGCCCGGCGTCCATTCCAGCGTGAAGTCGCAGACGAGCTTGCGCATCAGCTCATGGTCTTCGTAGGCGGCCGCCGGCAGCTCCATGCCGGCCAACGGAAAGCCCGCCCGGTGGGTGAGCAGCTGATGCACCGTGATCTCGCCCTTGCCGTGGCGGGCGAAGTCCGGGATGTGGTCGGCGACACGGTCATGGAAGGTGAGCGCGCCGTCCTCGACCAGCAGCCAGATCGCGGTCGCGGTGATCACCTTGGTGTTGGAATAGATGCGCCACAGGGTGCGGTCGTTTGCCGGAACCCGTTCTGGCTCGATGCGCGCCGCCCCGAAGGTGCGGTCGAGCGCCAGCCTGCCGTGACGGGCGACCGCGATCTGGGCGCCCGGATAGCGGTTGTCGTCGATATGGCGCTGGATGATGGCGCAGAGCCGGTCGAGCACCTCGGGACGAAAACCCAGCTTGGCCGGGTCGGCAGGCTCGAGAATGAACGGCACGACAAAACCCTCCCCGATGGCGGGACCGCGACTTGATGGCGATCTCCGGCACGCTTGCCTCGACGGCGTCCGGCGCAGGATAGCGCAAGCCAGCGCCCGGAGGCAGCCGACGCGCGCGCATGGCGGCGTCGCCCAGGCGTTAAGGCCGTCGCACGATCGCGGTCGAAACCGCGCCCGCGCCGTGGTAAAGGGCCGCGGCATCTTGGAAAATCGCTAAAGACCCGGCGGCCCCATGACCGAGGCGAGGACACAGACGACGCCAGCGCCCGACGGCCGCGCCGAAGCGCTGCTCGCCTATTACGAGCGCGCCGGCTATGTGCGGGCCGAGCCGGCGATCCTGCAGCCGGCCGAGCCGTTTCTCGACATGTCGGGCGAGGATATCCGGCGCCGGATGTATCTGACGACCGACCCGTCGGGCCGCGAGCTCTGCCTGCGGCCGGACCTGACGATTCCCGTCTCGCGCGACTATCTCGCCTCGCCGCTTGCCGGCGAGCCGATCGGTTTTTGCTATCTCGGCCCGGTGTTCCGCTATCGCGGCGAGGCGTCGGCGGAATTTCCCCAGGCCGGCATCGAATCCTTCGGTCGGCGCGATACCGCGGCGGCCGACGCCGAGATGCTTTCGCTGGGGCTCGAGGCGGCCTCGCAGTTCGGCATCGAGAACCCCGACGTGCGCACCGGGGATGTCGGGCTGTTCGCCGCGCTGATCGACGCGCTGGCGCTGGCGCCTGCCTGGAAGCGCCGCCTGGTCAAGGACTTCAACCGCGCCGAAAGCCTCGGCCAGGATCTCGATCGCCTGGTGCGCGATGCGGCGGACGCCCGGCCGGACTATCAGGGCGTGCTCGCGGCGCTCGCCGGCTCCGACCCGCGCGCCGCCCATGCGCTGGTCACCGACCTGCTCTCGATCGCCGGCATCGACACGGTCGGCGGCCGCTCGGTCGACGAGATCGCCGACCGCTTTCTCGAGCAGGCGGCGCTCGGGGTCGGCCCCGGCCTGCCCGTGGAGACCAGGCAGCTGATCGAGCGCTTTCTGGCGATCGGCGGCGATCCCGACGAGGCCGCCGCCGACCTCAGGGCGCTCGCCACGGATGCCGGGCTCGATCTCGCCCGCGCGCTCGACCTGTTCGAGAGCCGCACCGGCTTCCTCGCCGCCCGCGGCGTCGACGTCGCGCGCATCCGCTTCGCAACCGCGTTCGGCCGCCGCCTCGACTACTACACCGGCTTCGTCTTCGAGCTGCACGACCCCGAGAACCGCGCCGGCCGCCAGCTGGTGGCCGGGGGACGCTATGACGGGCTGCTGACGCGGCTCGGCGCCCCCTCCCCGATCCCGGCCGTCGGCTTCTCCATCTGGATCGAGACGCTCGGCGCCGTCGGGAGTCCGTCATGACCGCGCCCCTGATCATCGCGGTGCCCTCCAAGGGACGGCTGCAGGAGAACGCCGAGGATTTCTTCCGTCGCGCCGGCCTCACCCTCGTCAAGCCGCGCGGCGCCCGCGACTATCGTGGAACCATTGCCGAGCTCGACGGCGTCGAGGTCGCGTACCTTTCGGCCGGCGAGATCACCGACCAGCTGGCGCAGGGCGCGGTCCATCTCGGCATCACCGGCGAGGACCTGGTGCGCGAGCAGATCAACGAGCCGGAGACCCGGGTGGTGTTCGTCGACAAGCTCGGCTTCGGCGAGGCGAGCGTCGTGGTGGCGGTGCCCCAGGCCTGGATCGATGTTCGCACCATGGCGGATCTCGACGACGTCGCCACCGCGTTCCGGCTGCGCCATGACCGAAAAATGCGGGTCGCCACCAAGTATGTGAATCTCGCCCGGCTGTTCTTCGCCCGTCACGGCGTGATCGACTACCGGATCGTCGAGAGCCTCGGCGCCACCGAGGGGGCGCCCGCCTCGGGCTCAGCCGAGCTCATCGTCGACATCACCACGACCGGCGGGACGCTCGCCGCCAACGGGCTGAAGGTGATCGACGACGGCGTGATCCTGCGCTCGGAGGCGAACCTGGTCGCCGCGCGCCGCGCCAGGTGGGGCGCCGCGGAGCGCGAGATCGTGCGCGTCATCCTCGACCGCATCGCCGCCCAGGCGCGGGCCCGCCAGTTCCGCGAGGTGCGCACCCGGTTTCCCGGCTGCGACGACGGCCTGCTGGCCACCGCGCGGGCCGAGTTCGGCGTGGTGTCGCCATTCGGCGGCCCGACCTCGTCGGGCATGCTCACCCTGCATTGCCCGCCGGCGCGGGTCTATGCGCTGGCGAGCTTCCTGCGCCAGCACGGCTCCGACGTCGTGTCGGTCGCCGGCCTCGACTACGTGTTCGCCCGGGCGAACCCGCTGTTCGAGAAGCTCGAGGCGGGGCTCTCGAGCTGATCTGCGGCGGATTCAGCGAGCATCGCCTACTTCCGGCCGGCGCGTCCGGAACACCACGAAATGCGACATCGAGAAATTCACCACGAAGGACACCAGGATGGCGCAGCCTTTGGCCGCCCATACCGGAAGGAACTGGGCGGCGATCACCAGCGTCGTGGTGTTGGCGAGGTAGCCGACGATCCCCGACAGCACGAACATCCCGTAAGCGGCGAGCCGCAACCGGCGCCCGGATTCGGCGGCGAACGTGATGGTGGAGTTCATCACGTAGGAGCCCGACACCGCCAGGTACCAGGAGAACGTGTTGGCGGCGATCAGGGTCACGGTCGCCGGCGTCCCGCAATGGCAGAGACCGACCACGAAGGCCGCGGCGTCCTGTCCGGCCGGCGACCCGCTGAGGAAGCGGAATGCCAGGAAGAACAGGACGGCGTCGACCGCCGTGTTGACCACGCCGATGAGCGCAAAGCTGATCGCTTTCAGAACCATGCATGACCTCGCGGGCGACCGCTTACCACGTCCGCACGGCGCCGCCGAGCCCCGGCGGGATATGCGGCCTGCGAAGCGGCCGTGTCGCCCCACCGCGACAGCACCTGTCCCCTGCGGTATAAATGCCGCCGGTGACCCGCAGGTCGGGAGTGCGTGAGATGATCGATACGGGATCGACCGTTTTCGCCGACGCGGCGCCCCGCGGCGGCGGGCGGGCGGCCGGGATGTCAATCGTGGTGCCGCTGTTCAACGAGGCGGGCGGGCTCGCCGCCCTGCACGCGCGTCTCTGCGAGGTGGCGCGGCGGCTCGGCGAGACGCGCGGACTCAAGACCGAGATCGTCTATGTCGACGACGGCAGCAGCGACGCCACGCTGGCGATCGCCCGGGACCTGCCGCCGTCAGCATCCGACCTGCAGGTGGTCTCCCTGTCGCGCAATTTCGGCAAGGAGGCCGCCCTGCTCGCCGGCCTCGACCACGCCCGGCTCGGCGCCGTGCTGTTCATGGACGGCGACGGCCAGCATCCGCCCGCCATGGTGGAGACGCTGGTCGGCCATTGGCTCGATGACGGTTACGATGTGGTCTACACCGCCAAGGCGCACCGCGAGAACAAGTCGTGGCCGCGACGGCTCGGGGTGAAGACCTTTTACGCCCTGCTCAACTGGGGCTCGCGGCAAAAGATCCCGGAGGATGCCGGCGATTTCCGCCTGCTCTCCCCGCGCGCCGCGGCGGCGTTGCGCCAGCTCCCCGAGCGCAACCGGTTCTTCAAGGGCCTGGCGAGCTGGATCGGGTTCCGCCAGATGCGGGTGGACTACGAGCCGGCGGCCCGCGAGCACGGCACCTCGACCTGGCGGCTGGCCTCGCTGGTCGGCCTGTCGATCGAGGGCCTGACCTCGTTCTCGGTGGCGCCGTTGCGCCTGGCCAGCCTGCTCGGCCTCGCGCTGGCGGCCACCGCGCTGGTGTTCGGCGCCTGGATCCTCATCGAGACGCTGATCAACAATCAGCGCGTGCCGGGCTATCCGTCGGTCGTCGTCGGCCTGATGGTGCTCGGCGGCGTGCAGCTGATGATGATCGGCATCGTCGGCGAATACATCGGAAAAATCCTCTCGGAGCTCAAGCAGCGGCCGGTCTATTTCGTCGCCGAGCACAGCGTGAAGAGCGCCGAGGGCGCCGGCCGGACGGATGCCGCGCCGACGCAGACCGCCGCCGAATAGATCATGGACGACCGCGCCGACCAGCCGATTGCCTCGGCGGCCGTTACCGAGGCCGCCGCGGCGCTCCGGCGGATCTGGCTGTGCGCCGACGACTATGGAATCTCGCCTGCGGTCGATGCGGCGATCCGCGATCTCATCATGCGGCGGCGGATCAATGCGACCTCGGTCATGGTGGCGGCGCCGAGCTTCACCCGCTCGGAGGCGCGCTCGCTGGCGATCCTCAATGCGGGCGAGCGGCATGCGGCAATCGGCCTGCACGTCACGCTGACCGCGCCGTTCCGGCCGCTGACCGGAGATTACGCGCCGACGCGCGACGGCGCCTTCCTGCCGATCGGCGAGACGCTTCGGCTGGCAGTCATGCGCAAGCTCGATTCCCCGGCACTGGCCCGCGAGGTGGCGGCGCAGCTCGAGGCCTTTGCCGCGGCATTCGGCCGCCCCCCGACTTCGTCGACGGCCATCAGCACGTGCAGCTGCTGCCGCAGGTGCGCGACGCCGTGCTCGAGGCCGCCAAGGCGCGGGCTCCCGGCGCCTGGGTCCGCCAGGGCGGCGGCGCGGGCCCCTGGTGGCGCCGGCTCGGCGACCGCAAGGGACTGGTGATCGGCTATTTCAGCCGGGCCTTTCGCCGGCGTGCCGAAAAGCTCGGGCTCGCCACCAACCCGGGCTTCGCCGGTACCTATAGGTTCGCGCCGGATGCGGACTTCCCGGCCCTGTTCCCGACATTTCTCGATGGCCTGCCGGACGGCGGCCTGATCATGTGCCATCCGGGCTTCGTCGATGCGGAGCTCGCCCGGCTCGATCCGCTGACCGACCTGCGCGAGAAGGAGCATGCCTATTTCGCCGGCGACGCGTTCGTCGCGGCGCTCGCCGCGGGCGGGGCGGTGCTGGCCTGAGCGGCAAATATTTCAGCCCCGATCGTTTCGCCCCGGCGCGCCGTCACCCATATTACGGCCGTCGTGGTGGGAGCCCCAGGAGAGATCCGGATGACACCCCAGGAAAGTGAGCTGATTGCCGAGCTGTTCGACCGTCTCGCCGGTCTTGAGAACGCGCCGCGCGATCCCGACGCCGAACGCACCATTGCGGACGGCCTGCGCCGGGCGCCGCACGCGGTCTACCCTCTGGTGCAGACCGTGCTGGTGCAGGACGAGGCGCTGAAGCAGGCGGACGCCCGCATCCGCGAGCTCGAGGCCGCGCTGGGAGGACAGCCGCAGCCGGGCGAGCAGCGAGGCGGTTTCCTCGGCTCCATGCGCGACAGCCTGTTCGGGCGGCGCGAGGCCTCGCATGCCGGATCGGTTCCCGAGGTTCGGCCCGCCGAGCCGTCGGTGTGGAACACCACTCCGAGCCGGTCGGCCTGGGGCAACCAGGGACAGCCGGGACCGATGGAGCAGGCCCCGCAATATGCACCGCCCGGTCAGTACGGAGGCGGCGGCGGCCCGTTCGGAGGCGGCGGCGGCTCCTTCCTGGGCAATGCGGCGGCGACCGCGGCCGGGGTGGTCGGCGGCGGCCTGCTGCTCGGCGGCATCCGGTCGATGATGGGCGGTGGTCACCACAGCAGCGTCGGTGCCTACAACCAGCCAAGCGCCAGCCCGGCCGCCTCGCCGTGGACCGGAGGCGGCGGGTCGGACGAGCTGTCCCGTCAGGCCGGGGCCGACGATATCGGGCGCGGTAAGCCGGCGGCCTTCGGCGACTACGACAGCCAGAATCGCGCCGGCCTGATCGACACCGCTCAGAACGATACCGGAAGCGACGACGACCATGACTCTGACGGCGACGCAGACGACGGGTCCGACGGCGACACCGACTACGCCTGAGCCGGCCGAATAACGGCCGGGTGCCGAGGACGGGTCAGCGTCGGGCGGATATCCGTCCGACGCTTGAGCCCGTGGGCGGACCTCAGATCACGATCACCCGGGTGCCGACCTTGACGCGCGTGTAGAGGTCGATGACGTCCTCGTTGCGCATGCGGATGCATCCCGACGAGACCTGCGTCCCGATCGTCCACGGCTCGTTCGATCCGTGGATGCGGTAGAGCGAGGACCCGAGATACATCGCCCGCGCGCCCAGCGGATTCTCCGGGCCGCCCGCCATGTGGCGCGGCAGGTCGGGCCGGCGCCTGAGCATCTCGTCGGGCGGCGTCCAGTCCGGCCATTCGCGCTTCATCGAGATCTGCTTGACCCCCGCCCAGGTGAATCCGGGCCGGCCGACGCCGATCCCGTAGCGGATCGCCTTGCCGTGTCCCTCGACCAGGTAGAGGAAACGGTCCGGCGTGCTGATCACCACGGTGCCCGGAGCCTCCTTGCCGTCGTAGTCGACGAGCTGGCGCTGGTAGCGCGGATCCATGGCGCGGCGCGCCGGATCGGCGCTCTCCGCCGGTTCGGCGCGCGCATAGACGTCGGGACGCCCGGCCCGCGGGTCGCCGGGGCCCATGAAGAACGGCGAGGGCGGTGGCGCACCGTTGCCGAACAGGAACTCGATGAAACCTCCGCCCATCCGCGGCTGCGCGGCGGCGTAGCGCACCGGAGCCGACGTCGCCTCGGGCGGCATCGCATCCTGTCTCGCGGGGGAGATCGACAACGGCTGGGCAATGGCGGGAAGCGCAAGGGCGCTCGTGACGAGCGCACTGACAATCAATCGCTGCATCGACGTACTCGCTGACTTGTTCGTCGGAACGGACACCGGATACGAGGTGTCCGCGATGCAGGCAATTAACCACGAAGCCTCGACTGTTTGGTAAACGGCGCTGCGTGAAATCCCTTAACGCCGCACGCCGGGCCCGTTTCATCCCGTTAGGGTTTATTTTGGGTAAGCGCCGGCCCCTCATGGTTAACCCGGGGTTTCGCCCGGACAATCAGGCATCGGTGGGCGTCGCGATGCAGTACGGCAGTGAACCCGATGTTAAAGCGCTTGCTCTAAGAAACTGAAACGAAGACTAAAAGGGGCGGGCTATGCAGGCGCGGCACAGGACTTTTCGCATCGAGGCGATGAACGGGCGCGAGCCTCGCTCCGCCGCGGCCGCCGGCGAGCGCAGCTCGACAATCCACCATCATCATGAGGTCATGGCCGAGTTGCGGGCGCTCCGCGCGATCATCGAGCCGCGGGAGACCGTGACCGAGAAGATGGTCGAATCCTACAAGGCGGAGATGGCGGAGGCGCAAAAGCTCAAGGGCGAGCTCGACATCATCTACGAGGCGATCAACAAGACCAAGCACGAGATCGCGACGCTCCACGTCACCGGCTTCGAGGGCCCGGAGATGAAACGGGTCACCCACGAGCTCGACGCCATCGTCGGCGGGACTGCGCAGGCGACCGAGCAGATCCTCTCCGCCGCCGAGTTCATCGACCAGACCGCCAACACGCTGTCCGCCGCCATCAAGGGCGAGCAGGAAAAGGCCATGGCCCACGACATCCAGGAGCACGTCATCCAGGTGTTCGAGGCCTGCAATTTCCAGGACCTCACCGGCCAGCGCATCAGCAAGGTGGTGGCGACGCTGAAGTTCATCGAGCAGCACATCGTCCGCATGATGGACATCTGGGGCGGCATCGAGTCCTTCAAGGATCTCACGCCGGAGGCGATCGCCGAGCGCGAAGGCGATCGCGCGCTGGTCAACGGACCCAGGCTCGAGGAGGACGTCGGCCACGCGTCCCAGGACGAGATCGACGCGCTGTTCGCCTGAACCCGGCGACCGGGCCGCTCACCGGAAGAATCGGGCCGACGTCGGAAGCGCGCGCCTCGATCGTGCTCAGCGCCGCGCCGTGCAGCGCACATAGACGCCGGTGCCGTAGCGGCCGGATATCTCCGGGTCGATCCAGCGCGTCACCAGCACCTTGTTGTCGTAGGACACCACCTCCCGGTCGCTGGCGTCGGCGGCCGGCCCTTCGGGACCGATATAGTTCCTGCCGCCCGGACCGCCCTTGATGCGGAGCTCCTGGGCCTCGGCCTGATCGGCGAGGTGCATCATCACGCCGCCCGACGGCCCGGCGCCGATCACGTAGGGCTGGCCCTTGGGACCGCACTGGCCGCGGGCCGCGGCCTCGGTGCGACCCCGGTCGGCGTCCTTGTGATAGGCGGCGAAACCCCAGCGGCCGACCAGGTCGCGGGCCGGAATGCTGCCCGGCGGCGCATTGGCGGGCGCCGCCGTCGGTGCGACGTCGGGCTGGGGCTGCGTCCATGACGGCATCGACAACTGTCCGGCGCAGCCGGCAAGCATCAGCATTATTCCGGCCGCGATCGCCAGCCTGAAAGCCGTCCCCGGCATGGCAAGCCTCCCTCCACGCAACAACTTGGCGGACTCTGCTGAGCTACGGTGTCGAACGCAAGGCGTTTCAAGGCATTACCGCCAAAAACGGAAGCCCTGGCCCGGGAGCAGCCCCCAGGAACGCTCGGCGCCACGCCCGGCTGCGCGGTCGCCCTGGCGTTAACCGGCGGGACCCGTCGGTCGGGCTGACGCTTGACACGCTGGTGCGAAAACCATATTTCCGCGCCAGCCGCTGGCACTCGGCAAACGCGAGTGCTAACAGCCTCTCCGATCGAACTCTCGGTCCCACCAAAGCCGCGCACACCGCGCCGACGAGGAAGACATGGCCAAGATGAAGTTCCGCCCCCTGCATGACCGCGTGGTCGTGAAGCGTATCGATGCCGAAGCCAAGACCGCCGGCGGCATCATCATTCCGGACACCGCCAAGGAAAAGCCCCAGGAGGGCGAGGTCGTGGCGGTCGGGCCGGGCGGCCGCGACGAGGCGGGAAAGCTCGTTCCGATCGACGTCAAGACCGGCGACAAGGTGCTGTTCGGCAAGTGGTCGGGGACCGAGGTCAAGCTCGACGGCGAAGAGCTCCTGATCATGAAGGAGAGCGACATCATGGGCGTCATCGCCTGACGCCGGCCGCGCCGAAGCACTTCGGCGCAGGCATCAATGAGCCCCATATCAAATAGACGGAGTTGACACCCAATGGCCTCGAAAGACGTGAAATTCTCTTCCGACGCGCGCGACCGGATGCTGCGCGGCGTCGACATTCTCGCCAACGCGGTAAAAGTGACGCTCGGCCCCAAGGGCCGCAACGTGGTGCTCGACAAGTCGTTCGGCGCTCCCCGCATCACCAAGGACGGCGTGACCGTCGCCAAGGAGATCGAGCTCGAGGACAAGTTCGAGAACATGGGCGCCCAGATGGTGCGCGAGGTCGCCCAGAAGACCAATGACCTCGCCGGCGACGGCACCACCACGGCGACCGTGCTGGCCCAGGCGATCGTCAGGGAAGGCGTCAAGTCGGTCGCCGCCGGCATGAACCCGATGGATCTCAAGCGCGGCGTCGACATGGCGGTCGCCGCGGTGGTCAAGGACATCGAGCGGCGCGCCAAGAAGGTCAGCTCGTCCGCCGAGGTCGCGCAGGTCGGAACCATCTCCTCCAACGGCGACGCCTCGATCGGCAAGATGATCGCCGGCGCCATGCAGAAGGTCGGCAACGAGGGCGTGATCACGGTCGAGGAGGCGAAGGCCCTGGAGACCGAGCTCGAGGTCGTCGAAGGCATGCAGTTCGACCGCGGCTATCTCTCGCCCTACTTCATCACCAACGCCGAGAAGATGATCGCCGAGCTCGAGGACGCCTACGTGCTGCTCCACGAGAAGAAGCTGTCGGGGCTGCAGGCGATGCTCCCGGTGCTCGAGGCGGTGGTGCAGTCGGGCCGTCCGCTGGTCATCGTCGCCGAGGACGTCGAGGGCGAGGCGCTCGCCACGCTGGTGGTCAACAAGCTGCGCGGCGGCCTGAAGGTCGCGGCCGTCAAGGCGCCCGGCTTCGGCGATCGCCGCAAGTCAATGCTCGAGGACATCGCCATCCTCACCGGCGGCCAGCTGATCTCCGAGGATCTCGGCATCAAGCTGGAGAACGTCACGCTTGCCATGCTCGGCCGCGCCAAGAAGGTGATCATCGAGAAGGAGAAGACCACCATCGTCTCCGGCGCCGGCAAGAAGAAGGACATCGAGGCCCGCGTCGGCCAGATCAAGGCGCAGATCGAGGAGACCACCTCCGACTACGACCGCGAGAAGCTGCAGGAGCGGCTGGCGAAACTCGCCGGCGGGGTCGCGGTGATCCGGGTCGGCGGCGCCACCGAGATCGAGGTCAAGGAGAAGAAGGACCGGGTCGAGGACGCGCTCAACGCCACCCGGGCCGCCGTCGAGGAAGGCATCGTGCCGGGCGGCGGCGTCGCGCTGCTGCGCGCCCGCAAGGCGATCGACAGGCTGAAGTCGGACAATCCCGACATCCAGGCCGGCATCAAGATCGTGCTGCGCGCGCTCGAGTCCCCGATCCGCCAGATCGCGGAGAATTCCGGGGTCGAGGGCTCGATCGTGGTCGGCAAGGTGCTGGAGAGCAAGTCGGAGACCTACGGCTTCGACGCCCAGACCGAGACCTATGTGGACATGGTCGAGGCCGGCATCATCGATCCGGCAAAGGTGGTCCGCGCGGCGCTGCAGGATGCGGCTTCCGTCTCCGGCCTCCTGATCACCACCGAGGCGATGGTGGCGGAGATGCCGAAGGAGAAGCCGGCGGCACCGGCGGGCGGCGGCATGCCGGGCGGCGGAATGGATTACTGAGCGCGGCGAATTCCGCCACGCTTTTCAAAATGCGAAGGCCCCGCAGCGATGCGGGGCCTTTTGCTTATGCGGCCGTGGGACAGATCGCGGAAAAAGCGGCGCGGCTGCCGCCTGGATCAATTCGTCGCCGGCCGATACCGCAGGTTCCGGGTGCCGATCAGCACCACGGCTTCGCCCTCGCGGCGCCAGGCCGTCACCGCGGTGAGCGCCGCCATGAGGTCGTCGTCGCCGCGCAAACGGTCGGGCGTGCATTGCTGCTCGACCATGGGGCCGGGCACGATGGTCATGGCATCGCCCGCAATCGTCACCTGCCCCTGCCCGCTGGCGCAATAGAGATCGATCTGCGCCTGCCCCCCGGCGCTCACGTCGAGGCTCGGGATTTTTCGCGACTTGCCGATCGGCCCGGAGTCGAGAAAGAGCTCGCGGTCGAAGGGAAATCCGCGCTCCGACGCCGAGGCGGCACCGATCAGGCAGCAGGCCAAGGCGAGCGCGAGGCCGCGCACCGCTGCGCGGCCTGACCGTGGCGGGAGGGTCGGGCGGTCCATCATCGTCTCCAGGATTTTGGGAAAGGCGCACAAAATCTTTCGCGACGCGGCATGTCAAGATGGCTGAGAGGCCGGATGCCGGGGCGGTCATGCCTCCCCGACGCGACCTGCGGCATAGCGCCGAAGTCTCTCCTCGAGGGTCCCGGTATGCAGCTCGAAGAGGTGGTTGTCGTGGTCGTAGAAGTAGATCGAATCCCCCTCGCCATCGACGCGCGGCCGGGATTCCCGGATCTCCAGGCCGAGGCGCAGAAGCGCGGCCCGGCAGCCCGCGAGGTCGTCGCGACCGACCTTGAAGGCGACGTGGTCGTAGCCGCGTCGCGCCGCGGGCTTGCCCTCCATGATGGCGATCCACACCCCGCCGGCGAGGAAGAATTTCTCCCGGGCGATCGAGAACGTCGCGTCGCCGCTCGCATAGATCTCGGTGGCGCCGAGGACGTCGACGAGGATGCGGGTCATCTTCTCGAGGTCGCGGACGATGAAAGTGAGGTGGCTCACGCCTTCGATCATCTCGCTGGTCCGTCGCTGCGGCCACTTGTGCGATTGACTTGGCCCCCCGCCGCAGCCCAAAGGCGGGGACATCAAGGCGGCCTCGTGGCACTTGAGCCCGCAACATTCCGGTGCCACGTCCGTATAATAGCCCGAATTCCGCTCGATCGGATCGGAATACCGCCCGCGGCCATCCCTCCGGCGCCCCACAGGAGTGACCATCCGTGACCGTTCTCGGCTCCACGCTCGCCACCATCTGGCGGCTCGCCGCCCCCTACTTCCAGTCCGAGGACCGCTGGGCGGGGCGCGCCCTGCTCGCCGCCCTGATCGCGATCGAGCTGACGATCGTCGGCATCAACGTGATGATCAACGCGTGGAGCGCGCGCTTCTACACGGCGCTGCAGGAGTACAACTGGGACGTCTTCGTGCGGGAAATCCTGGTATTCTGCGCGCTGGCCGCCGCCTACATCCTGGTCGCCGTCTATCAGATCTACCTCAATCAATGGCTGCAGATCCGCTGGCGCCAATGGATGACCAGGCGCTATCTGGCGCACTGGCTCGAGGCGGCCAACCACTATCGCATGCAGCTGCTCGGCGATCGCGCCGACAACCCCGATCAGCGCATCGCCGAGGACATCCAGCTGTTCGTCGAGCGCACCTTGCGGATCGTCGTCGGCCTGCTCGGCGCCATCGTCTCCCTCGGCTCCTTCATCATCATCCTGTGGGCGCTGTCGGATCAGGCGCCGTTGCACCTGTTCGGCTCCGACTGGCCGATTCCCGGCTATCTGGTGTGGGCGGCGCTGTTCTACGCGGCGATCGGAACCACGCTCACCCACCTGATCGGACGGCAGCTGATCGACCTCAATTTCAATCAGCAGCGCTACGAAGCCGATTTCCGCTTCAACCTGGTGCGGGTGCGCGAGCATTCCGAGCAGATCGCGCTGATGAACGGCGAGCCGGCGGAGCGCGAACGCCTGATGGACCGGTTCAGCAGCATCGCCGCGAACTGGCGCCGCATCATGTCGCGAACCAAAAAGCTGACCTTCTTCACCTCGGGCTACAGCCAGATCTCGATCATCTTTCCCATCGTGGTGATCAGCCCGGTGTTCTTCGCCAAGCGCCTGCCGCTCGGCTTTCTCACCCAGACCGCGTCGGCCTTCGGCAGCGTGCAGACCGCGCTGTCGTTCTTCATCAACGTCTACCAGACGCTCGCCGAATGGCGCGCGGTGATCGAACGCCTGTCGGGATTTGATGCCTCGATCGCCAAGAGCCGGTCGCTGCCGACGACCGAGCCTTTCGTCTCGATCACCGCCAAGGGCCGGGCGCCGGAGCTTCATATCGACGCGCTCGACGTCCGGCTCCCCGACGGCACGGCGCTCGTCACCGCGCCCGACGTCAAGCTCGCGCCGGGCGAGCGCGTCCTGGTGAGCGGACCCTCGGGCTCGGGGAAATCGACACTGTTCCGCGCAATCGGCGGCATCTGGCCGTTCGGCACCGGCGCCGTCGTGGTGCCGGAAGGCGCCCGGGTGATGGTCGTGCCGCAGAAACCCTATCTTCCGGTGGGTTCGCTCGCCGCGGCCGTCTCCTATCCGTCGGTTCCCGGCACGTTCCAGCCGGCCGCGGTCTGCGACGTGCTCAAGGCGGTCGGCCTGCCGGCGCTCGCGCCCCGGCTCGCCGAGGAGGCCCACTGGGAGCGCATCCTGTCGCTCGGCGAGCAGCAGCGGCTCGCCGTGGCGCGCGCCATCCTGCAGGCTCCGGATTTTCTCTTCCTCGACGAGGCCACCGCATCGCTCGACGAGCCGGCGGAGGCCATGCTCTACCGCCTGCTGCACGAGCGCATTCCGCGCACCACGATCATCTCGATCGGCCACCGCTCGACGCTGCGCGCATTCCACGACCGCCACCTGACCCTGGAGGGCGACGGCCAAGGCCGACAGGTGTGCGGCGAGACCACGTTCCAACCGGCCGAATGACCGACGACCGCGGGCCTATTCCTGCGGCTGATCGTAAGCCACGATCTTCCAGTCACCCCGCGCAGTCTTGGCGTAGCACAGTCGCTCGGCCGACAGCGGGCGTGCCGCGGCGACCGGGACCCATCCCGACCTGCCGTTGGGC
The DNA here is from genome assembly GCA_963755055.1 of uncultured Alphaproteobacteria bacterium. Taxonomy (GTDB): domain Bacteria; phylum Pseudomonadota; class Alphaproteobacteria; order Rhizobiales; family Xanthobacteraceae; genus AP-16. The sequence goes on along the minus strand of CAVWIS010000030.1, from coordinate 150,147 downwards.
ATCAGAATTTCCAGGTGGGTCGGCGCCACCGGGGGCTTGCCCTCGGGCGACGGCGGATGGGCGCTGAGCACCGGCAGTGCGACCTTGCCGACCTTGCCGACCGGGGGTCCGGGGTCGCCGGGCGCCTTGGCGACCGGCGTGTCGGCCATGGTGAAATACCACTCGGCCGCCTCCTCGGCGGTCTCGATCTTGCCGCGGGCAGTCTCGAACACCTCGTCGTCGGCGACGGTGGCGCTGATCGGCCCGCAAATCAGGTTGGTGCTCTCCTCGTAATAGGTGCCGTCGGCCGCGAACGCGGCGAGCGCATCCCAGTAGGGCCCGCCCTCCACCCCGCCGTCGGTGTCCTTGCCCTGCGGGCGGAACCCGAACACGACCTTGAAATTGTGCAGGGCGTCGCGTCCCATGTCGAACTGCTCGACGGTCGCGCCCTGCATGGTCCACACGAAGGTCGGGCCCACCAGCGCGAACAGCGCGGCGGAATCCTTCCTGGCGACGGCCTCGGTCAGGGCCTTGCGCAGGGCCGCGAATGCGGCATCCGGCTTGAAGGCGTCGCCGACCTCGACCTTGACCTCCGGGTACGGGACCCTTTTCAGGGCCGCATTCGCCGGGCAGGCGAACGCCATGGCGGTGGCAAGGAGCGCGGGGACAATAAAGCGACGATGCATCGGGCTCTCCAGGGATGTGCCGGCGGTCAAATTACGCCCCGGCGCAGTATAGCGGATACGTGCTGGCCGCGCAGCACACGCCTGCCGGGTGTCGACGAATCGCGGCCGCGGACACGTTCCGGCGAAGCGGATACCGGCTCGCCGACAGGAGCATGCGCCACGCAACGATCCCGGAGCACATTCGGATCAATCCCGGGCGCGCCCTACCGCCGGGAGGGGCGGGCGTGGGCGGTCCGATGCTTCGCCCGTCCGGCCTTCTTGCGCGGCGGCTTGGCGACATCCGGCGCCGTTTCCGCCTCCTCCGCCTGGGGGTCGATCACGAAGCACGCATAGTAGATGTCCGGCGTGATGTCCTTGCTGGTGGCGCATTGGTGGAATACGTCGAGCTCTTCCTCGCTTCGATAGTGCAGGTAGGGGGCGATGAGAAACCTGCTGGAGCCGTCGGGCGAGCCGCCGAAACGATCGATCTGGCCGGCAAGAGCCGGCTCGATCTCGAGAATGATCCGGCGCAGCGTGTCGCCCTCGAGAAAATTGTCCGGCAGCTGATCGAACGGCCCGTCGAAATAATTGTTCACCCGGGCATTTCCCTCGAACACGCCAATCAGGATTTTTCGGGTCAGGCGTCGATCGCGGTAGAACGCGAAGCCGGTGCGCCGCCCGATCACGATGCGGTCGGTGCTCTTGGCGGCAAAGAGCTCGTCGGCCGGCTTGATGGTCTCGTCGAGGATGTAGTGGAAGATCTTGAGCCTCGAGTTGTAGACCAGAAAGAAGCGGATCGCCGAATCGTCGAAGACCGGCCCCAGGTATTTTTCGTCCGGCCCCAGCGCACCGGGGGGCGGCGCCACCCTGGCGAGGTCGTTGAGCTCGAATACGACCGACTTCTCCTTGTAGGACACCCGGTAGACCAGACGCTCGAGCTTCTCGACGGTCACCCCCTGCTTCTTGTCGAGCACCATGTGGGTGACGGGCTCCTCGTCCTTCCACTCGGCGAGATCCTCGTAATAGGCGAAATGCACCTGCCCGCGGTCGCGGTCGTTGGCGTCGAGCCGGATGTTCCCCGCATAGCGCGTGTTGTTGTAAATGAAATAGAAATAGTAGTAGTTCTCCGTCGGATAGACCTTCACCCGCTCCTTCAGGTTTCCCAGCACCCACTCGAACATCGCCACCGTGTCCTTGATCGGAAGCGCGGTGACGCGGGTTGCATCCTCCACATAGGTTTCGTGGGTGTAGAGCCGCGGCTGCAGGTCGTCGGCGGCCGCCCCTGCCATCGAGCCGAGCAGGGCCGCGGCGACCGTCACGCCGCGCCACCAGGCCTTCGCATCGCGTGACCGGGCGAGCCGGACGTTTTCCGGGCGGTCCGGATGCGGACTGCCCACAGTCATCGCGGTCTCTATCGTCGCCTCCCGCCGGTGCTGCCGCCGCGGCCGCGGTGAACCGTCGTCGTCCGGTTCACCCGGGTGGCCGGCCTGTGGGTGACGTGCGTCGGGGTCCGCACCCGCGTGGTCGTCGTGTGCCGCTGCGGCACCCGCGTTTGCGTATGCGCCGGCTTCTTGTTGATGGTCGAGCCGCGTGAGGATGCCGCGCTGTGCGAGCCGACCGGCCGGTGGACCCGCGCCTGGCTCTGGGCGCTCGCGTGCGAGCCCGCCGGTTTGTGGGCCTGCGCCGAGCTCTGCGACGTCGAGTGCGAGCCGGCCGGCCGATGGTTGCGCAGGGCGCTCTGTCCCGTCGTGTGCGACCCCACGGGCTTGTGGGCCTGCGCCTGGCTCTGCGCCGCCTGGTGCGAGCCCACGGGCTTGTGGGTCTGTGCCTGGCTCTGCGCCGCCTGGTGCGAGCCGACCGGCCGATGGATCTGGCCCTGGCTCTGCGCCGCCGCATGCGAGCCGACCGGGACGTGGCCGCGGCGGCTCAAGGCAGTCAGGTGGGTCTGTGTCGGCTGGGTCTGCAGGTGGACCGCGCTGCCCAGCGGCACGTGGTTGCTCTTGCTCTGGACCGCATTGTGCGAGCCGAGCGGAACGTGGCTCTGCCGGCTCGCCGCCTGGAGATGCGATCCCGCCGGAACATGACCGCGACGGCTGATCGTCGAGAGGTGCGAGCCGATCGGGAAGTGCCCATGGCGGCTCAAGGCGAGCAGGTGCGAGCCGAGCGGGACGTGGTTGCCGCGGCTGAGGAAGGCGCCATGGGAGCCGGGCGGCACATGATTGGCCGAGGAGAGCCGGCGATCATGCTGGCTCGACCGCCGCAGGTCGTGGACGCGGCTCGGCCGCTGCTCGTGCAGGCGGCTCCACGGCGTGTCGTGGACGAGGCTGCGGCGGCGCTCGTGCACATAGCTCGGCCGCACGTCGTGCACGTAGCTTATCTCGAGCCGGTGTACCCGGCTGGGCCGCACCTCGTGGATCCGGCTGCGCCAGCGGTCGTGCTGGGAGCTCCAGCGGTAGTGACTCATCGCCGGCCAGTGCGACGCCCAGCGGTGATGGCTGAACTCGCGTCCGTGCGAATAGTAGCGCAGATGGCTCGGCTCCGGGGCATGCCCGTCATCGATCAGCGTCGTCGGCGGCGCCGGCGGCAGCTCCAGGGCCATCCCGGGCGGCTGCGCGGCGCAGATCGTGAAGATCGCCACGTCGCCGATCCTGGTCGCGTCGTTGCGCGTCAGTTCTTCCGGGATCAGGTTGCCGCTGCCGTCGACGTTGATGTCGGTATCGATCAGATAGGCTTGGCTCGGCCCGGCCGGCGGGTAGGGTCCGGAACCGTTGGTCGGATAGGCCCCATAGGCGGCGCCGGGAGCGATCTCGTCGAACGCGGCCTCGCGCAGGCCTTGCACGCCGTGGACCTCGGAATCGTCGCCCTGCTCCTTGGCGACCTCGTTATTGGCCTGGGGATCGTCCGGCTGTCCGGCGGCGGGTTGCGCCGGCGGGGTCTGGCCGGGCGGCGAAGCCGGCGGCGCCGCAGCGCTGGGCGACGGGAGCGCGAGGTTGCACGGCCCGTCGGGGGAGCACAGCGAATCGCCGGTGATCCACACGAACTGGTTCGGCTGGCTCTGGTTCACCGTCCATGCGGTGTTGTCGTAGTCGTAGCCGAACGCGATGCCCCCGGCGCAATTGGCGCGAAGGAAGGGCTCGCCCTCGTTGTGGCGGTCGTAGAATCCGACGTCATAGCGTCCGACCGGGCGCCACTCGCCGTCCTGATAGAGCTCGTAGCGCAGCGCCCGCGCCTCGTGGGGGGTGGCAAACGCATTGTCGGCCGCAAGCCCGAGATTGCGCATGCCGCCGCGCTCGGCGAGCAGCATCACCGCGCGGTTGCTGCAGGCGGGAAACGAGATGTCGCTGACCGGCTGGCTGAAGCCCGCCCGCGCGATGTCCTCGGGCTTGACGAAAAAATCGGGAAGCGCGAACTCGCGCCGCACGTTCGACGGATCGAAATTGCCGTCGGGAGCGATCAGCACCGACCAGATCGCGTTGCGCTTCTCGTCGTCGGACACCTGCGCCCAGGCGGTGTTGCCGAAGGCCGGGCTGCTCCACACCGCATAATACAGACGGACCTCGCCCGAATTGGCGTTGCGCCACACCCCTACGCCCCAGACGCGCCGGCCGGACTGCGCGACGTTCCAGCATTCGGGCGTCGTCGCGAAGCCGTTCGGGCAATCGGCGATGCGGGCGCTCGAGCTCGGGTCGAAGGCGATCGGCTGGAGGCTCCCCTGCTGCTTGTGCTCGACGTCGAGGAAGCTCGGGCGTCCCTGGGTGCCGTGATCGTAGGTCCCGCCGTCGGCGCCGTCGGCGGCGCGCAGGCGGTGGATCATCCCGGTCTCCATGTCGCTGACGAAGAGCTGCTTGTTCCACCGGTCGTAGGCGATGTTGCCGAGCGCCGCGCCGCTGTTCGGCCTGCCGCTGAGGGTCAGATCCGCGAGCACCCGCGGCTGGTAGCTGGCGGTACGGTCGAGCACGTAGACGGCACCGGGGCCGCCGGGACCCCACATCCCGGGCATCCAATCGGAGTTGTCGGCGGTGCGATGCAGGCCGAAGGCCGCAGTCGCGGTCAGATAGACATTCGGGGGGTTCTGGTCGTCCAATGCGACGCCAAACACCTGGCCGACCTGGCCGGCGGTCACCTGTCGACGCTGCGGCTCGTCGACCCAGTGCAGCCCGCCCGGCGCCTGGCCCGGAGCGCGAATGTCGATGATGCTGCCGACGGTGCCGTCGGTATTTATGACCGGCATCTGCTGATTGTCGGGAGCCGGCGTGACGCCGGAAAACCGCGTCACGAACGCTTCACCCGGCTGCAGCAGCGGCTCCTGCGCGACAGCCGATCCAAGCGGGACAGCGGCGAGCAGCAGCGCGATGAGCCGGCGCGCCGCGCATCGCCGCCGCGGCGGCTTGTTCGCACACTGAGGGAGGGGCGCCGGAATCCGGGATGCGACGATCGACATGATATTCCCCCTTGGAGTGACCCGACGCGAACCGCGGCTTCTGCTGTCAGCTGGAACTGCGAGCGCCGTCTTATGAGGTCTTCTTGCAGCCATGCGTTTTGAGCTGCCCGCTCGCGCCAACGCGGATGTGACGAGCACCCGCCAAGCCGTGGCGCATTGTTGCATTCGCCACGCAAGATCACAATCCCGACCGCGGAGCGCATTCCGATCAGCTTTGATCGGGATGTGCTCCAGAACGGCGGCCTCTTTTTTGCGCCGCGGCCGGCTTTGTCGATACGATCGCGCGCGGTCGTCCCTGCGGCCGGCGGACGCGTGCGGTCATGCTTGCGGGCTACCAGAAGCAGAGCTTTGGTCACGCCGGCTGCGTCAAGCCGGTCCATGTCCGCGGCGACGGGCCGGCGGTCATCGTGATGCACGAGATCCCCGGGATCACGCCGCACGTCGTGCGCTTCGCCGACTGGGTGGTGGAGGCCGGCTTTCGCGTCTACCTGCCCGAGCTCGTCGGTGTGGCGGGGAGAGCCCCGTCGGCCGGCTATGTCGTGCGCTCGATCATCAGGATCTGCATCTCGCGGGAGTTCGCCGTTCTGGCGTCCGCCCGGTCCGGCCCTGTCACCGATTGGCTGCGCGCGCTGGTGCGCCATGCCCATGGCGAGGCCGGGGGGGCCGGCGTCGGAGCGGTAGGGATGTGCTTCTCCGGCGGTTTTGCCCTTGCCATGATGCTCGAGCCGTGGCTCGCCGCCCCGGTCCTCGCGCAACCGTCGCTTCCCTTTCCGCTCGGCGCCCGCCGCAAGCAGGCCCTGGCCCTGTCGCCGGCCGAATGGCAGTGCGTGAAGGATCGTTGCGCGCGCGGCGACAGGGTGCTCGGGCTGCGCTTCGCAGGCGACCGCTTGTGCCCGCCCGAGCGGTTCGCGACCTTGCGGCGCGAGCTCGGGCCGGCCTTCGAGGGGGTGGAGATCGCCGACGATCGGGCCAACCCGCAATCCCGCAATCCATGGCCGCATGCGGTGCTCACCGCCGATCTGATCGACCGCGAGGCGAGCCCACCCGGGATGCGGCGTCACGCGTGATCGCGTTCCTGCGCGAGCGGCTGACGGCGCCGTAATCGGCGCGGCGTCAGATACCGGGAGCGCCGATGCCGACGAATTGATCGGGATTGGCGGGCGCGAACGTCATGCGATCAGCCGGTAGGCGGGAATTGTGAAGAACTCCTCGAACTGCGGCGCCAGCGACAGGGTCCGGAACAGCTCGATCGCCTCGGGGAACCGGCCCTTGGCGTAGGTCTCGCTTCCGATCGCGGATCGCACGCTCTCCATCTCCTCTCTGAGGGCGCGCGCGAACAGCTCCGGCGTGGCGGTGTTGCCGTTCTCGAGCTCGGCGCCGTATTTGAGCCATTGCCAGATCTGCGCGCGGCAGATTTCCGCGGTCGCCGCGTCCTCCATCAGATTGTAGATCGGCACGGCGCCGCGGCCGCGCAGCCAGGCCTCGATGTATTGCACGCCGACCCGGATGTTCTCGCGGAAGCCCGCCTCGGTCCGCGTGCCGCTGGTGCATCTCCAGCAGTCATGTCGCGGGTGATCACGACATCGTCGAGCGTGCGGTCGAGCTGGTTCGGCGGCGGCATCATCCGGTCGAAGACCTCCTTGGCGACCGGCACGAGGTCGGGATGCGCCACCCAGGTGCCGTCGTGGCCGTCGCGCGCCTCGCGCTCCTTGTCGGCGCGCACCTTGGCGAACGCCGCCTGGTTGGCGGCATGGTTGTTCCTGATCGGGATCTGCGCCGCCATGCCGCCCATCGCGAAGGCGCCGCGGCGATGGCAGGTCTTGATCAGCAGCAGCGAATAGGCGTGCAGGAACGCCTCGCCCATCACCACCTGCGAGCGGTCGGGCAGCACGAATTGCGCATTGCTGGCGAAGCTTCTTGATGAAGGAGAAGATATAGTCCCAGCGGCCGCAATTGAGCCCGGCCATGTGGTCGCGCAGCTCGTAGAGGATCTCGTCCATCTCGAACGCGGCCGGCAGCGTCTCGATCAGCACCGTCGCCTTGATCGTCCCGCGCGGAATGCCGAGCTTGTGCTGGGCGTAGACGAACACGTCGTTCCACAGCCGCGCCTCGAGGTGGCTCTCGATCTTGGGCAGATAGAAATAGGGGCCGGTGCCGGCTTGGCCGATCTGCAGCCTTGGCGTTGTGGAAGAAATAGAGCCCGAAGTCGAACAGCGCCCCGGACATCGGCTCGCCGTCGACGAAGACATGCTGCTCGGGCAGATGCCAGCCGCGCGGGCGCACGATCAGCACCGCCGGATTCGGGCCGAGCGCGTAGGACTTGCCGGTCTCCGGATCGGTGAAGCCCAGCCGATCCGCCCAGCGATCCTTGAGGTTGATCTGGCCCTCGATGGTGTTCTCCCAGGTCGGCGAGTTGGCGTCCTCGAAATCGGCCATGAAGACGTTGGCGCCGGAATTGAGCGCGTTGATGACCATCTTGCGGTCGACCGGGCCGGTGATCTCGACGCGCCGGTCGAGGAGGTCGTGCGGGATCGGCGCGACCTTCCAGTCGTCGTCGCGAATGTGCTTGGTGTCGGCCGGGAAGTCGGGCAGCACGCCCGCGTCGAAGCGCTTCTGCCGCGCGGCGCGCGCCGCCATCAGACGCTTGCGGGTCGGCTCGAACTTGCGATGCAGGTCGGCGACGAAGTCGAGCGCCTGCGGCGTGAGGATCTCGTGGTAACGCGGTCCGAGCCGACCGGTCACCGCAACCCCGGGCACCGCCACACCGCGCCCGCCGGTCGGCCGCGCCGCCGGCTTCACCGCCGGCGTGGCGCGCCCGGTCGGACCGGGCCGTGCTCCCGGCCGCGGCGCCGGCGGCCTGCGCGGTGTCGCCAACGCCGCCGCGGCGTCCGTCCGCCGCGAGGCATCCTTTCGCCCCCCGCCGGCAGCGGACCTGCTCTTCGCCGCCTGCTTGCTGGCGCCGGACTTCTTGCCGGCGGCAGCCTTGTCGGCCGGTTTGGACGACGCCTTCTTGTCGGCTGCCTTCTTGTTGGTCGCCTTCTTGGCAGCCGCCTTCTTGGCAGCCGACTTCTTGGCAGCCGTACTCCTGGCGCCGGCCTTCCCGGGAGGCTTCGCCCTAGCTCTTGTCGCCTTCGTCCGTCTTGTGGCCATGACCGCCCTCCTGATCGTCCGGCTTTATAGCGGGCGAGCCAAAGGGCCGGTAGCCACCCGCCGTGCCCTGCGACGTCGAGGGCGGCGTGTGACTCGGAGCGGGCGCATGAGTAGGAGCCGGCGCATGAGTTGGACTGTGGCTCGGGGCCGGGGCCGGCGTATGGGGCGGGGCCGGACTGTGGCTCGCCGCCGGAGCGGGGCTTGGCGCCGCCGGAGCAGGGCTTGGGCTCGGAGCGGAACCGCTGGGAGCCGGGCTCGGCACCGGGCGCGGCGCGGCCGGAGGCGGGCTTGCAGGTCGCACCGCGGCGGGCGCGGCAGGCCGCGGAGCTGGAGCCGGAGCCGGCGAAGCGGGTCTTGCCGGGGCCGGCGTGGCCGCCGCGGCAGGCTTTGCGGCCGGCTTGGGCGCCGGCTTGGCAGCCGCCGGCTTCGGAGCGGGCGCGGGCCGTGCCGCTGCGGGCTTGGCGACGGCGGGCTTGGCGACGGCGGGCTTGGCAACTGCGGGCTTGGCAACTGCGGGCTTGGCAACTGCGGGCCTCGCCGCCGGCTTCGCGGCGGCGGGTCTCGCCGCGGCGGTCTTGGCGGCGGTCTTGACGGCGGTCCTGGGCGCGGGTTTCCGGGCTGCCGGCTTTCTCGCGCTCGTCGTCCGTTTCGCGGCGGTCGCGCTCTTCCTCGGCATCTTGCGAGCAGCGGCCTTCTTGGCAGGTTTCTTCGACGGCTTCGCGCGTGCCGCGCTCTTCCTGCTGGCGGCGGTCTTCGCGGCGGCTTTCTTCTTGGTCTTCGCCGCCGCCTTCGGAGCCTTGCCCTTGGTCGTCGTCTTCGCTTTCTTCGACTTCGCGGATTTCGCCATGATGTCCTCCTGCTTGCCGTGTGAGGCTTTACCACATCGTCGAGGTCAAGGCGCTGACGAAAGTGGCGATCGACGTGGTTATCAAACGTTTGCTGCTCCGCCGGCGCAACTGCCCGCCGCCATCCAAGCCCGAGGCGCCCGGCACGCCTCTCATGTGGCGGCGACGAGTGGCGGCGCCGGCTTCTCCTTGCGGGCGACCCTGCTGAGGCTTCGCGGCAGCGGCCCGCCGGTTGCCCAATCGATGAGCTCGACCGTGTGGACGACCGGGATCGAGCTCGCGGCGGCGATCTGCGTCAGGCACCCGATATTGCCCGCCGCGACCACGTCGGGCGCCGTCTTGGCGATATTGGCGACCTTCCGGGCGGCCAGCCTGCGGGCGATCTCGGGCTGGAGCATGTTGTAGGCCCCGGCGGAACCGCAGCACAGATGCCCCTCGGGCACGTCACGCACCTCATATCCCGCCCTGGCCAGAAGACTCTTGGGCTCGCGCAGCAGCTTCTGACCGTGCTGCAGCGAGCAGGCCGCGTGATAGGCAACGACCAGGCCGCTGTCGCGGACCGGAGGCGCGAGCTTGAGCGTCGCCAGATATTCGGCGATGTCCCTGGTCATCGCCGCGACCGTCTCGGCCTTTTTCGCGTAGGCCGGATCGCCGCGCAGCATGAAGCCGTAATCCTTCATGGTCGTCCCACAGCCCGCCGCCGTGATCACGATGGCATCGAGCCCCTCGCCTTCGATCTCGCGCATCCACACATCGATATTACGGCGGGCCGATTCGAGCGAGTCGCGCTCGCGACCCATATGGTGGACCAGCGCCCCGCAGCAGCCGGCGGAGGCCGGCCGCACCACCTCGACGCCGTGCCGGGTCAGGACCCGGATGGCCGCCGCGTTGATCGACGGGGCCACCACCTGATCGACGCAGGCCTCGAGGATCGCCACGCGCCGCCGCTGCGCCCCGCCGACCGGGGTTGCCCCCGCGGCCGGGACCGGCTGACCGGCCGGGAGCGCCGCCCCGGTGCGACGCCACGGGGTCAGCCGCAGCATGGCGGCAAGCCGGCGCAGGCCGACGAGCCGCAGGATCGGCCCGACCGGTTTGGCCAGGCGCGCCAGCGCCAGCATCGGACGGAACAGCCGCGGCTGCGTCAGAACATTGGCGATCAGGGAGCGCATCGCCCGGTCGCCCACCGGACGGCGGAACGTCTCTTCGATGTGGGCGCGGGCGTGATCGACGAGGTGCATGTAATGCACGCCCGATGGGCAGGTCGTCATGCAGGACAGGCACGACAGGCAGCGGTCGATGTGCTTGACCACCTCGGACGTGGCCGGGCGGTCGTTCTCCAGCATGTCCTTGATGAGATAGATGCGGCCACGCGGGCTGTCGAGCTCGTCACCGAGCAGCACATAGGTCGGGCATGTTGCAGTGCAAAACCCGCAATGAACGCAGGTCCGCAAGATGCGCTCCGATTCGGCAGTCGCCGGGTCTTGCAGCTGCTCGGAGGTGAACGTGGTCTGCATCGAGATATGCGCTGTCCCTTGAGTCCTGTGCCGTCGGTGATGTTCGGGCGAAGGCGACACTGATTCGCCGGGAATGTCTCGGCGTGGTCCACGCCAATCGGCACGCCCGGACAGTATCACACACCGGGCCACATGCGTCCCGGCCCGAGCACGCCCTTGGGATCGAAGCTCTCCTTCACGCGCCGGGTCAAGGCTGCCAGCGCCGCGTCCTGCGGACCGAAGACGTCCACCGCCGCCCGCACCGATTGGGGCGCGCGCACCAGCGTCGCATGCCCGCCATGGGTCGCCACCGCCCGGCGGATGAGCCGGGCGCCGGCATCGTCTCGCGCCGGCCCTGCCACCCAGACCAGCCCGCCGCCCCAATCGTAGAGAACCTCGACGTCGAGCCTGGCGGCAATCTGCGCCGCGATGTCCGGCCCCTTGCTGGGCGCGGTCGAGATCCGCCACAGCGGGCGGTCCGCGGGGTCGCCCTCGCCGGCGAACGGCGTGACATCGCGAATCGCCCGCCACAGCGCGCGCGAGGCCGCCTCGCCGATAACTAGCAGGGCGCCGAACGGTTTCAGCAAGGCCTCGAGCATCCGCTTGCGCTGGGCAATCGAGACCGGGACGCCTTCGAGCCGCAGTGCCGTCAGCGCGCCCCCGCCTACCGCGCTGCGCATCACGCGCGTGGCTACCGTTGCGGGCAGATGCGCCGCCCCGGACACGTCGTCGGCCGATCCGAGCGCCGCCGTCATGGCACTCACGGCCGACCGATCGTTGAGGCCGAGAACGAGCAGCGTCTCCTCGGTCTCGGCGCGCGGCAGCACCTTGACGGTGACCTCGGTCATCGCGGCGAGCGTGCCCCACGACCCGGCCAGCACCTTGCAGAGGTCGTAGCCGGTGACGTTCTTCACCACCCGTCCGCCCGACTTGAAGGCCTCGCCGCGCCCCGACACCGCGGCGACGCCGAGAAAATGATCGCGCGCGGCGCCCGCCTTGACGCGTCGGGGACCGGAAACGTTTGCCGCCAGAACGCCTCCGAGCGTGCCCTGGCCGGACGGCCTGCCGAGAACCGGCCCGTAATCCATCGGCTCGAAGGCGAGCTCCTGGCCCTTTTCGGCAAGCAGCGGCTCGATCTCCGCCAACGGCGTGCCGGCCTTGGCGGACAGCACCAGTTCCTCCGGCTCGTACAGGGTGACGCCGCTGATGCCCGACAGGTCGAGGGTGAAATCCCATTGGGCGGCGCGGCCGATCGCCCGCTTCGAGCCTTGCCCGACGATCTCGAAGGTTTTTCCGTCAGCCGTCGCCCATTCGATGGAAGCGGCGACCTCGCCGGCGGCGCGCGGTTTCAACGTGAAGGTCATCGCTCAGAACCGCGGGATATCGGGGAACGGCACCTGCCCGCCGCGAACATGCATGCGGCCGAGCTCGGCGCAGCGATGCAGGACGGGAAACACTTTTCCCGGATTGAGCAGACCCTTGTCGTCGAACGCGCACTTCACCCGCTGCTGCTGGGCGAGATCCGCCTCGCTGAACATCACCGGCATCAGGTCGCGCTTCTCCACCCCGACCCCGTGCTCGCCGGTGAGCACGCCGCCGACCTCGACGCAGAGCCGCAGGATGTCGGAACCGAAAGCCTCGGCACGCTCGAGCTCGCCGGGCTTGTTGGCGTCGTAGAGGATCAACGGATGCAGGTTACCGTCGCCGGCGTGGAACACGTTGGCGAGGCCGAGCCCGTACTTGACCGACATCTCGCGCATGCCGGCGAGCACCTGCGGCAGCCTGGCGCGCGGAATGGTGCCGTCCATGCAGTAATAGTCCGGCGAGATGCGCCCGACCGCCGGGAACGCCGCCTTGCGGCCGGCCCAGAACGCCAGCCGCTCCTCCTCGGAGGTGGACGCCTTCTGCACCGTGGCCCGGCAGTCCCGGGCTATGGCGGCGACCCGTTCCAACAGATGGTCCACCTCGGCCTGCGGCCCGTCGAGCTCGACGATCAGCAGCGCCTCGACGTCGAGCGGATAGCCGGCATGCACGAAAGCCTCGGCGGCGTGGATCGCCGGCCGGTCCATCATCTCCATGCCGCCCGGTATGATGCCGGACGCGATGATCCTGGCCACGCAGCTGCCGGCATCCTCCGACGAGGCGAATCCGATCAGCACCGCGCGCGCCGTTTCCGCCTTGCGCAGGATCCGCACCGTGATCTCGGTGACGACGCCGAGCAGCCCCTCCGAGCCGGCGATGAGCCCGAGGAGATCGTAGCCGCCGCTGTCGAGATGCTTGCCGCCGAGCCGCACCACCTCGCCGCCGATCAGCACCAGCTCGACGCCGAGCACGTTGTTGGTCGTCATGCCGTATTTCAGGCAGTGCACGCCGCCGGAATTCTCCGCCACGTTGCCGCCGATCGTGCAGGCGATCTGCGACGACGGATCCGGCGCGTAGTAGAATCCGAGATGCTCCACCGCCCGGGAGATCCCGAGATTGGTCACCCCGGGCTGGGCGACCACGACGCGATTGTCGATGTCGATGTCGAGAATCCGGTTGAACTTGGCGAGGCCCAGCAGCACCCCGTCCCCGAGCGGCAGGGCGCCCCCCGACAGCGAGGTGCCGGCCCCGCGCGGCACCACCTTGACGCCGTGGCGATGGCAGTAGCGCAGGATCTTCGAGACCTGCGCGGTCGTTTCCGGCAGCACCACGACCATCGGCGTCTGGCGATAGGCGGTCAGCCCGTCCGACTCGTAGGGCTTCATCTCGCGTTCCGACGCAATGACGCCTTCTCCCGGAACGATCGCTCGCATCGCCCGCACGATCTCGTCGCGCCGCGCGAGCACGCCGGCATCCAGCTCGGGCATCTTGACCGACATACACCCACTCCCTTCGGGCCCGGGAGGGCTTCGAGTGAGACGCGCGGGCCCGCGACACCGGCCGACCGAGCCCTGCTCTGCACGTGCCTTATAACGCCAATTGCGGTTGATGCTGCCGCCCGCGCGAAAAAATCGCCACGCCACGATGGTCGCTCGGCGCCGGACCGAGCGGGCATCGATCGCCGAGCGGCGAAACCCTTGGCCAAATTCGGCGTTGACAGCGCGCGCGCGGACCGCCATTCGGTCGCCTGCGTAATTTTCGTGACCTGCAGGGCCGCCGTGCCTTGCCGCACGACCCGGGGGCGGCTCAAGCGAAGGGAGTGATGGTATAATGGGACGTTTCATGGTGGCCTCGGTAATCCTCGTCGCAGGCACATCGGCGGCGCTCGCGCAGGATGTCGCGGCCGGCGAGCAGTCCTTCAAGAAATGCATTGCCTGCCACTCGGTCGGCGAAAGCGCCAAGAACAAGGTGGGACCCGAGCTCAACGGGCTCGACGGCCGCAAGTCGGGGAGCGCCGAAGCCTACAACTACAGCGAGGCCAACAAGGGTTCCGGCATCACCTGGGACGAGGCGACGTTCAAGGAATACATCAAGGACCCGAAGGCCAAGATTCCGGGAACCAAGATGGTGTTCGCCGGCATCAAGAACGAGAAAGAGGCCGGCGATCTGTGGGCCTATCTCAAGCAGTTCGACGCGACCGGCAAGAAAAAGTAGCCTCCGCCGGCGCGCGGTCGGCACGTGCATCCGGCCGCTGCGCGTGATCACTCTCCACCCTGCTGTCCACCGGCCGCCCCGAAGGGATCCGAGCGACGTGGCCCGACAGATCGAGCCCGCGTGCGCGAAGGTCCCCTCATTAAGGCTAATTTTAGGAGATAAGTAGGAGATAAGTAATTGTTGTGATGCGCGGCGAGGCAAAAGGGCTCACCCATCGTCACGGGACTATGATACCGGTGCAGACGATGAAGACCACCCGCGTAACGCCGGATCGCGTCGGCGACACCTATGTTGCAGCGTTGCTCCAAGAGGCCCTGATCGAGGTTGCCGTAGCGTTCGCGCGCGCGAACAAGACCGCCGCCTTGTTTACGCTGGCGTCGGTGGAGCGCGATCTGATTGCCCGCGCCGAGGCCTTCCCGTCGGCCATGGCCTCGCCGCCAATGCCCAGCGCGCTCACCGGGCGGATCGTCGCGCGGATCGCCGCGGTGCTCGGCGAGGTGCAGCGCGCGGCTGAGGAGGCCTCGGTCCAGTGATCGGGCGGTAGCGCCGCGCCGGTCCATCGTGACGTTGCGGCACGGCTCCGCGCCACCCATCGAGTCGGCGAAGCCGTGCCGGGACCCCTGACCCCGGCGACTGCGCTCGTTCGGGCGTGTCGACGCTTCCCTTTGGGCAATCCGGGCGCGGGCCGACTGCCGGTGCAACCGGCACCACGATCATCGTTGCTACCGGCGGCGGCTCCCGCCCATAGTGCCGGGGTCGATTCTTTCTGCGCGACGGCGAAAGATCAGTCCCCCGGCATGACTCAGCTTCTACCTGATATCAGCGGAAACGGGTTGCTGGACGCGCTGATCGGTCACAATTTCGATCGTCGCCGCCTCCAGCTCGAGCCGGTGACGTTCTCGCTGAAGCAGAGCCTCTACCGACAGGGCGACGCGATCGACTTCGTCTACTTCCCGGTTCACGGCATGATCTCGATCGTGTCGTTGCTGCAGGACGGAGCGTCGGTCGAGATCGGAACGATCGGCAACGAGGGTCTCGTCGGCCTGCCCGCGCTGCTCGGAGGCTGCGTCTCGCCCAACGAGGTACTGGTCACCGGCGAAGGGATCGGCCTGCGTGCAATCGCCAGCGCCGTCCGCGACGAGTTCGATCGCTGCATCGCGTTCCGCGGCGCCGTGCTCAAGTTCACGCAATTCTTTGTCGAGCAGGTCGCCCAGATCGCCGCCTGCAACGGACGCCATCAGCTGGAGGCGCGTTGCGCACGCTGGCTGTTGTTGATTCAGCACCGCCTTCGCAGCGATGAGTATCCCCTTACCCAGGAGTTTCTGGCGACGATGCTGGGGGCGCGACGCGCCGGAGTTACCGTTGCGGCAGGCGCGCTCCAGCGCGCCGGAATCATTTCCTATAGTCATGGACATTTGACCATTCTCGATCAGGCG
Source organism: uncultured Alphaproteobacteria bacterium (assembly GCA_963755055.1). Classification (GTDB taxonomy): domain Bacteria; phylum Pseudomonadota; class Alphaproteobacteria; order Rhizobiales; family Xanthobacteraceae; genus AP-16. The sequence continues at coordinate 134,562 of CAVWIS010000030.1, read as the reverse complement.
GGGCTCGAGGCCGCCGCCTGCGAGTGTCACGCGATGTACAAAAATCGAATTGAGCAACTATTGGGAAATTAGCCCTATCCCGGTGTCTCCCGGAAAATCAGACGCCCGCGGATTCGATTTGTGCGGAAGCGTACAGACACAACCATGCCGCGACATATCTTCAAACACTTATACGTTTGCGCGGTGATTTGTTTGGGCTCGACGCGGCGGCTTGATCGAGCAGCCGATCCACTACTGGAGCGCTTCCCGTGACACGCATCCTCGTTGTCGAAGACGACGCCGCAGTCCGGCTCGCCATGAAGACCTTGCTCGAGCTCGAGGGATTCGACGTCACGCTGGTGGAAGACGGCTGCAGCTGCCTCGAGGTGATCGGAACCCGTGCGTTCGACGTCGCCATCGTCGACATGTTCATGCCCGGAATGACCGGGTGGGACACCATAAAGGCGCTTCGCGAGCGCGCGCCGGAGATCCCGGTCATCGCCATGTCGGGCCTGGTGGACGACGACCGGCATGGCCGGGAGCCGGATTTTCTCTCCATGGCGAGACAGCTCGGCGCCGCCGGCAGCCTGCGGAAGCCGTTCCGGCCCAACGAGCTCCTGGCTGCTCTCGAAGCCTGCCTCGTGACCGCCGCCGGGTCGGAGCAGGAGGTTGCCGCCGCCACCGCGACTTCGATGAGCGACCTGGCCGATCCACCGCGCGCGCTGTGAGATCCGAGCCGGCCATGGACGGCCTGGTACCATAATGCCCTCATTCGCGCAGTAGAGATGTCTGCCGCAGACGCGGCGGGCGCCCGCCGCCGCGAAAACAAGTAAGGTGCCGGCCATGATTCGCCTGGAGGCGAACCTGCCGGGTGAGGGCGCGCCGCCGCCCGTGAGGGCGATCGGAAGCAGCGAGGCTTTGCCCGCAAGCGGATCTTGCGCGTCCGGTCCGTTTTCCGGTCGGTGAAGGCTGCCGCGAAGGGCTTGGTGCAAATGGCCGAAGGTAAGGACGAGACTCGTTTGCAAGCGGTGCTGGAGACTGCCGTCGACGGCGTGATCCTGATCGGCGCGGATGCCCGCGTGCTGCTGTTCAATCCGGCCTGCGAGCGGCTGTTCGGCTATCGCGCCGCCGAGGTGATCGGGCAGAACGTCCGGCTCCTCATGCCGCAGCCCTATCGGGACGAGCACGATCGCTATCTGGAGAATTTCCGCCGCACCGGGGAACGCAGGATCATCGGCATCGGCCGCGAGGTCGTCGGCCAGCGCAAGGACGGCTCCACCTTCCCGATGGACTTGTCGGTCGGCGAGGCGAATCAGGCGGGAGAGACCATCTTCGTGGGCATCATTCACGACCTCACCGAGCGCGAGCGGGCGGAGCAGGCGCTGCGCGAAAGCGCGGCGCGCCTCGAGGCGGTGGTGCACACCGCGGTCGACGGCGTCATCCTGATCGACGCCGGCGCCAACATCCTCATGTTCAATCCCGCGTGCGAGCACCTGTTCGGCTACGCCGCCGACGAGGTGATCGGCCGCAACGTCAAGATGCTGATGCCGCCGCCGTACCGCGACGAGCACGATCAATATATCGAGAATTTCCGCCGCACCGGGGAACGCAAGATCATCGGCATCGGCCGCGAGGTCGTCGGCCAGCGCAAGGACGGCTCGACCTTCCCGATGGACCTTTCGGTCGGCGAGGCCAAGCAGGAAGGCGAGTCGATCTTCGTCGGCATCATTCACGACCTCACCGAGCGCAAGCGCACCAACGAGCAATTGATCCAGGCGCAGAAGATGGAGACCGTCGGCCAACTGTCCGGCGGCATCGCCCACGATTTCAACAACCTCCTGACGGTCATCGTCGGCAATGCGGAATTCCTCAGCGAGCAGCTCAAGGCGCGCCCCGACCTGCAGCGGCTGGCCGACGCGATCGCCCAGGCCGGCGACCGCGGCGCCGAGCTCACCCAGCGGCTGCTCGCCTTCAGCCGCCGGCAGACGCTGCGTCCGGTCGAGATCGACTGCAACGAGCTCATCGCATCGACCCGTGCCCTGCTGCGCCGGACCATGCGCGAGGACGTCGATATCCGCATGATGCTCGACGATCAGGCCTGGATCGCCTTCGCCGACAAGACCCAGCTGGAATCCGCGGTGCTCAACCTCGCGCTCAACGCCCAGGATGCGATGCCCAATGGCGGCTGCCTGACCATCGCCACCGCCAACGTGCCGCTCGACAACCGCTATCACGACCTTCACCCCGAGGTGCCGCCCGGCCAGTACGTCATGGTGGCGGTGACCGACGACGGCGAGGGCATGCCCCGCGACGTGCTCGACCGCGTGTTCGAGCCGTTCTTCACCACCAAGGAGGTCGGCAAGGGCAGCGGCCTCGGCCTGAGCATGGTCTACGGCTTCGTCAAGCAGTCGAACGGCCACGTCGCGATCTACAGCGAGCCCGGGCTCGGCACCACGGTGCGCATTTATCTGCCGGCGGCGGCCACCTCCGCGCAGCGCTCGCCGGGCCTCGCCCCGTCCGAGGAGGATGCGGCGCCGCCCGGCCGGGAGATCGTGCTGATCGCCGAGGACGATCCGTTCGTGCGCTCCTACGCGGTCGCCTGCCTGGAGAGCCTGGGATACGCGGTGATCGCCGCGACCGACGGGCGCGAGGCCCTGCAGCTCCTGGCGAACGGCGCCGAGGCGGATATCCTGTTCACCGACATCGTCATGCCCGGCGGCGTCAACGGGCTGGAGCTCGCCGAGCGGGCGCGCGAGATCCAGCCGGCGTTGCGGGTGCTGCTCACCTCCGGCTATGCGCTCGAGACCTTGGCCGAGCGTGGCCGGCTCCCGCCCGACACCGTCGTTCTCAACAAACCCTACCGCAAGTCCGAGCTCGCCCGCCGGCTGCGCGAAGTGATGATCACGATCGAGTGACCGTTTCGCACCGAGCCTCCTCCGCGAACGTCGCGGAAGGATGTCGAGGCCGGCGACCGCACCGCGGCCACAATTCATGGCTCAGTATTTGGACCGCTGGTGACAGTGGTAGGTTTTTGTCCCTAGTTGATTGTACCTATTTGTTTCTCTGCTTGCTTTTACGCCCCCTCAATCAGGCGAATTGTAGATTTTCAGGGAAAGCTGCGCTCCCCGGGATGGGGATCGGTCGCATCCGGCAGCATGGAGGTCGCATGACTTCGCTCCGCGTGCTCTACGTCGACGACGAGGCGGACATCCGCGAGGTCGTCGAGCTCTCGCTCGGCCTCGACCCGACATTCGCGGTGAAAAGCTGCGCCTCGGGCGGCGATGCGCTGGTGACCGCGGCCCACTGGTCGCCGGACGTGATCCTGCTCGACGTCACGATGCCGGTCATGGACGGACCGGAGACCCTGGCGCGCCTGCGCCAGAGCGAACGGACCGCCGGAATCCCCATCGTCTTCATGACCGCCCGGGCGCAGACCCACGAGCGTGCGCAGTTTCTCGCGCTCGGAGCTGCGGGCGTGATCTCCAAGCCTTTCGACCCGATGAAGCTCTCCGCGCTCGTCCGCCAATACGCCGTTGCACCGCAGGCCGGGTTCGCCAAGCTGCGCGAGGACTTCATGCTGCGCGCGCGGACCGAGGGGGCGATGCTTGCCGCGTGCCGGGCGGCTCTCGCCGCCGACGCGACGTCGCCGATGGCGGTGGAGCATGTGAAGGTCATCGCCCACGGCCTTGCCGAGAATGCCGGCATGGCCGGATTTCACCGGGTGGGCACGGAGGCCGCGCGCCTCGAGGATGCCGTGGAGGCCGCGCCGGCGGGCGCCGCCACATCCGACATGCTTTCGCGCGCGCTCGACTGCCTGATCCAGGAGATCAGGCGGATCGCCCCGGCGTCCTGACGGCCGATCGTCCCGTCCGGCGCCCGATGCCGATGCGATCGCTCCATGCGGTGACCGGCATCGGTGGCGTGCTGGCAATCATGCTCGCCCTCGGCGCGCTGCTTGCCGCCGCCGGCGCCGCTTGCGCGCAACGGCTCGACGGCTTCAATCTGATCATGACGCCGGACCATCCGTTCGGCGGGGCAGCGGCGGGGCGTGCCATCCTGGCGGCCCGGCGGCTGGGAGCGACCGCGATCGCGATCATTCCCTTCCTGTGGCAGCCTGGACGGTCGAGTCCCGATGTGACGGCGGGCAGCGACATGTCCGACGACATGTTGCGCACCGCGATCAGGCAGGTCAGGGCATCCGGGCTGTCGGTCATGGTGAAGCCGCACGTCTGGGTGCCGCAGAGCTGGGCGGGCGCCGTCGATCCCGGCTCGGAGCCGGCCTGGCAGGCATGGTTTTCCAACTATCGCCGCGAGCTCGAGCGCATCGCCAGGATCGCCGCCGAGGAGCACGCCGAGGTTCTGGCGATCGGCACCGAGCTTGCCAGGACGACGCATCGGCCCGAATGGGTCGCGCTCATCGCCGCGGCACGCGCCGCGTTTCCGCGCACGCTCACCTATGTGGCCCACAACGTGAAGGAGGCGGAAGCGATCCCGTTCTGGGACCTGCTCGACGTCGTCGGGGTGACGCTCTATCCGGCGCTCGGGCCCGACGGCGACCGCACCGGACGTCGCGCAGTCATCCGGACATTGGCCGAGCGGCTCGACGCACTGGCGGCACGGACGCGCCGGCCGGTGATCGTCGGCGAGATCGGATTGCGCTCGGCGCAAGGCGCTGCCGCAAGACCCTGGGAGAGCGCGGAGGAGCGAGCCGCGCCGGTCGACCTCGCCCTCCAGGCCGAGGTCCTGGCGGACTGGCTGGACATCCTCGACCGGCCCGCAATCGCCGGCGTGCTGGTCTGGCGCTGGTTCACCGATCCGGCGGCCGGCGGCCCGGCCGACAGCGATTTCACCGTTCAGGGCAAGCCGGCCGAGCGCATTCTCCTGTGCGCCTGGACGGCGGAGTGCCTGGCGCCGTGATCAGAACTTGAGCCAGGTCCCGAGCACCACGCCGTTTTCCTGCAGCGCATTGCGCCCCGCAAAGGTGGTGACCGCGCCGAGCTGAACGGCGAGCGAGGGCGTCACGTCGTAGACGGCGCTCAGTTGAAGTTTGTGATAATCGTAGCTCGGCACGCGGGGACCACCCGATCCTTCCGACATCACGTTGAACGACTGGACGAGCAGAAGCCATTTTGCCGCCGGCCGGATGCCGAACGTCGCATCGGCCCGAAATTCGTCGGGAAAGCCCCCGGACCGGAATCGCTGGGCGAGCTGCAGATCGACGAAGGCCTGGAACGAGCCGGCCGTGAAGCTGTAGCCGGCGAGACCGCGCACATCGAGCTCGGGGTCGGTGTAACCGATCGCCGCCGGATTGAGCCGGTCGGAGGTGCCGGGCTCGCGCAGGGTTGTCTGCGCCGACACCACCCAGGAATCGCCCTGCATGAGCCGCACCCTGCCGCCGAACTCCGTGTAGCCGAGGCCGCTGCGGCTCGCATCGATCGAGCCCCGGATGCCGACATCCTGGAGCGACGGCGAGAGGATCAGGGTGACCCCGTCGGCCGCACCATATTCCACAAGCCCCTGCAGCTCGGACTTGTCGTAGCGCGGTACCCCGCGGAGCTCTCTGGAGCCGTCGAAGGCCCGGCTCGCGCTGGTCGTGGTATCGGTGATGATCGCCTGTCCGGTCCCCGCATCGAGGGTCCAGGCGCCGGCGAGGGCCGCCACCGGGCTCACCATCAATCCGAGCCCGACAAGCGGACCAATTGCGATGCACCTGCTCACGACATCACCTCCTTGGACTGGACGGGACGCACGCACATCGACGCTACACGGCGCTCTCGTGGCGTCCGCCAGGACGCCCTGCGCGAGAACCTTTACGTGGCGCATGTTCTTGTCGGCGAACCGGTGTCCACTTCGCCGGAACATGCGCTAGACGCTCACCGCGACCACGCGATTGCCGCCCGCCGCCTCGACGCCGTGAACGGTGCTGATCGCATTGGTGAGCAGATGAATGCGATCGAGCGCGGCGCCGACACATCCGGTGACCACCGCGACGCTGGCGGTGATGCGGTCGGGAGCAATCGAGTCGCGATCGTCGATATCGAGGGCGGAGACGGTGGTGCGCAGGGTCTCGCCGAGATCGCGCGCCGGAGCGGCGGCGAGCTCGGGAGCGACCAGCACAATCAGCCCGCTGCGATAGACCGCAGGGATGATCCCGATCTTTCCGGCGAGGCCCTTCACCGCATGGGCGACCCGCATCAGGATGTTGCGGACCGAATCCTCGCCCTGCGCCGACCGATAGGCGTCGAGATGGTCGACCGTCAGCGCCAGGACCGAGCTCGCCGTATCGGTGTCGAACTCGGTCGCGGCCATCAGATAGGCTTCCGCCACCTCGCCGACGAACAGGCCGGTGACATTGTCGATCCACATTGTGGCGCGGTGCTCGCCCCAGGTCGACAGGAACGTGAGCAGGTCGCGCTCGCGCGCCTGGCGCCGGTCGAGCTCGGACTTGAGCTTGATCGCGGCGCGCACGCGGGCGACGAGCTCCACGCGGTTGACCGGCTTGCTGACATAGTCGGTCGCCCCCGCCACGAACGCGTTGCCGAGACTGTCCATGTCCTGCAGCGACGTGACCATGATGATGGGCAGATCGGCGTAGCGCGGATCGTCGCGGATCCGAGCGCAGGCCTCGATGCCGTCGATCTCCGGCATCACGATGTCGAGGAGCACGACGTCCACCCGCGTCGGCGCGCCGGTCGGCTTGCCGATGTCGAGGAGCTTGAAGGCGCCCCACGCCGAGTCCGTCGTCTTGATGTCGGCATATCCGGCGCTGAGCAGCACCGCTTCGGTGATCTCGCGGAACTCCGGCGAGTTGTCGACGATGAGAATGCGCATCCCGAACCTCGATTGATATGTGCCCGTGTGACCTTAAGGTGTACCGACTATCTGTTCGTTGAACTGCCGCTGGGTAATTCCCGAGCAAACAGCCGCCAGTTCGTATTCTGGTAAACGACCCGATAACCGGGCACACCATCGCGGTAGATGAGCGGGAACGCCCTGCTCAGCCGGTCCTGCGCGGCGGCGCCGCTGTGCGGATTCGGCACGGCGACGAAGGGCCGGTCGATGCGGGAAAACATGGTGGAGAGCTCGAAGGCTTCGGTGAACGGCGCCAGCAGGCCGGCGGCGCCGCCGCGACCGAGCACGATCGCCGGGGCGTTGTGGCTGTCGACCAGCACGCCGTTGCGCCCGACCGTCGCCTGGCCGAGGCCGAGCGCGTCGAGCCGCTCCCGGTCGCTGCCGCGGCCTTCGAGCACGAAGCGCAATTGCGCGGCGCCATGCGGATCGACGATGGCGAGACCCGCCGCTCCGCCCAGCCAGCCGACGGCGAGCAGGGCCATCAAGGCTGCCGGTCGCGGGCGGCCGCCCGGCCCGTGCGCGACCGCGATCGCGGCCAGGATCGGCGCCATCACGATGACCGACGAGGGATTTCCGAACAGGCCGGTCGCGACGCTGGCGACCGCCGCGGTCACCGCGGCACATGAGAGCACCGCGACCGGTGCGACCAGCTCCGGGTTGCGACGCAGCCGCGCGACCGACACGGCGGCGACGGGCGCCGCGACGAGGCCGGCCACCGCGATCGAGAAGCCGGCGGCGAGCGCCAGCGAAACCGCATGGCTTCCGCCGAACACCGCCGCCATCCCGGTCGCCCAGCCCGACAGGCTCGCGGCCGGCGCACCGAAGAAGCTCCAGCCGCTCCCGGGAAACACCCACGAGACATAGGCGAAGGACGCCACCGCAAAGATCGCCGGAAACACCAGCGCGGCCACCACGTTGACCGGCGAATTCGCGATCAGCGCCGGGCGGACCGCGAAGACCAGATAGGGCACCGCGGCGGCGGCGAGAGCGGCGCCCATCGGATGGGAGAACGTGAGCCCGGTGAGGGCGAGCGCCACCGCCATCATGTCCGGGGTTCCGCCGCGGCGGCGCAGCCCGAAGAGCGCCCGCGCCAGCAGCCAGGCGAACGCCACCAGGAACATTTCGGCGGGTCCGCCGACCGCCGCCTGCAGCAATGCCGGATGCAGGGCGAGGAGCAGCGTCGCAGCCACCGCGACGGCGATCGACAGACCGGCGTCGCGAAACGACAGGAACCAGATTCCGGCGACCAGCGCCGCAAGTGCGGCCGTCACCAGCGCCGGGACCGGCGTTCCGGCCGGCGCCAGGAATTGCAGCAGCGCGGTCGAGAGGAACGGGATGGTCGGATAGGCGGCGGCGATGCGGCCGATCGGCATCTCGCCGTCGCCGGCGGCGATCGCCCCGGCCCACAGCGTCACCGCATCGTCCGGCACCAGCCCGCGCTGCAGCAACAACGCCACGAATGCCAGAACCGCGACGAAGACCGTGAGCGCGATCGGGCCGGCGCCCAGGACGCGGGTCACGACCTCGCCTCCCCGGCGGTCGCGGCGCCCTGATCGGCGTGCCTGCTCAGCCCGTGCTGGGTCTTCTCCCAGTAGAACGGATTGCGCAGCAGCTGCCACAGCGCCTTGTAGGCGGCGACCGACATCAGGACCCAATAGCCCAACACGGTGAGGCTGTAGGGGACCAGATGGAGCCAGCCGCGCTGCATCGGCGCCAGCATCATGAGATAGATGAAGGCCCCGTTTCCGACCAGCAGGTTGAACAGGGTGAGAAACAGCAAGGCCTGGGGAAAGATCGGGTCGAGACCGGTCGCCGACGCCACCAGCCAGACGAGATAGAGCGCCCAGAAGACCGGATTGAGCAGCCCGGACAGCACGGTGCCGCCGATAAAGAACACGAATCCGAGGAACCCCAGGGCCCCGGTGGTGCGCAGCAGATGCAGCGGCCGGCGGGTATGGACCAGGAAGGTCTGCATGTAGCCCTTGATCCACCGCGAGCGCTGGCGGATCCAGTTGCCCGCATGACAGGTCGCCTCCTCGAAGGTGGTCGAGTTGACGACGCCGACGCGATAGCCCTTTTGCGTCAGGCGCATGCCGAGATCGGCATCCTCGGTGACGTTGAAGGGATCCCAGGCGTGCAGCTCGCGCAGCACGGCGGTGCGGAAATGGTTGGAGGTACCGCCGAGCGGGATCGGCACGTTGAGCCGCTCGAGGCCCGGCAGCACCTGATCGAACCACAGCGAGTAGTCGAGGGTGAACATGCGGGTGAGCCAGTTCTCGTCCGCGTTGTAGTAGTTGAGACGGCACTGCAGGCACGCGGTGTCGGGCGACGACCGCTGAAAGGTGGCGACGACCTTGCGCAGCTGGTCGGGCTCGGGCCTGTCCTCGGCGTCGAAGATCACCAGGAACTCGCCGCGGGCGAAGCGGAGCGCGAAGTTGCAGGCCTTCGGCTTGGTCTGCGGGTGCGACGGCGGCACCCGGATGACCTCGAACACGCCCTCCAGGCCGAGCGTTCGCGCCACCTCGATGGTCTCCGCGTCGTCGGCCTCGAGCACGATCTTGATGTCGAGCTTGCCGAGCGGATAGTCGAGCGCGCGCAGCGCGCGGGCGAGCGCCGGCAGCATCCGCGCCTCGCGGTACATCGGGACCAGGATGGTGAACGTCGGCAGATCCTCGTCGCGCAGCAGGCGGGCGGCGATCTCGATGTCGCGGTCGCGCTCGACGGAGCGTCCGGCCCCGACCCAGACGAGGATCCCCTTGAACAGGAAGTTGCCGAGATAGAAGATCCCCATCATCACGTTGAGCGCGATGAGGGTCGCGATCGGCGCGGCGGCGAGGCCGGCGAGCAGCGCGGTGAGCCCCGCATAGACGACCATCACCTGGGGCGGCGTGAACACCTGCTGCGCCGACATCTGGGCATCGTGCTCGGCGAGATCGAACACCGCGCGGTGGGAGAGCGCATCGGCGAAGGCGGTCTGCACCGCCCAGATCACGTCGAACTTCGACGCCACGACGAACTCTATCGCCGTGCCCCAGCGCCGGCGGGCGTCGAGCAATGTCGTCGGCCCGGGCTCGGCGGTGGCGATCAGCAGGCGGCCGTCGCGCCGTCTCCACGGGATCGTCAATCCCGTCGCATAGGTCTCCGCCTCGGCGGCGACCAGCAGCAGCGGATCCGGCGCGTCGCGCACCAGGTCCACGAACGGCAGGTCGTAGTGATGGGCGACCGCCCGATAGTAGATCTCCGGAAGCGTCCAGTTGCGCGACAGGATCGCGTCGCCGATCCGCACGTTCCAACGCTCGGCGAGCGCCGTGGCCTCGTCGAGCTGCGCCAGCGTGAGGACGTGGCGCGCCACCAGGAGATCTCCCAGCGCGCGATCGGACGGCGAGAGCGGCTGCACGCGGGCTCCTATTCGTCCGCCGCGCGCGGCCGGCGACGGAACATCCTCTGCAGTACGAGCAGGAACACCACGGTCGCCAGCGTCCACAATCCGCCGACGATCCACGGGCGGAACCGGTTGGCCACGGAGAGCCATGACGTCTGATCGGCGTAGGCGATCCTGACCAGCGTATCGCGCTCGGTCGACATCTCGAGCGCGACGCCGGTGTGGTCCAGGAATGCGACGTCGCCGCGATTGAGATGAAGCGCGGGCGGCACCGGCAACGACCCGTCGGCGGCGAGTGGCTTGATCCAGATTCCCGCATGCTCGCCGGCGCTCGGGATCTGCGCGACTGCGCCGCTGGTGAACCCCCCGACGTCGAGCAGCGTCTGACCGGAGGGGTCGGCGACTGCGACCCTGCCGCGATCGAAGCGCACGCGCGGCAGGGCGTCGACCGGCGGCACTTCGCTCACCGCGATGAACGGCGAGCGCGGGGCCGGCGGCGAGCCGTGAGCCACGAACCTCACCGCGATCGGGGCGGTCTGTGGCGTCAGATCGCTCACCAGCTCGGCGATGAGGCCGATCACCTGGGTCGGCCGATCGGCGGCGGACTGCGGGATCAGCACCTCGAAGCCGCCGGCGAGGGCGGCGACGAGATCGGAAAAGTCCCGCGCCGGCGCCCGGGCGATGTCCAGGATCACCGTGCTGGAGCCGAGAATCTGCGCCGGGTAGCCCTGCGGCTCGAACCGGCAGTCGCCCTGGGCGCTGCGCCGCTGCACCGTCGTGCGCACGTTGGCGACGGTGCCCGACCAGTCCGTCGGGAAGCGCGAGGTCGAAGCGGGTCGGCTCGCCGCTCGCTGTGACCGCGCTGGCCAGGAGCCGGTCGTTGACGAACACGCTCGCTACGGCCTTCTCGCCGGCGCCGTCGGGGGCCACCATGACGTCGAGCAGGAGGCGCGACGCCCGGGTCCCTGCCGGCAACGCCCGCGACGGGATCGAGACCGTCAGGTCGGCGCGACCGAACACCTCGGCCTGCGCCGGGGCGAGCCCGAGCTGATCGAAGGTCACGCGATCGAAGGGAAGGGCCCGCGGCGCGAAGGCGCCGACCGAGGCCGCCGGCAGCCCGCGCGTGGCGGCGAGCGACGGGCTGGCGAGCAGCCGCGCGGCATCCACCGCGGTGCCGTCGGACACGAGCAGTGCCGGCAGGCCGCCGATGCGAACCGCGGCCAGCGTGCCGAGCGCCGGCACCGGACCGGCGATCGTCGCGACCGGCGAGTCGAGACGGCCCGCGACCTCGTCGATCGACCCGATCACCACGATGCCGCGAGACCGACGCTGCGGATCGGCCCGCTTGACGAGCTCCGGCAAGGTCTCGAAGCCGTGATGAAAGGTCGAGCGCCGGCCCGATGCGGCCAGCCCGCGGGCGATCGTCAGCGCCGCCGCCATGTCGGCCGGCGCCAAGCGGCGGCCCGGCAGCACGATGGCGACGTCGCGCGGCATGAGAGCGGCGGCGGTCGCCACGTCGGCGGCGGCGGCGACGGCGATCTCGAGTGAGGAATTCCGGACGGACGGTCAGGCTGTCGCCGACATAGCGCACGTCGATGCAGCGATCCTGGGTGGCGGCGCCCGGAATACGACCAGCGAGAGCTTGAGAAAGCCGTCGCGCGGCCGCGCTTTGCCGAGCGCCACGCGCACTTTGCGGGCGCTGCCTCGTCCGTCGAGGGCGATGGCCGAAACCGTGCGGTCGTTGACGAGCACCTCGAGATTGCGGCGCGCCTCGTGGGCGCTCACGTCGTCGAGCGCGAGAACGAGCTCGGTGGAGGAGATGTCCCCGCCCTGCGGCAGCGGCACGAAGATCTCGAGGCGGCCGCCCAGATTGGCGAAGCGGAATCCGTCGCGGAATCCGAGGTCGGCGAGCGTGATCGCGGATGTGAGGTCGCCCTGTCGCGGCCGTACAGGCTGAGGCTGCGGCGGCAGCACCTCCGGGGCCGGGGCGGGTTGCTGCGGGCGCACGGATATCTGGGTGCGGCCCGGGCTCTCGCCCAGCGCGGCGCCGTCGGCGTGGACCAGGCCGGTGACCAGGCACAGGGCGAACGGCAGCAGGCGCTGAGCGGACATCATCGCGAGCACACCTGATTTTTCAGCGGGATGAGAGTTCGTGCTTGGCGGCTGCCTGAAGCGCCGCGAGCCGCTTTTCCAGATGCGTGAGCTCGTTGGGCGTGAGGCCGCGTTTGGCGCGGAACGGCGTGATCAGAACGTCCTCGACGTCACGGGCAGCCCGGCCGGTGACCACGAAGCCCACCGCCGGCCCGACGCCGCAGATCCCGTGGATCCGGCGGTAGCTCTCGGCGACCGCATCCTCGACGGCAGGCCCGGTGCCCGCGAGCTTCGGCAATGCCGCACAGGTATCGGTGATCTTGCATTCGAGCGTCATGGCGAAGCGCTTGCGAACGACGGCGAGACGCTCCTTGAAACGATCGACATCCACCGTCGGTCCTCCGAGCAACAATATTTTGGACGCTCGCATGGGCAAGTTAACAAGTCTCGATTCGCGCTGCGGCATCAGCGTTTGTACCGATCGTGTCCGCGATCGGGCGTGGCCGCCCGTCGCCCGCAAGAATGGAGGCGCCGGCAACGGCCAGCGTTCATCTGCTGCTGCTCGAGAACGCCGGCGCTTGCCGCTCACCGGTGCGGGCGCGCGGGGGCCCGGCGCACCCGGGATCGGCCGTCTGGCGCCGCCTGTCGACCGGGCTCGACCCGGCCTAGGATCGCTGGCTCGCCGGCCGTTCCGACACGATGGAGCGCTTGCGGCCGGCTGGCGCCGGCCGGGCGATCCCATCGTTCTCGGCGCGGACCCCCAGCACGAGGCGGACAAGATCGGCGGAGTTCTTCGCCCCGAGCTTCTTGGTGATGAAACGCCGACGATTGGCGACGGCGCGCTTGTTCATGTCGAGACCGGCGGCGATCTCCTCGTCGGTGGCGCCGGCCACGATGCGGACCAGCACTTCGCGATCGGTGGGCAGCAGCGGCGCGCGCTCGATGAACTTGAGCGCCCGGGGGTCGAAGCCGATGCCGTTCGCCGCCCGCCGCGCCCACATGTCGACGGCGTCGCGGACCTTGAGCACGGCGTCGTAGGGATCGAACGGTTTTTCGAAGAAATCGACTGCGCCGTTCTTCATCGCCTCGACGATCACCGGAGCGTCGCCGCGCGCGGAGATGAGGAAGACCGGCGCCGCGTAGTTGCGCGCGTGGAGCTGCTTGAGAATCTCCAGCCCCGACGGCCCCGGCATGACGACATCGAGAAAGATGCAGATGGGCACGCGTGCCAGCGCTTCGTCGAGGAAGGACATCCCTTCGGCGAACCCCCTCACCCGGTATCCTTCGAGCTCGAGGATGCTCAAGAGTATCTCGCGATATTCGTCGTTGTCGTCCACGACGAAGATCTCGCTGACCGGCTCGACGTCGCGGCCTTCATCGCTGCTGGCGGATCCCATCACGTCGTCCTTCCCTTCGCGCTCTCTCCCGGCCGGGACAAGGCATTGCGCGATCCCGGCGCTATGGATTGCGGCGCGAGATGATGGAGGCGCAGGATGGGCGAAGTGTTAAAGCGTCCGCGAATAGGACTACGTCGCATTACCTATGCGCAAGGCGGGAAGGCGTCGATCAGGCATCGCCCTTGGCGATCCTCGTTGCAGGCTCGCGCGACCCGGCGCAGCGCCGCAATGGCCGCCGGGTCGCGGACGGGGTTTGACCTTTGTCAAGGCGCTGGCGCATGCTTCCCTTAGGCTTCAAGATGTCTTTTGCCTCTCCGACCATCACTTGAGCCTCGCCAACTCGCCATCGCGTACCTCCAGAGCGGAATAGAGCCAGCCATGATGAAGGATCTCGTCGTCAATCTCACGATCGGCGCCAAGCGGGATGTCGCCGCCGCCTATGCGTTATCCATTGCCGAGACGTTTGCCGCGCACGTTGCGGGAATAGCCTTCGCCTATGAGCCGGTGCTGCCGCCGAGCATCATGGGGGGCATCCCGGCCGATTTCATCGAGTCGCAGCGCGCCGAGAGCGAGCAGGCCGCGTCCGAGGCGATCGCGGCCTTCGAGGACGCGGGACGTCGCGCCGGGCTGTCGGTGGAGTCGCGCATGCTCGGCGCCAGCCTTGCCGGCGCCGCGGATCTGTTCGGGCACGTCGCCCGACGGTTCGATCTCTCGGTCGTCGGTCAGGCGGAGCCCGACAAGGTCGCCCCCGAGGAGCTCATCATCGAGGCGGCGCTCTTCGAGTCCGGGCGGCCGGTCGTGGTGGTGCCCTATATCCAGCGCGACAAGCTCAAGCTCGATCGCGTCATGGCCTGCTGGGACGGCAGCAAGAACGCGACCCGGGCCATCGCCGATGCGATGCCGTTCCTGGCCCGCGCCGGGGCGATCGACCTGGTGATCGTGGCCACCGAAGGCGTGAAGAGCGACGAGCTGCCGGGCGCCGACATCGCCCAGCACCTGGCGCGCCACGGCCTCAAGGTGGACGTCAAGCGCATCGTCACCGGCGGCGTCGACGTGCCCAACACGCTCCTGTCCTATGCGGCGGACGCGTCGGCCGATTTCATCGTCATGGGCGGCTACGGCCACTCGCGCCTGCGCGAGTTCATTCTCGGCGGCGCCACCCGCGGCATTCTCAGCTCGATGACCGTCCCGGCGCTGATGTCGCACTGATATCGAGGTCCGCTGCCGGCAGCGCCGTCTGCACCACCAGGCCGCGGGCGTGGGCGTCGACGACGCCGACGCCGCGGAGCGCGAGAAGCGCAATCGTCTGCACCGCATCGCGGGCCTTGGCCGGCTCGCTGATGACCGGCGCGAGCGGCCCGATCAGCCCTTCCAGCATGCTGCCGACCAGCGCCGGAGCGACGATATCGGTGTCCTGCTCGGGAAGCTGCCCGCCCGCAATGGCGGTCTGAAGACGCGCCGCGAACTCGGCCGCCAGCGCCCGCCGATGGTTCAGGCGCACGGCGTCGATCTCCGCATCCACCGGCTCGGCAATGACCGCCCAGGCGAGCGTGCGGCGGGCGAGCGCCCGCGCCGCGAAGGTGGTGACCGCGGCGGCGAGCGCCGACAGCGGACCGGGCGCCGCATCGGCGGCCTGCCGCACCGCGGCGATCTCGCGCTCCGACACCGCGGCCACCAGAGCAGCCACCAGATCGGTCTTCGAGGGAAAGTAGCGGTAGACGGTCCCGGCCGCGATGGCGGCGCGCTCGGCCACGGGCGCGATCTGCACCGCCGCCATTCCGCCTTCGCTCGCTGCCGCGCGCGCTGCGGCAATGATCGCCGCGTGGCGCTCGGCGAGCCGTCGGACTACTTTATCGGTGCGCCGATAGACCATCGAATCGAGATTCAACCGACAACCGTTAAAGACTGATCAATGATTCGCCGCAACGCGGACGAATCCGAGACCTCGCCCGGCAGCAGCCCTTTGCAACCGCGCCGGCCGAGAGCCCGTCCCGATCAGGTTGACCGGGATGGGCTAATCCTCTTGGCTGCTGTCGTTGACGGCGAACCGCACACGCCTCGCCGGGACATGGGCTACCCGCGCACGCGTGCCAGCGACTTTTCCCGGATCCCGGACAGCGTCGCGGTCGGCGTGATCGCCTCCGGATCGACCTTGAGATGGATGATGGCCGGCTTCCCGGATGTCGTGGCGGCGGCGAACGCGGCGGCGAAATCGGCGGTGCGCTCCACCGTCGCGCCGAAGCCGCCGAACGCCCGCGCATAGGCGGCGAAGTCGGGATTGCGCAGGGCGGTGGCGACGACCCGCTCGGGATATTCGCGCTCCTGGTGCATCCGGATGGTGCCGTACATGCCGTTGTCGACGACGATCACCACGATCGGCAGGTCGTACTGCACGGCGGTGGAAAACTCCTGGCCGGTCATCAGGAAGCAGCCGTCGCCGGCGAAGCACACCACCTGGCGCTCGGGATGAAGCCGCTTGGCGGCGACCGCCGCCGGCACCCCGTAGCCCATCGACCCGGAGGTCGGCGCGAGCTGGGTGGCGAAGCGCCGGAGGCGGTGGAACCGGTGGACCCAGCCGGCGAAATTGCCGGCGCCGTTGCAGATGATCGCGTCGGCGTCGAGCTTGTCCCGCAGGAAGGTCACCACCTCGCCGAGATTGACCGCGCCGGGCACCGCGGTCGGCTGCTCGGTCCAGGCCAGATACTCGGCATGAGCGGCGGGCGTGCCGTCGCGCCAGCGGATCTCGGCCGGCGGCTGCAGGCCTTCGAGCGCCGCCGCGAACGCCGTGGGCGCCGCGTTGATGGCGAGATGCGCCCGATAGACCCGACCGAGCTCTTCCGGGTCCGGGTGCACGTGAACGAAGGTCGGACGCGGGTTGGGAATGTCGAGCAGCGTATAGCTCTGCGACGGCATCTCGCCGAGCCGTCCGCCGACCAGGATCACCAGGTCGGCCGCGGTAATGCGGGCCAAGAGTTTTGGATTGGGACCGATGCCGAGATCGCCGGCGTAGCAGGGATGCAGCGCATCGAACAGATGGCTGCGGCGAAACGTGGTCGCCACCGGGATGGAGAAGCGCTCGGCGAAGCGCATGACCGCGGCGCGCGCGGCCTCCGACCAGCGGCTGCCGCCGAGGAGCACGACCGGCCGCTCCGCCGACCACAACAGCTTCTGCAGCTGCGCCATGTCGGTCGCGCCCGGCCAGGTCTCCAGCGTCGCTGAGGCCGCGGCGTCGCCCACGACCACCCGGTCGGTCAGCATGTCCTCGGGCAGCGCCATGACGACCGGGCCGGGCCGGCCATTGGTGGCGGTGTGGAAGGCCCGCGAGACCAGCTCGGGGATGCGGGCGGCATCGTCGATCTCGGTCGCCCATTTGGTCATGGTACCGAACACCGCCCGATAGTCGAGCTCCTGAAAGGCCTCGCGCTCGCGCATCTCGCGGGCGATCTGGCCGACGAACACGATCATCGGGCTCGAATCCTGGCGCGCGATGTGGATGCCGGCCGACGCGTTGGTGGCGCCGGGGCCGCGCGTGACGAAGCAGACGCCGGGCCGTCCGGTGAGCTTGCCGACCGCCTCCGCCATGATGGCGGCGCCGCTCTCGTGGCGACAGACGGTGATCGCCACCTTGCGGTCATGGAACGCGTCGAGCGCCGCCAGGTAGCTTTCACCGGGCACGCAGAACACGTGGCCGACCCCATGGGCGATCAGCTGATCGACCAGAACCTCGCCGCCGGTCCTGGTGCCGTCATTGGCGCGCATGCTGTTGTCTCCGGAGGTTCTTGCCGTGGGTGCCGGCGCGGGCTACGCGCCCGCACCGGAATGAAGGGTCTTGGTGTCAACGTTTGATCGGCGCGAAGCCCGCCGGGATCATCAATGAGGTCTTCTGGTCGACCAGATATCCGCCCTCGCCGCTCTTCTTCAGATAGGCCTTCCATTCCGGATCGGCCTGCATGGCGGCGCGGCGGCGGGCGCGGTCGGCCGCATCCTCGTAGGCCCAGATATGCACCAGGGTATTGAGCTCGCCGCTTTCGGCAAACATATAGGCGACCGGCTGGCCGAGATGACGCGTCTGCACCGCAAACCCGTTCTTCTCGTAGATGTCGAGATGCGCCGGCAGCGTACCGGGTCTGAAGCGGTAGGTTCTGTGATCGACGAGCACGCATTCCTCCTGTGATCGACGCGCACGCGCGGCGCGGGAGGAGGCATTCTTTCGACGCGGCGACGGGCGTCAATAGCGTTGTTACGAGGGCCAGGCCATCCAGCGTGCCGGGCTGCCATGCAGTTGCAGGGCCCTGCTACACGGCGCGACGCGCCCGATCGATCCACTGGCGTGTCCCGTCCGACGAGACGATCGGCACGGTGACGACAAACCGGGCGCCCGGCCAATCGCGGTCGACCTCGAGCGTGCCGTGCAGCTGGCGGACCAGAAGCGAGACCACCTGCATGCCGAGACCGGCGCTGGCGTTGGGATCGAAGCCGGCCGCCAGCCCCTGCCCCGCATCGGCCACCGCCAGGCTCAGTTGAACCTGGTCGAATGCAAGCTCGACGAGGACCGGCAATTCCACCGTCGGCCTGCCGAACTTCATCGCATTGGTGACCAGCTCCACGACGATCTGGCCGAGGCAGACCGCCTGCTCGGCCGAAATCTCGGCATGGGCGGCATGGACCCAGATGGCGGACTGCGCCTCCGCCGGCAACAGGGCCGCCGCGAGGTCCCCGCACAGGTCGCGCACATAGGCGCCCGCCTCGATGCGGTCGAGCGAGTTCGGACTTGTACAATCGCTCGTGCACGCGCGCCACCGTCAGCACCCGATTGGCGGCATCCGCCAGCTGCTGATGCAGGACCGAGTTGCCGGCGGCGCGGCGTTGCTGGAAGGTGAGCACGCTGTAGATGAGGTGCAGGCTGTTGCGCACCCGATGATCGACCTCGCGCATCATGAGATCCTTGGCGGCGAGCAGACCGTCCTTCTCGGACAGGCCGATCTCGCGTACCCGGATCGCATGATTGATCGAATGCGCCGTGATCACGACCAGGATGCCGATCAGCGCACCCGACGCGCCGAGGCTCACCAGCATCAGGCGCGAGAAGATCTCCTCGCGGGCGAGCCGCTCCTCGAGCAATGCGTCCTCGTAGCCACGCAGCTGCGCGACGTCGCCGGCGATGCCGCTGGCATCGGTGGACAACGCCAGCGCCCGGGCGGGCTCGACCTCTCCGGCCTGACGCAACGAAAAGACCCTTTCGACCTGCGCGAGATGCTTGTCGGCCAGCGCCGCCAGCGCGCCGATGCGGCGCAACTGGATGGCGTTGTCCCCGGTGAGCTTCTCGATGGCCCCGATGCTCTCGGCGATGTCAGTGCGAAAACGCCGGAACCGCGACAGCTGATCGGCGTCGCCGTTCAGGGCGAAGCCGCGCATGGCGTCCTGGATCAGCAGCAGGTCCCAGACGATCCGGTCGATCTTCACCTGGATGTCGCGCGTGTGGCCGACCCAGTCGCGGGCCTCCCGCGCCTGCCACGCCACCGTGGTGCTCAGCGCGAAACCGAGCACGGTGAGCGTCAGGATGCCGATCAGCGCCCGCGCGGTGCCCCGCCCGATGATCCAGCGGGACGCCGGCAGCCGCAGGGCGGCGACGTCGGATGCCGAGCTTGCCGCCATGAGGCGACCGCCCCCTCTATGGTACGTGGATGTTCGATGCGAATCACGCCGCGCGTCCGCCTCCCTTGAATCACAGATCGCAAGCGCGACGCCACTGGGAAAACCGCAAACGCCGGCGACGCGCCCCGCCGTCCGGAGAATGGACCGCGGACCGCGCCAATCGCGCACCCGGGTGCTTCAATCCTGGGATCGATCAGGCCGGCTCGACCGTGACCACCTGGAAGGTATGCATCTCGCCGTCCTCGTCGCGGATAGACACGTACTCACCCGGCATGAAGGCATGCGCGCCGAAGCGATAGCCCGCCTCGTCGTCGTGCTCGGCGGAGTTGTCGTAGTCGAATACCCAGCGCGCATGATCCTTGCCGCCCGGCGCATGGACCAGGCGTCCGATCTCCTCGCGCTCGCCCTCCCAGAATCGGCGCACCCGGCAATGGTCGCGGTGCTTTCGCCACAGCTCCAGATCGATGTGCCCGCTGGTGTCGAGCGGCGCCACGAACTCGTAGCCGTGACGGGCCGACCCCGCCGGATGCTCCTTCGAGCGGGCAAGGTTCAGCCGGATGCGCTTGAGCACATGCGGCAGGGTGGTCATGGACATCTCCTCGATCTGGCTCTTGCCGGCGAACCCGGTATCCGCTTCGCCGGAACATGCTCCAGCCTTCGGTAGATTGGCACAGCGGGCGAGCGGCAGCGTTGACATCGCGCAAAGCGCGCCGCACAGCGTCGCGCTATCCAATCCCGCGCACCGGACCGGGGCGGATGGATCATAGCGGGGATTTGCAAGGCACGGTATTCGGCTTCCTGGCCGATCCGGCGACCCATGGCGGGCAAGAGGTCGTCCGCTTCGACACCCACGCGTCCTCGGTCTTTCTGGCGGGCGACCGGGCGCTGAAGGTCAAGCGCGCGGTGCGCTTTCCGTTCCTCGACTATTCGAGCCTGGAGAAGCGCCGGGCGGCCTGCGAGGCCGAACTCGCCGTCAACCGGCCGTTCGCCCCCCAGATCTATCGCGGCGTGGTGGCGATCACCCGGGAGACAGACGGCAGGCTTTCGATCGGAGGCGCCGGCCGTCCGGTCGAATGGGCGGTCGAGATGGACCGGTTCGACGAGACTCGCACCCTCGATCGGGTCGCCGCGGACGGCGGAATCGACTTGGACCTCGCCGAGCGGCTCGGCCGCGCCATCGCGGCCGCCCACGGCGCGGCGCCGGCGGTCGCGGCGGAGCCGTGGATCGCGGCGGTGGAGAATTTCCTCGCCCAGAACGACACGGCGTTCCGCGCGCGTCCGGATCTGTTTCCCTCAGATGACGTTGCCGCTCTCGGCCAGGCGAGCCGCGCGGCGCTCGCCCGCCTGCTCCCGCTGCTGCTCCACCGCGGCCGCCTCGGCCTCGTCCGGCGAGGGCACGGCGACCTGCATCTCGGCAATATTGCGCTGATCGACGACGAGCCGGTGGCGTTCGACGCCATCGAGTTCGATCCGCTCATCGCCGCCGGCGACGTGCTCTACGATCTCGCCTTCCTGCTGATGGACCTCGCCGAGCGCGGGCTCGGGCCGGCCGCCAACGTGGTGCTCAACCGCTACCTGATCGCCACCGGCCGGCGGGAGGATCTCGACGGGCTCGCGGCGCTTCCGTTCTTCCTGTCCCTGCGCGCAGCGATCCGCGCCAAGGTGACGGCGGCGCGGCTCGACACGGCGGCGGCACACGCCGCCGGCGAGATCGCGCAATCGGCCCAAACCTATTTCCGGCTCGCCGTGGCGCTGATCGCGCCAGAGCCGCCGACGCTGATCGCTCTCGGCGGCCTGTCGGGCACCGGCAAGTCGGTGCTCGCCCGGGGGCTTGCGCCAAAACTCGCGCCGGCGCCCGGCGCCGTGGTGCTGCGGTCCGACGTCGAGCGCAAGGCCCGGTTCGGCGCCGGCGAGACCGACCGGCTGCCGCCCCCCGCCTATGCGCCGGCGGTCACCGCAAAAGTCTATGCGGCGCTGGTCGACAAGGCGCGCCGCGTGCTCGCCGCCGGCCATTCGGCGATCCTCGATGCGGTGTTCGCCGATCCGGCCGAGCGCGCGCTGGTCGAGCGGATCGCCGCAGAGTCGGGTGTCGCGTTCCGTGGCATGTTCCTGGTCGCCGACCTCGAAACTAGGCTCTCCCGGGTGGGAGGCCGGTCGCATGATGCCTCCGACGCCGACGTCGCGGTGGCGCGCCGCCAGGAGGATTTTCCCCTCGGCGATCTCGGCTGGACGCGGATCGACGCGTCGGGCCCGCCGGGAGAGACGCTCGCGCGCGCCGAGGCCGCGCTGAAGCTTTTCGGCGCCTGAACCGGACGTTTCCGGCCCACCGATCTGCTATAGAGACGTCCGCGCAAAAGAACCCTGACGCCCGAGGATCCGAGAATGACCGCAAAACCCTCCCAGGAAGAGATGGATTTTCTCAAGAGCATCGACACGCCGACGGTGTGCAATCTCATCGAGATCGTCGCACCGCAGCGGCGCGGCGCCTACTACACGGTAAAGCATTTGCATTGCCCGTTTCCCGACCTGCCGCCCATGGTGGGTTTTGCCAAGACGGTAACCATCAAGGCCAAGGACGCCATTCCGCTCGATGCCTCCTACGCGCAGCGCCGCCTCGACTATCTCGACTACGTCGCCAACGAGCCGCGCCCGAGCATCATGCTGATCGAGGATCTCGATGGCGAGCACGTCGGCTACGGCGCGTTCTGGGGCGAGGTGCAGTCGAACGTCCACAAGGGGCTCGGCTGCCTCGGCACGGTGACCAACGGCAGCATCCGCGACATCCCGCAGATCCCGGACAATTTCCAGATGCTCGCCGGCTCGATCGGGCCGTCGCACGCCTATGTACACGTGGTCGAGCTCGGCTGCCCGGTGAACATTCACGGCATGGCGGCCGTGAGCGGCGACCTCGTGCATGCCGACCGCCACGGTGCCGTGGTGGTGCCGCAGGACAAGATTCTAGCGATGAAGGCCGCCCTCGACGGACTGGTCGGACGCGAGGCCCGCATCATCGCGGCGGCGCGCGCGCCCGGCGTGACCGCGGACAAGATCAAGGCGGCGATGAAGGGGTAGGATCAATCATGCTGCAGCTGCGACCCAACTGCGAGTGCTGCGACCGCGACCTGCCGGCCAACTCGCGCGATGCGGTGATCTGCTCGTTCGAATGCACGTTCTGCCGGACCTGCGCCGAGACGGTGCTGGCCGGCCGCTGCCCGAATTGCGGCGGCGAGCTTGTCCGCCGCCCGATCCGGCCGGCGGACAAGCTGGCAAAGTTTCCCGCCTCGACGGAGCGCAAGGTCAAGCCGGCCGGCTGCGTGGCCGCCTGACAAGAGTTCAGGCGACGCACCAGCGCCTCACCGGCTGTCGAGATACGACACCTCGGCAAAGCCTTCCGGACGGGCATCGGCTGACTGCAGCGAGAAGCCGCGGGTGAGCGGCGCGGCGGCCACGACCGGCCGCTCGATCGACGCCATGAACTGCCTGGCCGGCGCGACGTCGTGATTGTAGATGTCGTTGCGGAACTGCACGGTGCCGTCGCGCATGCCCCAGGCGGTGAGATAGATCCAGGCAACCGGCACGGTGTGGGCGAGCCGGATGTCGGTGCGATGTCCCGCCGCGATGCCGGCGTCGATCTCGCGCCGGCCCCAGCCCGGATTGTCGCGCAGCAGCCAGGCCGCCAGCGCCCTGACATCGCCGATCCGGGCGCAGCCCGAGGAATGGAAGCGGTAGTCGGAGCCGAACAGCTCGCGATGCGGCGTGTCGTGCATGTAGACCGAATGCGGGTTGGGCATATCGATGCGCAGGAAGCCGAGCGAGTTCCACGATCCCGGGTCCTGGCGCACCGTGTAGGCGGGCGCCCGGTCGGCGTTCCAGTCGACCAGCGTCGGGTCGATCTCGCCGCCTGCCGCATCGAGCAGGCGCATGTGCATGCGGCCGAGGAAGGTCGCGTCGCGGCGCATCTTCGGCACGATGTCCTTCTTCAGGATGGAGAGCGGCACCGTCCAGGTCGGATTGAGGTTGACCGTGGAGATCAGGCTGGTGACCGTCGGCGACGGCCGGTCCGGCTTGCCGACGACCGCCACATAGCGGTGGTCGACGCGGCCGTTCTCCACCGCCTCGGCGACGGCGGCCGGAATGTTCACCACCACGTAGCGCTGGCCGAAGTTGAAATTGGTCGCCGAGATGCGCTCCAGCGATGAAGCGATCTGGCGGACGCGGCGGGACGCCGGGACATTGAGCGCGGCGAGCGTCTGCGGCCCGACCGTGCCGGTCTCGCTGATGCCGTGGCGCGCCTGGAAATGCTTGATGCCGGCGGTGAGCGCCTCGTCATAGGAATTGCCTGCCGCAAGATCGTCGCGCAGGTCCGCCGTGACGGCGAGTTGCCGGCGCAGCGCCCCGACGTCGGGCCCGGCGGCGCCCGGCACCAGCTTGGTGGTCTCGGCTGGGAGCGCCGGCCAACCGCCGCGGGCATCGAGCGTCTCGTAGGTGCGCAGCGCCGCGGTGAGCCGCTCGGCGGTGCCTTCGTCGTAGGTCGGCTCGGGCGACGACGACACCACCGCGAGGCGCACCGAGCCGGGAGGCGCAGCTGCCGCGGTGGGAAGTCTGGGCTTCGGCCTGGTCGGGGGCGCGATCGCCGCGGCCAACGGCGCGGCGGTCGCACGCGGCGTGATCTGGATCGGCGCCGACGGCCGGAAATTGTCGCTCGGCACCATCGGCACGCCGAACTGGGCGGCGGCAGGCGACGCGAGGCCGAAAACGGCAATGCTCAAGGCACACAGGCGGAGACGTGACATCGGCCCTCCCGAGACTTCAGGTCGCTTGCTCCACCCAGCCGACCCGTGTGCGCGCCGTATGGCGAAAACGTGGCGGGCGCCCGCGAATTGCCGGCGGGTCCGGCAACTTGAGGGTTTTGCGTGAACGATTTGTTGACGATGTTGCGCCGGAGTTACTGGCGGCGATCACGCATGCGCGCGTTCGGCGCAGAGCAGACGCCGGTTCGCCGACGGGGATATGTGCCGCTCGGCGATTCTCAAGCCTCGCCGACCACCATGACGTGCAGGCGGCGCGGACCGTGGGCGCCGAGGATCAGGGTCTGGCCGATGTCGGCGGAGCGCGACGGGCCAGTGATCAGGTTGACGGTGCGCGGCATGGTGCTGTCGGGAAAGCGCGCGCGCAGCCGCTGCCACACCGTCTCGTAGTCACCAGCGACGTCGGCTGCCGCCACCACGACCACATGGGTATCGGGGAGGAAATTCAGCGTGGTCGGGTTGTCGGGGCCGGAGGTCAGCATCAGGGTGCCGGATTCGGCGGCGGCGCCGAAGGCGTGCGAGATCGCGGCGAGGTCGTGCCCGTCCGACGGACCGATCGTCACCGTCAGCGTGCGCTCCTTGTCCCACGGCATGGCGGCAAGACGCGGATCGGTGCCGCGGCGGACCGCCATCGGCAGGTTGTGCGCGCGCAGGAACCCCGCGAGCGCGCCCGGCACGTCGCTCACCCGGGGAATTTCCTCCACGGTGCCGGCCGCCGCCTCCACCATGGCGCGAAACAGCGCCAGCCGCTCGGCTGCCGGCAATTGCCCGCGCGCCGGGATCACCCCCTGCGGATGCTGCGCGAGCCGGTCCGCCACCGCCTTGCGCCGCGGCTCCTCCTGCCCGCTCACCCCGAGCGAGCGCCGGATCGAGGCGAGCATGGTGTCGCGCGCGGTCATCGGTGCCGCCGCTTCCATTGCGACTGGAAGGTCGCGCCCTGCGGGGCGGCGAGATCGCGGTGCCGGGTCCAGCCGGAGGCAAGCGGCAGCCAGCGGAAACGCCCGGCGAACATCCCGGCGAGCGACAGCACGCGCGCCGCGATCGATGTCACGAATCCATAAAGGCGCGGCCGCCGAGCCAGGAACGCCCAGACTGCGAGGCCCGAGCGCGCCGTCGCCGGCGACAGGTGGCGCTCGAACTCGCGGGTGCGCCAGGAGCGCATCATCCGCGGCAGCGGGATGCGCACCGGGCAGACTTCCTCGCACCGCCCGCAGAAGGTCGACGCATTGGGCAGGTGGCCGGCCTGGTCGATGCCGACGAGGCTCGGGGTCAGCACCGCACCCATCGGGCCCGGATAGACCCAGCCATAGGCGTGCCCGCCGACCGCGTTGAAGATCGGGCAGTGGTTCATGCAGGCGCCGCAGCGGATGCAGCGCAGCATGTCCTGAAACTCGCCGCCCAGCATGGCGGAGCGGCCGTTGTCGAGAATGACCACGTGATACTCGCCCGGCCCATCCGGATCGTCGGGCCGGCGCGGGCCGGTCGACAGCGTGGTGTAGACCGACATCTCCTGACCGGTGGCCGAGCGGGCGAGCACGCGCAAGAGCTGCGTGACGTCGTCGAGCGTCGGCACCAGCTTTTCGATGGTCGCCAGCACGATGTGGATTTTCGGCAGCGTCTGGGTGAGGTCGCCGTTGCCCTCGTTGGTGACGATGATCGAGGTCCCGGTCTCGGCGACGAGAAAGTTTGCCCCGGTGATGCCGACGTCGGCGGCCAGAAATTTCTCCCGCAGGATGGTGCGCGCCTCGGCCAGCAGGGTCGCCGGCTCCACCAGGTTGCGGTCTCGCGGCAGGTGGGTGTGGACGCGCCGAAAGTCCTCCTCGACCTGCTCCTTGTTGAGATGGATCGCCGGCGCGATGATGTGCGAGGGCGCCTCGTGGCGGATCTGGATGATGTATTCGCCGAGGTCGGTCTCGACCGGGATCACGCCGTTCTGCTCGAGGAAATCGTTGAGCCCGATCTCCTCGGCGATCATCGACTTGCCCTTGGTGACGGTTTTCGCCGCCACCGTCCGGCAGATGTCGAGCACGACGTTGCGCGCCGCCTCGGCATCGAGCGCGTAGTGCACCTTGCCGCCGGCGGCGCGCACGCGCTCGTCGTAGGCCTCCAGATAGAGATCGAGATGCGCCAGCGTGTGGTCCTTGATGTCGCGCGCCGCATCGCGCAGCGCGTCGAATTCCGGGAGCTTCTCCACCGCCAGGCGCCGCCGCTCGGTGAAGCCGAGGCCGCCGCCCAGCGCCTTCTGCAGCTGCGTGTCGGCAAGCGCCGCCCGGGCATTGTCCTTGAAGGCCGGCGAGGTGACCGGCATGGTCATCGCCGCGCCCTCCCAAGCCGCGTCTCGCCGATCGCAGGCAGGTCGGTCATGCCGGCCAGCACCTCGGCGACATGACGCGCCGCGACCGTGCGGCCGGAGCGCTGCAGCTTGCCGGCCATGTTCATCAGGCAGCCGAGATCGCCGGCGAGCAGCGTGTCCGCTCCGGTCGCCGCGATGGCGTCGGCCTTTTTGCCGACGATCGCATTGGAGATTTCCGGATATTTGACGCAGAACGTCCCGCCGAAGCCGCAGCACACGTCGGCGTCGGGCAGCTCAGTCAGCTTCAGGCCGGCGACGCCGGCCAGCAGCTTGCGCGGCTGCGCCCTGACGCCGAGCTCGCGCAGGCCGGAACAGCCGTCGTGATAGGTCACGGTGCCGTCATGGCGCGCCTGGACCTTCTCGACCTTGAGCACGTCGACCAGGAAGGAGACGAGCTCGAACGTGCGGTCGGCAAAGTCCTGCGCCTTGGGAAGCCAGTTCGGATCGCCGTGAAACAGCTCCGGATAGTGCAGCTTGAGCATGCCGGCGCAGGAGCCGGACGGCGCCACGACGTAATCGCACCCGGCGAACGCCGCGATGACCTGCTCGGCGATGTCGCGCGAGGTGGCGCGGTCGCCCGAGTTGAACGCCGGCTGGCCGCAGCACGACTGCAGCGGCACCTCGACGACGCAGCCCGCATCCTCCAAAAGCTTTGCCGCAGCAAAACCGACCGACGGCCGCATCAAGTCGACCAGGCAGGTAACGAACAGCCCGACCCGCTTTTGCGCTGGTATTTCCGGCTTGCGGCCGGTATCGGGCCCGATCTCCGCCATCGACGCTTCCCCGCGGTCGGTTGCGGTTCATCCGCAATCGATCGCGACAGTGGCGGAAAGGCCGTGGGGGCGCAAGGGCGGCGGGTCGGCTAGGAGCAGGCTCCGGTCAAATAATGCACGACCTCTGCGTCGTCATGCCCAGCCTCGTGCCGGGCATTCACGTCTTTCGTGCGAACCAAACAAAGGCGTGGATGGCCGGGACGAGCCCGCCCCCTCACTCCTCCTTGTACCCGTACCCCGGCGTATTGCCGGTATTGCCGTAATATTTGTACGGCAAGAATTTTCCCGACATGGTGATCTTCACCCGGTCGCCCTTGGGATCGGGCAGGCGCTCCATGGCGAAGTCGAAATCGATCGCCGACATGATGCCGTCGCCGAACTCCTCCTGGATCAGCTCCTTCCAGGTGGTGCCGTAGACCATCACCAGCTCGTAGAACCGGTAGATCAGCGGGTCGGTCGGCGGCATGCTGGGAAGCGAGCCGCGATACGGCACCTCGTTGAGCATCCGCTCTTCGGCCTTCGTCAGCCCGAACAGCTTTGCCGCGGTCTCCGCCTGCGGCTTCGTCAGCTTCATCTGGCCGAGCAGCGCGCCGACGATCAGCATCGGGGAAAAGCCGCCGATCTCGTCGCAGATGTATTTCCAGGTGAACCCCTTCTCCCGCTTGATGTCGAGGATTTTTTCGGTGAGCTCTTCGCGCTTCATGGTCGTCTCCTTTCCCGGATTGGCTTGGATGGCATCGTGTCAGAAATTCGCCGCCTCGGTGGCGCCGAGGCGCGTGGCGGATGGTTCCGGCGCGAGCGCCGGCTCGGGCAGGCCCGGGCGCACCACCGGCACCCGGCGCGGATCGAAGCCGGCGCCGCTGTCTGCCGCGAACGTGCGGCTGCGGGTCACCAAGAAGTCGATGATGTGGTTGCGCACCGCGTAGTAGAGCGGATGGCGGTGCACGTCGGCGCGACCGCGCGCCTTGGGCAGCGGGTTCTCGACGATTTCCGCGAGCACGGCACCCGGGCCGTTGGTCATCAGCACGATGCGGTCGGCCAGATAGATCGCCTCGTCGACGTCGTGGGTGATCATGAACACGGTCTGGCCGGTGGTCAGGCAGATGCGCCGCACCTCGTCCTGCAGGGTGCCGCGGGTGAGCGCGTCGAGCGCCGAGAACGGCTCGTCCATCAGCATGATTTTCGGCTCGATCGAGAGCGCCCGAGCGATGCCGACGCGCTGCTTCATGCCGCCGGAGAGCTCCGCCGGCCGCTTGTGCTCGGCGCCGGTCAGCCCGACCAGGTCGATGAATCTTTGCGCCTGCGCCCGCACCCGCGCCTTCTCCCAGCGCCGCCATCGCGAGGTCACCGCATAGGACACATTGCCCTGCACGCTGCGCCACGGCAGCAGCGCGTGGCTCTGAAAGATCACGGCGCGGTCGAGGCTCGGGCCCTCGATCGCCTGGTCGTCGACGATGACGACGCCTTCCGACGGCGCGTCGAGCCCGGCCAGAATGTTGAGGACCGTCGTCTTGCCGCAGCCCGAATGGCCGATCACGCAGGTGAACTCGCCGCGCCGCATGGCGAGCCAGAGATTCTCGAACACCGTGGTCTCGCCGCCGCCTGGCGCCGGGAATTTCTTTGCGACGCCCTCGATGGAGATGAATTTCTCGCCCGGCATGCTCGTCACTCCGGAAAGGTGACGAGACGGGTCAGGCGGGCGAGCATCTGGTCGAGCAGCATGCCGACCACGCCGATCACCAGGATCGCGGTGATCACGTTGGTGATCGACAGGTTGTTCCACTCGTTCCACACGAAATAGCCGATCCCGGTGCCACCGACCAGCATCTCGGCGGCGACGATGACCAGCCAGGCGATGCCCACCGAGATGCGCATGCCGGTGAGGATGGTCGGCGCCGCCGCCGGCAGGATGATGGTGAAGGCGCGGCGCAGCGTGCCGACCTCGAGCGTGCGCGCCACGTTGAGCCATTCGCGCCGCACCCCGGCGACGCCGAAGGCGGTGTTGATCAGCATCGGCCACAGCGAGCAGATGAAGATGACAAAGATCGCCGAAAGACCTGAGTCCCTGATGGTGTAGAGCGCGAGCGGCATCCAGGCGAGCGGCGAGATCGGCTTCATCACCTGGATGAAGGGGTCGAGCGCCCGGCTCATCAAGGGCGACATGCCGATGACGAAGCCGACGGGAATCGCGACCAGCAAGGCGAGCAGATAGCCGACGCCGACCCGGGCGATCGACCAGGCGAGCTGGATGCCGAGCCCCTTGTCGTTCGACCCGCGGTCGTAGAACGGGTCCTTCAGGTGCTCGAGAATTTTTGCCCCGACGTCGAGCGGCCCCGGCATCGCCGACTTGCCCTGGGTGGCGGTCACCCCCATCAGCTTGGCGTATTCGGGATCCATTTGGGCGACCGGCCCGATGCCGCGCGTCGCCAGATGCCAGGCCAGCACGAACGCTGCGAACAGCGCGAGCGACACCACCGCCGCGCGGAATTTCAGCGAGGCCGACATGGGATGATCCGTGACCGTGCCAATTTCGTAGGGTGGGCAAGGCGGCCACTATCGGTGTTTGATGCACCGCGCGAGATCCGCCTTGCCCACGCGGGTTTGCTTGCCCGCGTGGGCAACATCGCGCAATGGCCCGGCGCAACAAACGGCGCCACGACAGGCGATGTTGCCCACCCTACCCGCATGCTCACGCCCGCTTGATGGCGAAGCTGCCGATGTACTCCTCCGGCTTGGCCGGGTCGAACGTCTTGCCCATCACCACGAAAGTCTTCGTGGTGGCGGTCGGCGGGGTCAGTCCGGCCTCGCGCATCAGGGCCGCGGTGTCGGTGGCGAGAAAAACCTGGCGTGCCACGCTCTGGTAGTCGACATCGCCCTTGATCTGGCCCCAGCGCTTCATCTGGGTGAGGATCCAGACGGCGAACGACTCCCAGGGAAAAGGATCGAAGTCGATGCGGTCGGGGACTTTCCGCACGTTGCCGAGGCCGTCGGCAAAAGTGCCGGTGAGCACCTGCTCGACCACCGTCACCGGCTGGTTGAGATAGTTGGCCGGCGCGATCGCCTCGGCGATCTGCTTGCGGTTGTCCGGCTTTGCCGCGAATGCGGTGGCGTCGATGATCGCCTTGAGCAACGCCGCAAACGTGTTCGGCATCTGGGTGACGAACTCCTTGGAGGCAGCGAACGCGCAGCACGGGTGGCGGTCCCAGATCTCCTTGGAGAGCAGGTGGATGAAGCCGACCCCGTCATAGACCGCGCGCTGGTTGACCGGATCGGGCGCCAGAAAGCCGTCGATGTTGTCGGCCCGCAGGTTGGCGACCATTTCGGGCGGCGGCACCGCGCGGATCTGGATGTCGGCGTCCGGATCGAGGCCGTGCTCGGCGACGTAGTAGCGCAGCAGATAGTTGTGCATCGAGTAGTCGAACGGCACCGCGAACTTGAAGCCCTTCCAGTCCTTGGGATCGCGGCGGTCCTTGTGCTTGACGGCGAGCGTGATCGCCTGGCCGTTGATGTTCTCCACCGCCGGCATCGTGTAGGGGATGGCGGTCGAGCCGGCGCCGAGCGTGATGGCGAGCGGCATCGGCGAGAGCATGTGGGCGGCGTCGTATTCCTTGTTCAAAGTCTTGTCGCGGATCACCGCCCAGCCTGCCGTCTTGATCACCTCCACGTCGAGGCCGTGCCTGGCGTAAAATCCCATCGGATGCGCCATGATGATCGGCGTCGCGCAGGTGATCGGGATGAAGCCGACCTTCAGGCTCTTCTTCTCGATGGCGCCGACGCCTTGGGCGAGCAGCTCGGTCGCGGTCTTCAGCGGGAAAAATTGCCCGAGGGCGGCGAGCGCCGTCGCGGCCCCGAGCTTCTTCAGGAAGGCGCGGCGCGCCGCGTCCTTGGGAAACATCGCCCGCATCACCGCCGAGGCGACGATCCCCTCGAACCGTCGCTGCTCGTCCGCTGCCACCGCCTGCTGCTGCAGGCGCTGGGCGTGATCGTGCTCGCGCTCGTTGGCATGGCCGCCGCAGCTGCAGCCGCCCCCGAGCCGGCGCGCCGGATCGAACGCATCCTCGAAGGTCGACATGCGGCATGCTCCATCGTTCGGCCACGCGCCTCGTCGCGTCGCCGCAATGGATTTAGCAATGGGCGTGCCAAGCCGATCGCGATCACGGGACGTGCTTTTCGATGATTTTTCAGGCATTTGGGTCCCACCGGCCAGGGCGGCCGCCTACCCGATGGGCATCAGCCTGTTTTTTCATCAGTCCGTGCCCCGTCGCGACCAAACGGCCATGCCGGCGGCGGCGGCTTGTCAAACCACCCCCTGCATGCCACGGGGACGCGGATGAGCGCGGAGGTGAGGATCGGCGAAGCGGATGGCGCGAGTCTCACGCCGCATCCGCTGCGTGCGGTGGTGCTCGGCGAGGTCCATGCCCGTCCGTTCACCGCCGTCGACTCGCCCCGGCGGGTGCTGCATTTCGCCTTCCAGACCGCGGCCGAGCACGCCCAGGCCGACCGTGCCGCCCTCGTCGACTTCTGCACCCGCCGCGGGCTGGTGGCGCCGAAGCCGACCGACAATCATCACCGCCTGGTGTTCGGCGCGACCGCGCTGCGCTGGGAGCAGCATTCGGAATTCACCACCTATACGTGGGAGCTCGCCTCCGAGCGGCTGGGGGACGCCACGCCCTTCCACCCGGCAGCCGCCGCCATCGCCTCGTCCATGGGACTGGTGCCGCAGCCCGGTCCGGTGCTGGTCGCGGTCGATCTCGACCTGGTCGCCGCCGGCGCCGAGCGCATCGCGCCGGAGCGGCTGTTCGACCGCGCCAGCCTTGCCATGGCAGAGACCGCCGACGGTGCCGCGCTGATCGCCACAGACTTCCAATGCGACCCGGCCGGCTTCGTGCGCATCCTGGTGGTCGACCGCGGGCTTGGTCCGGACCGCGCCGGGGCGCTCACCCAGCGCGTGCTCGAGATCGAGACCTACCGGACCCTCGGCCTGCTCGGCCTGCCCGAGGCGCAGCGGCTCGCTCCCTCGATCGGCCGCATCGAGCGGCGGCTGGCGGAAGTCACCGAGGAGCTGCGGCATTCGCAGGGGCTCACCGCCAACCAGCGCCTGCTCGACGAGTTGACCGCCCTCGCCGCCGAGCTCGAGGCCGGCGCCGCGGCGAGCGGATTCCGTTTCGGCGCCAGCCGCGCCTATGCGGAGATCGTCCAGCTCCGCCTGCAGACCATCGGCGAGACGCCGGTCGCCGGCTTTCCCACCTGGTCGTCGTTCCTGGCGCGACGCATGGCGCCCGCCATGCGCACCTGCGCGACGCTGGAGCAGCGCCAGGCCAACCTGTCGACCAAGCTGGCGCGCACCGCCAACCTGCTGCGCACCCGCGTCGACGTCGAGCTCGAGCAGCAGAACCGCAACCTGCTGCGCTCGATGAACGAGCGCACCCGGATGCAGCTGCGCCTCCAGGCTACCGTCGAGGGCTTGTCGGTAGCGGCGATCAGCTATTACGTGGTCGCGCTGTTCGGCTATGTGGTGAAGGCCTTGGCCGAGGCCGGCCTGCCGATCGAGCCGTCCTACGCGACCGCCGCCTTCGTGCCGGTCGCCGTGCTGGCGATCTGGCTCGTGGTACGGCGTATCCGCCGGCGTCACGTCAAGGGAGCCGACTGAGAGATCCGGGGAGACCCTGCAATGGACTTCGCGATTCCCGCCGACATCGCCGCCTACCTGGCCGAGCTCGACGCCTTCATCGCGCGCGAGATCAGGCCGCTGGAGCTTGAGGACGACAACATCCGGTTCTTCGACCACCGGCGCGAATGGGCGCGCACGGATTTCGAAGGCGGCGGCCTGCCGCGGCGCGACTGGGAGGATCTGCTCGCCGAGATGAAGCGGCGCGCCGACAAGGCCGGGCACTACCGCTTCGCGCTGCCGAGGGAATACGGCGGCCGCGATGGCTCCAATCTCGCCATGGCGATCATCCGCGAGCATCTGGCGGCCAAAGGTCTCGGCCTGCACAACGACCTGCAGAACGAGAGCTCGATCGTCGGCAACCTGCCGACCGTGCTGATGTTCCGCGATTTCGGGACCGCCGCGCAGAAGGAGAAATTCATCCCGAGAATTCTCGACGGCTCGATCAAGGTGGCGTTCGGCCTGACCGAGCCGGAGCACGGCTCCGACGCCACCTTCATGGAGACCCGGGGGCTGCGCGACGGCAACGGCTGGAAAATTTCCGGGGAGAAGATGTGGAATTCCGGCCTGCACACCGCCACCCACGACTTCATCTTCGCGCGCACCGGGGGCAAGGACGGCGCCGCCAAGGGCATCACCTGCTTCATCGTCCCGACCGCCTCCGACGGATTCCGCATCGAGGAGTATCTGTGGACCTTCAACATGCCGACCGACCATCCGCGGATCTCGCTGAAGGACGTCCGGGTGTCGGACGACGACATTCTTGGCGATCCCGAGGACGGGCTGGCGGTGGCGCAGCATTTCGTCCACGAAAACCGTATCCGCCAGGCTGCCTCCTCGCTCGGCGCCGCGCAGTACTGCATCGACGAAAGCGTCGCCTATGCGCATCGGCGAAAACCGTTCGGAAAGCCGCTCGCCGTGAACCAGGCGATCCAGTTCCCGCTGGTCGAGTTGCACACCGAGGCGGCGATGCTGCGGGCGCTGATCCACAAGACCGCCTGGGAGATGGATCAGATGTCGAAGCCCGAGGTGGCGACCAAACTTTCCGACAAGGTGTCGATGTGCAACTACCGGGCAAACCGCCTGGTCTGCGAGGCCGCCGACCGCGCCATGCAGGTGCACGGCGGCATCGGCTATTCGCGGCACAAGCCGTTCGAGCACATCTATCGCCATCACCGCCGCTACCGCATCACCGAGGGTTCCGAGGAGATCCAGATGCGAAAAGTCGCCGGCCACCTGTTCGGGTTGATCGGCGGCAAAGAGCGGTCGGCGACTTGACCGCGGATGCCGCCTTCGCCGGCCGGCTGCAGGACGCGGTAGCCCGCCACATCGGCCCGCCGGGGCGCCTCCACGGGCTTGCCAGGCTGACCGGTGGCGCGACGAAAACCACCTGGTCGTTCGATGCGGAGATTGGTGCCGCCCGCGAGGCCTTCATCCTGCAGGCGACCGACGTTGGAGCGGGCACGGTCCCCGATCCTCTGGCGGGTCTCACGCCGCGGCTGAGCGCCGCGGAGGACGCCCGCGTCATGATGGCGGCGGTCGCCGCCGGAGTTCCGGCGCCCAAAGTGCGCGCCGTGCTGGAGCCTGGTGACGGGTTGGGCCCGGCGGTCATCACCGAACGGGCGGCGGGCGAAAGCCTGGCACCAAGAATTCTCCGCGACGAACGGTTCGCTGCGGTGCGCGGCACGCTCGGACGGCAGTGCGGGACCATTCTGGCGGCGATCCACCGGATCGACGCGGCGGCCCTGCCGTTCCTCAAACATCAGGACGCCGCCGCGCAGCTCGCGCTCTATCGCCGTATCGCCGACCATTACGGTCATCGGCTGCCCGCCCTCGAGCTCGGCTTTCGCTGGATCGAGCAGCACCTGCCGCGGCAGGCCCGGCGCACCGTGCTGCACGGCGATTTTCGCATGGGCAATTTCATCGTCGGCGAGGACGGCGTACGCCTCGTGCTCGACTGGGAGCTCGCCCAGACGGGAGACCCGATGCAGGATCTCGGCTGGATGTGCTGCCGCACCTGGCGGTTCGGCGGACCGCTGCCGGCCGCCGGATGCGCGACCCGCCAGGAGTTTTTTGCCGCCTACGAGCAGGCCGGCGGATGCCCGGTCGATCCCGCCCACGTGCGCTTCTGGGAGGCTTTCGGCAACGTCAAATGGGCGGTCGTGTGCCTGCGCAAAGGTCTGCGCTGGCGCGACGGCACCGAGCCGATCAGCGTCGAGCAGTCGGCGATCGGGCGGCGCACCGAGGAGCCGCTGTGGGATTTTCTCGCGCTCATCGAGGGACGCGACTGACATGCCGAAGAGCAAGCCCGACGCAAAAATCCTGATCGAGGCCGCCGCCAAATATCTCGAGCAGGAATTGCTGCCGACGCTCACCGGCTATCACCGCTTCCAGACCCGCGTCACCGTCAACGTGCTGGCGATCGTGCGCCGCGAGCTCGCGCTCGGCGACGGCCATGCCGCGGCCGAGCGGGCGCGGCTTGCCGCGCTGCTCGGTCACGACGGCACGCTGGAGACGCTGAACGACGAGCTGGTGGAGCGCATCCGCTCTGGCGCCATCGCGCAGGACGATGCGGCGCTGCGCGAGCATGTCCGCCGGTCGCTCGCCGAAGCGCTGGCGATCAACAATCCGAAATGGGCGGCGGGCAGTCGGTAGCGAGGCCGCCAACAGCGTCGGTTGATGCCGAAGGCACTTGTTCCCGTATTGGGAACATGCTCTGACCGTGGCGCAATTCTGAGGAAGGTCTCGATGGACATCCGACCGATCCGTACAGACGAGGATCACCGTGCAGCGCTCGCCGAGATCGCGGCCTGCTGGGGCGCGCCTGAGGGCACCGAGGAGGCCGACAAGCTCGATGTGCTCCTCGCGCTTGTCGAAATATACGAAGCGAAGTGGTGGCCAATCGAGATCGGCGATCGCGTCGACCCGATCGACGTCCTGCATCATGCGATCGACGAGTTTGGGCATACCCAGGCCGAGCTGGCCGAGTTGCTGGGCTCGCGCTCCCGCGCGTCGGAAATTCTTTCGCGCGGGCGCGCGCTGACCGTCGACAT
Source organism: uncultured Alphaproteobacteria bacterium (assembly GCA_963755055.1). Taxonomy (GTDB): domain Bacteria; phylum Pseudomonadota; class Alphaproteobacteria; order Rhizobiales; family Xanthobacteraceae; genus AP-16. Next base: position 98,551 of record CAVWIS010000030.1, on the reverse strand, counting down.
GATCCACAGGATCAGCGAAGCGTGGAAGCTCCCGGCCGATCTCCTGGTTCGGCCCTACAGGATCGAGCGAGCCGCTTGAGCAACGCTCTGCTGACGGCTCCTTCCGCGCCGTCAGCCGGGAACACCCACTAACCAGGTACTTTGTGTTGTCACCAGCTCAATGATTGAGAATCAAACGCTGGTGACGCGACCCTCGCCAAGCCGTTTCGGACGTGACCCATGCAGGACGCAACCGAGCCATCGGCCGAGCCCAGGCCGCCGCGAAAGATCATCCATATCGACATGGATGCCTTCTATGCGTCGGTCGAGCAGCGCGACGATCCGCTGTTGCGCGGACGGCCGGTGGCGGTCGGCAGCGCGCGCGAGCGCGGCGTGGTGGCGGCGGCGAGCTACGAGGCGCGCGCGTTCGGCGTCCGCTCGGCCATGCCCTCGGTCACCGCCCGGCGCAAATGCCCGGAGCTCGTCTTCGTGAAGCCGCGCTTCGAGGTCTACCGGGAGGTGTCGCTGCAGGTCCGAAATATCCTCGCCGACTACACGGCGCTGGTCGAGCCGCTGTCGCTCGACGAGGCCTATCTCGACGTGACCGAAAACCCGAAGGGAATTTCCTCGGCCACCCGGATCGCGGAGGAGATCCGGGAAAAAATCCGCGCCGAGACCGGGCTCACCGCCTCGGCCGGCGTGTCCTACAACAAGTTCCTCGCCAAGCTGGCGTCCGACTACCGCAAGCCGGACGGGCTCTTCGTCATCACGCCCGGCATGGGACCGGCCTTCGTCGAGACGCTGCCGGTCGGAAAGTTTCACGGCGTCGGGCCCGCCACCACGGCCAGGATGCACGGACTCGGCATCCACAGCGGCAGCGATCTCAGGGCGCAGACGCTGGCGTTTCTCCAGCAGCATTTCGGGAAGTCCGGTCATCACTACTACTGGATTTCCCGCGGCATCGACGAGCGGCCGGTGCGTGCCGACCGCATCCGCAAGTCGATCGGCGTGGAAAACACCTTCCTCGTCGACCTGACGGAATTTTCCGCCATGTGCGACGCGCTGCAGCCGATCCTCGACAAGCTCTGGCACCACTGCGAGACCACGGGCACCAGCGGCCGCACCGTGGTCCTCAAGGTCAAGTACGCGGACTTCCGGCTGATCACGCGCAGCCGGTCGCTCGCCCAGGCGGTCGCCGGTCGGGCCGAGCTGGAGCAGCTGAGCCTCGACCTTCTGTCGCGGCTCATGCCGGTGCCGAAAGGCGTTCGCCTGCTCGGCGTCACGCTGTCGAGCCTCACGACGGACACCGAGGCTGGTTCCCAGATGAGCCTGTCGCTTTGAGGTTGGCGCTGGCCTGACGATCGACCGACGGTTATCGCCCAGCGGGTGTCGCGATGCTGCATCGCAGCAACCACGGTAAGGCCGCCGCCGGACGAGACAATGCCGCGGGATCGGTTTAGGCTCCGCCACGACGGAGGCGGAATGCGCACGCGGTTTCGACCGTGCCGTCGAAGACCAAAAACACTTGGCGCGTCTGTGCTCCGTTTTCCACAGGGAGAGCATGCTGATGCCTGCACACAAGTTGACGCGACGACGTTTTCTCGCGACCTCCGCGGTATCCACCGCGCTGGTGGCCATGCCGCATGTCCGCGGCTCGCACGCGGCCGGCCGGCTGACGATCGGGCTGTGGGATCACTGGGTGCCCGGCGCCAATGCGGCGAGCACCTTGCTGATCGAGGAATGGGGCGCCCGGGAGAAGGTCGAGGTCGGGATCGACTACATCACGTCGCAGGGCAACAAGCTGCTGCTGACCGAGCAGGCCGAGGCGCTGGCCAGCTCCGGCCACGACATCCTGACGTTCCGCTGCTGGGGTCCGGCCGATCACCCCAACCAGCTGGAGCCGGTCGACGACGTCATGGAGCCGCTGATCCGGCAGAACGGCGCGGTCAACGCCACCGCGCAGTATCTCGGCAAGTCCGAAGGCCATTGGCTGGCGGTGCCGGCGACGCGCGGCAGCAACATCAAGGGACCGTGCTCGCGCATCGATCTGCTCAAGCAGCATGCCGGCATCGACCTCCTGGCCATGTATCCGGCCGGCGCCCCGCCGAAGGCGGACGGCTGGACGCTCGACGCCTTCCTGGCGGCGGCCGCGGCGTGCCACAAGGCCGGCTTTCCATTCGGGATCGGGCTCGGCACGACCACCGATTCGGTCGACAGCGCCGGCGCGATCTTCGACGCGTTCGGCGCCGCCCTGGTCGACGCCAAGGGCAACCTCACGGTCAGGACCGACCCGGTGCGCCAGGCGCTCGACTATTATGTCCGCCTCGCCCGCCTCTGCCCGCCCGACGCGCCGTCATGGGACGACGCCTCCAACAACAAATACCTGATCTCCGGCAAGGGCTCGCTGATCCTCAACCCGCCGAGCGCCTGGGCGGTCGCCAAGCGCGACGCACCCCAGGTTGCCGAGCAGCTGTGGACGCACGGCATGCCGGCCGGGCCGAAGGGCCGCTTCACCCCAAACATCCCGTATTTCTGGGGGATCTGGTCGTTCAGCAAGAACAAGTCCGCGGCCAAGAGCCTGCTCACCCACCTCTCGCAGCCCCAGCCGATCGAGCGCATGGTGGCGGCAAGCGAGGGTTTCGACATCCCGCCCTACGCCAACCTGACCACCCTCAAGACCTGGGCCGACGCAGGTCCCCCCAAGGGGACGCTCTTTCACTATCCGAACCCCTACGACCACCAGAAGGTCTCGATCGCCGGCGCGCCGGCACCGCCGAAGATCGCCGTGCAGATCTACGTGCAGGGCATCATGTGCAAGATGATCGTTCGCCACATGCAGGGCGAGCCGATGGAGAAGACGCTGGCCTGGGCGGAGAGCGAGGTGGAAGGCTTTTTGCGCACGTAAGGGTGCGGAACTGGCCTATGCAAATTCCTGACTGACGGACCTGCGCAGCCCTACTGCGCCGGCTCGCCGGCCGCGAGATCGGGCGTCCGCACGTGCTCGGGCCGGACACCCATGCCGATCAGTCTTGCCGGGATGCGGCGCAGCAAGGGCCAGCGGCTCAAGAGCTTCACCGGCCACGGCAGCGGCAGCTTGCCGGTGCGGCCGAGCACCGGCGTGATGATCCTGTTCTGGATCGTGACTTGCGCCCATTGCGTCAGGCGCGTGGGGAATTCGCGACGGCGCTGCACCTTTTCGAGGTCGTCCGCCGCGACCACCCCGCGCCGAAGCGGCTCGGCCAGGATATTGGCGGCGGCGACCGCATCCTGGATCGCCAGATTGATGCCGATGCCTCCGATCGGCGACATGGCGTGGGCGGCGTCGCCGATGCACAGGAGCCCCGGCCGATACCATCGGGCCAGCCGGTCGACCCTCACGGTCAAGAGCTTGACGTCGTCCCAGCCGCCGATCTCGTCGACGCGGTCGCTGAGGAACGGCGCCAGCGCGGCGATCTCCTGGCGGAAGGCCGCCAAGCCCCGCTGCCTGATCGCCTCGAGACCTCCCTTGGGAATGACGAACGCGCACTGCCAGTAGTCGCCGCGGTCGAGCATTACCAGGATGCGTCCGGCATCGAAGCGCCCAAGGGCCTGGTCCGGATCGCCCGGCCGCTTCGACAGGCTGAGCCACAGCACGTCGATCGGCGCCCCCAGGTCCATCACCGCCAGCGCGGCCCGCTCGCGCACCACGGAATGCCGGCCGTCGGCACCGATGGTGAGATCGGCGCGCACGTCCAGGTTGCCGGCGGGCGTCATCGCGCGGACGCCGGAGATGCGCCCGCCCTCGACCAGGAGGTCGCTCACCTCGGCCCGCATCTCGAGGCGGAACGTCGGGTAGCGCCGGGCCTGCTCGGCGAGGAAGTTCAGGAAATCCCACTGCGGCATGAGCGCGATGAACTTGCAACGGGTTGGCAGATGGGAGAAATCCGCGACAGTCAGGCCCAGATCGCCGATCCGGGCCTTGACCTCGCGCACCTTTTGGTGCGGCCGCTTAAGGAGCTCGTCGAGCGCGCCGAGCTCGGACATGATCTCCAGCGTCGAGGGATGGATCGTGTCGCCGCGGAAGTCCCGCAGGAAGTCCGCGTGCTTCTCCAGCACCACGACCTCGACCCCGGCGTGGGCGAGCAGGAGACCCAGCATCATTCCGGCGGGCCCGCCGCCGGCGATGCAGCACCGGACGTTCGCCGAGGTGTCGCCGGGTTCGGTCATCGTCTTAGGCTCCCTCCGCAGGCGCGGCCGCACGCGTGAAGCGCCTGTGCCGCGCCTTCCATCGTCCCGCTTCGCCGCCTCCGGGGCATCCGTAGGCGACGATGGTTAATCGAAGGTGACGGCGATACCCCGGATCGTCCGCACATCGCCGACCGGTTCCGGTAACCGTGCGATCGGCTCAGTGTTCCGTAAACCACGCGCATTAACGGCGGATTCCAGGCTGTCTCGTATGGTGTTGGAGGCTTCCCGCTGCCAACGCGCGGGCGGCGCGAACCACGGGACGACGATCATCCGCAAAAAATCCGCCAGCGTCGAGATCGAGCGACTGCAAGCCCGACTCGCCGTGCACGAGATTGCGCTGGCGGCGACGGCGCACGGCGTCTGCGTGGAGGATTCCGGGCAGACGATCGTCCTGGTCAATCGGCAGTTCCTCGACATCCTGGGCCTGTCGGCAGACGACGTGCGCCCGGGCATGCCGTTGCGCGAAGTTGTCGAGCGCTGCGCCCGGGAGGGCAGGCTGGCGCCTGCAGTCGTCGGGCAATTCCTCGCCCTGCGCACGGAGCGCATGGCGCTCGGAGCGGGGTTCGCTTTCGATCTGGAGATGCTGGACGGCCGCACCATCGCGCTGGAGTCCACGCCGGCGGCGGACGGCACATGGGTCAGCTCGGCCCAGGACGTCACCGATCGAACCAACCAGAAGGAGGTCCTGCGGCAGCAGAACCTGCTGTTCGACGCAGCGCTCGAGAACCTGCCGCACGGGCTTTGCGCCTATGACGCAGACCTGCGGATCGTCGTCCGCAACCAGCGCTACCTCGACATCTACGGCCTCGATCCCGATGACGTGAGGCCCGGCACCGCGCTTATCGACATCATCCGGTTGAGCGTCTCTCGCGGCATTCATGAGCCGGGGGCCACCGCCGAGCAGGTCTTCGACGAGTTCAAGGAGCGGCTGATCGTCAATGGCGAGGCGGTCCTGCATCGCCGGCTGGCCGACGGGCGCCTGATAGCGGTGCGGCACAGGCCGATGGCCGACGGCGGATGGGTCGGCACCTACGAGGACATCACCGACCTCGAGCGCTCGGAGGAAAGGATCCGCGAGCAGAACCTGCGATTCGACGCCGCCCTCAACAACATGTCGCGCGGCCTGTGCATGTTCGACGCCGACAACCGCCTGCTCGTCTGCAACGATCTCGCCGTCGAAATATTCAGGGGCGATCCCGAGGTGCTGAAGCCCGGGATCACCATGCGGGGGATCTTCGAGCACGGGGTGTCGAGCGGTCAATATCCGGGCAAGACGGTTGACGAGCTCATGGCGCCGCGGCTCGCCATGCTCGCCGAGAAGCGCCCGCTCGCCTACGACCAGACGATGGCCGACGGGCGGACGATCGCGGTTTCCGTCCGCCCGATGCCGACGGGCGGCTGGGTCGGGACCTTCGAGAACATCACCGAGCGCAAGAAGATCGAGGCGGAGCGTGCCGCGGCCGTCATGCTGCTCAAGGAGCAGTATCTGCGATTCGACGCCGCCCTGAACAACATGTCCCAGGGCCTGTTCATGCTGGACGCCGACCTTCGTCTCATCGTGTGCAACCGGCGCTATCTCAAGATGTACGACCTGTCGCCCGACGTGGTGCTCCCCGGCATCACCATGCGCGAGCTGCTCCAGCACAGCGTCGACATGGGAAACCATCCCGAGGTCTCCGCCGAGGAGCTCTACGACGACTATGTCAGGAGGATCGGCGAAGGCGGCCACACCTATCACCGCCAGATGGCGGATGGCCGCGTGATCAAGATCGTGCATCAGCGGATGATGCACGGCGGCTGGGTCGCCACCCACGAGGACGTCACGGAAAAATTCCGCGCGGAGGAGAGCATCGCCCGCATGGCGAGCCACGATCCGCTGACCGAGCTGCCCAATCGCGTGCTGATGCACGAGAAGATGGCGGAAGGCCTGGCGCGGGTCGTCGCCGAGCGGGAGCAGATGACCGTGCTCTATCTCGACCTCGACAACTTCAAGAACGTGAACGACACGCTCGGCCACCCGATCGGCGACAAGCTGCTGCGCTGCGTGGCCGAGCGGCTGCGCGCCGCCGTGCAGGAGCGCGACACCGTCGCCCGGCTCGGCGGCGACGAGTTCGCCATCCTGCACCGCCCCACCGAGCAGGAGACGAGCGAGGCCCTGGCCCGGCGCCTGGTGGAGATCATGTCCGAGCCGATCGTCATCGACGGGCACGAGATCAACAGCGGGATCAGCATCGGCATGGCGCTGGCGCCCCAGCACGGCACGGCGAGCGACCAGTTGATGAAATGCGCGGATCTCGCGCTCTATCACGCCAAGGCCGCCGGACGCGGCACGTTCCGCTGGTTCGAGCCGGACATGGATGCCCGCATCCAGGCGCGGCGCGCACTCGAGCTTGACCTGCGCCAGGCGCTCGCGGCGGGCAAGTTCGAGCTCGCCTATCAGCCGCAGGTCAACCTGTTGACCAACGAGCTCACCGGCATGGAGGCGCTGTTGCGCTGGAGCGATTCCGAGCGCGGGACGGTGCCGCCCTCGGAGTTCATCCCGGTCGCCGAGGAGACCGGCCTCATCGTCCCGCTCGGCGAGGTGGTGCTGCGCCGCGCCTGCGCCGAGGCGGCGCGGTGGCCGGCGTCGATCCGGGTGGCGGTCAATCTTTCGCCGGTGCAATTGCGCAGCCGCGGCTTCGTCACCCTGGTGACGCAGGTGCTCGCCACCACCGGCCTGCCGGCGCATCGGCTCGAGCTGGAGATCACCGAGGCGGTGCTGCTGCAGGACGACGATACGATCCGCGCCATGCTGCATCAGCTGCGCGCGCTCGGGGTGCGGATCTCGATGGACGATTTCGGCACCGGCTACTCCAGCTTGAGCTATCTGCGCAGCTTTCCGTTCGACCGGATCAAGATCGACCGCTCGTTCGTCTCGGGCGTCGACCGCAATCCCGACAATGTGGCGATCATCCAGGCGGTGGCGCGGCTCGGCGCCAGCCTCGGCATCGAGACGACCGCCGAAGGCGTCGAGACCATGGATCAGCTCGAGATGGTCCGCACGGCCGGCTGCACCGAGGTGCAGGGCTATCTGCTGAGCCGGCCGTGCTCGGCCGCGCAGGTGCTCGAGATGATCCGCAGAGGCGGCCGCGGCGTGGCGGCGGCCTGACGCGCGCATGCTCGAGCTTCATTGCGAGAAGGCCCTCGACGGTCCGGGCCGCGCCGAGCCGTCGTCGGGCGCGATTTTCCGGGATCCGGGCTTTTCATCCCGGCCGGCGATGTGGGATGCTTTTCCCGCTCTCAGCCGCAGAACCCGAGGGGGCGCTCGCATGCCGGTCCGCAGAATCCTTGTCGCTGTCGCGCTCCTCAGCGGGATCGTGCTTGGTCCCGCCGCCGCCCAGCAGGTCCGCAAGGTCGGCTCGACGCCGACCGGGATCCCGTTCACCTTCCTCGACACCAAGACCAACACCATCCAGGGCGTGATGGTCGACCTCGTCACCGAGGTCGGAAAGATCGCGGGTTTTGCCGTCGAGATCGAGCCGATGCAGTTCTCCACCCTGATCGCGGCGCTCACCTCGGACAAGATCGACATCATCTCGGCCGCCATGTACATCACGCCCGCGCGCCGCGAGGTCATCGAATTCTCCGAGCCGGTCTATTCCTACGGCGAGGGCCTGATCGTGCCGAAGGCCGACGCCACGGCCTACGAGAAGTTCGAGGACCTCAAGGGCAGGACGGTCGGCGCCCAGGTCGGCACCGTCTATGTCGAGCCGCTGCGCAAGACCGGCCTGTTCGCCGAGGTGAAGATCTACGACACCATTCCCGACATCCTGCGCGACGTGAACACCGGCCGCCTGCAGGCGGGATTCGCCGACTATCCGATCCTCGCCTACAATCTCCAGCAGAACCTGTTTCCCGAGGTGCGGCTGGTCAAGTCGTTCAAGTCGACCATCACCGGCTCGATCGGCATCGGCGTGCGCAAGCGCGACGGCGAATTGCTCGGCGCCATCAACGCGGCGCTCGCCAGGCTCAAGACCGACGGCAGCCTGCAGAAGATTCTTGCCAAGTGGGGACTGTAGGATGGGTTGAGCGGCAGCGAAACCCATCAACGATCGTTGCCGCACGCAACGCCGCTTGATGGGTCTCGCGAAGGGCTCGGCCCATCCTACGACGCAGATGCAACGCCTCCTCGCCGACACCATCGAGTTCATGCCGATCCTGCTCATCGGCGTGAAGCTCACGATCATCGTCACCGTCGGGTCGCTGGCGCTCTCCACGGTGCTCGGCCTGGTCTGGGCGCTGCTCCGGGTCTCCGGCATCCGGGCGCTCGCCGGACCGACCGCGATCGTCATCAACCTGATCCGCGGCATCCCGATCATCGTGCAGCTGTTCTATATCTATTTCGTGCTGCCGGAGGCCGGCATCACGCTCTCCGCGCTGCAGGCCGCCATCATCGGGCTCGGCATCGCCTATTCGGCCTACCAGGCGGAGAATTTCCGCGCCGGCATCGAGGCGATCGATCACGGCCAGGTGGAGGCTGCGCAATCGCTCGGCATGGGCTGGACGATGATGATGCGCCGGGTGATCCTGCCGCAGGCGGTGCGCATCGCGCTGCCGCCCTACGGCAACATCATGATCATGATGCTGAAGGATTCCTCGCAGGCCTCCACCATCACGGTGGCGGAGCTCGCGCTGCAGGGCAAGCTGATCGCCTCCTCGACGTTCAAGAACATGACGGTGTTCACCCTGGTGGCGCTGCTCTATCTCGCCATGAGCATTCCGCTGATCCTGATGGTCGGCGCGCTGGAAAGGCGGTTCGGCCGCAAATGACCGCGCCGATGATCGAGTTTTGCGACGTGCACAAGAGCTTTGGCGCCCACGAGGTCATCCGCGGGTTCTCCGCATCCGTCGACAAGGGCGAGGTGGTGTGCGTGATCGGCCCGTCGGGATCCGGCAAGTCGACGCTGCTGCGCTGCGTCAACGGCCTCGAGCCCTATGACCGCGGCGACATCATCGTCGACGGCATGCGGGTCGCGCGCGATCACCGCTCGATTGTCACGATCCGCACCCGGGTCGCGATGGTGTTCCAGCGCTTCAACCTCTTTCCCCATCGCACTGCGCTGGAGAACATCGTGGAAGGGCCGATCTACGTGAAGAAGGAGCCGCGCGGGGCGGCACTGGAGCGCGGCCGGGCGCTGCTCGCCCGCGTCGGGCTCGCCGACAAGGAGCATGCCCGCCCCGATCAGCTGTCGGGCGGTCAGCAGCAGCGCGTCGCCATCGCCCGGGCGCTGGCCATGCAGCCCAGGGCGATCCTGTTCGACGAGCCGACCTCGGCGCTCGATCCGGAGCTGGTCGGCGACGTGCTCGCGGTGATGCGCTCGCTCGCCGAGGAGGGCATGACCATGGTGGTGGTGACCCACGAGATGGCCTTCGCCCGGGAGGTCGCCGACCGCGTCGTGTTCATCGACGGCGGCGTGATCGTCGAGGAGGGCGCCGCCCGCCCGCTGCTGAGCGAGCCGCAAAACCCGCGGACCCGCGATTTCCTGCGCCGTCTTCTCCATCCGATGTGAGCATGATCCCGAAAAGTGGTCACCGGTTTTCGCAAAAAGATCATGCTCACAAAGAGATCACGTATCATGACCGAACCATTCGGGCTCGAGCCGTCCCTGTGGGCCGCCACCGCGGCGCCCGCGCCCCCGACCCCGCCGCTGCGGGCGTCGACCCGCGCGGATGTCTGCGTGATCGGCGGCGGCTATGCGGGCCTGTCGACGGCGCTCGATCTCGCCGAGCGCGGCGTGCGCACCGTCCTGGTCGAGGCGAAGGAGCCGGGCTACGGCGGCTCCGGCCGCAATGGCGGCCAGGTCATCCCCGGCCTCAAATACGATCCCGACGAGCTCGAGGAGAAGTTCGGCGAGCGCGGCGAACGGCTGGTGGCATTCGCCGGGCGCGCTGCCGACGCGGTGTTCGATCTGATCGCCCGCCACCGCATGGACGTGGCGTATCAACGCAACGGCTGGATCCAGGGCGCGCATTCCACCTCGACGGCCGAACTGGTGAGGACGCGCTGCGCGCAATGGGCGCGGCGCGGTGCCCCGGTCGAGCTGCTCGACAAGGCGGAGACCGACCGCAGCCTCGGCACCACGGAATATCTCGGCGGCTGGCTCGACCGCCGCGGCGGCGCCGTCCAGCCGCTGAGCTTTGCCCGGGGGCTCGCCCGGGCGGCGCTCGCCGCCGGCGCCGTGGTGCACGGCGATACGGCGGCGACCGCTCTCAGCCGCGCGGACGGACGTTGGATCGTCGACACCGCAGGCGGACCGCAGGTGACCGCCGACCGCGTCGTCCTGTGCACCAACGGCTATACCGGCGACCTGGTCCCCGGGCTCAGGCAAACCGTGATTGCGCCCAATTCCTACCAGATCGCCACCGAGCCGTTGTCCGACAATGTCAGGAAATCCATCCTCCCCTTCGGCCAGGTCTCCTCGGATGCCCGCCAGCTGCTGATCTATTTCCGCCTCGACGATGAGGGCCGTTTGCTGGTCGGCGGACGCGGGCCGTTCCGCGAGCCGCGCGACGCCTCCGACTGGAGGCATCTCGAGGCGATGCTGCACCGGATGTTTCCCCAGGTCGTCGGCGCCCGCATCGATTTCCGCTGGTGCGGGCGGCTGGCGATCACCCGGGATTTCCTGCCCCACCTGCACGAGCCGGCTCCCGGGCTGCTGGTCGACATCGGCTGCATGGGGCGCGGCATTGCCCTGCAGACGGCGCTCGGGCGCGCCATGGCCGAATACGTCGCGACCGGCGAAAGCGAGGCGCTGCCCTTTCCGCCGGTGCCGGTCCGCCCCCTGCCCTTCCATGGGCTCAACAAGCTCTATTTCGCCGCTGCGGTCGCCTGGTATCGGTTCCTCGACCGTCGAGGCTTCAGCGACGCGGTGTGACCCTTGCCGTCTGACCAGAAAACCACAGGTGCGCACATTTCGGCTGTCGCGGCGCGCGCCGACCTTTTCGGTTTCGCCAGTCGATACAATACCTTAGGATAAACGACGGCGCGCTCCTGCGCCGCGCGCTGTCTTGACTTGCAAATCCCGCGCGGCGCAGATTGCCGGCGGGCGCTGGGGGGCGGCCGATCCGGATTCGGCTTCGACGTCAGCGCCGGGGAAAGGGGCCAGGGTGCGTCGCTTAGCATTCGTTGCAGTGACGGTTCTCGGCTGCTGCAGCGCTGCGGCTGCGGCAGATCTTCCCGCGCCCATCGCGGTGCCGGCCACGGCCCCGGTGGTCCCGCTCGGGCCGCCGGAATCTCCGCGCATCACCATCATCGAGGAAAACGACGCCTTCGGATATCCGAACCCCGGCGACCGATGGTACACGCAAGGGTTCGAGGCGCGTTACCTGTCGACCCCGATCGCGACCCCGCCTGCCGCCGACCTGCTGCTCCTGGGGACCTTCCTCGACCCGGGCAGCATCCGCACCAGGCGTTTCGAGCTGTTCTTCGGGCAGACTTTGTTCACGCCGGTCGACCTGACGCGCAATCCGCCCGACCCGCGGGATCGTCCCTACGCGGGGTGGCTCTATGCCGGCTTCGGCCTGTTTCAGGAAACCGATCGCCGGACCCTCGACCATTTCGAGCTGCAGGTCGGCGTGGTCGGGCCGGCGGCGCTCGGCGAGCAGATCCAGAACGGCTCCCACAACGTCCTCAACAGCCTGATCGGCCAGCACTTCGCGGCGGGATGGGGAAGCCAGCTGGGGAACGAGCCCGGCATCGTGGCGTCCTACGAGAAGAAATGGCGTTTTGGCATGCCGCTGGGCGGGGGCTTCGGCGTCGACCTCATCCCGGAAGTCGGGGCGAGCGTCGGCAACGTCTATACCTACGCCGAGACCGGCGCGATGCTTCGCCTCGGTCAGAACCTCAATGCCGATTACGGCCCCGCCAGGATCCGGCCTGCACTGTCCGGAACGACCTGGTTCGACCCCACTCAACTCCAGGGGCCGCTCGGCTGGTACGTGTTCGTCGGCGCCCAGGGGCGCGCGGTGGCGCGCAACATCACGCTCGACGGCAACACCTTCGCGGGTTCGCCACGCGTCGATAAGGAGCCATTCGTGCTCGATCTCTCGGGCGGCCTCTCGCTCTTCTGGTCGGACCTCGCCAAGCTCGATTTCGTCATGACCTGGCGCAGCAAGGAATTCGTCGGGCAGAGCGAGCCCGCCCGCTACGGCGGGATCAATCTCTCGTTCAAGCTGCCCTGAGCCGCGCGCCGGCTTTACAAATCTTTACCTGGCAGAGACACCTCTGAAAAGTTGCGCTCCTAGGTCTGGGGTACGGGCAAGAGCCCGCGCACCGAATCGACAGGAGAAACGACATGTCAGAGCAAATCGCCCCCGCGGGCGCCCCGGGCAGCGGCGCTCCCGTCCGCCGCCACCGCGGCCGGGCCGCGATGGTCATCGTCCTGGTGGCGCTCGCCGGCGGGATCGCCGGCGGCGCCGTTACCCGCGCCTTCGGTCAGGGGGCGTGGCATCCCGGCGCCATGATGATGGGAGGGCCGATCGATCCCGACAAGGTCGACCAGAACATCGATCGCATGACCCGGCATTTTGCCGTCGAGGTCGACGCCACCGTGGAGCAGCAGGCAAAGCTCGCGGTGATCGCCAAGGCGGCCGCCAAGGACCTGCTGCCGCTGCGCGAGCAGGCGCAACGCACCCGCCAGGAGGGGCTCGATCTGCTCACGGCGGCGACCGTCGACCGCGCGGCGATCGAGCGGCTGCGCGCCCGCAAGATCGAGCTTGCCGAAACGGCGAGCAAGCGCATTGCCCAGGCGCTCGCCGACGTCGCCGAGGTCCTGACGCCCGAGCAGCGCAAGGCGTTCGCCGAGCGCATGTCGCAGGGGCCCTGGGGCCGTTGGCACCGCGGATGAAGGCCGAATGAGATTTTGAGCGAACGCATCCTGCTGATCGAGGACGATCCCCGCCTCGCCGCAATGGTGGCCGACTATCTGGGCGAGGCGGGATATCGCGTGGTGACCGAGATGACCGGAGCCGATGGGCTCGCCGCCCAGGCGGCGCAGTCCTTCGACGCGGTGGTGCTCGATCTGATGCTCCCCGACATGGACGGCCTCGACGTCTGCCGCCGCATGCGCCAGCGCGACGAGACGCCGATCCTGATGCTGACCGCGCGCGGCGACGCCATGGACCGCGTGGTCGGTCTGGAAATGGGCGCCGACGATTACCTGCCGAAACCGTTCGAGCCGCGCGAGCTCCTGGCGCGGCTGCGCGCCATCCTGCGAAGGCGAGGCGGCGGGCTTCAACGCGACGTGCTGCGGTTCGGCCGGCTGGAGATCGACCGCGGCGCGCGCGAGGCGCGCCTCGACGGCGTCGCCCGGCCGCTCACCGGCCACCAGTTCGCCCTGCTCATGGTGCTCGCCGAGCATGCCGGCCGGGTGATGTCGCGCGACCAGCTGATGGATGCCCTCAAGGGCGAGAGCCTGGAAGCCTTCGACCGCTCGATCGACGTGCACATCTCGCGCATCCGCGCGGCGATCGAGGACGACCCGAAGCGGCCGCGCCGCGTCATTACGGTGCGCGGCGCCGGCTACGTGCTGGCCAAGGCGCAGGAGTGATCGGACGCCGGCATGAAACGCCTCTATCTGCAATTCTACCTCACCATCGTGGCGAGCCTTCTCCTGGTCGTGCTCACCGCCGGCGCGCTGTGGCGCTTCGCCGTGGACGCAGCCCCGATCAGCCAGGCCTTCGCCATGGCGGGAGAGCTGGTCGCGGTGGCCCTGGCGCCGCCGGATGCGCCTGCGGACGTCCAGCAGCGCGCCCTTGCCCGCATCGCCGACCGGCTCCACACCGACGCCGCCCTTTTTGGCGCCGGGCGCGAGCCGATCGCCGCGGTCGGGCGGCCGCTGCCGCGGCCGGGCGCGCGGCGCGAGAGCGGCGGATGGCTCTACGGCCCGGGCGGAGCGGCCTGGACGGTGAAGCTTCCCGACGGGCGCTGGCTGGTGGCGCGGGTTCCGGCCGGCCATGCCCACCCGGCCTTCGGGCTCGTCGTTTTTCTCGGCGGCATCGCGGTCGCGGTCGGCATCGGGGCGTTTCCGGTGGTGCGGCGGGTCACCCGGCGGCTGGAGCGGCTCCAGGCGGGCGTCGAATCGCTCGGTGCCGGGGATCTCACGGCACGGGTCAGGGTCGAGGGCCGCGACGAGGTGGCGCGCCTTGCGGAAAGCTTCAACGCCGCCGCCGCCCTCATCGAGAACCTCATGGGCGCCCACAAGATGCTGCTCGCCAACGCGTCGCACGAGCTGCGCACCCCGCTGGCGCGAATCCGCATGGGGATCGCGCTCATCAAGGATGAGGCCGATCCGCGGCGCAAGGCCGAGCTCGAGCGCGACATCGTCGAGCTCGACCAGCTGATCGAGGAGATCCTGCTGACCAGCCGCCTCGACGCGGTCGCCACGCTGGAGGTCGACGAGGAGGTCGATCTGCTGGCGCTCGCCGCGGAGGAAGGCGCGCGCTACGAAAACTGCGCGCTCGACGGCGTGCCGGTCCTGGTCTCCGGAGATCCCCGCCTGCTGCGGCGGATGATCCGCAATCTCTTGGAGAATGCCGAGCGCCACGGCCGGCCGCCGATCGCCGTGACGGTCGGTCGCCATGGCGCTGACGCGGTTCTCCAGGTCGGCGATCACGGTCCAGGCATCGCCGAGGCCGATCGGGAAAAACTGTTCGAGCCGTTCCACCGTCCGTCGGGGGCGACGCGCGCGACCGGCACCGGCCTCGGGCTGGCGCTGGTACGGCAGATCGCGCGGCGGCATGGCGGCGACGTCACCTACGCGCCGCGCAACGGCACGACGAGCTCATTCACCGTCACCCTGCCGACGGCACGGCCGCGCCGGACCTGATCGCTCCGAAAGTGACGTTTCGTTAACCACGTTGGCAAATCCAGCGGGCCGCCATCGGTGTGCCGCGCGAAAAATTCACGCCGTGTTAATCCATTTGGCATCGGGCGCGAATTGTTGCAGCATGGGGCTTCGGGGACAGCCTATCGCGTTCAAGAAAGTTGCCTGATATTCGCCGCAATTGAGCCACGATCGGCCGCGGAGGACATGGCGACCCGGGGGGCGGCAGCAACGCGCGAGCATTTGTTTCTTCAAACTCCGGCGCCCGTCCGGAGGTCGACAAATCCTACCCCGGTTCCATTGTTTGGAGGCGTCACATGCGGCTCACCGTCCTGGCGACGATCGCGTCGGTATCCGGTCTGCTCACGGGGCTCTCGCCCTGCACGGCCGGCGACCTCGACTGGGAGGTGGAGAACCCGGTGCGCTTCTACAAGACGCCGGCGGCCTTCGCGTTGCATGAAAAGGCCTTCAACGAGGTGCGCGGCGATCCCCATGCGCCGCCGCCCGCCGACATCGTGTGGCGCACCGAGCGCCGGCTCAACGATCCGGACTGCAAGGATTCGGCGACGCCGATCACCTGCGCGGCAACCGCCCGCGCGCACTACGAGCAGTCCCGGCTCGGCTGGGCGGCGAGGACGCTGGGCACCGCCTGCTACGACAATGTCGGCCGGCCGCGCCGCTATCCGGCGCAGTGCGACCGCAAATATGCCTGGGGCGCCGCCAAGGAGGACTACGTCCTGCCCGACGCCCACACGGTCGCCATCCGACTCTCGCCGGAGCGCCGCGCCGAAGCCGGGACCGGCCAGTGCGCGTGGAGCTGGCAGGCCCATGCGGCGAACGGCCGATCCGGCAGCCGCACGCTTGCCTGCGCCGACAAGCTGACCATCGACCGGGTGCCCTACGCGGTCGATGCCGCCGCGTCCGGCATCGCCGTCAAGGTCAGGCTGCCCGACGGTCGCGAGCTGTCCGACGACGTCAGGGTCGAGGATCTGCTGGTGGTCGGGCTCGGCAACTCGTTCGCCTCCGGCGACAGCAACCCCGACCGGCCGGTGACCTTCAGCGCCACGCGCGAGATGTATTACGACCCGGCCAACACCGGTGGCGATCTCGCCATGCGGTCGATGAAGAAGCCGCAGAAGGAGATGGCCCAGACCTTCAGCCTGGCGTCGAACAATGCCAACTTCGATCCGAAATCGCTGCCCAAGCGCCTGCTCGAGGACGAGGAGCACGGCTCGATCTACCGTGTGACCTCGCGCGAATTCCTCGAGGCCTTCAACAAGCGCTCGGCGCAGTGGATGAGCCCCGACTGCCACCGCTCGCAATACGGCTACCAGTTCCGCGTCGGCATGGAGCTGGCGCTGGAGAACCGCCATCGCGCCGTCACCCTGGTGCATCTCGCCTGCACCGGGGCCGAGATCGTCGAAGGCCTGTTTCTGGAGAAGGACGCCCGCGAGCAGTTCGACAAGCCGAACTCGACCAAGGTGGTGGCGCAGTTCGACCAGCTCAGCGACCTGATCTGTCGCGGCGGCCATCAGACGCGCAGCCAGGCGGCAAGCTATGCGCTGCCGGCATTCGCCTTCGGGGAGACGCGGATCGAGACCCGCAACATCGCGATGCGCTGGTGCCCGCCGCAGCAGCGCAAGCGGCCGATCGACGTGGTGCTGCTGTCGATCGGCGGCAACGATGTCGGCTTCAGCGCGCTTGCCTTCTACGCCATGAGCGAGAGCGCCGCCGACGTGGCGCCGATCGCCAATCTGATCGGCCGGCAGATCCGCTTCGGCTCCGATGTGTCGCGGGTCTATCTCAAGGTCCTCGACAAGCGCCTTGCCGCCGTCAAGGAGGCCCTGCAAGACGGCTTCGGCGTGCCGCCCGCAAAGGTGGTGCAGACCTCCTACGAGCCGCTGCATTACGACGAGACCGGCGCGCTGTGCGGCGCCTGGCCGACCATCGGGCTCGACGTGCATCCGAAGCTCAAGCTCAGCCGCGAGCGCATCCAGGAGGCCGCCGGCTTCACCGGCGAGTTGCTCAACCGCCTGGAATGCCTGAGCGATACCAGCCGGCGCGCCGACTGCCCGGCGGGGCTCGCCACCGGCCGCGGCACCGGCTTTCATCTGGTGACCGAGCATCTGGCGAAATTTTCCCGGCGCGGCATCTGCGCGCGCGATCCCAAGCGGGCGCTGGTCGATGCCAAGATGATGGCGATGCCGCGGATCAACCGCACCAGCGGCGCGTTCGAGCCCTACTCGCCCGCCAATGCGCTGCCCTACGCCCACCGCTGGCGGCTGTTCCACACCGCCAACGACGCGTTCCTCACCGCCAACACCCACCGCGAGGGCATCTCGCCGTTCGACATCATCCAGCCCGCCTATGCGGCGCTGTTGAGCGGCGCCATGCACCCGACCGCCGAGGGCCACTCCATGGTGGCCGACAGCGTGATGGCGCATGTGCGGACAATCGTCGACGGCAAGCCGCGGGTGGCGGCGAGAGAGCCGGTGGTGGGGAACTGATCGATCACTCCTCCGGCGCCGGGCCGTAGGGTGGGCAACGGCGGCCCCGACATTTGTTTGGAGGACGATGCCACCTCCGCGTTGCCCACGCGGTCTCCCAAATCAGATGGCTCGACCGCGTGGGCAAGGCGGACCGCGCACGACATCCCGCGGTGACACCTCGGCCGCCTTGCCCACCCTACGGACTACGGACCAAGATCAATCACTCCTCCGGCGCCGGGCCGCACCAGCCGGGCAGATAATTGGCGTCCTCGCTCTTGGCGAGTTGCAGGGCTTTTTCCAGGGCGCGGGAGAAATTGTCCTCGACGGACTGGCGCTTCATGCGCCGGCGCAAAAAATCGGCCCACAGGAACTCGCTGAACGGCGTAGTGTCCTTGGCAAAGCCGCCGGCGCGGCGAAGCTCCCCGGCGAGCGAGCGGAACGGATCGTCGACGAGGTCGCTCACCAATTTCGGCAGAGCGCCGTAGCTGCGCCGGCGTCCCTGATCGTCGAACGGATGCATCCAGCTGCGGTTGTCGAGGACCACCCAGAAGGCGTCCTTGTCGAGCTTGTCCAGCTTGGCGACGACGGTGACCAGGACGTGCTCGACCCCTTCGTCGTGGAGGGCACGGGAGAGGTGGTGGTGATCGATCACGTAGGGCCGCTCCTTGGGCCCGAGAATGACCGGGATCATGTGCTTGCCCAAAAACTCCGCCCGCTTCTTTTCCGGCATCGTCTTCCAGCGTTTGCGCTTCTCCAGGACCTCGCGCATCCCCACCGTGATCTGGGTCGGGCGCAGCTCGGCGATGGGAACCGGGTGAATGACGGGCTCGCGGACGGTGACCATGGGTGGGCTCCTGGCGGAGGGGAAGATGACCGGATCGCATAGTGATCAGGCTTGGGCGGCCTTCGCAACGGCGACCGGCATTTACGGCACATTACCTATCGGCGATCCGGACGCACGATTGCGCTTGACGCTTCCCCGATAGTCCGGAATCAATAGAACAAATCATGAACGAAATGCCGGCCAAAAGCCGGACCCGGAAAGGCCCGGCCATCCTGGACGCCCCGATGAACGTCGCGCAAGCATCTGACATTGCGGCTTTTTCGCCCTCTCCCGGGAAACGGGAAGGCCGCATGGTGGGTGCGTTGCGCCGCACCATCTCGGCGATGGAGCACCAGGGCCTTGCCGGCAGCATCCACGGGGTGGTGCCGGTCGGGATTGCGGCGATCGACGGCGCGCTCGGCGGCGGGCTCGCGCTCGGCGCCCTGCACGAGATCGCGGCGAAGCGCGAGGCGGAGATCGCCGCCGCCACCCTGTTCGCGCTGGCGCTTGCCGCGCGCCGCAGCCGCCGGGCGATGGCGTGGATCGCCGAGGATTTCGGCCTTGCCGAAAGCGGCGCGCCCTACGGGCCGGGGCTCGACGATCTCGGCCTTGCGCCCGAGCGCCTGATCGCCGTCACGGCGGCGAAGGCGCGCGACGTGCTGTGGGCCATGGAGGAGGCGCTGGCCTGCCGCGGGATCGGCACGGCGATCGGAGAAATCCGCAGCCGCGAGCGCGGCGTCGACCTGACCGCGACCCGCAGGCTCTCGCTTGCGGCGAGCCGGCGGGACAATCTTGCGCTGCTGCTGTGCACCGTGCCGGGCACCGAGGCGTCCGCGGCGGCGACCCGCTGGGTGGTCGGCGCAGCCCCCTCGGCGAGAACCCCGCATGGGACTGGCCCTCCCCGGCTCCGGCTCGACCTCGTGCGCAACCGCCGGGGTCCGCTGGGCTCGTGGACAGTGGAGTGGAACCGTGTGGAACGATGTCTCGATCTCGCGCCAGCGCATCGTGAGCGTCTGGCTGAAGCGGCTGTCCACCGACCGCATCGTGCGGCAGGCGCGTAAGGCCCGCTCCACGGGGAGAGGGTCCCCGGGCGCTGGGGCACGACCGGGCCGCGAGTCCACCCTCCCGCCCGTTGGCGGGGAGGGTCGACCGCTTGAGCGAAGCGAAGGCGGTCGGGGTGGGGGGACTATTCCTTGCTCCGAGCTTGCGGTCCGCCCCCCCACCCCATCCCTCCCCGCCGCTGACGCGGGGGGAGGGAGGACTCGCGGCACTCAAGATGCCAAACAAAGCGGGCCCGTCCTCGCACGTCCTCCCCTCGTGGTCGCCGGCCGGCAGCGCAATGTCGAGCAGCTGGTGGCGGTCGACGCGGCGGCGGAGCGGCTCGGGCTGAAACCCGGCCTGGCGCTGGCGCAGGCACGCGCCATGCATCCCGATCTCGTGGTCATGCCGGCGGACGAGGCGGCCGACCAAAAACTCGTCGAGGAGCTTGCCGACTGGTGCGTGCGCTATACCCCGCTGGTCGCCGTCGATCTCCCCGACGGCATCCTGCTCGACATCAGCGGCTGCGCCCATCTGTTCGGCGGCGAGGAAAACCTCGTCCATGATCTCGAGGCGCGCCTGGCGAATTTCGGCTTCACGCTGCGCGTCGCGATCGCCTCGACCATCGGGGCGGCGTCGGCCGCCGCGCGGTTTTCCGCCACGACCTTCGTGTCTCCCGGCGCCGAGCGCGAGCTTCTGCAAGCCCTTCCCGTTGCGGCGCTGCGGCTCGACATCGACACGGTCGCGGCGCTCGCCCGGGTCGGGCTCAAGCGCGTCGGCGACATCATCGAGCTGCCGCGCGCGCCGCTCGCCGCCCGCTTTGGCCCGCACCTGCTGCGCCAGCTCGACCGCGCACTCGGTCGCGAGGACGAGCCGCTCTCCCCGCGCCTGCCGGTGGCGCCCTATGTGGCCGAGCAGCGTTTCGCTGAGCCGATCACTCGGGAAGAGGACGTGCGCGGGGTGACCGAGCGTCTCGCCGGCCGCCTGAAGCCCCTGCTGGAGCGCCGCGGCGACGGGGCGCGCTGCGTCGAGCTTTCCCTGTTCCGCACCGACGGCGTGGTACGCCGCATCGCGGTCGCCACCTCCCGGCCGCTGCGCGACCCGAAGGCCGTCGGCGCGCTTTTTGTCGAGCGGCTCGCCAGCCTCGCCGACGCGCTCGATCCCGGCTTCGGCTTCGACCTGGCGCGGCTCTCCGTGCTCGCCGCCGAGCCCTGCCCGCCGGAGCAGATCGGCCTCGGCGACGACGCCGACGATGCCGAGATCGACCGGCTGGTGGACACCCTGAGCGCCCGGCTCGGCTCCCGCCGGGTCGGGCGGCTGATCGCCGGCGACAGCCACATTCCGGAGCTCGCCGCAGCCTTCGTCCCGGCCCAGGCGCTTGCCGGCGCCGCCGGCTGGCCGGCATTCCGCGACTTTTGCCGCGCCGCGGATCTCGGGCCGCGGCCGCCGCGGCTGCTGATCCGGCCCGAGCCGATCGAGGCGCTCGCCCAGGTGCCGGACGGCCCGCCGATCAAATTCCGCTGGCGCCGCGCCCTGCACGAGGTCGTCGCCGCCCACGGCCCGGAGCGCATCGAGACCGAATGGTGGAGCGAGGACGGCGGCCCGGCCCGCGACTATTTCCGCGTCGAGGATCGTGGCGGCTGCCGCTTCTGGCTGTTTCGCGCCGGCCTCTATCGCCTCACCGCGCGCCCGACCTGGTTCCTGCACGGCATGTTCGGGTGATCTCCCATGAGCGCCCGCGCAACGAAAAAGGGATCAGCCGAGAATTTTTTCGCGCGCCGCCTGGGCGATAAAAGCCGAGCGCGTGAGTCCTCGCACCGAGGCAGCCTCATCGATCTGATCGACAAGCGCCTTGTCGAGCGAAATGTTGAGCCGCACCGTCCGCCCGGCATCGGCGAGCAGAGGAACAGCAAACAGCACTCCGCCGGTTTTGACCGAAGCTCTTACATCCCTGTCACGCAGGATCTCATCCACAGGTCGCGCTGCCGGCGATTTCCGGCCGGCGCTTTCCATCGCCTCTACATGCTGACGGAGGGCTGCTGCCGCATTTGCGGTCGCCTCTTCCAAAGTGTCGCCTGCCGAAAAGCACCCTTCCACGTCGGGAAACCACACCCCAAACGCACTGTCGGGTTCTTTCTCGATGACGGCCACGTAATGAGTTGTCGACATTCGCTTGATATCCTTCATGACCCTTGTGAGGTTTTCTCCTCAAGGACGCCATCCAGCGAGCTTATAGATCCGGCGCACGAGCCCGAATGAGTGTGTATATAAGTAGATAACATGGACCGCAAGCCCCGGTACACCGAGTTTGCCGTCGCCTCGAATTTCTCCTTCCTGCATGGCGCCTCGCATCCCGAGGAGCTGATGGCGGAGGCGGCGCGGCTCGGGCTCGGCGGGCTCGGGCTCGCCGACCGCAACAGCGTCGCCGGCGTGGTGCGCGCCCATGTGGCGCGCCGCGAGAGCGAATTTTTGAAGATCCGCTATCACCCGGGAGCGCGTCTCGTCCTGGCCGACGGCACCCCGGACATCCTCGCCTATCCGCGCGACCGCGCCGGCTGGGGAAGACTTTGCCGGCTGCTCACCCGCGGCAATCTTCGCACCCAAAAGGGCGACTGCGTTCTTTATCTGGACGACCTGCTCGAGCACGCCCAAGGCCTGGAGCTCGTGGTGATGGGAGGCTCGACGCGGGACGCAGACGCAGAGCACACGCGTTCCCCAAACGCCGCGCGACCTCCTCTGCCCCAAGGGCAGGGCGATTGCATAGAGCAAGAACGCGCCGCGGGTTCCACCTCTCCCCGCGTGCGGGGAGAGGGAGAAGAGGCGCCCGGCGCGCGGGTCGTGCCATACCCCCCGCTCGATCTCCTCCATCGCCTCTCCGAAGCGGCGCCCGGCCTGGTGCGACTGGCGGCCGCCATGCTCTATCGCGGCAACGACCGGGCACGGCTCGCGGCGCGGGCCGGGCTCGCGCGGCAGGCCGGCGTGCCGCTGATCGCGGTCAACGACGTCATCTATCACGCGCCCGAGCGGCGGCCGCTGCAGGACGTGCTCACCTGCATCCGCCGGCATCTGACGATCGACGCGGCAGGGCGAAAGCTCGCCGTCAATGCGGAGCGGCATCTCAAGGACCCGGCCGAGATGCTGCGCCTGTTCGCCGACCGGCCGGAGGCGATCGCCGAGACGCAAAGGCTGTCGGCAAAGCTCGCCTTCTCGCTCGACGAACTGTCCTACCGCTATCCCGACGAGACCCGCGAAGGCTTTGCCTCGCCGCAGGAGGCGCTCATCCATCTGAGCCATGCCGGCGCCGCCCAGCGCTATCCCGCGGGCATTCCCGAAAAAGTGCGCCAAAGCCTCGCCTACGAGCTCGAGCTCATCGGCTCGCTCGATTACGCGCCGTATTTCCTCACCGTCCACGACATCGTCCGCTTCGCCCGCTCGCGCGGTATCCTGTGCCAGGGCCGCGGCTCGGCGGCGAATTCCGCCGTCTGCTACTGCCTGGGCATCACCGAGGTCGACCCCGAGCGCTCCGATCTCTTGTTCGAGCGCTTCATCTCCGCCGAGCGCCGCGAGCCGCCCGACATCGACGTCGATTTCGAGCATGAGCGCCGCGAGGAGGTGATCCAGCACATCTACGGACGCTTCGGCCGCGAGCGCGCCGGCATCGCGGCGACCGTGATCAGCTATCGGGGACGCTCGGCGGTGCGCGAGGTCGGCAAGGTCTTTGGCCTCTCCGAGGATGCCATCGGCGCCGTCGCGTCGTCGATCTGGGGCGGCGGCGAAGGCGTGGCGGACAGCGATCTCGCCCGCGCCGGCCTGTCGACCAAAAGCCCGCGGGTGCAAAAAATCCTGAAGCTCGTCGGAGAAATTCAGAGCTTTCCGCGCCACCTGTCCCAGCATGTCGGCGGCTTCGTCATCACGGAAGACCGGCTCGACGAGGTGGTGCCGATCGGCAATGCCGCCATGGAGGAGCGCACCTTCGTCGAGTGGGACAAGGACGATCTCGACGCTCTGCGCATCCTGAAGATCGACGTGCTCGGCCTCGGCATGCTCACCTGCATCCGCAAGGCCTTTGCGCTGGTGGAGCAGCATTATGGCGAGACGCTCACGCTCGCCACGATCCCGGCAGAAGATCCCGCGGTCTACCGCATGCTGCAGCGCGCCGACACCATCGGCGTGTTCCAGGTCGAGAGCCGGGCGCAGATGAGCATGCTGCCGCGGCTGAAGCCAAAAACATTCTACGACCTCGTCATCGAGGTGGCGATCGTGCGCCCCGGCCCGATCCAGGGCGACATGGTGCATCCCTATCTGCGCCGCCGGCAAGGCATCGAGCCGGTGACCTATCCGTCCGCCGAGCTCGAGGCGGTGCTGGGAAAAACCCTCGGCGTGCCGCTGTTCCAGGAGCAGGCGATGAAGATCGCCATCGTGGCGGCGGGATTCACGCCGTCCGAGGCCGATCGGCTGCGCCGCGCCATGGCGACCTTCAAGCGCGTCGGCACCATCGGCACGTTCCAGCGAAAAATGATCGACGGCATGGTGGCCAAGGGCTACCCCGCCGAGTTCGCCGAGCGCTGCTTCCACCAGATCGAGGGGTTTGGCGAATACGGATTCCCGGAAAGCCACGCGGCGAGCTTTGCGCTCCTGGTCTATGCGTCGGCCTGGCTCAAGTGCCGCTACCCGGACGCCTTCGCCGCCGCCCTGCTCAACGCCCAGCCGATGGGTTTCTACGCCCCGGCGCAGATCGTGCGCGACGTGCGCGAGCACGGGGTCGAGGTGCGCCCGGTCGACGTCAATCATTCGGCGGTCGACGGAATTCTGGAGCCCGGCCCTGCCGCCCGCGAGCGCCTGCACGAGCTTCATCGCGGCATGGCCGACGACGTGCGCGCGACCCATGCGATGCGGCTCGGCCTGCGCGAGATCAAGGGCTTTTCCGACGACGACGCCAAACTGATCGTCGCGTGCCGCGGGCGCGGCTACGACTCGCTGCGCGACGTGTGGCTGCGGACTGGGCTGGCGCCGCGCGTGCTCGAGCGGCTCGCCGATGCCGACGCCTTCGGCTCGCTCGGGCTCTCCCGGCGCGACGCGCTGTGGGCCGCCAAGGCCCTCGGCCGCACCGGCGTCCACGACGACCTGCCGCTGTTTTCCATCCCCTTGCGCGATGGGGCACTGCCGTCCCGCGAGTCCACCCTCCCGCCCGTTGGCGGGGAGGGTCGACCGCCTGAGCGCAGCGAAGGCGGGCGGGGTGGGGGGACTATTCCGCGCTCCGAGCCTGCGGCCCGCCCCCCCACCCCATCCCTCCCCGCCGCAAGAGCGGGGGGAGGGAGGACTCGCGGCACTGGGGTTACCAAGCAAAATCACTCAGAACCTGCTGCAACGTCACATCTGGAGCCCGAGGTCGACCTGCCGCCGATGCCGCTCGGCGAGGAGGTGGTCAACGACTATCGGTTCATAAAACTGTCCCTGCGTGCCCATCCGGCGGAGTTCCTGCGCGCCGATCTCAACTCGCGGGGCATTCTGCCCAATGCGGAGCTGCGCCGGCGCGCCTCGGGCGAGCGCGTGCGCGTCTCCGGATTGATCACCGTGCGCCAGCGTCCGGGCTCGGCCCGCGGCGTGATCTTCATGACCATCGAGGACGAGACCGCGATCGCAAATATCATCGTGTGGTCGAGAACATTCGAAAAGTTCCGCCCGATCGTGCTCGGCGCCCGCTACGTCGCGGTCACCGGCAGGATGCAGGAGGAATGCGGCGTCATCCACGTGGTGGCGGACCGGCTCGACGACCTCACCCCGCTGCTGGCGCGGCTCGCCGACAGCGGCGCCGCCATCGAGGGGCTCGCCCGCGGCGATGAGGTCAAGCGCCCGGGCAACGACCAGCGCGCCAGCGAGGTCCGCGCCGGACGCAAGACCCAGCTGGTCAAGCTCCTCGAGGAGATGCCCGACCTCATCGGCGATCTCGACGTGCAGGCGCGCGCCACGCGCCACGTGATCGCCAAGCGTAGGATGGGTTGAGCTCTTGCGAAACCCATCAGTTTCAGGAATCAGTAATCAGAGATCAGTAATCGGATGGAGAACCGCGGCGTCTTCTCCTGATTACTGATACCTGATTACTGACTACTGGCATTGATGGGTTTCGCGAAAGAGCTCAACCTATCCTACAAACTACATCGGTGGCGTGACGCCGTCACGGCCGACATTCACTCGCGGCGTCTGCAGGGTTCCGTCGGGCTGCTTGGTTGCCGCCGGGATGAAGATCTTTGCGCCCGGCTTGAGCTCGCTCCGCTCGCCCGGCACGTAGGTGACGATCGCCGTGGCCGGCGTCACGTCGATCTTCTTCTCGCCTTCCTTGTATTTCAGCGTCACCGTGCGGCCGTCGACCTTGGTGACCGCCTCGGCGACCGCTCCGTTGGTCATCGTGCTCTTGGGCTGCAGGTCCCACGGCCGATCGCCCTCCCCCACCCCGCGCATCGATTCCGGGAAGATGTGCACCTCGACCGCCTGCCAGCTGCCGTCGACCTGCGGCAGCGCGGTCACGCCGACGAAGCCGCCCTGCTTGATGTCGGCCAACGTGGATTTCACCAGCGCCACCACGGCGCCGTTGTCGGCAAGCTTCACCTTCAGCGGCGAGCCGTCGCGGGTCTTGATGGTCATGACCCCTCCGTCGACCTGCTCGATGGTCCCGCGCACCCGCACGGGAGCATCCTGCGCCAGGGCGAGCGATGAGGCCAGGCCGAGCGCGATGGCGACGGCACCGAACGACCGCGGCGCCACGATGTGATGCTGCATGTGATCCTCCATGATGTTGTTCTGCCGATTGCCTGTTGGCTGCCCACCGTCACTTGCCCCAACAACCCCGCCGCCGGGGCCTTCATTCCCGTCGCCACGACGCGGCGGTCAATAAAGCCCCGATGTCGCGCCGCCGTCGACCGCGATCGCCGTGCCCTGGATGTGGCGCGCCCGTTCCGAGCACAGAAAAAGCGCAAGCTCCGCGACATCCTCCGGGGTGCCGATGCGGCGCAGCCCGTCCTTGGCGAGCGCCTTGGCGCGTGCCTCCTCGGGGGTGATGCCGAGCGCCTCGGCGCGCTGCGACAGGAGCTGCTTGACCCGCGCAGTCTCGGTCATCCCCGGATGGATCACGTTGACGTTGACCCCGGCGCGCTTGCCGAGCCCGGCGAGGCCCTTGGAGAAATTCGCCATGGCGGCATTGACCGATGCGCCGATCAGGAATTCCGGATCGGGCGTGCGCGCCGCGCCGCCGTCGATATTGACCACGTGCCCCTCCGCCGCCGTCAGCATCGGCCAGAACAGCCGGCACAGCCGCACGCAGCCCAAAAACTTCAGCGCCCAGCCGTCGTACCAGGCGGCGTCGGGAATCTCCGTGAAGGCGCCGGCGCGCGTGCCGCCGGCCGAGTTCACCAGGATGTCGCAGCGTCCGAACTGCTGCTTCACGGCGGAAAACACCGCCTCGCAGGCCTCCAGCGTCTTCAGGTCGCCGGCGGCGGTCAGCGGTTTTGGCGCCCCGGTCGCCGCGATCGCGGAAGCCGCCTCGGCGAGGTTGGTGGCCGAGGCCGCGGCCAGCACGGTCTGCGCGCCCTCGCGGGCAAACGCCTCGGCGATCGCCCGCCCAATGCCGCGGCTGCCCCCGGTGACGACGACGATTTTTCCGGAAAACTCCCCGGCCATGACGGCGCTCCTCCCCAAATCCCTTGTTGTGGCGGATCGTTAGCCCGTTCCGGGCGGGCAGCGCAACTGCCAGTTTGGCCGGACCTCACGCCGTGACCGCACATTCGAGACGCGGGCCGGCTTGCCCACCCTCGCCTCTGATCGGGATGTCCTGTAGCTCCTGTTGCGTCATCTATCACCGGCGCTTGAGCCGCGCCGCAAACCGCGCTCATATGGGCGTCGGAACGATGGGGCGCGAGGCTCTGCGGATAACGGGTTCGACGATGGCGGTACCAATACGGGTTGTGGCGACGTTTCTGCTGCTCATGGCCGGTCCTGCCTGGGCGCAGACCGGGAAGGCCCCGCCGGCCGACGGCTCGGAGGTCAAGGAGCCGTTGAGGATTCCGCAGCCGCAGTCGGTGCCGGCACTGGCCAAGCCGAGGCCGGCGGAACCGTCGACACCTCCGGCGGACAAATCGGATCTGTGGGGCGCGCTCGGCTTCACGGCGGACGGCTCCTGGTCATCCGCCTGGGCGAAGCCTTCCAAGGCCGAGGCCGAGGCCAATGTTGCGCTCGCCTGCGCCAAGTTCGGCCGCGGGCGCTGCGAGGTGATCAGCTTCCCCGGACAATATTGCGGGGCGCTCGCCACCTATATCGGGTCGCATTCGCGCCGGTCCTACAAGCTGTCGTTCACTGGCGGCGGCACCTCGATGCCCGAGGCGCAACGCTCCGCCATGGACCGCTGCAACGGCGACTCGCGCACCCGCGGCCGATGCCAGCTGCGCACCACGGTCTGCGGCGACGGCCGCTGAGATTCCGGCGACCGGCGAAGCCGGCCATGGAACCTTTTCCCGGCTGGCGCCGGCGATTCGCCATGCTACAAGGGGAATTGACGATCGGGGGGATAAGCATGTCGAAGCCGGCCGGTGGAGCGAAAGCGCTCGCGCGGGACATTGCCACAACAATTGCCACAACCGGCGATCGGAGCGGCCCAGCCGCGCAGTCGATGCGCGCCCGCTAGGCGCCCAGGGCTCAAGTCTCCAGTCCGGTATCGCGTATGGATTTCCCCTTCGAGCTCCTGATGAATGCCGTGATCGCCGGGCTGCTGCTCGGCGGGTTCTACGCGGCGGTCACGGCCGGCGTCTCGATCTCCTTCGGCATTCTCGACATCGTCAACATCGCGCATCCCGCCTTCATCATCCTCGGCTCCTACATCGCCTATATCGTCAACCAGAAACTCGGGTTCGACCCGATCCTGATCAGCATCGTCATGCTGCCGGCGTTCTACCTGCTCGGTGCCGGGGTCTATCAGGTCTATTACGTGTCGTTCGAGAAACGCGGCCAGGAGGCGCTGCGCGGCCTCGCCTTCTTCTTCGGCCTCCTGTTCATCACCGAGGTCGGCCTCATCCTGGTGTTCGGCGTCGACTACCGCTACGTGGAGGCCGCCTATATCGGGCCGAGCGTGCATCTCGGCATCGTCCACCTGCCGCTGCGCATGCTGGTGCCCTGCCTGTTCTCGCTGCTGCTGATCGCCGTGCTGCAGCTGTTGCTCACCCGCACCTTCATCGGCCGCGCCATCATGGCGGTGTCGCAGGACCAGCTGGCGCTGCGATTGATGGCGGCGGACCCGATCCGCATCAAGCGGATCGCCTTCGCCGTCTCGATCGCCGTCGCCTCGATGGCGGGTGCCTTCCTGATCGTGATCCAGCCGGTCGAGCCCTCGGTCGGCCGCGAATATATCGGACGGGTGTTCGCAATCTGCGTGCTCGGCGGCATGGGCAGCCTTCCCGGCACGGTGATCGCCGCCATGCTGCTCGGCGTGGTCGAGAGCATCACCTCGACGTTCTACGGGCCCTCCTGGTCGCCTGCGGTGTCGTTCGGTTTCCTGCTGCTGACGCTGGCGTTCCGGCCGGCCGGCCTGCTGGGGCGATAGCAATGCGCTCGCCGGTTTTCCTCCTCGTCGCGCTGGCGGTCGGCACGCTGACCTTCCTCGGCTTCCGCATGGTGCAGAACGACTACGTGTTCTTCGCCGGCTACATCGTGCTGCAGTACATCGTGCTGGCGACCGCGTGGAACATTCTGGGCGGCTATTGCGGCTACGTGAACTTCGGCACCGCGGCGTTCTTCGCGCTCGGCGCCTACACCTCGGTCGCCATCCACAAGTTCTCCCCGATGCCGCTGCCGGTGCTGATCCTAGTCGGCGGCTTCGTCTCCGGCGTCGTCGGGCTGGGCACCGGCTACCTGACGCTGCGTCTGCGCGGCGCGTTCTTCTCCATCGCGACCTTGGCGTTGGCGGTGGTGGTGCAGACGCTGATCACCAACTGGGACTATGTGGGCGGCTCGCGCGGCGCCTATGTGGTGCGGCCCGGCACCATCTGGCTGCTCGGCAGCTACATCCAGTACCTTTTTCTGCTGATGCTGGTGCTCGCGGTCGTCGCGGTGACGGTGGCGCGCGTCATCGAGCGCTCGCGTCTCGGCTACGGGTTCGGCGCCATCCGCGACGACGAGCTCGCCGCGGAAGCCTCCGGCGTGCCGACCTTGCGGCTCAAACTCGTCGCCACCACGCTGTGCGGCGCCTTCATGGGCATGGCCGGGGCGCCCTTCCCGTACTATGTCGGCTATCTCGATCCGGCCTCCGGCTTCAACCTCGCCTATGCGGTCAACAGCATCGCCATGCCGCTGATCGGCGGCACCACCAGCTGGATCGGGCCGCTGATCGGCGCCATCCTGCTCGGCACCATCCAGCAGGTCGCCACCGTCACCATCTCGTCGGCGGTCAACCTGCTGATCGTCGGGCTCCTGCTGGTTGCCTTCGTGATCATCGCGCCGAACGGCATCGTCGGGCTGGTCGAGGCGCGCCTGCGGGCAAGGAGCAAGAAATGACCGCGCCGCTGCTCCGGGTCGAGGACTTGAGCAAGCGCTTCGGCGGCTTCGTGGCACTCGACGGCATCAACCTCGAGGTCGCCCGCGGCGAGCGTCTCGGCCTGATCGGGCCCAACGGCTCGGGCAAGAGCACGCTGGTGAACTGCCTGTGCGGGACGCTGCACAACGAGACCGGCACGGTGTCGTTCGACGGCACGCGGCTCGACGGCCTCGGCGCCCATCAGCGCACCCGGCTCGGCATGGCCCGCTCGTTCCAGCTGCCGCGCCCGTTCCCCAGCATGACGCTAGCCGACAACGTGCGGGTGCCGCTGCTCTACACCGTCAATGCCCGGGCCAAGCCGCACCTCACGGCGGCCGAGATCGACGCGCGCTGCGCCGAACTGCTCGGGCTGGTCGAGCTCAAGGCCAAGGCCGGCCAATGGCCGCGCGACCTGACGCAGGTCGAGATGCGCAAGCTCGAGCTCGCCCGCGCGATGGCCGCCGACCCGAAGCTCCTGATCGCCGATGAGGCGATGGCCGGCCTGTCGCATTCGGAGATCGAGGACATTCTCAAGCTGCTGGCGCGCCTGAGCGAGCGCGGCATCACCATCATCCTGATTGAGCACATCATGCGTGCCGTGATGAGCTTTTCCCAGCGCCTCGTCGTGCTGGTGTCGGGCCGGAAAATCGCCGACGGGCCGCCGCAGACGGTCATCCAGGACCCCGAAGTGGTGAGGGCGTATCTTGGCCAATAGCATCTCGCTCGACGGCGTCCACGCCGCCTACGGCTCGGTGCGCGCGCTGGAGGACGTCTCGCTCAAGGTCCACTCCGGCGAGACCGTGGTGCTGCTCGGCACCAACGGCAACGGCAAGAGCACCTTGATGAAATGCATCATGGGCATCCTGCCGCCGAGCGCCGGCTCGATCATGGTGGAGATCGACGGCGTCCACCACGACCTGGTCGGGCGCACCACCGAGGACATCGTCGACCTCGGCATCGCCCTGGTGCCGGAGGGCCGCCGGCTGTTTCCAAAGCTCACCGTCGAGGAGAATCTTCTGCTCGGCGCCTTCCGGCCGACCGCGCGGGCGGCGATCAAACGCAACATCGATTTCTGCTACGAGGCCTTTCCCCGCCTGCTCGAGCGCCGCCGCCAGCTCGCCGGATCATTGAGCGGTGGCGAGCAGCAGATGCTGGCGCTTGCCCGTGCGCTGATGCTTTCCCCGCGGATCCTCCTGATCGACGAGCCGTCGGTCGGCCTCGCCCCCATCCTGGTCAGCCGCACCATCGACAAGATCAAGGAGCTCAAGGAGACCTACCAGCTCACCGTGCTGATGGCCGAGCAGAACTTCACGCAGGCCATCCGCATCGCCGATCGCGGCTACGTCATCGTCCACGGCAAGATCGCCTTCGAGGGCGCCTCCGCCGACGAGCTCAACAACAACGACTTGATCCGCAAGTTTTATCTGGGGATGTGAGCGGCCGCTGCGTCACGCTCGGCGCCCGCTTCTCCCTCTCCCCGCTTGCGGGGAGAGGGTCGGGGTGAGGGGCATCTCCGCACATTCGCCGCTCTCGTCTGGCGGCAACGCCCCCTCACCCGACCGCCTTCGCTGCGCTTCGGCGGTCGACCTCTCCCCGCACGCGGGGAGAGGTGGGAGCTCGCGGCGAGTCTCGTCGGATCGCGAACGTGGTTATTGCTTGGCCTTCTCGTACGGGTAGATCACGTTGCCGGACTTGTACTCGTCGGGCGACACGATCACCTGGGTGGAGATGTCCTTGAACTGCCCGACGTCGTTGCCCTTGATGTTCTGGAACTGGATCTGCAGCACGCGGGTTTTTTCCCACTCGCCCTTGGGCCCGAATTTCACGTCGCCGACCACGGTGGTAAACGTCGTCTTGCGCACGTAGTCGGCGAGCTTCTGGTCGTCGAGGGTTTTCGTCGCCTCCACGGCCTGGCCGAGGACTTGCACATAGGCGTAGCCCCACGGCGCCATGTAGTAGCCGAGCGGATCGACGCCCTCGGCGCCGGCGCGCGCCTGGTACTTGGTCATCAGCTCCGCCACGCCGGGAAAGTCCATCTTCGGCACCGGCAGCCAGAAATCGTAGTTGACGATGCCGTTGAGCAGCGGGCCGAGCTTGGTCTTGAACACGGTCGCCTGCAGCCCGACCATGCCGCCGCCCACGATCTTCGGCTTCAGGCCGATCTCGTTGATCGCGGTGACCATGCCGACCGAAGTCGAGCGGATAGGAGCAGATGACCAGGATGTCCGGATTGGTCGCCTGGATCGCCCGCACGATCGGGGCGAAATCGGTGGTCGCCGGCGGATAGTTGCGGTCGTAGACGATCTTGAGCCCGAGCTCCTTGGACAATTCGCGCGCCCCGTCGGAAGCGTTGCGCGAGAACTCGGCGTCGGCAGCGACGATCGCCACGGTCTGCGGCTTCGGGTTCTGCGCCATGGCGACGTCGAAGAAGCCCTTGGCAAAGGCCTTCTTCGGGTCGGGCCCGGACGGGATCATGGCGAAATAGTTGGGATAGTTGAACTCGGTGTTCACCGCGAGGCCCAGCATGCCGATGAACAGCTTGTTCTTCTGCATCACCACCGGCATGGCCGGCGCCAGCATGTTGGTCGCATAGCCGCCGACGATCAGCTCGACCTTGTCGACGTCGAGCAGTTTTGTGTAGATCGCCGGGACTTCCGACGGGCTGCTCTTGTCGTCGTAGTAGACGAGCTTGACCGGCCGCCCGAGCAGGCCGCCCTTGGCGTTGATGTCCTCCTCCCAGATCTTCATGGCGAGCAGCGCCGACTTGCCGTTGGCGGCAAGCGGCCCGGTGAGCGCCATGCCGAAGCCGATGCGGATCGGATCGGCGGCCTGGGCGGCGACGGCGCCGAGCGCGGCGGCCGCAACGGCACCGGCGAGCAGCGCACGGCGGGCAAGGGTGAGAGCGAGCTTGGGCATATGGCGTTCCTCCCGGAGGCGTTGTTGTTAGGCGATGTTATGCCCAAAACCCGGGCGAGCGCCAAGTGCGAAGTGGGCCGGAACCGGCCCGAAAGGTTAAACTTTCGGCCATTGGCCGGCGCGCGGATCCCGCCTCAGCCCGGCGTGGCGTCGCCGCCGTCGACCATGATGGTCTCGACCTCGCCAGCGCCGCTGCGGCGAAATACCGCCGCGGCGTCGTATTCGGCCGAGGTGAAGCACGCGACCCCCTGCTCGAAGGTCGGGAACTCGATGACGACGAAACGGTGGAACTTGTCGGGTCCCTCCATGATGCGGAACTTTCCGCCGCGGGCCAGAACTTTCCCGCCATGACGCGCGATGATGCCCGGCACCAGGTCGGTGTATTTCTTGTAGGCGACGGGATCGATCACCCGCGATCGGGCAACCCAGTAGGCCGGCATGATTCTCTCCTCGTGACCAAACGTGTGGATGGGTAGGGTGGGCAAGTCGGCCCTGACGTGTGGAAGGATGCGATGCGCAGCGACCGGCTTGCCCACGCGGTCGGGTCCTGTCAACGAGACCGGACCGCGTGGGCAAGGCGGAACGCTCTGCCCTGCCCGCTCCGCGACCTCTCGGCCGCCTTGCCCACCCTACCGACCATGCAGGAGACATCATGCCAAAACTGATCGACATTTCCGTGCCGCTGGAGAACACGGTGTCGGCCGACCCGCCGGGCTTCGCCCCGCAGATCAAATACGTCGGCCACCGCGAGACCGCGGCCGACGTGGCAAGATTCTTTCCCGGGCTGCGCGAGGAGGAGTTGCCCGACGGCGAGGGCTGGGCGATCGAGCATGTCGGCCTCTCGACCCACAACGGCACCCATCTCGACGCGCCCTGGCATTTCGCCTCGACCATGAACCGCGGCGAGCGCGCCATCACCATCGACGAGGTGCCGCTCGAGTGGTGCTTTCAGCCGGCGGTAAAACTCGACTTCCGGCATTTTGCCGACGGCTACGTGGCGACTGCCGCCGACGTCGAGGCCGAACTCAAGCGCATCGGCCACACGCTCGCCCCGCTGGAGATCGTGGTGGTCAATACCAGCGCCGGCGCTGCTTACGGCGAGCCCGACTATGTGGCGCGCGGCTGCGGCATGGGGCGCGAGGCCACGCTCTACCTCACCGGTCGCGGCGTCAGGGTGACGGGCATCGACGGCTGGAGCTGGGACGCGCCGTTCGTCCACACGGCGGTAAAATACCAGCAGACCCGCGATGCCGGCCTGATCTGGGAGGGCCACAAGGCGGGCCGCGAGATCGGCTATTGCCACATCGAGAAGCTGCACAATCTCGAGGCGCTGCCGGCGACCGGGTTCCGGATCGCCTGCTTTCCCGTCAAGGTGCGCGGCGGTTCTGCCGGCTGGACCCGGGCGGTGGCCATTCTGGATTAAGGTCGAGCCGACGCACAACCTCTCCGTCGTCATGCCCGGCGGGGGCACCCCATCGCGCATGCGCGATGGGGACCCCGTTGTGCCGGGCATCCACGCCTTCGTTCAGAAAGAAAGACGTGGATGGCCGGGACGAGCCGGACGAGCCCGGCCATGACGAACTCTCGCTACCGCCGAAAACTGCCCCAGGTCTCGTGCCGGTGCAGGCCTTCGCCGCCGCGGTCGGTGCGGGTCGCGATCCAGATCACGTGCCGCGCTCCGCCGCGCGCCCCGTTGGCGCGCACCCGGACCTCGTCGACGTCGAAGCCGCTCCGGCGCAGCCGCCGGGTGAAATCCTGGTCCGGTCCCGACGACCATACCGCCAGCACGCCGCCGGGATGCAGCGCCGCGCGGGCGGCGCTCAATCCGTCCAGGTCGTACAGCCCGTCATTGGCCTTTCGGGTCACACCCTCCGGGCCGTTGTCGACGTCGAGCAGGATCGCGTCGTACATCGGCCCGCCGGCCCGGATCAGGTCGCCGACGTCGGCCTCGCGGATATCGACGCGCGGATCGGTCAGGCTGGCGCCAAAGACTTCCGCCATCGGCCCGCGGGCCCATGCGAGGACCGCCGGCACCAGCTCGGCGACGACGATCCGCGCCTCAGCTCCGAGCACCGCGAGCGCCGCCCGGAGCGTAAAACCCATGCCCAGCCCGCCGATCAGGACCAGCGGCTTCTCGCGGGCACCAATGCGCTCGCAGGCGATGGTGGCGAGCGCCTCCTCGGATCCGCTGCGACGGCTGTTCATCAGCTCGTCGGAGCCCAGCATGATGGCGAACTCGCCGCCGCGCCGCATCAGGCGGAGCTCGACGCCTTCGGGTACTTGCGTGGTATCGAGGAGGGACCAGGGAATCATCGCGTTCCCCTACCACGTCGGTGCCGGACGCCACCATGACGGCATCGAAAAGCTGCACAATATCGAGGCACTGCGACCGGATTGTCGATCAGGCTCCAATCTGCGCCTGTCGCATGCCCTCCCCGCATGGCGGGCCTCAGGTCACGCGCGGCGGCGCTTGCTATAAGCCGTTCAATCCCCTGCGGACCATCACAACAAAAGGCATGTCATGAACATCCAGGATCACACCGACTGGAGCCTGAAAAAATTCGGCATCGGCCAGCCGGTGCGGCGCACCGAGGACCCCGTGCTGGTGCAGGGCCACGGCCGCTATACCGACGACGTCAACCTGCCCGGTCAGGCCTATGCGGTGATGGTGCGCAGCACTTCCGCCCACGGCGTGATCCGCGGCATCGACACCTCCGCGGCCCGCGGCATGCCGGGCGTGCTCGGCGTCTACACCGGGGCGGACCTCGCCGGCTACGGCACGCTGAAATGCGTCGTGCCGTTCAACAACCGCGACGGCTCGCCCATGCGCAAGCCGGTGCGCCCGGCGTTTGCCGCCGACAAGGTGCGATTCGTCGGCGACCCGGTCGCCGTGGTGGTGGCCGAGACGCCGCTCGCCGCCAGGGATGCCGCCGAGGCGGTGATCGTCGACATTGACAACCTGCCCGCCGTGACCCGGCCGAGCGAGGCCGCGAAGGACGGCGCGCCGCAGCTCTACGACGACGTGCCCGGCAACGTCGCGCTCGACTACCATTACGGGGATGCGGAAAAAGTCGCCGCGGCCTTCGCCGAGGCCGCCCACGTGACCCGGCTCGCGATGACCAACAGCCGCGTCGTGGTCAGCGCCATGGAGCCGCGCGCCGCCATCGCCGTCTACGACGCCGGTGCGGATCATTGGACCATGCATGTCGGCTGCCAGGGCGCGTTCGGCATGCGCGGCCAGCTCGCCGACATCCTTGGCGTGCCGCCGCAGAAGGTGCGGGTGCTCGCCGGCAATGTCGGCGGCTCGTTCGGCATGAAGGCCGCGGTCTATCCGGAATATGTCGGCATCCTGCACGCGGCGCGCGCGCTCGGCCGCCCGGTGAAGTGGACCGCCGACCGCTCCGAGAGCTTCGTCTCCGACAGCCACGGCCGCGACCACGAATTCGTCGGCGAGCTCGCGCTCGACGCCAAGGGACATTTTCTCGCGCTCAGGATGATCGGCTTCGGCAACATGGGCGGCTATCTCGGCACCGTGGCGCCGGTGATGTCGACGCTCAACATCGTGAAGAACGCAATGGGCGTCTACCGCACGCCGCTCATAGAAGTGTCGACCAAATGCATGTTCACCAACACCACCCTGGTCAGCGCCTATCGCGGCGCCGGCCGCCCCGAGGGCAACTATTTCATGGAGCGGCTGATCGACGTCGCGGCGGCAGAAATGGGCATCGACCGCCTGGCGCTGCGCCGGCGCAACCAGGTGAAGCCCGGCCAGATTCCCTATGCGGCGGCTTCCGGCATGACCTACGACAGCGGCGATTTCCCCGCCGTATTCGATGAGGCAGTCGAGGTCTCCGACTGGAAAGGTTTTGCGCAGCGCAAGCGCGACAGCCGCAAGCGCGGAAAGCTGCGCGGCATCGGCCTCGGCAGCTATCTCGAGGTGACGGCGCCGCCGAGCAAGGAGATGGGCGGCATCCGCTTCGAGGCGGACGGCGCGGTGACCATCATCACCGGCACGCTCGACTACGGCCAGGGCCACGCCGCCCCGTTCGCGCAAGTCTTGAGCGAGCGGCTCGGCATCCCGTTCGACCGCATCCGCCTCATCCAGGGCGACAGCGACCAACTGGTGGCCGGCGGCGGCACCGGAGGCTCGCGTTCGATGATGATGAGCGGCACCGCGATCGTCGAGGCGGCCGACAAGGTGATCGAGCAGGGACGAAAGGTCGCGAGCGTGGTGCTCGAGGCGGCGCCCGCCGACATCG
Source organism: uncultured Alphaproteobacteria bacterium (assembly GCA_963755055.1). Taxonomy (GTDB): domain Bacteria; phylum Pseudomonadota; class Alphaproteobacteria; order Rhizobiales; family Xanthobacteraceae; genus AP-16. The sequence goes on along the minus strand of CAVWIS010000030.1, from coordinate 61,403 downwards.
AGTTCCGTGCCGGACAATTCGTCATCGCCGGGACCGACCGCTCGGTCGGCATCCTGGAACTCGCCGAAAAGCTCCGCCGCGGCGTGGCACTGCCGCCCGACATGCCCTCCTCGCTCGACGTCAAGCACGTCTCCGAGACGATCCCGTCGGCCTTTCCTAACGGCTGTCACGTCTGCGAGGTGGAGGTCGATCCCGACACCGGCATTGTCGAGGTGGTGAAATACGTCTCGGTCAACGATTTCGGCACCATCGTCAATCCGCTGCTGGTCGAGGGCCAGATCCACGGCGGCGTCACCCAGGGCATCGGCCAGGTGCTGATGGAGGTCACCGCCTACGACGAGGACGGCCAGCTCAAGACCGGCTCCTACATGGACTACGCGATGCCGCGCGCGGCAGACACGCCGGATTTTCGCGTCACCAGCCACCCGGTGCCCGCCACCACCAACCCGCTCGGCATCAAGGGCTGCGGCGAGGCCGGCTGCGCCGGCGCGCTGACCTCGGTGATGAACGCGATCTGCGACGCACTCGCCGACCTCGGCATCAAGCATATCGACATGCCGGCGACCCCCGAGCGCGTCTGGCGCGCGATCAATGCCGCCAAGCGATCGTAGGGTGGGTAAGGCGGCCTCGGCTTCTCGATTGATGCACGATGCCGCGTCCGCCTTACCCACGCGGTCGGCCGCGCCAAACAGACAGGGATGACCGCGTGGGCAACGCGGGCCATGCGTGGTCCTTCACCGCCGCGTCCGGGCCGCCGTTGCCCACCCTACCAACACACGCCAGCAATCGTAGGGTGGGCAAAATCTAACGCAGGCGGAAAATCCGCGTGCAGGCCGTGCGTGGATTTTGCCCACGCGGTCCGCACCCGCGTGGTACCGCGTGGGCAAATCGCCCGCAATGCATCACCAAATATCACCTGCCGTGCCTGGCGATTTGCCCACCCTACGGCACTACCGCGCCTCGGCCTGATATTCACCAAGCTCCGAGTCGTTTCGGCGCGACCGCCTCATGCCGCGGGCCGGGGAAAGAACAGCGCAACGAGAGGGCCTGGCTGGAATGGCTTCCAGGTGCCGACGGCCTGCGCCAAGCGGTCGGCGATGACCCACAGCACTGCCGGATGAAAGCCGAGCCCGATATGGGTGGTGCGGACCTCGACGTTCTCGCGATCCCGTCCCTCCTCCTCCCGGCAGGCCTGCCACGCGACGACGCCGTCCCAACGCGAGTAGATGGACGTACTCGGAACCGGCAGCGGCTCGGCCAACCGACGCAATTGCTCGCTCGTCTGCGGGGGGAAGCTTGCGCCCGTCGCCCGGCGCCAGATGAAGCCGGCATTGCTGGCGCCTGGCGCCGCGAACGGACTCCCGAGCGTGATCACCATGCGGACGGCATGCGGGACCTGCCGCGCTGCCTCGCGCGCGATGACGCCGCCGCGGCTCCAGCCGACAAGGCTGACGGCTGACCCGGTCGCCGCATGGAGCGCGAGGATGTCGGCGGCGACCGCCGACAGATCGGCGCCGGGCGCGCGGACGTTGCGGCCACGCTTCCAGCCGTGGACGTCGTAGCCGAGATGGGCGAGGAAGCGTCGGATCGCGACAGTCGACCGGTCGTCGGCCCCGAGCCCCGGCACGACAATCACGGCGTGACGCCGGCCGCGCGGCGCCGTTGCCAGGAACGGGGCGGCGGCAAGCAGGGCCGGAATGCTCATGAGCCCCCAAGGCTCGAGCGCAAGCAGGGCCGCCGACGGCGCCTTTATCTCACGGCCGGAATTTTCCATTGTATCCGATCGAAGCTCACGTGGCCGGTTTCCCGATCCCAACAGGGTTGCCCCTCCCGACGGCCCAGAATGCGATCCCCTATCTGATCTGTCTTTGATTCACGTCAAGGGGCAATCGGCGCAGTTTTCTCATGAGTTGGATCGCCTTACGGAGCACCATCACCCATGCGGATCACGCTTGCGGAAAATTTTCGCGCCGTCTTCTACGCGCCATTCTACGCCAGCCTCGCGCTCGGTTTCCATGCCCGCGAGGGCGTGGAGGTCGAGCTCGTGCCCTCCCCGGCGCCGGCCCAGGCGCAGGCGGCGCTCATCGCCGGCACCCTGGACCTGAGCTGGGGCGGGCCGATGCGGGTGATGAAGGCACGCGACGACGACCCCGGCTCGCAGCTCATGTGCTTCTGCGAGGTCGCCGCACGCGACCCGTTCTTTCTTGTAGGAAGGAGCGATGGCCCGGAATTCCGGCTGACCGATCTGCCGCGGCTGAAATTCGCCTCGGTCTCCGAGGTGCCAACGCCCTGGCTCTGTCTGCAGCACGATTTGCGCGAGCTTGGCGTCGATCCGGCAAGCATCGACCGCGTGGCCGACCGCACCATGGCGGATAATCTGGAGGCATTGCGCGGCGGCCGGCTCGACGTCGCGCAGATGTTCGAGCCCTATGCGTCGATGGCCCTGCAGTCGGGTGGGGCAAAAATTCTATATGCGGCGAGCACGCGCGGGCCGACCAGCTACACTACGTTCCTGGCAACGCGCGACGGCATCGCCCGCCACCGCGAGACGTTTTCCGCCATGACCCGTGGCATCCGCCACATACAGGACTGGCTCGCGGGGCACAGCGGCGCCGAGCTCGCCGAGGTCACCGCGCCGTTCTATCCCGACGTCCCGCGCGACATTTTGGCAAGCTCGCTCACCCGCTATCACGCGGCCGGCGTCTGGGCGCGCAGTCCGGACGTCTCGCGCCAGGGTTTTGCCCGGCTCGCCGACAGCCTGCTGTCGGGCGGATTCATTTCCCGCCTGCCATCCTACGAGGACTGCGTGGATCGGAGCATCTGTTTGTGAGATTCGGCGCGTAGGGTGGGCAAGGCGGCCCCAACGTGTCCATTGGTGCACGGCAGGCACCCGCCTTGCCCACGCGGTCGACCGTTGCCAAACGACGCCTGGACCGCGTGGGCAAGATCGCCGCGACACATCAGTCCATTCATTTCTCCCGCGGCAGGGCGATCTTGCCCACCCTACCGCTTATCGCGCCGCCGCGCGCGACACCGCATAGGGCGACAGCCCGCGCTTCAAAAAACTCCCGTCGCCGGGCTCGCCGAGAATTTTCCCCTCCTGGGCGACCACTTTCCCCCGCAGAATCGTCATCACCGGCCAGCCGGTCACCGCGAGGCCCTCGTAGGGCGTGTAGTCGGCGCCGTGGTGCATCAGCTCCTGCCGGATGGTCTCCTTGCGGTTTGGATCCCACAGCACGATGTCGGCGTCGAAGCCGACCGCGATCGATCCTTTCTGCGGATAGAGGCCGTACATCTTGGCGTGGTTGGTCGAAGTCAGCGCCACGAACTGGTTTGCCGTGATGCGTCCCGCGGCGACGCCCTTGCTCCACAGGATCGGCAGCCGCGTCTCGATTCCCGGGATGCCGTTAGGCACCCAGCGGAACGAGGTGCGCGCCTTCGGGTTCTTCTTGCCCTCGGAACCCTCGAAATAGAACGGGCAGTGGTCCGACGAGAACGTCGTGAACACGCCGCCCTCGATGCCTTCCCAGATCGCGTCCCAGCTGGCGCGGTCGCGCGGCGGCGGCGAGCAGACATATTTGCCGCCGCTGTCGTCCATGTTGAGGCCTTTCAGATCATCCGCGGTCAGCGCGATGTATTGCGGGCAGGTTTCTGCGTAGACGTTGAGCCCGCGCTGCTGCGCCCAGCGGATCTGCTCCATCGGCTGGCGGCCCGACACGTGGACGATCATGATCGGCACGTCGATGAGCTCGGAGTGGCTGATCGCCCGGTGGGTCGCCTCGCGCTCCACCGATTCCGGCCGGGACACCGCGTGGTAGTAGGGCGCCGTCTTGTTCGCCTGCTCGAGGCGCTCGGTCATGAACTTGATGGCGTCGTAGCCCTCGCAGTGGACCATCACCAGGGCGCGGCAGCCGCGTGCGCAGTCGAACACCTCCAAAAGCTCGCGGTCGTTGAGCACCAGGTCGTCGTAGGTCATGAACACCTTGAACGACGAGTAGCCGTCCTCGACCAGCGCCGGGAGCTCCTGGCCGAGCACGGTGGGCGACGGATCGGTGATGATGAGATGGAAGCCGTAATCGGCAAAGCACTTGCCGTCGGACTCCTTGTGATACTCCATGACGCTGGCGCGCAGGCTGGCGCCGCGCGGCTGCAGGGCGAACGGCAGCACCGTGGTGTTGCCGCCGGCGATCGCCGAGCGCGTGCCGGAGAGAAAATCGTCGGCCATTTTCGGGCCGCCGAAGGCCGGCTGCGACAGATGCACGTGGCTGTCGATGCCGCCAGGCATCACCAGGAGGCCGCTGGCGTCGATCTCCCGCGCCGCCCCCTCGATCCGCTCGGCGAGCGCCACGATGCGGCCGCCGCGGACCGCCACGTCGGCACGAAACGTGTCGCTGGCGGTGGTGACGGTGCCGCCGCGGATGGCAAGATCATAATCTGGCATGACGACCTCTTGGTGAGTGCTCGGCAGCAGTCTGTCGTACCCGCACAGTCTCGCCGTCGACGGCCATTCCCGAGCCCGCTGCCGAAGACATCAGCGCCGATCATACTGCGGCAGCCCGGCTCGTCGAGTCCCGCAATGAACCCCGCCCGCTGCCGCCCTATTGATCCTCTGTTGGTCAAAAATGATGCGGCGGCATCGCGACAGGGTGCTTGACCACGCCGCGGACCGCACCTTCAATGGCTCGATGCGGTCGACGTCGCCGCTCCCTGGCGAGGAGCGCGGATCGTGGGCCAACGACGTCGATGGGGGACAGGCCATGCAGCTCGTCGCGGAACCGCTGCAGGCGGACGCGTTCGCGCCCTATGGCGAGGTGCTCGAAGGCGCCGGGCGAGCCGGGACGGAATTATTTCGTCGACAGTCTGGGCAACGGCCGGGCCGGCGCGCCGCCGAGCCTCGCGGTCGCTCGCGTCCCGCCGCTCGCGGCGCTTCCCCTCCTCGCCCGCCCGTTCACCGTCACCCTGAGTGATTGAAAGGCAAGCCGATGGCCGACAAACCCTACGATCGCGACCTGATCGGCTACGGCGCCAATCCGCCCGATCCGCGCTGGCCCGGCGGCGCGAGGCTCGCGGTCAATTTCGTCATCAACTACGAGGAGGGTTCCGAGCCGTCATACCAGGACGGCGAAAATATCACCGAGACCGGGCTCACCGAGGCGCACGGCCTCAACCAGACCGGCGCCGGCCGCGACCTCGCGGGCGAGAGCATGTTCGAGTACGGCAGCCGCGTCGGTTTCTGGCGCCTGATGCGGCTGTTCGAGGAGCGAAACCTGCCGCTGACCATTTTCGGCTGCGCGCTGGCGCTCGAGCGCAACCCTCCGGCAGCGGAAGCGATCCGCCGGCGCGGGCTCGACGTCTGCTCGCACGGCTGGCGCTGGATCAAACATTTCGAGCTCACCGAGGCCGAGGAGCGCGAGCACATCCGCAAGGCGGTGGCGTCGCTCGCCGCCACCGTCGGCGAGCGGCCGCTCGGCTGGTATTGCCGCTATGGGCCGAGCGTCAACACCCGGCGGCTGGTGGTCGAGGAAGGCGGGTTTCTCTATGATTCCGACTATTACGGCGACGAGCTGCCGTTCTGGAAGACGGTGGGCGGCAAGCCGCACCTGGTGGTGCCCTACTCGCTGGTCAACAACGACGGAAAATATGCCGGCTGGACCGGCAACGCCGACCAGTGGTTTGCTTTCGTCCGCGACGCCTTCGACATGCTGCGCGAGGAAGGCGCCAGGCATCCGAAGATGATGTCGGTCGGCCTGCACATGCGCCTGATCGGCCACCCCGCCCGCGCCGCCGGGCTGCAGCGCCTGCTGGACTACATGATGCGGCACGAGGACGTGTGGATCACCCGCCGGATCGACATCGCCCGGCACTGGATGGCGCAGCATCCGTATCCGGGACACGGGTTGAACGAGTGAGGCGGCCGGGCGGCCTGAAGGGATGTTGAACCCGACGGTCGCGAGTTTGCCCCGCGAATGGCCGCGATGGACCTGGGAGCGTCCGTGAGATGGACCTGGCACCGTCCGTGAACGGATTCACCGGCGGCAAAAGGATTATTCGGCCGGCTCAAACACATGGGGATTCCACCCCCCGGCGACGCACGAAACATCGCGGATCTGGCGGCGTACGAGCCCAATTCCTCACACGGTGCTGTGACCAGGCGTGATTCGACGCGACCCGGCCCGCGGCCTACCTTCCCGATCAGCTGTAAACAACACACTGCTGCAAGTGGATGACGGCCATGCAGATTGCCTATGCGCCTCGCGGCGCTGCGACCCGGAACAGGGCGGACGCTCCGGCGAGATCGGATGAAAGTCTGGTTGCGTCGATTGCCGCGGGCGACAGGCTTGCCGTGCAGGTGCTGTTCGCCCGGCATCATGTCCGCGTGTTCCGCTTTGCTCTCCGCCTCGTCGGGGATCGCATGATGGCCGAGGACGTCGTCGGCGACGTCTTCCTCGACGTCTGGCGGCAGGCGCACAGATTCGCGGGCCGTTCCTCCGTCTCCACCTGGCTGCTGGCGATCGCCCGCCACAAGGCCCTGTCGGCACTGCGCAGCCGCCGCGAGCACGCACCCCTGGACGAGGCGACGGCGGTCGAGGACCCGGCAGAAGGCCTTGAGGCGGCCGCCGACAAGAACGCCCGAGGCGTGCTCATCCGCAGATGCCTGGAGGCGCTGTCACCCGACCATCGCGAGATCATCGACCTCGCCTACTACCACGAGAAGTCGATCGACGAGGTGACGGCGATCGTCGGAATTCCGCCGGCAACGGTGAAGACCCGGATGTTCCACGCGCGAAAGCAGCTGGGCGTGCTGCTCTCGAAAGCCGGAATCGACAGAGCCTGAGTTCTTCGCGAAACCCATCATGGCTCATCATCGAGGCGATGGGTTTCGCCGTTACCCGCCGACGATGGGCGTGAACGCCCCGATCGCTCAACCGATCTTTATCAGCAATCTGACAATCCGGCGTTACCCCTCTTTATTCCCCTTGATGTCATATTTGAAATGGACACCGGCATCCAGCGACCCATCGGCCCTTAGGGGGCGCCCGCCTGAGGCGTGGCTCAGCTCGCTCTCCGTCAACTCGATGACGCCCTCGCCGGTCGTCCGGGTCAGGTGGTCGCGTCGTGGAGATTTCGGCTCCTTGCGCATATCGCTCTCCTCGCCTGATCGGCCCTTTCGGCCGTCTCCCATGTTCGACCCACTTTCCGGCTCAGTCTGTGACATTGATCACAGACTGAGACTGGACCGGTTCATTGTCCGAAGCGCGCCAGCAGCGCCTGAACCCGCGGCCTTGGCCAGCGTTTCACTCGGAACGCGTCGGTACCGGCGGGCACGTCGACACCCTGTCCGGCCCGCAGCAGCAGCGCCTCCGCACCGGGACGCTTCACCTCGACATAGCCCGAGATCACCAAGGTGGCAGTCTTCTCGTCGCTGACCTCGACCGCCCACGTCGTCCCGCGGACCGCCGCGATGGCGTGCGGGGTCAGGATCTGAAAGTTGCGCCGATCCGGGCCGGATTTGAACTCGATCATCAGCGCGCCCGCATCGAGATGCACGGCCGTCGGCGGCTCCTGGCCTTTCCGATCGAGCCGATAGCGGGTATCGGCCGCGCTGCGGATGGTGAGATCATCGCCACACCGGAGCATCTTTTCCGATGGATTGTGGTCGTCGGGAATCAGGGCGCAGGCATCGCTCTCGGCCAGCACCGGGGCAGCTGTCGCAAGACAGAACGACAGCAGCAACCAGTGCCGCAGCGGAGCTAAGGCAAGACGCTTTGTTCCGCTCATCGCGGCAACCCTCTTCTCGCGCGGGCGCCGTTGATTTTTGGCCGGCTGGCGCCCGGAAGCAAGGCCGGTTCGCTTCGGGTGAATCCGAGCCACGTTCGCTGGTTGTACCCGGTCCTGCGGCATGCTCCCGGCTGTCGGACGCTCAACCATCATCGGCGCCATGCTTCGGGCATTCCGCCCTTCCGCGCTGAGTTGACGGCCCTGCCGCGCGCGAGCAAGCTGCCCTTCGCGCGGCACCCTGGAGCTTCACGCCGCACGCACCGGCCATCACGACGATCAAGGGAGGGCGCCGATCATGGATTCGGTCAGACGCACCATACTGGCAACGGGTGCCGCGGCGACGGCGGTGGCTGCCGCGCCGGGCGTCTTCGCTCAGCAGAGCGGGCCAAGTGCTGTGCGCTTCTACGAGAAAGGCGCCGTTCGCATCCACTTCGAGGAGGCCGGTTCCGGCTTCCCGCTGCTGCTCATCCCCGGCGGGGGATTGAACTCGACGATCTCCTTCTTCACCCGCGGCGCGCCCTTCAACCCGATCGAGGAATTCAAGGGCGAGTACCGCTGCATCACCTCCGACCTGCGCAACGCCAATGGCGGCCAGTCCTCCGGTCCGCTCGAGATCGACCGGCCGTGGGATGCCTATTCCGACGATCAGCTCGGCCTGATGGATCACCTGGGCATCGACAAGTTCATGGTGATGGGTTTTTGCGTCGGCGGCCCCTTCATCTGGAACCTGTTGCGGCGGGCGCCTGACCGTATCGTCACTGCCGTGCTGGCGCAGCCGAGCGGATCGCGTCCGGAAATGCGCGACCTGTTCTACGAAAACAACATGAAGGGCTGGGGTCCGGCGCTGACCGCCAGCCGGCCCGAGATCACCATGGAGATGGTCGAAAAATTTCTGACCAAAATGTACCGCACCAATCCCGATTTCGTCTTTACCGTGACCCGCGATTTCGTGCGCAATTGCCAGACCCCGATCCTGGTCCTCCCCGACGACATCCCGGCGCACCCGTACGCCGTCGCCATGGAGACGGTGATGCTCGCGCCGAAATCCGAGGTGAGCCTCTTCCCGTGGAAGGAGCCCAAGGAGCGGATTCCCCTGGCGGTGCGCCAGATCCGTTCCTTCCTCCGGGCGCATCTGCCCGCCCAGGTTTAGGCGCTGTGGGCATCCTCTGGTGCCTGAAGTGGATGCGACAGGGCGGCAGCCGCCGGTTCTGCGGCAAGCGTGGCCCGTCGGCGTGACAACAACGGAGGCCAGCATGAACTCGCGACCAACGCGGATTCTCCGGCCGATGCCTCTGTTGCGAGCCGAATCCGCGCGCATCGGCGGTGAGCCGCCGTGGCTTCGTCGCGGGTGCGGCAGCGCTCGGCGCGTTCGCCGCCGCCGGCACCGTCTTTTCGCCGGGCGTCCGGGCGCAGGCCAGGCCGCATCGCGTCGATGTCCATCACCACTTCTTTCCGCCGCGCTATCTCGGGCCGTTGGCCGAGTGGAATGCACGCGAAGGGGTGGCTGGCGGCCTGCAGGGGGTACAGAAGGAGTGGACGGTTGCCCGGGCGATCGAGGAGATGGAGAGGACGCAGCTCGCCACCGCCATCCTCTCGATCTCGACCCCGGGAGTCTGGTTCGGCGACGCCGCGGCGGCCCGGGCGATGGCGCGGCTGTGCAACGACTACGGGGCCGAGATGGCCCGCAACCATCCGGGCCGCTTCGGCTTGTTTGCCTCGATGCCGATGCCGGACGTCGACGGCACGCTGAAGGAGATCGAATACGCGCTCGATCAGCTCAAGGCCGACGGCATCGGCCTGATGACCAGCTACCGCGACAGATGGCCGGGCGACCCGGTCTTCGTACCGGTGTTCGAGGAGCTCAACCGCCGCAAGGCACTGGTTTATTTTCACCCGGTCGCGCCGGGCTGCTGCGGCAATCTCATGCCCGGTGTGCCCGCATCGGTGATCGAGTATCCGCACGACACCACGCGGGCGGTGACCAGCCTGATGTTCAACGGCGCCTTTGCCCGATTCAAGGACACTCGCTTCATCTTCTCGCACGCGGGAGCGTCGGTTCCGGCACTCGCCGGACGCATGGCGAACGCCGCGTCGCGAAGCCCGAAGATGCAGGCGGCCATCGGTCCGAACGGCGTCGAGGCCGAGCTCAGGAAGCTCTACTATGACACGGCCAATTCGGCCTATGCTCCGACCATGGCGGCACTCCTGAAGCTGGTGCCGGTCTCGCAGGTCCTGTTCGGCAGCGACTATCCTTATCTCACGGTCGGCCAGAACCTGGACAGCATGGCCACGGCCGGGTTGTCGGAGACCGACCTGCGCGCCATCGATCGGGAGAATGCGCTGGTCCTGCTGCCGCGGCTGTCGCGAAGCTGATCCCGCGCCCGGACCGCATTTCTCTTTGGCGCCCACGTCCCGGGAAGGTAGATTGCCGACAGCAATACGGAGGTTACGCCCGATGCCCGAATACATACCGAGCCCCCGAGACTGGGTCCGCGAGCAGGTCGAGCTCTACGAGACGAGCGGCGGCACCAAGGGACTGACGCTGCGCGACACCGGCCTGCCGGTGATCATCATCACCCACTCGGGCAACAAGACCGGCGCAATCCGCAAGACGCCGCTGATGCGCGTCAAGGATGGCGACGCCTATGTTCTCGTCGCCTCGCTGGGCGGAGCGCCGAAGAACCCGGTCTGGGTGTACAACCTTCGCGCCAATCCGCAGGTCGAGCTCCGCGACGAGACCGTGGAGCGTCCGATGCGCACGCGCGAGGTCACCGACCCGGCCGAGCGGGCACGCCTGTGGGCGCTCTCGGTGGCGGCATTCCCGCCCTACGCGGAATATCAGACGCGCACGACCCGGCAGATTCCGCTCTTTGTGGCCGAGCCCTAGCGCATGTTCCGACAGGTGCAGCCCGTCATGGCCGGGCTTGTCCCGGCCATCCACGTCTTGTTTGCAGCACGGAAGACGTGGATGCCCGGCACAACCGGGTCCCCATCGCGCATGCGCGATGGGGTGCCCCGGCCGGGCATGACGATGGAGGGGCCGTGCATCAACTGCGATTGACGGTGACGGAAGGGGTGGTTCCTTGGCTGACAAGTTCGATATCGAGTTCGACGTGGTGGTGGCCGGCGGCGGCTCGGCGGGATGCGTGCTGGCGACGCGGCTGACGGAAAATCCGAAAATCACCTTGTGCATGATCGAGGCCGGCGGACGCGACCGCAATCCGTGGATCCATATTCCGCTGGGTTTCGGCAAGCTGGTGCCCAATCCCAAGGTCAACTGGGGCTACGAGACCGAGCCCGAGCCCCAGCTCAACGGCCGGCGCCTGAGCTGGCCGCGCGGAAAAGTGCTCGGCGGTTCCGGCTCGATCAACGGCCTCGTCTTCATGCGCGGCGCGCCGAGCGACTTCGACGGCTGGGAGGCGCTGGGCGCCAAGGGGTGGGGCTACAAGGACGTGCTGCCCTATTTCAAGCGCATGGAGCACAACGTCCGCGGGGCAGACGCCTGGCGCGGCCAGGGCGGGCCGATGACCATTTCCGACATCAAGAAGCCCTCGGCGACGTCGCGGGCGTTCGTGGAGGCGTGCACGCGGCTGCAGCATCCGGTCAATCCCGATTTCAACGGCGAGCGGATCGAAGGCGTGGGCACGGTCCAGCTCAACGTGCGCAACGGCTGGCGCTGCTCGACGGCGGCCGGCTATCTCAAGCCCAATCTCCGGCGAAAAAATCTCGAGCTGATGACGCGCACCCAGGTGCGGCGGATTCTGTTCGAGGGCCGGCGCGCCGTCGGCGTCGAGGTCGAGCAGGGCGGCGCCGTCAAGCGGATCGGGGCGCGGCGCGAGGTGATCGTCTCGGGCGGCGCGATCAATTCGCCGGTGCTGCTGATGAATTCGGGGGTCGGCCCGGCGGCCGAGCTCAAGGAGGTCGGCATCGAGGTCGGCCACGATCTGCCGGGAGTCGGCAAGAACCTGCAGGACCACGTGCAGGCGCGGTTCACGTTCCTCACCCGGCAACCGGGGACGCTCAACGAGATCCTGACCTCGACCCGCCAGCAGGCGCGCATGGCGCTGGAGTGGCTCATCTCGTCCTCGGGCCAGCTGGCGGTGGGGGCGACGGAGGGCAACCTGTTTGCCAAGTCCAGTCCGGCCGAGCCGGTGCCCGATCTGCAGTTCCAGGCCACCAACTTCTCGACCGAGCATCTGACGCTGGGGCTGGACCGCTGGCCCGGCTTCGGTTTCAACTTCTGCGTCTGCCGGCCGAAGAGCCGGGGCGAGATCAGGCTCGCCGACGGCAGCGGGCGCTCGAAGCCGCGGATCTTCGCCAATTACTTCAGCGACGCGGAAGGCGACGACATGCGCCGGTCGGTGGCCGCGTTCCATATCGGCCGCCAGATCATTGCCACCGAGCCCTATCGCTCGCTGATCATGTCGGAGGTGCGGCCGGGGACGCACGTCGTCGCGGAGGACGATATCAAAAACTTCATCCGTCAGGTCGCCGGCACGGTCTATCATCCCTGCGGCACCTGCCGGATGGGCGAGGACGACAAGGCCGTGGTCGATCCCGAATTGCGGGTGCGCGGTATCGAAGGCCTGCGCGTGGCCGACGCCTCGGTGATGCCGGCGATCCCCTCTCCCAACATCCACCCCGCCACCATCATGATTGCCGAGAAGGGATCGGATGCGATCGCGAGGTCCCTGGCTGGCTAGAGAATCGGTCTCGCCGTCATGGCCGTGCTTGTCACGGCCATCCACGTCTTGCCAGGAAGCAAGGCGTGGATGCGCGGGACAAGCCCGCGCATGACGCCGCGACCCAACATGAGCGAACGTCGAGAGGCAAGAAATCGGAGGCCAATATGATCAAGTCGCGAAACGTCGACGTCGAGGCCGTGGCGGTCAGCGCCGTCGAGGGCAAGCCGCTGTATGGCGGCGACATGCTCGTCAAGCCGCTGATCAAGGGCGACGAGATGATTTTTCTCGAGATCCACTATGCGCCGGGAGTCGGCGCCCCGCTGCACACCCACACCCATGAATCGATCGCCTACGTGGTGAAGGGCAAGGTGAAATCGACCGTCGGCTCGGAGGAATTCATCATGGGACCCGGCGATGTCTGCCGGCATCCCAAGGGAGTCCTCCACGGCTTGGAGGCCATCGAGGAATCCGTCGTGGTCGAGATCAAGTCGCCGGCGCCCGACATCGCGGCCTTCCTGGCGACGCGGAAGTAAGGACTCGCCCAGTCTAGTGCACCGATTCCGAAGTTCGCATCACTTCGCGGCACCCTCTCGTGCGAACTTCGGAATCAAGAGATGCACTAGCAACTTATGATTCCAGTGCGGTTTTTGGATTTGAAGTTCCTATGACGAGCGGGCGGCACAACTGATAGGAACTTCAAATCCACCGCACTGGTCAACCCGGACAGCGCGGCTGTCGGATGAAAGGTCACCATGGAGCTGACCTACTCGGAAAAGTACCGGACCCTGCAGAGCGAGGTGCGGGCATTCGTCGCCAGGCACGGCCACTTGTCGCCGAAGCCTGGAGGCGGGCGGCAAAAGCCGAGCCGGAAGGCGCTCGACTGGCAGAAGCTGCTCCTCGCGCACGGGTATTTTGCCCGCAACATCCCCAAGGACTACGGCGGCTTCGGCCTGCCGCTCGATGTGCTCGAGCTCGCCGTCATCGCCGAGGAGATCAGCAAGGCCAGCGTCTATCCCGGCATCATGAACCAGGGCATCAGCATGCTGGTGCCGACGCTTTTGGAGGTCGGCACCAAGGAGCAGTGCGCGGAAGTGGATCGAGCCTACCATTCGCGGCGAGGTGATCTGGTGCCAGGGTTACTCCGAGCCAGGCTCGGGCAGCGATCTGGCGGCGGCCAAGACCAAAGCCGAGGTGGAGAGCGGTCACTTCGTGATCAATGGGCAGAAGATCTGGACGAGCTCGGCACACTATTCGGACATGATGTTCCTTTTGTGCCGCACCGAGCCGGACAAGCCGAAACATCAGGGGCTCAGCTATCTGCTGGTGCCAATGACCGCACCCGGCATCGAGGTGCGCCCGCTCGTCACCATGACCGGGCGCGCTACATTCAACGAGGTCTTCTTCACCAACGTCCGCGTGCCCGGTCGACCAGATCGTCATGGGACGCGGCGATGGCTGGCATGTCGCCAATGTCACCCTCAAGTACGAGCGACTCCTGCTTGGCGACGCCAACAGGCTGTCGAGCCGCCTCGCGCGCATCCGTGAGCTCATGGAGCGTACGACCTTGGACGGCCAACGCGTCATGGACATTCCCGAGTACCGGGACCGGCTGCTGCGCCTGCAGGGCGAAGTAATGGCCTCCAAGTATCATGGGCTGCGGCTGCTCACCGAGCAGGCGCGCGGCGAGGACTCCGGGCTCAAACGCCTGATCGTCAAGTATAACGGGACGATGATCGGGTACCGCCTGTCCTCGCTCGCCGTCGATGTGCTGGGGGCGGCGGGCCTCGCCTACGATCCCAAGGACGAGGCTGCGGAGACCGACGAGGCCACGGCCTGGCACATCGACAACATGTACGATATCGGCCTCATGATTGGCGGCGGCTCCACCAACATCCAGAAGAACATCATCGGTGAGCGCGGCCTTGGCCTTCCGCGCGAGCCGAAGGCGCCCGCCGGCGAGGATTTGAGCCATGGAATTCGCTCTCTCCGAAGAGCAGACGTTGCTGGAGGCCTCGCTGCGAGCCTATCTGTCCGATTGTCTGCCGATGCAGCGCCGCCGTGCCATCGCCTCCGCGCCCAATTGCCATGACCCGGAGCTTTGGAACGGCCTCGTCGCGCAGGGCATTGCCGGGCTCGCGGTGCCGGAGCGGCACGGCGGAGCGGGGCTTGGGGTTCTCGATGCGGCCGTTGCCGCTGAAAGTCTCGGCTATCACGCCGTGCCCGGCCTGTTTGCCGCAAGCCTGGTGATGGCGCCGCTGGCACTGCAGGCGAGCGGCACGGAGGCCCATCAGCAGGAGTGGTTGCCCAGGATCGCGGCTGGCGAGGCGCGCTTTGCCGTGGGCTTCGCCGGTCCGGTCGGCCAGACCGGTGCGGCCGAGGTGGCATTCGACGGCAAGCGGCTTTCGGGCAGGGTGCAAAGCGTGCTCGCCGGCGGCGATGCGACCCATGTGCTGGTCTATCTTGCCGATGGCCGGGCCGCGCTCGCGGCGGCGAATGCCGACGGCGTTCAAGCGACCGTGGTTCCGAGCCTCGACCGAACCCGACCGATGCTCGACGTGACCTTCGCGGATGCGCCGGCGATCGCTCTGAGCAGCCGCCAATGATCCCCTCGCCGCGCGGACGCGCGTGCTCGATGCCGGGCGCGTCATGCTGGCGGCCGATACGCTGGGCGCCGCGCAGTCGATGTTCGACCAGGCCGTCGCTTTCGCCAAGGAGCGCGCGCAATTCGACCGCGTGATCGGCTCGTTCCAGGGCGTCAAGCACACGCTGGCCGACCTTGTCACCATGCTCGAGCCGTGCCGCGCGCTCGTCTGGTTTGCCGCCCATGCCCAGGATGCGCTGCCCGATGAGGCTCGCCTCGCAGCGTTGCAGGCCAAGGCGCATCTGGACGACGTCGGGCGCGAGGTGGCCCGACTGGCGACCGAGGTGCACGGCGGCATCGGGTTCACCGACCTGCAGGGTCTGCACTACTGGTTCAAGCGCATCGACTCCAACCGCCAGTTGCTCGGCGCACCTGAGCGCGTGCCGCCACGAAGCGGCCGTTGTGCAAGGTTGGATTTCTGCCTAGCTCGGCGAGGAAGCGTCGGCTGGGATAAGGAAGCTTGTGCCACCACCCCGAAGCACGACCGAGAAAGAGATCCCATGGCTGTCGTCGAAACGGAACGCAACGGGCAGGTCCTGATCGTGCGCATGAACCGGCCCGAGCGGCTCAATGCGCTCAATGCCGAGATGCGGCAGATGCTCGCCGAGACCTGGACCGATTTTCGGCACTCAACAGAGTTGGAGGTCGCGATCCTCACCGGCACCGGTCGCGGCTTCTGCGCCGGAGAGGACATGAAGGAATCGCTGGCGACCGGAAAACCGGGAGGCACGGACCCCACAATCTCGGATCCCTTCCGGGACGGCACGCTGGAAAAGCCCGTCATCGCCGCCGTCAACGGGTTCGCCATGGGTGGCGGCTTCATGCTGGTGGAGCAGACCGATCTGCGCGTCGCGGTGCCGGAAGCCGTCTTCGAGGTTTCGGAGGCCAAGCGCTGGCTGCTCGGCGGCTACAATCACGGCCATCTCGCCAACCTGCCGTATCCGATCGCCATGGAGATGGCGCTCGGTTTCCGCTTCACCGCGGAGCGGTTCCATCAGGTCGGATTCCTCAATCGGCTGGCGCCGCAGCCCGAGCTGATCACGACCGCGATGGCCATGGCCGAGCACCTGCTCTCGCTCCCTCCGGCCTCGCGCGTCAATACGGTCCACATGATGCGCCAGATGCGGCCCAGACCTTCACCCGCGCACAAGGCGCTCGCCGCCAGGCTGCACGACCATGGCGACAAGACCGACCTGATGGAGTCGCGCGCCGCCTTCGCGGAGAAGCGCAAGCCGAACTTCAAGGGCTGGCTCGACCCGGACGACCGCTACCGGATGCCGAAGCTCGAGGACCGGAGCTGATCCCGGTGGCCGATTGGCTGGAGACCTATCGCGGCGTGGTCAACCCTTGGGAGTGCGATGTCGTCCAGCACTTCACCATCGCCTGCTACTTCGATCGGTTCGCCGACACGACGCGGAATTTTTTCGATCTCATCGGGGTGGATCATGGCGGCGGCGCCGGCGTGCGCAACGGACCGGCGCGCGGTCTCGCCACCTTCCAGCACGAGCTGCGCGCAGGCGACGGATTCCACATTCTGACGGCCGTCGCCGGCATCGACGCCCGGGTGCTGCGGCTCGGCCATCAGGTGGTCAACTCGACGACCGGCAGGACGGTAGCCTGGTTCATGGAATCGCTTGCCTTGCCGGAAACCGTGCCCGAAGAGGTGAGAGAAAAGCTTGCCGCGTCTTGCCTGCCCTGGCCGGGACCGCAGGCCGCCGATCGTCCCGTGCCAAGGGCAACTCGCGGGCCGCTGACTGCTCGCGACAGGGTAAAACCCTGGGAAATCGGCGAGGACGGGACGATGTCTCTTCCCGCACATATCCATCGCTTCTCGGCCGCAGCGCTGCAGACGCTCGCGGCGATCGGGATGAATGCCGCCTACATGCAGGCGCAAAAGCGCGGCTTCTCGACCTTCGAGCTGGACCTGACCCGGGTCGGGGAAGCAAGCACAGGTGACATCATCGATGTCACGACGGCCGTCTCCCATCTCGGCAAGTCCTCCCTGCGCCTCGCCCACCGCATGACCGGTCCCGGAGGACGCGAGATCGCCGTCCTGGCACAATCAGGCGTGCATCTCGACATGGACGCCCGGCGATCGACACCGATACCGGACGCGCTGCGCGCCTCCATGCAGAAGCTTATGATCGGGGATCAGTGACCGTAGGGTGGGCAAAATCGATGCGCCGACCGTGCGTCCCGCCCGGACTGCGCGTACGATTTTGCCCACGCGGTCCGCACCGGCGCCGGACCGCGTGGGCAAATCGGCTCGCAAAGCTTGGTCGCGTCGCAACCTCGCGGCAGGCGATTTGCCCACCCTGCGACGCTGACGCAATCTGATTGGGATATGCCAGGGAGCCCGACATGCTGGTGATGGATGCAATTGCCGAGATCCTCAAGCGCGAGGGAATCTCGACCCTGTTCTGCTTTCCGACCACCCCGATCATCGAGGCGGCGGTCGCCGCCGGTCTGCGGCCCGTCATCTGCCGCCAGGAACGCGTCGGCGTCGACATGGCGAGCGGCTATGCCCGCACCGCCAACGGCCACCCGCCGGCGGTCTTCGCCATGCAAGATGGCCCGGGCGCCGAGAATGCGTTTCCCGGCATCGCCAGCGCCTACTCGGACTCGGCCCCGGTGCTGCTGTTGCCGCTCGGCCATCCGCGCGAGACCGCGCAGCTGTTTCCGATGTTCAAGTCCACGCGCACCTATGCGTCGGTCACCAAGTCGGTGGAGGAGCTCACCCTGCCGGGCCAAGTCGGACCCGCCATGCGCCGCGCCTTCAGCCACTTGAAGAGCGGCCGCCTCGGCCCTGTCATGCTCGAGCTGCCGGCCGACGTGGTCAAGGCCGATCTCGGCACCGACACGATCTCCTACGCGCCGGTTCGTGCCGCGCGATCCGGCGGCGATCCGCAAGACGTGGACGAGGCGGCCAGCCTTCTCCTGGAAGCGAAGGCGCCGCTCATCTATGCCGGCCAGGGTGTCCTCTATGCGGAGGCCAGCGCCGAACTTTTGGAGCTCGCCGATCTCATCCAGGCTCCCGTCATGACCTCGGTCGACGGCAAGAGCGTTTTCCCGGAGAATCACCCGCTCTCGCTCGGCACCGGCGGCATCGTCTATACGGGTCACGGTCGCCATTTTCTCGACCAGGCCGATGTCGTGCTCGGCATCGGCTGCAGCTTCACCCCGCACCGCATCACCAGCCCGTCGATCGCGCCCGGCAAGAAAATCATCCATGCGACCAACGACGCGCGCGATCTCTACAAGACCTATGCGGTGGACGTGCCGATCCTGGGAGATGCCAAACTCGTGCTGGCACAGCTCCTCGAAGCGCTGAGGGATCGGCTCGGGACGAGGACGGCAAGCCGCCATGCGGCCCAGGAGATCGCCCGCCTGAGGGAGGGCTGGCTGGAAACCTGGAAGCCCAAGCTCACGTCCGGCGAGCGGCCGATCAATCCCTATCGGGTCATCAGCGAGTTCATGCAGGTCGTCGATCCCAAGGACGCCATCGTCACCCACGATTCCGGCAGTCCGCGCGACCAGATCCTGCCGTTCTATACGGCGACGCACCCGCGCGGCTACATCGGCTGGGGCAAGTCGCATCAGCTGGGAACCGGCCTCGGCCTCATCATCGGCGCGAAGATCGCGGCACCCGACAAATTCTGCGTCAATTTCATGGGCGACGCCGCCTTCGGCATGACGGGTCTCGATTTCGAGACGGCGGTGCGCTCGGGCGTGCCGATCCTGACGGTGGTCTTGAACAATTCCACCATGGCCATCGAGATCCCGCACATGAAGCTCAGCCACGAGAAGCACAAAGCCCGCGACCTCGGCGGCAACTACGCCGCACTGGCCCGGGACCTCGGCGGCTGGAGCGAGCGCGTGGAGGACCCGGCCGGGATCGCCGACGCCTTCCGCCGGGCCCGGCGCCAGACCGAGGAGGGCCGGGCCTGCCTGCTCGAGTTCATCACCAGCGCCGAGACCGCCTTCTCGCATCGCCAGTAGCCTCGAGGAAACACCCGGACGAAAGGATAACGAATGAAACGTGTGCTACTGACGGGAGCGGCGGGGGGAATCGGCACGCATCTGCGCAAGCTGCTGCCGCCCATCTACCCCGATCTCGTTCTCTCCGACATCAGGTCCCCCAAGGACCTGAAGCCTTCGGAAACCTTCGTGCAGGCGGATATCGCCAAGCCCGCCGAGATCGAGAAGGCCTGCGAGGGAGTCGAGGGCATCATCCACCTCGGCGGGCATTCCGGAGAGGCGCCCTGGGAACCGATTCTCCAGGCCAACATCGTCGGCTGCTACAATCTCTTCGAGGCAGCGCGCAAGAAGGGCGCGAAGCGCGTTATTTTCGCGTCCTCCAACCATGCGGTCGGCTTCTATCCGCGCTCGACGACGATCGACACCCAGGTCATTCCACGACCTGACAGTCGCTACGGCCTCTCCAAGCTCTTCGGCGAGGGCCTCGGCGCCCTGTATGCCTACAAGCACGGCATCGGCGTTACCAGCCTGCGCATCGGCAATGTCAACGAGGAGGCGATCGACAAGCGGAGATTGTCGATCATGGTGACGCCGCGCGATCTGGTAAAACTGATCCGCATCGGCCTCGAGCGGCCCGGGCTCGTCTACGAGGTCATGTACGGGGTCTCGGCGAACGCCCGCTCCTGGTACGACAACAGCCACGCCGAGAGCCTCGGCTACAAGCCCGAGGACGACTCGGAGGTGAACGCTGCCGCGGTGCTGGCCATGGAGCAGGCGGCTGCCCCGGACGACCCGAGCGAGTTCTATCAGGGCGGCACATTCTGCGGCGCCGAGTACTCCGCGGATTTCGCCAGCATGAAAGAGAAAAGCTGAGTGATGATGATGTAGGAAGGGATTCGCCTCGATCGTAACGATCTGATCCTGCTAAGCGGCGGCGAAAGGAGAGGGCCGCCAGCGCCTTGGCGAGCGCATCGATGTCGGACGACGGCGCGCCGCACAGGCCGTCCGGCACCCTGGAGGTACGGATATCGCGGATCGCGCGGTGCGCCTCGGCCTCGTCGAACCGTACCACGCGCATCGATACATCGCCCAGGGATTGATCCGAAACCGGCCTTGATCAGGAGCGACGGATGCGCGGCGGCTTCGCCAGGAGGGGATATCAGGCCGCTTGCTTGAATCCAGCTGCCCTAGCCTGGGGATTCCTTCCCATTGACCATCGAGAGGACCGTACGGGCGAGATCGGCAGGGGAATCCACCAGCCGGTCTGCGCCAGCAGTTTCAAGTTCGTCTCGGGTACCATAACCCCAGAGCACGCCAAGACCGCGCATTCCGACCGCATGGGCGCCGGAAATATCATGTCGGCGATCCCCGACCATCAGACTGTGAGACGGCGAGAGACTATGTTTAGACAGAATATGGGCGAGCAGTTCAGGCTTGTGATCCAGCTCGCCGCTCGGCACTGAGCCATAGATGCCATCGAAGTATGTGGCAAACTTCAGATGGTCCAGAATGCGGCTTGCGAAAATCGCCCTTTTTGATGTCGCGAGATAGATTCGCAATCCGGTCCGCTTCATCTCTTCAAGGGATTTGCCAATTCCCGGATAAGGCACGCTTCCGAGAATCCCACTTTCACCGTAATGTTGACGATAGGCAGCGACTGCTTCACCGACTCTGTCGTCTCCGTATGACTGTAGCAAGATTTGCATCATATCTTCGAGCGGGGGCCCGATAGTACGTCTTATATCAAGGGTTTCATCCGGTTCATGTCCAAGGGCGCGCAGTGCCGCGAGGCAGCTTGCCAAAATGCCGGGGTGCGAATCGATCAAGGTGCCGTCGAGGTCTAGAAGAACGGAGCAAGTCATGATCCGAAGATAGCGGCCAGAGCAAACGAGTACAAGTTCGTTTGGTTTCGTCTCTGCTTCGGGTCAATTGCCTCCCATGCGGTGCGCCGGTGCAGCCATGGCCCGACTGCATCGGCTCGAAAGGCTGCCTGCCTACGCCGGGCCGGTGTTCGCTGCGGCCAGACATGCTCCAGCGGCCGGCGGCTCCCGCTGCTGGCGGAACGCTGGCATCACCTCGCGGGCAAACAGGCGCAGCGCCTCGCGCGAGCCGGTGACGTCGAGCAACAAGACGTAGTCGACCCCGACCGCCTGCAGCGCCTGCAGGCGCGCGATGATCTCCTCCGCCGGACCGATGAGCGCCGCCTGCTCGGTGCCGGCGCGCGTATCCTCGAGCGAGGTCGGGAGCGCAAGGCTCGACGGCGGCCGATTTGGGTCGGCCGCCAGTCGCTGCACGTTGATCAGGAACCTGGCCCGCATCTCATGGGCGTGCTCGCGCTCGCGCGCGTTCCTTGCCACGTGGAGCGCCCGTGTGACGCCGACCGTGTGCGGCGCGAAGCGCCGCCCCTGCGCTTCGACCGCCTGCCGAAAGATCGCCACCCGCCTGCCGGTCACCTCGGGTGGACCGAGCTGGTCGAGCAGCAGGTTGAAGCCGTTTTTCGCAGCCTGCCGGATCGAGCGCTCGCTCGCCGCGCCGACCCACAGCGGCGGGTGGGGTTTCTGCAGCGGAGGCGGCTCGACCATCACATCGGCGAAACGCCAGAACCGGCCCTCGTGGGAAAAACGCCCGCTCGTGGTCCACGCCTTGCGGATGACGGCGAGCGCTTCGTCGTAACGTTCGCCCGCCTCCTCGACCGGAATGCAGAAACCGGAGAATTCGTTGTGCCGGTATCCGCGCCCGATCCCGAGATCGAGCCGTCCTCCCGACAGCAGATCCACGGTTGCCGCCTGCTCGGCAAGCAGAACGGGGTTGTGCCAGGGCAACACGGTGACCGCGGTGCCGAGCCGCATCCGGCTCGTCCGGGCGGCCAGATAGCCGAGCAGCGTCAGCGTGGCCGAGACCTGCGCCTGACCGGTGAAGTGATGCTCGACGAGAAACACGCTGTCGAAGCCGAGCTCCTCGGCTTCGCATACGTAATCCACGAATTCCCGATAGATCTGGCTGTCGCTGGCATTACCCGCCCGCGCGGTCGCGCCGCCGAATAGACCAAAACGCATCGTGTCCCGTGCTCGCTCCCATGCCAGGCGCCGTCGCCGGTGGCGCCGTCTAATGGTTGTCGCGCTTGTGCTCCTCGGCGCGATGCTCTTCGATCTCTTCCGGCTCTTCCTCGTCGAGACGTGTCAGTTCTTCCCGTGCGCTGCTTGCCGCCCGCAACAGTTCATCCAGTTTCGCGTGAATGGCTTGAGTATCCCGATGCTCCGCTCTCTGAATGAACAGGGTCATGAACAAGGTCGCCAATGTGGCCGCGCTATGCAAGTCGAAGGAACGTCTATCGAGGAGCAGCCATAAAGCGCCGTAAAGCAGAACAGCGCCGAACGCCATGGGATGGGACATCGCGACGCCCAGCCGCGTCAATGCCTGTCGGAGTGCATCGCCCATTTCTTGCTCCATCGTTCAGCGTGAGACGATCCCCGTCCTCACGCGTCGGCCTGGTGGACGTCGACGACGTTGCCCTCCGGATCATGGAAGAAGATCCGGTGTCAGCCGTTCATGGCCCACGCCCCGTAGTCCGCATACGGGATATCCTTCTCCTCGAGCCGCTTCCTGAAGGCAGACTGCTTCCGATGAGCCCTCTGCTCAGGATCATTTCTACCCTTCCGGCGGAGGGTCAACGCTCCTTGAAAACCACCACCGCATCGAGCGCCACTGCGCCTTCGCCTTGCGGCCGCACCAGGAACGGATTGGCCTCCATCGTGACGATCTGATCGCGGTGGGCGGCGGCGAAACGCGACAGCGCCGCGAGCGCCCTGGCGATCGCGTCGATGTCGGATGACGGGGCGCCGCGCATGCCCTCCAGCACCTTGAAGGTGCGGATCTCGCGGATCATGCGGTGCGCCTCGGCCTCGTCGAACGGTGCCACGCGCAGCGAGACGTCGCCCAGCGCCTCGACCAGCACGCCGCCGAGGCCGAACATGACGACGGGACCGAACATCGGATCGTTTGCGACGCCCAGAATGGTCTCGACCACGCCCCCCGTCACCATCGGTGCCACCAGGCAGCCATCGATCCTGGCCTTGGGCACATGCGCCGGCACCACCCGCATGATCTCGTCGAATGCCGCGCGCACGGCTTTCGCATCGGCAAGACCGAGCTTGACGCCGCCGACGTCGGTCTTGTGCAGCACATCCCCCGAGACGACCTTCAGCACGACCGGGAAGCCCAGCGCCTCGGCGGCGGCCGCCGCCTCGTCCCCGGTGCGGGCAAGCCGCGCCTGGTTGACCGGAACGCCGATCCGCTCGAGCACCGCCATGGCGTCGATCTCGTTGAGCGAGCCTGCGGCCAACCTGGCGCCGGCCACTGGCGCCTTCGGCAGCTCATAGGGCCGGGAAAATGTCGTGGCGAACTGATACAGCGCCGCAATGGCGCGCAGGTTGTGCGTCGGCTCGCGCGCCGCCGGCATGCCGGCCGCCTCGACCGCCTTGGCGAAGTCCGGGTTGAGCAGGCCCGACACCAGGATCAGGCGATCGGGAAACGCCTTGCGGACGCGCAGCAGGGCGGCGAGCTGGTTTTCGGCGATCACCGGATCGGCAGCCGAGCCTCCCTGGAACACCGCAATGCTGCCGTAGTCGGCCTCGGCGAGCACCAGCGTCATCGCCTTCTCCAGCAGCGAGCGGTCGTTGATGATCTGGCCGGTCACGTCGAGCGGATTGCGCACGCCGGCAAACGGCACCAGCTCCAAGAACTTCGCCTGTGTCGCCTTGGGAAGCTCCTCGACATCGAGCCCGCGGCTTGCCGCATCGTCGGCCATGAGCACGCCGACGCCGCCCGAGACCGTGACGATGCCGACCTTGTTGTTGGGCGGCCAGGTGCCGATCGCGCAGGCGCAGCCGACGTCGAAGAATTCCTCGATATTGTGCGCCCGGTAGACCCCGAGCTGGCGAAACACCGCATCGAACACCGCATCCGAGCCCGCCAGCGCCGCGGTATGCGATTGCGCCGCCTTGATGCCGGCCTCGGTGCGGCCGAGCTTGATGGCAACCACGGCCTTCTGGTTCTGCCGTGCCAGCTCCAGCGCCTCCAGCATCCGGGCGCCGTCGCGGCAGCCCTCCAGATAAAGCAGGATGACCTTGGTGGTCGGATCGCCGGCAAGCCAGGCCAGCGCGTCGGCGGCCTGCACGTCGGCCTCGTTGCCCGTGGTGATCATGTGCGAGAAGCCGATGCCGCGCTCCCGCGCCATCTGCATGCAGATGCCGCCGAAGGCGCCGCTCTGGCTCACCAGGCCGATGCGGCCGCCCTCGGGCAGCTTGAAGGCAAAGGTCGGATGAAAGCTCGCGATCATGCCGGTCCGAAGGTTAGCCGAGCCCATGCAGTTGGGGCCCATCAGGCGCATCCCGGCACGCTGCGCGAACGCGCCCATGCGCTCCTGCCGGATGCGGCCCTCCTCGTTCACCTCGGCAAAGCCCGCCGAGAACATGATGACGGCCCGCACCCCCTTCTCGGCGCAGGCCTCGAGCGTCGCCATGGCGTGCTCTCCGGGAACCGCGCAGATCGCCAGATCCACCGTGCCGTCGATCTCGCCTATCGACGCGAAGGCCGGCAGCCCCTGGATCTCCCTGGCGCGGGGATTGACGGGCAGAATGCGACCCCCGTAGCCGGAATCCTTGAGGAAGCTCACCGGGCGGCCGCCGATCTTCAGGGGATCGGTCGAGGCACCGACGATTGCGACCGACCGCGGCGCAAACAGCGGCTCCAGAGAGGCGAGATCAATGGTCATGGCGTTTCCTGATTGTTCTTCCGCAGACGAGCGGCCGGGCGATGATATTCGCCGCGGGGCTCCGCACCATTCTTTTCGTTATCGATCGGCCGCATCGGCGCCATTAGCCAGGCGCGCGGCTAGAGCATGTCCCTTTCCGTTGGAATCGGGACATGCTCTCGAATCGTTGAGTGGCGCATGTTCTTGTCGGCGAACCGGTGTCCACTTCGCCGGAACATGCGCTAGACGAGCCGGTTCACGGCGGATTTGCCGGCGAGAACCGCGTCGATGCCATCCAGCAGAATGCCGGCCATCTTGAGGCGGGCCGTCAGGGTGGAGCTGCCCTGGTGCGGCTGCAGGAAGACATTGGGCAGCCCCAGATACCCTTCGTGCAGGCGCGGCTCGTTGCTGAACACGTCGAGGCCGGCGGCGGCGATCCGTCCCGATTGCAGCGCGGCGATCAGCGCATCGTCGTCGACCAGATCGCCGCGGGCAATGTTGACCACGATGGCGCCCGCCGGCATCAGCGCCAGCCTTGCAGCGTTCAACAGGCCCCTGGTCTCCGGCGTCGACGGCGCAGCCAGGACGACAACGTCGCTCACGGCGAGCAGGCCCTCGACGGTCGCGTGGTGGCATGCGTCCTCCTCGAGGGCGGGCTCCAGGCGCCGGCGGTTGTGGTAGTGGACCTTCATGTCGAAGCTGCGCGCGCGCCGCGCAATCGTGCGCCCGATACGGCCCATCCCGAAGATGCCGATGCGGCTGCCGGTCACCTCGATGCCGACGAGCTGGGTCGGCGTCCAGCCGGCCCAGCGGCCTTGGTACAGCATGTCGGAGCCCTCGTGCGCCCGCCGCGCGGCGCCGAGCATCAGGAGAATGGCCATCTCCGCCACGGAGTCGCTCAGCACGTCGGGCGTCGACAGGACCGCGATGCCGCGCCTGGCCGCTGCCTCGAGATCGATGTGCTCGATTCCGACCGAGTAGGTGGCGACGATGCGCAAGCCTGCCGGAAGGCGTTCGATGGCGTCCGCGTCCAGCCGGTCGAAGGCGGTGACGATGAGAGCGTCCGCTCCGGTCGCGGCCTGCTGCAGCTCATCGGGGTTGAGCGCGCGGTCGTGGGGATTGACCCGGACATGGTGGCGCGTCTCGAGCAGCGCGATGACGGGCGGCGGGAGCGCCCGCGTCACCGCAACGGTCAGCCGCGGGGGCTGCTTCTCATCGCTGGGCATGACCTGTCTCGCTCACCGCACCGAATTGCCAGTTTCACTCAGCGCCCGTAAGGGTGGGCAAAATCGATGCGCCGACCGCGCGCCTCGCCCGTACCTCGCGTACGATTTTGCCCACGCGGTCGGCACCCGCGTGGTACCGCGTGGGCAAAATCCACGCGCCGCATGTGCCTGCCTCTACCGTCTGCACCGGGATTTTATCGCGGTAGGGACGCTCATTGCTGAGCGCCCCCCGCACAGATCCGTACGTGCCCGATTCGGGCATACGGCTCCCACCTTGGGTGTCTGACGGCGAAGCGTTTTGCGGGCCAGGGATGTCGGATACGCGGTGTGGGAAGCCAGTCGTTCGCCAGCCTCCGCATTCGTTCCCACGTCATTTCCGCGGTTTGGCTGCGGTGCTGGAGCACGCGCCGCCAGAGCATGATGACGCGATGACGGAACGCGGACAGTGCGCGGCTGTTGGTCGGCACTGCGTGGTAGTTGAAGTAGCCGCTGACGACATGGTTCAGCCAAGTCCCCTGCACCGGGATCGGCTGGTGCATGCGCCGTCGCAGGTCCTCCTTGACCGCCTGGAGCTTCGCCCGCATGCGGTCCCGCCGGGTCTTCCGTATGAGCTGGAACTTGCCCCGTCGTGATTTGCCGCAAATGAAGGTAAAGCCCAGGAAGTTGAAGGTTTCTGGTTTACCGAGCCCGCGCCGCGCGCGATTGGCCGAAGCAAAACGGCCAAACTCGATCAGACGGGTCTTGTCCGGGTGTAGCGACAGCGTGAACTTCTCCAACCGCTCGCGCATCGCGTCCAGGAAGCGCCGGGCGTCCCTCTCGTGCTGGAAGCCCACGATGATGTCGTCGGCATAGCGCACGATGATCATGTCGCCCGTGGCCTCGTGCCGTCGCCAGCGCTCGGCCCAGAGATCGATGACGTAGTGCAGGTAGATGTTGGCGAGCAACGGCGATATCACCGACCCCTGCCCGGTTCCCCTGTCACTGACCGTCACCACCCCGTCCTCGAGGATGCCCGCCTTGAGCCATTTGCGGATCAGGCGGATGATGCGCGGGTCGCCGATCCGATGCTCCACGAACCGGATGAGCCAATCCTGGCTCACCGTATCGAAGAACGACCGGATGTCGGCGTCCAGTATCCAGTTCACCTTCCTGCTGGCGATCCCCACACAAAGCGCATCCAGCGCATCGTGCGTCCCCCGTCCGGGACGGAACCCGTACGAGAACCCGAGGAAGTCTGCCTCGTAGATCGCATTCAGCAGCGCGGCCGTCGCACGCTGGACGATCTTGTCCTCCAGCGCCGGAACCGCGAGCGGGCGCATGCGGCCGTCAGGCTTGGGGATGTTGACCCGCCGCGACGGCTGCGCCCGGTATGCCCCCCGTTGGACCCGTGCGTGCAGGTCCTCGAGATTGCGCTCGAGGTCCGCATCGTAGTCCTTCCATGTCTGGCCATCGACGCCCGCCGCGGCGTCTTCCGCAAGCTCGTCAAACGCCTCTTCGAGCAGATCGATGGTGAGATGGTGGAAGAGCGCGGTGAACCGTTCCTCCTTCTTCTGCCTTGCTACTTGCCGTATGCGCTCCAGCGCAGGTGACACGCTCGCCCGGTCCTGCGCCCGGCACGTGCTTTGCTGGCTCGCATTCCCCTCGGTCCCCGCCCTTGGCTCCACCGGCTCCGCGGCGGATTGCTCCGCGTTGTTCGTCGGCTTCGCAGCTACTATGGCGGGGTCTGACTCCCCACGTCCGTGCGTCATCGGCTACGGCTCCTCGCCTTCCCGATGCGGACCAGGCTGCACAGCCAGCCTGGCCGGTTCGCGGGGTCTCCCGGTTCCCGTACAAGGAGCTTCAGCACATGCCAGGGTCTTAGACCACGCCGGGCCGTCCGGGCGCTCGCGCTCGCGCACCCGGCCGTGTTGCCTTCCACCGTGGGCAAGGTGTCGGCGACCCGGAATTACGTAGTTTTCGAGGCTCAATGGCTGGCCTATGCGCTCCCCTGCCGACGCTTCGCCCTTGTCCTCGCGGACAACGACGCACGGCTCGGGGCCGATGTGGATCGCTACTCCTTCATCGCAGTGGACTTTCACCACCTACTCCTTGCCGGTCTCCCGGCGCACGCCCACCCTACCAACCACCTCAGCCGGCCGGCATCTGCGCCAGCAGCCGCCCGCGGTCGGGCAGCGGTTGGCCGATCCCCATCGCCCGCAGGACCGCCCACAGGGTCGCCTGGTTGGTGGTGATCACCGGCTTGCCGAACTGCCGCTCCCAGGGCGCGATCCAGTCCATGGTGGGAAAATTGCCTCCCGGCACCACCAGCGCGTCGATGTCAGGGCGATCGATCCGGCTGAACGCCGCCTGCGCCATGCCGGCGTCCATCTTGCCGATGGCGTAGGCGTCGCCGGCGCCAAGGCTTTCCGTGGCGACGACAGTCATCCCGTACTTGGTCTCGTAGTAGCGCGTGGCCCGCGCGATGGCGTCCGGCGAATACGGCGTCGCCATGGCGATGCGCAGCGTTCCGAGCGCGCGCAGCGCCCGGCCGATGGCTTCTGCCGAGGTCAGCGAGGGTACGCCGGACGCTTCCGTCATGCGCCGCACCGTCACCGCGTCGTAGTCGTCGGCAAAGAGGCTGGCCGAGGTTTGCGCCAGCGCGATCACCTCCACCCGCGCGTCGCCCAGCAGTTTCGACTGGTAGGCCACGTCGGCGTCGAGGCTCGGGGAGAACGGCGTATTGCCGCCCTTGCCGAGGCGCGCGGTGTGCACCTGCAGATCCGGCGGCAGCCGGCAGAACTCGATCTCGCAGGTGGTGTTGGTGGACGGGACCAGGATCCCGAAATGCCGCGGCATGACCTTAGTTCCTTCGGTTGCCGTAGGGTGGGCAAAATCGAACTGAGGCGGCGCCCCTCGCACCGACCGCTCGTACGATTTTGCCCACGCTGTCCGCGCCCGCGTTCGCACCGCGCCTACGCCGCACCGCGTGGGCAAATCGCCGCCAGTTCATCACCGCGTCTCATCCGCCGTGCCGGGCGATTTGCCCACCCTACGGCAATCAATACGGGTGGCCGCCACGTCACGTCGGCTCGATCGGCATCCTGGCGATGCTGAGCCAGGCGATCGGTGCGCCGGCTCCTTCCGCCGCCTGGGCAGCCGGCAATGCGGTGTCCCAGTCCGCGGCGATGAAACGTTTGCCGTTCACGCCCTGCGCCTCGTCCGACAAGAGCCAGATGAGCGGCGGGACCATGATCGCGGGTTTCAGCATCCTGTCGCGGTTGGGGGCGTCCCCCACCAGCGGCGTGTCGGTCACGCCGCCGGGCACCAGCACGTTCGACGTCACCCCGGTGCCGTCAAGGTCGCCCGCCAGCACCGCCATCGCCGACTCGGCTGCCGCCTTGGACGAGCCGTAGAGCAGATGTCCTGCCCGCACCATGGTCCCGAGGCTGGTGGTGACGGTGACGATCCGCCCCTGGCCGGCCGCCAGCATGTGCGGCAGCACCGCACGCGCCATGTTGATCGGAGCGGCGGCGTTGATCGCAATGAAACGGCCCCACTGCTCGGGCGTGGTTTCCCAAAAACGGATCGGCCCGCGGGCGCCGTTGCGCACCGAGGCCTGGCCGATGCCGGCATTGTTCACCAGCGCATCGATGCGTCCGTATCTGATCAGCGCCGCGCCGGTGACCTGGGCAAAACTGTCGGGAAGCGCCAGATCGGCCGTGACGGTCTCGACGCTGCCCCCGTTCAGCCGCGCCGCCTGCTTGCCCAGTTCCGTCAGGGCGGCGGCGTTGCGGTCGACCGCGGTCACGTCGTGACCCGCGGCGATCAGGCCCATGGTCATCGCCAGACCGATGCCGCTCGCGGCACCGGTGACGATCACGGCTTTGTTGGCTGCGGCCATCCTTGTTTCCTCCGGCATTGTCATCGCGGGAAAGCGTCCCCGGTCCGGCGGCGCTTGTCCAGAGCCTTCAACGCCCGCGATCGATGACCGGACGATCAATCCGGCAGGCGGGTCGACTGCCAGGCGACCATCTGCCAATTCCCGCCGCGCCTGGCATAGACGTCCATGAAGCGCACCCCGAAGGCATTGGGCTTGCCGTTCGACACCACCTTGATTCGCGCGATCCCGGTCAGCACGACGGCGTCGCCGAGATCCTGCGCGGTCACGTCGGAAGGCTCGATCGACGCGTAGACGGTCGAGCCGGACTGCATATTGGCGATCAGGCTCTGCTTGGTATCGAGCCGCGCCGAAGAATGCGTATAGATCAGGTCGTCGGCGAGCACCGACCCGAGGGTCGAAAAATCCTTGGTCGCCATCGCCTGCATGCGTTTCCTGTCGAGATCGGTGATCATCGGACCGTTGCCTGCCATGGGTCGAGCTCCTTTCGTTCACGGACGCAAAGTCAGTGTATTGGCATCCGGCGCAATGTGCCATAACCGACATCACGCCCAGGGGCGAGCGAGGCGATCCTTCCTCGCTCCGGCATGCGCGTTGCAGGGCGAGAAGGCCCTGACCGCATCATAACCAATCACGACGGCCTCCGTGGTCGGATTTCGCGGCGGCAAGCGCGCACGATGCGGCGCGCGTGTCGCACCGGATGCGCGACGTCGCATCGCTCTCGATCCGCAATGCGCGATCGGGTGTCAGCCGTCGATATCTTCCAGCTCCCACAATGCAAGTCGCTTGTCGGCGTAGATTCCACCGCTATGCAGGCATTTTTCATCGATCATCTTTTTCGGCGGGGGAAAGTTGAATGGCGATCGCTCCAAGTTGAGTTGTCGCCATTCACCGGTCTCGATATCCAGGTTCGTCGGAAATTCAATGAAAGTCGTCGTGAGAAGGTAATGCGATCGACTTCTCTTGAAATTGCGCAGAACAGCCCACGCGTCATCGAACGAAAGATGGACTAGGCAATCGCGACACAAAATGACGTCCACCCGCGGCAGCTCGTCCCGAGCAATGTCCCGATGAACGAATGCTCTTCCACGATCGCCGTAATTCGTCCGATTGCGGGTTATCAATTCCGGAACGATGTCGATCCCGACATACCGCTCGATGGGGAGTTGGACCTCTTTCATCCAATTAAAATCGCCGCATCCGGCATCGAGCAAAGTTCGAGCGCCCAGTTCAATCATGAGCGGAGGTATTTGATCGCGAAATGCGGCCGTGCGAACCAGCCCCGACCCATGGCCGGAAGCCGATTCGGGATCGCCCCACAGGTTATGCCGATAGGCGTGCCGAAAGACCTGCTCCACAAGCGATTCTCCAATAATGACCGGGCGCCTTCAAACTTGTCGGGTTGCAGATGACCGCGATTTGCGGGCGCCAGTGTATTGGCATACGTCGCGATGTGCCATAAGCGACATCACGCCAGGGAGGGGAGCGCGGGCAATCCTCAATCGCTCCGGGATGCGAGTTGCGAGCGAGAAGACCCCGAGAGGTCTACGCATGGCGCGCGCGCCGAAAATCGCTCCATGTCGGAAATGCCTGCACCGCCGGCTTGACCCGGAGCCTCGCGCAGTCGACCCTGGCGCCTGCCAACAGGGAGCCCGCCATGCGTATCGGATTGTCCATGCCATTGCCCGCCTACACCATCGACCCGGCCTTCATGGGCCGAACCGCGGAACGTCTGGGCTTCGAGTTCGATCTGGTATGCGGAGCACCCCGCCGTGCCGGTCGAGAGCAAGAGCCCGTTCCCGGCCACGGGCGGAGAAATCCCCTGGACCTATTCGCATTTCACCGAGCCCCACATTGCGCTGGCGCGCGCATCCGCGGTGACCACGACGTTGAAGCTGGCGACCGGGATCACGCTGGTGCCGCAACGCAATCCCCTGCTCCTGGCCAAGGAGGTCGCGGCGCTCGACCACCACAGCGGCGGCCGTTTCATTCTCGGCGTCGGCACCGGATGGCTGAAAGAGGAGATCGAGATATTCGGCGGCAATTTCAAGCGCCGATGGACGCAGACCCGGGAAGCGCTCGACGTGATGAAAGCCCTGTGGACCCAGGATGCGGCGGAGTTTCACGGCGAGTTCTTCGACTTCCCGCCGGTGCGCGTGTATCCGAAGCCGGCGCAGAAGCCGCATCCGCCCATCGTCCTCGGCGGATCCGCCAAAGATGTGCTCAAGCGCATCGTCGACCACGCCGACGGCTGGCTGCCCAATCGCGTCACCCCGGCGGACCTGGAGAAGGCCCGCAAGGAGCTCGACCGGCTGGCCGCAGAGGTCGGCCGTGATCCAAAATCGATCACCATCTCGGTTTACGGGCAGGAGCCGAGGAAGGACGTCGTGCGGCCGCTGTTCGATGCCGGCGCCGATCGCGTGGTGGTGCGCGCGACGCACGTCGCAACCGAAGCCGAGATGGGGGCGCAGCTGGAGCGGATGGCGGCGGCGGTGCTGTAGACTAGAGCGCTTTCCATTGGGTTGACCATCAATCGGATGGGCCGTGGCCGGAAAGCGCTCTAGCTTCGACGCTTGTCGCATTTCCTTTCGGAAAACCGGTGCCCACTTTTCCGGGAAATGCTCTGAAGCCAGTCCCGCTCACGGAGGCCCCCATGAAGGTTGGCGTGTTGCAGTTCTTCGGCTGGCGGGACCGCTCGGTCCCGTTGCGCTCCGTCTACGACATGGCGCTCGAGCGCATCGCCATCATGGACACCACCGGCTACGACGCGGTGTGGCTGGCGGAGCATCATTTCTCCGGTTTCTCCGTGTGCCCTTCGGTCCACGTGATGGGCACCATGGCGGCCGCCCGCACCAAGCGGTTGCGGATCGGGACCGCGGTGTCGCTCGCCCCCTTCTACAATCCGTTGCGGCTCGCCGAGGAGGTGGCCCTGCTCGACGTGCTGTCGGGCGGGCGGGTCAACTGGGGCGCCGGGCGCGGCTTCGAGCGCAGTGAGTTCGCGGCGTTCGGGATTGCGGGCGAGGAGAGCGTCTCCCGCTTCCACGAGACGGTGGATATCGTGCTCAAGGCGTGGACCAACGAGAAGCTCACCTACGAGGGGAAGTATTACCGCTACGACGCAGTCGAGGTGCTACCGAAACCTCTGCAGGCGCCGCACCCGCCGACCTGGATGGCGGCAACTTCCGTGACGGCGATCGAATGGGCGGCGGCCAAGGGCTTTTCCATCCTGATGGATCCGCATTCCTCGCGCGCCGATCTCGCGCGCAAGCGGCGCCATTACGGCGAAAAACTCGCCGCGGCCGGCCACGGCGAGAGCGGCCGCACGATCCCCATGGCCCGCCTCATCGCCATCGACGAGACCGCCGAGAAAGCCCGCGAGGTCGCCCGGCGCGCCGCGCAATGGACCGTCGCCTCCTATGTGGGCCCCGATCGCGCCGCCCATCGCCAGGAAGTTCGGACCTTCGACGGCAAGGACCCGATCGCGTTCTACCTCGATGACGTGATGCTGCACGGCACGCCGGAGGCGGTGGCCGATCAGATCCGCGCGCTCGAAGCCGACGCCGGGATGACCTATCTGATGGCCGCGCCGCTCGAGCCGCCGCTCGTTCGCCCTGCTCACCGACAAGGTGCTGCCGCGGATCGCGGGGTGAGACCGACTGCAGGCGCTGGTGCTCGCCGACGGCGAGGCGCTGCCCGGGCGGCGGCAGTGAGGCCGGCGTCGAGGTGAAGGTCCGTTCGCTTCCAGCTTGTCTTCGATGGCGCTTGCCATAATCTGCATCGGCCCGGCGCGGTGCGTCGTTGGTTGCCGGCCGACGATTTGCCTGTGCGACCCGGACCATCGTGAATTGCCGGGCTGATGATTCCGCGTCTAGGTTCTCCAGAACAGCTGCCGATTGCCAACCGGCCGATGAAAGAGGAGGAAATGAGGTTGTCGAGCCACCACCCGCCCGCCGGATCGGCCGCGTCTCATGAGCTATGAGTTCGACTTCGCCACGGTTTTCGCCGCGTGGCCCGAGCTGCTGCAGGGCATGCTCAACTCCCTCGTGCTCTCGGCGCTGGCGATGGTAATCGGCATGGCCGTCGCGGTGGGAGGAGCGCTCGGCAAGACCGCGGGCCCGCGGCCGCTGCGCTGGGTGATCGACGGCTACATCGAGCTGATCCGCAACACGCCGTTTCTGGTCCAGATTTTCCTGATCTTCTTCGGGCTGCCGGCGCTCGGCATAAGGCTCTCCTCGAATACCGCCGCGCTCCTGGCGCTGGTGGTCAATGTCGGCGCCTACGGTATCGAGATCGTCCGCGCCGGCATCGAGAGCATCCAGAAGGGTCAGATCGAAGCCGGCAAATCCCTCGGCATGCGGCCGCTGGAGATCTTCCGCTACGTCATCCTGAAACCGGCCATCCAGGCGATCTACCCGTCGCTCACCAGCCAGTTCATCCTGCTGATGCTCAATTCGAGCGTGTGCTCGGCGATTGCGGCGAGCGAGCTGACCGCGGTCGCCGGCGACATCCAATCGCGCACTTTTCGCAGCTTCGAGGTCTATTTCGTCGTCACCTGCATGTACCTGGCGATGTCGATCTTCTTCTGGAGCGTCTTCGCCGCCATCGAGCGCGCCTTCCTGCGCAAGCCAACCCGGTAGAGACGATGCGCCAGCTCGGACCAAACGAGATCCTCTACATCCTGGCGGCAGTGCGCTGGACATTGCTGCTGTCGGTTGCCGCCTTTCTGGGCGGCGCCGTCGGCGGCGTGCTCGTTGCCCTCGCCCGGACCGGCGAGTACAAAGCGCTGAGGCTGATTGCCAACGGCTACATCAAGGTCTTTCAGGGCACGCCGCTGCTGATGCAGCTGTTTCTCGCCTTCTTCGTGCCCGGGCTGTTCGGCTGGTCGGTCGATCCCTGGATGGCGGCAGCGCTCGGCCTGTCGCTCCATGCCAGCGCCTTCCTCGGCGAGATCTGGCGCGGCGCCATCGAGAGCGTGCCGCGCGGCCAATGGGAGGCCGCGGCCTCGCTCGGGCTGCGCTATGGCTCGAAGATGACCCTGGTGATCGCGCCTCAGGCGACGCGCATCGCGATTCCGCCGACCATCGGGTTCCTCGTCCAGCTGGTGAAGGGCACCTCGCTCGCCTCGATCATCGGCTTCGTCGAGCTCACCCGCGCCGCGCAGGTGATCAACAACGCCACTTTCCGGCCCTTCACGATCTTCGCGCTGGTGGCGCTGGTCTACTTCCTGATCTGCTGGCCGCTGTCGGTCTACAGCAGGAGAATGGAGCGCAAGCTCCTCGTCGCGTCACGCTGAGTAACACGATGCCATTGAGCGGGAATCCCCCAAGAACAGACCCAAAGGAGAACGTCCGATGTTTTTGTCCAAGCCCATTTTGCGCCGCAGCATCGGCTCGCTGCTTTGCGCCGGCCTCGCCGCCGCAATCCTCGGCACCGCTCCCGCCGAGGCCGCGACGCCGGCGGAGATCAAGGCGCGCGGCAAGCTGCTGGTCGGCATCCTGACGGACTATCCCCCGTTCGGCGGCACCGATGCGCAGCAGCAGCCGGCAGGCTATGACGCCGACGTCGCCAAGCTCCTGGCGAAGTCGCTCGGGGTGACGCTGGAGCTGGTGCCGGTGACCGGCCCGAACCGCATCCCCTATCTGCTGACCAACAAGATCGACGTCCTCATCGCCACCTTCGGCATCACCGCCGAGCGTTCCAAGCAGGTGCTGTTCTCCAATCCCTACAGCGCGCTGACGATCTATGTGCTCGCGCCCAAGAGCATGAATATCAAGACGCCGGAGGATCTGAAGGCGGTCTCGATCAGCGTGGCGCGCGCCTCGACGCAGGATACCGCGATCAGTGCCGTCGCGCCCCCCGGCACGCCGCTCAAGCGCTTCGACGACGACGCCACCGCGTTGCAGGCGCTGATCTCCGGCCAGGTCCAGGCCATCGGCGCCAGCAACACCATCCTCGCCCAGCTCAACAAGGACTATCCGCAGCTCAACATCGAGCCCAAGCTCACGTTGCGCGAGCAGGCGAACGGCATGGCCTTCCGCAAGACGGACACCGCGCTGGCGGAATACGCCAACAAGTTCATCGCGGAGATCGAGAAGAGCGGCGAGCTCAGCGCCATCAACCAGCGCTGGTTCGGCATTGCGCTCACCAAGCTGCCGCCGATGCCGCAGTTCTAGCCTGAAACAGCCGGCGCGCGCCCGGCATTGGGCCGGGCGCGCCATTCACTGGTTCATTTCCGAACGGAAATCCCATGACGAACGAGATCAAGACCACCGCCGCGCGCCATGAGAGTGGCGATGCGATGATCGAGATGCGCAAGGTGTGCAAGTTCTTCGGCGACTTCCAGGCACTGCACGATGTCGACCTCTCGGTATCGCGGGGCGAGCGGATCGTCATCTGCGGTCCGTCCGGCTCGGGAAAATCGACGCTGATCCGCTGCCTGAACCAGCTCGAGGAGCATCAGAAGGGCGAGATCGTGATCGACGGCACCAGGGTGCATGCCGGCATGCGCCGCATCGACAAGATCCGCCGCGAGATCGGCATGGTTTTTCAGAACTTCAACCTGTTTCCGCATCTCACCGTGCTGGAGAACTGCACGCTGGCGCCGATGCGGGTGCGCCGCATCGCCAGGTCCGAGGCGGAGGCGACCGCGCGCATGTTTCTGGATCGCGTGCACATTCCGGAGCAGGCGCTGAAATACCCGGTGCAGCTGTCCGGCGGCCAGCAGCAGCGCGTCGCCATCGCGCGCTCGCTGTGCATGAACCCGAAGATCATGCTGTTCGACGAGCCGACCTCGGCGCTCGATCCGGAAATGGTCGGCGAGGTGCTCGACGTGATGGTCGAGCTCGCCGAGAGCGGCATGACGATGCTTGTCGTCACCCACGAGATGGGGTTCGCCCGCAAGGTCGCCGATCGCGTGATCTTCATGGACGCCGGCGAGATCGTCGAGATGGCGCCGCCCGAGCGCTTCTTCTCCGCACCGGAGAGCGAACGGACCCGGCGCTTCCTCGGCCAGATCCTGCATGCCGGGCCGCAGTGACGCCGTCCGCGGGTGCCGTAGGGTGGGCAAATCGCCGGGCATGGCGGGTGATATTTGGTGATGCGGTGCCGGCGATTTGCCCACGCGGTCCGACGCGGCGGTGTACCGCGTGGGCAAAATCGCACGCAAGGTTGTGGCGAGCGGTGAGGCCCGCGCATCGATTTTGCCCACCCTACGCGCGAGCCCCGAGTGATTTGCTCAGGCATCGCCGGCGATTTGCCCACGCGGGCAGGAGCGCGCCTGCGTCGGCCGCGTGCGCACGAATTGTGGATTGCTTTTGGCAGGAATAAAGCCCGCTTCCAGCCGGTTCCATTGAACGGCTCAATCCCCGATGCGCCAGGCGCCCGGTCACTGCCGCAAATCGGGTGTCGAGGTCGAAAGACATGGCGATGGCCTGGAATTCGAAGCAACCTTCGTCTCGTCAGCGGCCTGATCCTGCTTGCGTTCGTGCTCTGTCACCTGACCGCGCACAGCCTTCTGCTTGTCTCTTTCGAGCGAGCCGAGGCCGCACTCAATATCCTGATGTATCCGTGGCGGACAACAGTCGGTACCGCCATTCTGGTGTCGGCCCTGTTCGCCCATTTCTCGAATGCCCTGTGGTCGATCTACGTCCGGCGTTATCTCCGCCTTTCCCGCTGGGAATGGTGGCAACTCGGCCTTGGTTTGTGCATCCCCCTGCTCCTGATGCTCCACGTGACCAGCACGCGCATTGCCGAGAGCCTGCTGGGCGTCACCAGCCACTACAGCTCGGTCCTGACCGGTCAATGGCTGCTGTCGCCCTGGCTCGGCGTCCTGCAGGCCGCGGCCGTGCTGACCGTATGGATCCATGCCTGCATCGGCGTCCATTTCTGGCTGCGCATCAAGCCATGGTATGCCGGCTGGAACGCGTTGTTCATCGGCGTCGGCCTGCTGCTGCCGACCCTGGCGCTCTCCGGCTATATCACGGCCGGCAATCAGGTGCTGCGCGAGGCGAACAGGCCGGATCGTCCGAAATTGTCGCTTGAAGAGTCCGACCTGACAGACCGGAAGAGAGTTGAGATTGCCCACATCGCGCGTACCGGCGCGGCCATCTATCTCGTCCTCGTGTTGCTGCCCTTTGGTGCGCGCGGTGTGCGCGGTTGGCTGTATCGTCGCCGCCGGCCGCCATTGCTGACTTATTCGAGCGGGCGCACCGTACCGATAATATCGGGGGCAACGGTGCTCGAGACATTGCGCGGAAGCGGCATTCCTCACGCGTCGGTCTGCGGCGGACGCGCCCGCTGCACGACCTGCCGGATTTTGGTGACCAAGGGTCTCGACGACCTTCCCCCGCCATCGGAAATGGAGGCCAGCGCGCTGGCTCGCATCGGGGCGACCCCCGGGATGCGGCTTGCCTGCCAGATCTGCCCGACCGCCGCCATCTCCGTCATGCCGCTGCTGGCCGCCGATGCCGGTGCGGCGGATGGCAGGGTCCGTGGCGGCCTGGAGGGAAGCGAGCGGCCGATCACCATCCTGTTCGTCGATCTTCGCGGCTCCACCACCCTGGGCGAGACCAAGCTTGCCTACGACCTCTTGTACATTCTCAATCAGTTCTTCCGGGAAATGACCAAGGCCCTCGATGCCACCAACGGCCATTACGCGCAATTCGCCGGCGACGGCCTGATGGCGCTTTACGGTCTCGACGCCCGCGACCCCGCCGCTGGCGCCGCCGACGCCTTTCGCGGAGCGCGCGAGATGCTGGCGCGCATCGACCAGCTCAACAGCCGATTGCGAGCGGAGCTGCCGCAGCCGATGCGGATCGGCATCGCCATTCATTTCAGCGAGGCCATTGTCGGCGCCATGGGGCCGCCCGAGTTGCAGATCGTCACCGCCATCGGGGACGCCGTGAACACCTGCTCGCGGCTGGAAAACCTGACAAAGGAGTATGATTGCCCGGTGATCGTGTCGCGGGAGGCAGCCGACGCCGCCGGCTTCGATGGCCGGGACCGCGAGCTGCATCAGGCACTGGTTCAGGGCCGTGCCCGGACGGTGCAGTTCTATGCCTTGAAGACCTCGGCTGATCTGAGGTTATGATACCGGCCGCGATCGGCAGAGCGGCCCCGCGCCCATCGTCCGCTGTCGAAGGGCGCGTCCGATGCCGACATGGCGAGGAGTTGCATCAAGGCTCGACGGTCTCCGCGTCCTATCGGATCAGTGCATTGCAGATCGGATGCCGGGGCACGATTGGAATCGGCGCCGGGTAGGGGCGCGCGGCACGCGGCACCGACCCGCAGAGTGGATGATCGGAGTTGCTGTACGCTCCGGAGGCCACTCGAGACAGCGGACCGGTGCGTTCCCCGCCATTGCCTGCAACAACTGACGTTACGCCGACAACCGTGCCAGTGCCGAGCAGGAGGGACACGAGCACAACGCATCTGAGGGCAGACATTTCCAGGTCTCCGGATTGGGGTCGGCGTGTTGCCCAGCCGACCAGGTGGGCTCACCAGCTCTCGCACACCTCTGCTCCACATCCGGTTTGACGTCCTTTTCCCAACGGCGGCCGGCGGCATCGGCTCGCCGGCTCGGGCATGCTGCTACGGGTCACGTCACCGGCTCCGGACGAAGGCAACGAGACACGGGACGATCGGTTTTCACTGGAGAGCGAACGGACCCGGCGCTTCCTCGGCCAGATCCTCCAAGCCGGCAGCAGTGACGCCGTCGGCACGGCCTGCCGTCTGGTCGCGTCGGCGCATGGCAACTTTGCTCACCGGCTGCGGGAAAATGCTGGCGCTGCCGGCGGAACTCGCGATTGCGTCGGCGGCCGAGAAGGGGTCATATTTGAATTGCGGCGAGCGCTGGGTCGCCAAAGCAGATCTCGCCATGTAGAAGGTTGTTCCGACGAAGCGGGTACCGGTTGCCGGAGAGATCTGACCATGGCGGACACATGTCGACGAGGCCTCGGCAACGCATAGTCATCCTCGGTGCTGCGGGGCGGGACTTCCACAATTTCAACGTCGTGTACCGCGCCGACCCCACCGTCCTGGTCGTCGCATTTACTGCGGCGCAGATCCCGGGAATCGGTGGTCGCCATTATCCGCCCGTGCTTGCCGGGCCGCTCTATGCTGACGGCATTCCCATCGTCGACGAGGGCGAGCTGGAAAATCTCTGTCGCACCCGGAGGGTCGATCGGGTCGTATTCGCCTACAGCGACGTCACGCATGAGCACGTGATGCACCTCGCCTCGCGTTCGCTCGCTTGCGGCGCGGACTTTGCTCTCCTGGGACCGACGCGGACGATGCTGAAATCGTCGCTGCCGGTCGTTGCTGTCACGGCGGTGCGGACCGGCTGCGGAAAGTCGGCGATCGCGCGCTGGCTGGCGCGCCGCCTGCGCGAGCGCGGGCGACGCGTCGCCGTTCTGCGCCATCCCATGCCCTATGGCGATCTTGCCTTGGAACGGGTGCAGCGTTTCGCCTCGATTGCAGATCTCGATGCGGCGAACTGCACCGCCGAGGAGCGCGAGGAATATGAGCCACATATCGCGCTGGGCAACGTGGTGTTCGCCGGGATCGACTACGCCATGATCCTGCGGGCGGCCGAGGGCGAGGCCGACGTCATCGTGTGGGACGGCGGCAACAACGATTTTCCCTTCGTGCGGCCGGATTTGCACATTACGCTGGCCGACGCCTTGCGGCCACGGCAGATCGCCACGCACCATCCCGGCGAAGCCGTTGCTGGCCGACGTGCTGGTGCTCAACAAGGTTGATGCGGCCGCGCCAGGCGCCGTGCAAATCGCGGAAGCAGGGCTGCGAGCCGTCAATCCCACAGCGCCGATCGTGCGAGCGGCTTCCCCGGTCGTGCTGGATGACCCGGCCGCCGTGCAGGGACGCCGGGTGCTGGTGATCGAAGACGGCCCGTCCATCACCCACGGCGGCATGGCCTACGGCGCCGGCTATGTCGCGAGCAGCGCGGCGGGTGCCGCCGAGATCATCGATCCGAGAGCGGCGGCAGCGCCTGAGCTGCGGCAGGTGTTCCGGGCGTTTCCTCACATCGGCCGCGTGCTCCCGGCGCTCGGTTATGGTCCGGCGCAGCTGCGTGCCCTCGAGACCACGATCAATGATGCGGACGCCGATCTGGTGGTTTCGGCCACGCCCGTCGACCTGGGCCGGCTGCTGCGCCTCAACAAGAAGCTGGTCCGGGCCCGCTATGATCTGCGGGAAATTGGCGAGCCCTCGCTGTCCTCGATCGTAGATGGTTTCCTCGACCGCGCCAAAGGCATGCGGAGCTCCTGATGCTCGTCGTGATGGCACTCGGTGGCAACGCCCTCCTCCGTCGCAACGAGCCGCTCGAGATGGAGGTACAGCGTCGCAACGTCGTGACCGCCGTCGCACACGCCGTAGCGCCGATCGCACGCCGGCACCGTGTCGTCGTGACCCACGGCAACGGCCCGCAGATCGGCCTGTTGGCACTTCAGGCCGCGGCCTTCAAGGGGGTTCAGCCCTATCCTCTCGATATCCTCGGCGCCGAGAGCGAGGGCATGATCGGGTATCTCATCGAGCAAGCCCTTGCCGAGCAGTTGCCGGAACGGGACGTCGCCACCTTGCTGACGCAGGTCGAAGTCGATCCAATGGATCCCGCCTTTGCCAAACCGAGCAAGCCGATTGGTCCGATCTACAGCGCATCGGAGGCGGTAAAGCTCACAGCCCTGAGCTCGTTGACGTTCGTGCGCGATGGCGTCGGCTATCGCCGAGCCGTTCCCTCGCCGGCTCCGCGGCGTATCCGCGAGCTCAACACCGTCAGGCTGCTGATCCAGGCCGGCGTTCTTGTCGTCTGCGCGGGGGGAGGCGGCATTCCGGTTGCGGTGACCGCCGGGGGCGGGCTGCGAGGCGTCGAGGCGGTAATCGACAAGGACCTCTCGGCAGCGCTGCTCGCAGACGAGATCGGTGCCGACGCGCTGCTACTGCTGACGGATGTTTCCGCCGTATGGACCAAGTGGCCCCCTCCGGATGGCCGGCCGATCGGCCGCATCGAGCCCGCCGAATTGCGCGCCTTGAATTTTGAGCCGGGCTCGATGGGTCCGAAGGTCGAGGCAGCATGCCGGTTTGTCGAGAGGACCGGACGTATGGCCGGCATCGGCGCCATGGAAGAAGCCGAGGCGATTCTCGCCGGCGAGGCCGGCACGATCGTTGCTGCCAATGCGTAGCCCAATGTAGACGCTACGAGGCCCGAGCAAGTTGACGTCTGAAGTACCTGGTCAGAGCGGACTCCCTCGGAAGCCGACATTTCGCGTGAGACCGCAGCCCGCCGGACTCCTCGGCGCATCATGCGGGCACCGTGCTCGGCCGCGGGCCAAAAAAAGCCCGCGGCCGGCTCGTCTCGCATGTCACGCCGCCCGAACGAGGCTCCGCACGGCACCCTTGCCCCTCACTTCCGCCTCCTCGAATTCGGCGGCGGCGATCGCCCGGTCGAGCGCGGCGCGCAGCTCCCTGGCGGTCTCCAGCGTCAGCTCGATCCCGGCCCGCGCCCCGGGCTCGAGATCGGTGTTGATGAAGTCGAGGGTGATGACGTCGCCGAGCGGCGCATGGCGCGCGTGGTCATAGGCGACCACCGCCTGCGCGAGCGGGAACCATTCGTCGCCGCGCTTGGCCATGCCCTCGGCGCGTGCGATCTCGATAATGGACGTGCACATGTCAAAACCTCCTACTTCGCCAGATGCTTGCCGAAGAAGGCGAACACCTTGCTCCAGCCATCCATTGCCGCCTCGGGCCGGTAGAGCGGCCGGTGCCAATAGAAGATGCCGTGGCCGGCACCGTCGTAGCGGTAGAACTCGTGGGTCTTGCCGTGCTTCTTGAGCTCGGCCTCGTGCTGGTTCACCTGCTCGGGGCTCGGCGCGCGGTCGTCATTGCCGAATATGCCGATGAGCGGGCAGCAGAGGTCCTTGGTCATGTCGATCGGCGCGACCGGCGTCTTGCCATTGAGCTCCTCCTTGCCCATCACCACGCGGCCGCCCCAGAGCTCGGCGCAGGCATCGACGTCCTTTTTCTGGCAGGCATAGATGAAGGCATGCCGGCCGCCCGAGCAGGAGCCGAAAATGCCGACCTTGCCGTTGTGATTGGTCTGCGCGCGCATCCACTTCACCGCGGCCTCGGTATCGCCGACCATCTGGGCGTCGGGAATGCCGCCGTCGGCGCGCACCTTGGCGGCGACGTCGTCCGGGTTGCCCTCGCCCGCCCGCTCATAAAGGTTGGCGCAGATCGCCAGATAGCCGTGATGGGCGAACCGGCGCGTCGTCTCGATGTAGAACTCGCTCCAGCCGGGGAGATGATGGACGAGCACCACGCCCGGAAAGGGGCCCGGACCGGACGGCTTGGCCACATAGGCGGTGATCGGGGTTCCGTTGTCGCCCTTGATGGTCACGTTCTCGCAGGTCATGCCTCGGTAGAATGACATCAGTCTTTCTCCATGGGTGTCGGCTTTGGTGGTCCGTCGGTGCATCGTGGCACCGCGCCGGCATCGATGAGCGGCGCCGCGCTCACTTTGCTGCCGGGGGTCCAGGCGCGGCCAGTATTCGACAATCGCATAGCGGGCGCAACAAGGGGTGCCGGGCCGGCGAGGCGCCTGGAACGATACGTCACCGTTTCCAACCTCGCCCCAGGGTGCGCACAGGGAATGGCTCGACCGCGACCCGCTGCTCGCGCGCCTCGATCGTGCTGCCCGATGCAGGACCCCGCGCTCGCGGTCGAGGAGATCGAGCGGCAGGCGGCGAAGCGGTTCGTGCGGACGCTGGTGCACGCCAACGGCGAGGCGCGGCTCGGGCGGCGGCAGTACTGGCCGGTCCACGCGGGGCCACGTATGGTATTATCCACCTGGAGAGTGTGCGCCCCAAGAGACCTCCGACCGACCCGTAGCGCCGCAACGTAAGGCAAGAACCCGATGAAAGCTGCTTACTTTGAACGATTTGGCGGACCGGAAGTCTTGACCTACGGCGATCTGCCGGATCCCGTGGCGGGGCCGGGCGAGGCGGTCATCGGCGTGGTTGCCGCCAGCGTCAACGCCGCCGATTGGAAGTACCGCGCCGGCGATTACGCCCAACAGGCCCAGCCGAAATTCCCATTGATTCCGGGGCGGGATTTTTCCGGCGTCGTCAGCGCGATCGGCAGCGGCGTCGAGGATCTCAATGTGGGCGATGCGGTCTTCGGCGTCTGCGCGGCAGGCCACGACGGGGCGTACGCCGAAAGGATCGCGATCAAGGCTGCGATCATCGCCAGGAAGCCCGAGTGGCTGTCGCATGTCGACGCGGCCGCCTTGGCGCTGACCGGCCTCACCGCAATGAGCGCCGTCGAGGACACGTTGAAACTGCAGCCCGGCGAGACGATCCTGA
Source organism: uncultured Alphaproteobacteria bacterium (assembly GCA_963755055.1). GTDB lineage: Bacteria > Pseudomonadota > Alphaproteobacteria > Rhizobiales > Xanthobacteraceae > AP-16. The sequence continues at coordinate 17,093 of CAVWIS010000030.1, read as the reverse complement.
TCCAGGGCGGCGCGGGCGGGGTCGCAAGCTTCGCCATTCAGCTGGCAAAACATATCGGCGCCCGCGTGGTCACCACGACGAGCGCGGCGAATTGTGATTATGTGCGCGACCTCGGAGCCGACGAGATCATCGACTACAACGCGCAGGACTTCACCCAGGCCGTAAGGGATTGCGACGCCGTCTTCGACACCGTCGGAGGCGACGTGGCGCAAAAGTGCTTCGCGGTGCTCAAGCCGGGCGGCCGCGCCGCCTTCATTGCGTCCGGCGCCCAGGCGCCAAAGCCCGATCGCGACGACGTGATCTCGCTGCGGCCTGCGGTCGGACGCTCCCGCCGCCCGCTCGAGCGCATTGCCGAGCTGTTTCGCGCCGGAGCCATACGCCCGCCCGCGATCAAGCTCTATCGTCTATCAGAAGCAGCCGACGCCCATCGATTGAGCGAGTCGCGTCATTTCCGGGGCAAGCTCGTCATCCAGGTGCGGTGAGAGCTTGCCCATCCTGCGGCTAGCGCATGTTCCGGCGAAGTGGACCCGGTTCGCCGAAAAAGAACATGCGCCACACAATGAATCTAGAGCGCATTCACGCTCTAACCTGTCGAGAAGCAGTTCTACGTCAGCGGATGCGCTCTAGACGTCGGTGACGATCAGCGAAATCCCTCGTCCACGGTCTTGCGGATCTGCGTTGCGTCCATGCCGGCGAGGCCCAGGCGTTCGAGCGAGCGGCCCTCGGCGGCGAAATCCTTGCCGGTCATGGTGCGGACGATCGCGATCAGCGCATCGATCGCCGGGGTCTCGACGCCCGCGGCCTCGCCGATGGCGCTCATCGGGATGAGGCCGGTCGGCACGTCTTCCATGACGTACTTGTGCTCGAGCGATTTCGGCGTACCGGTCGCCTGATACGGTCCGTCGCGATTGGTGGTGAGCTTCCGGCAGGCTTCGACCAGGCTCGCCTCGCGCACGCCGTAGACCCGGTCGAACCAGTCGGCGAGGTTCAGCACCTTGGCGCCCAGCGCCGCCGCCACGGCGACGCGCTCGGCATCGATCGCCTCGTAGAGGCGGGCGACGGCCGGGGTCACGCCCTCGGCGTAGAACTTGTAGGTTTGCCCGCGCTCGATATGGGCGGCGTTGGCCACGCAGTTCGCCACATGCAGCATCGCATTGGCGTTGGTGAAGCCGGTATGGATGACGTTGGGCGCCGCGACCGCGGTGGGAAACAGCGGCGACAGACGCGCGAGCACGGCGGCGCCGCGATGCCCCGGAAAGGCGGCGATCTGCAGAAAGCGCTTGGTCACGATCGGCTTGATCCGGGTCGGCGCCAGCCGCCAGGCCGACATCGGGTAGTTGTCCATCTCGGCCACGTCGACGACGGCGCGGCACCCGGCGGCATCGAGGGCGCGGCGCACGATCAGCGATCCGCCGGTATTGCCCTGGATCAGCAGGATCACCTGGCCGTCGCGCAACAGCGGCGCCAGCGATGTGGCCACCGTCGCCTGATGGTTGCCGCCGGTGGCGACGATGATGATATCGGCACCATCGACGGCGCGCTTCAGATCGGTCGTCGCCAGATCGAGCGGCGCAAACTCCTCGCCGGTCGGCGTCTCCACCTCGACGCCGCCGCGCGCCCGGATGGCGGCGAGCGGCGCGTCGTCGACGTCGTGCAGGCGCACCGTGTGGCCGGAGAGCGCGATATCGGCGACGAGATAGACGCCGCCGATGCCCGCGCCGATGATCGCCACCGTCGGTTTGCCGTCGTGAGCCAAGTCGTCCTCCGTCGTTGGGCCAGGATCGGATGTGGCATCCCGCTATCCGAGCACATGGACAGGGCTCGCGGAGGATGTTCAGCTCACAGGATACCCGCTCCCCCCAGGCTCGCCAGGATGACCTCGCCCACCATCAATCCGGCGTCCCGACACGCCCGCGCCGGCGCTACTTGTCCAGCCAGAACGTATCGAGGCGGACGACGTCGTAGATGCCGAAATAGTCGGAGGGATTATGGCCCTTGACGTAGTTCCACCAGACATCGTTGATCTGCTCCCATGCCACCGGGAGCACCGGCGGGTCCTGCTCCATGATCGCCTCGGCCTCGCGCAGCAGAGCCAGGCGCTTGGCGGGATCGACCTCGGCGTCGATCTGCGTCACCAGGGCATCGAACTTCTCATTGTGCCAGAACGAGTAGTTCTGGGGGCCGCCGGTTCGGTACCAGGCGTTGAAGTAGTCCGACGGATCGAGCAGCGTCGACACGATGGCGCCGACCGCGAGGTCGAAATTGCCGCGCGCGGTGTCGTCGAACCACACCGATTCCACCACGGTGCGCAGGTTGCATTCGACCTTGAGCCCCTCGGCGAGCATCGCCTGGATCGCCTGTGCCCACAGCTTGAAGCTCGCGACATCGCGCACCAGGAAATCTAACCCCTTGATGCCGTTGGCGTGGCCGGCGGCCGCGAGCAGCGCGCGCGCCTCCTTCAGCGCGGCGGTCGGATCTTCCTGGTAACCGATGCGCTTGCTGAGCTCTGCCGGCGGCGTGGCGAACTCGGAGAACGGGTAGATGAAACCGCCGACGCGCATCGGCGCGACGTCCTTGACGACATCGACCAGCACCGGCCGGTCGAAGGCAAGATGCACGGCGCGGCGCACCCGCGGGTCGTCGAACGGCTTCTTGCGATTGTTGACCCAGGTGCCCTGGATGACGCTCTGATTGAACGCCGTCGCCGACATGCCGGGCGTCGCCTTCGCCTTGCGCGCCGTGACCGGATCGACGATCCGGCTGTAGTCGACGCGGTTGGACAGGATGGCGGAGCCCAGATCCGGCGAGAACGGCAGGAGGCTGAAGAACTGGACGCCGTCCAGATAGGGCAGGCCCTTGTTCCAGTAGTCCTGGTTCCTCTCCAGGATCCGGGTCTCGTTCTCGACATATTTGACGCTGCGGAACGGCCCGGTGCCCGGGATGTCCGGGACCTTGCGGAGGTTGTAGCCGTTGTCCTCCAGCGTCTTCTTGCGCACGATGACGTTCCAGCCGCTGGCGATCGCCGCCATCATGAAGCTCGAGGCGCGCGGCTCGGAAAGCTTGAACTGGACCGTGTACTTGTCGGGCGCGGCGATCTCGCCGACCGCCCGGAACAGCACGCTGCGCGGGATGCTGATGCCCTGCGGCGGCTTGGCGATGCGGTCGAAGGTCGCCTTCACGTCCTCGGCGGTCAGCTCCGCGCCGTCATGGAACTGCACGCCCTTGCGCAGGAAGAACGTGTAGGTCTTGGCGTCTTTGGAGATCTCCCAGCTGTGCGCGAGATCCGGGATGATGGTCTTGCCGCTGTCGCGCGGATCATGCCGGATCAGGTTGTCGAACATGCAGCCCTGGGCGCCGAGGTTGTTGATCGTGCCGGACTGATGCACGTCGAAGTGCGGCGGGCGCATGGTGATTTCGTAGCGCAAGGTCCCGCCGCGCTTCGGGTTGGGCTCCGGCGCGGCGAGCTGGAACTTCGACCCGTCGAAGGCATCCGGGATCGCGGCGAGCGTGCGATGCGGGAACAGGCTGGCCGCCCCCGCGGCGACGCCGGCCTGGAGAACACCGCGGCGCGTCCAACGCCCGCGCGTGTCGTGCTGGTCGTTCATGGTGTTTCCCCCTGTTTTTCTCTTTAGCACTGCATTTCCCGGAAAAGTGGATACCGGTTTTCCGAAAGGAAATGCGACAAGCATCGAGTCTTTGTCGACTTGTCTTCGTCGACGCAGGCGTGCTCTGATGGCGCGCACGCGCAAGTCTCAAAGCTAGCACAAGAAAATTCGGGGAGCCACGCTTGAATTGCCCAGCCGCCGTGGCGGACGGACATGCGGTCCCGGCGTCCGCCCAGGCCGGACCGGTTCTGGAGATCGACGGTCTGCAGACGCATTTCTTTGCCGCCGACGGCGTCGTCCGCGCCGTGGATGGCGTGTCCTATGCGGTGCACAGCGGCGAGACCCTCGGCGTGGTCGGCGAGTTGGGTTGCGGCAAGAGCGTCACCGCCCTCTCGGTCCTGCGCCTCGTCGCCAGCCCGCCGGGGCGCATCGTCGGCGGCGCCATCCGCCTCGAGGGCCGCAATCTGCTCGATCTCAGCGAGGCCGAGATGGAGAAGATCCGGGGCAACGACATCGCGATGATTTTTCAGGAGCCGATGACGTCGTTGAACCCGCTGCTCACCGTCGGACGGCAGATCAGCGAGGCCGTGGTCCTGCACCAGGGCCTGTCGCGGCGCGACGCCATGGACCAGGTGGTGGAGACGTTGCGGCGCGTCCACATCCCGGAGCCGGAACGTCGCGTCAGCGCCTATCCGCACCAGCTCTCCGGCGGGATGCGCCAGCGGGTGATGATCGCCATGGCGCTGTCGTGCAATCCCAAGGTCCTGATCGCGGACGAGCCCACCACGGCGCTGGACGTGACCATTCAGGCGCAGATCCTCGACCTCATGCGCGAGCTGCAGGACACGCTCGGCACCGCCATCATCCTGATCACCCACGACATGGGGGTGGTTGCCGAGACCGCCGACCGCGTCGTGGTGATGTATGCGGGCCGCAAGGTGGAGGAGGCGGCGGTCGACGATCTGTTCAGGCATCCGGGCCATCCGTATACCCGCGGCCTGCTCGGCTCGATCCCCGATGCCGAGGCTGCGGCGCGCCGCAATCCGCGACGGTCGCGGCTGACCGAGATCCCCGGCATGGTTCCGTCGCTCTCCGACCTGCCGCAAGGCTGCAGCTTCGCGCCGCGCTGCGCCTTGGCGACGGACGAGTGTCGCGCCGCCTATCCGCCGCTGCGCCAGCACCGACCCGGCCACCTCGTCGCCTGCTGGCACGCGGAGCGTCTGCTCGGGGACGCCACGTGAGCCCGCTCATCGAGGTCCGCGAGCTCAAGAAACACTTCCCTATCCACCAGGGAATTTCTCGCGCGGCTCCGGCCAGGTCTACGCGGTCGACGGCGTGTCGTTTCACATCGGGCGCGGCGAGACGCTGGGGCTGGTCGGCGAAAGCGGCTGCGGCAAGTCGACCGTCGGCCGCACCTTGCTGAAGCTGCTGCAGCCGACCGCCGGCCGGATCATCGTGCACGGCGACGACATTACCGACCTGGATGCAGCACGGATGTTTCCCTACCGCGAGAAGATGCAGATGATCTACCAGGATCCCTATGCATCGCTCAATCCGCGCATGACGGCCGGCGATATCGTCGGCGAGCCGCTGATCATCCACCGCGCCGTATCGCGCCAGGAACGCCAGGGGCGCGTCGCGGCATTGTTCGAGCGTGTCGGCTTGCGGCCGGAGCTGATGAGCTCCTATCCGCACGAGTTCTCCGGCGGCCAGCGCCAGCGCATCGGCATTGCCCGCGCGCTTGCGCTCAACCCCGAGTTGATCATCGGCGACGAGCCGGTCTCCGCGCTCGACGTCTCGATCCGGGCGCAGATCATCAATCTGCTGATGGACCTGCAGGACGAGTATCGGCTGTCCTACCTGTTCGTCGCGCACGACCTCGCGGTGGTCGAGCATATCAGTCATCGCGTCGCCGTGATGTATCTCGGCCGCATCGTCGAGATGACGGACAGGACCAGCCTGTTCGAGATGCCGCTGCATCCCTACACCGAGGCGCTGCTGTCCGCGGTGCCGCTGCCGAAGGCGGGCGCGCGACGCCGCAAGCGGATGATCCTGACCGGCGATGTGCCGAGCCCGATCAAGCGGCCGTCGGGCTGTCACTTCCATACGCGATGTCGTTATGCGATGCCGCGCTGCCGCCAGGAGGAGCCGCTCTTGCGCGAGGTGCAGCCGGGCCATTTGGCTGCCTGCCATCTGCACGACGGCGGGGTGAGGTTTCCGCTGGCGTAGGCTGTGCCGCAGACGCGCTTTACCTCCCCCTGGAGGGGAGAGGTCGACCGCCGAAGGCGGTCGGGGGGGCGACAGCCTCGCCATCGGCCCCCGGCGCCTGTGGCTTTCACCCCACCCCGCGCGCTTCGCGCAAAGCCGACGCTTCGCGTCGGCGTTCTTGGCCAACAACGCCGGCCGAAGGCCGGCTACGCCTCCCCTTCCAGGGAAGGGATGAAGCGGTCGCGGAACGAAGCATCGACCAAATCATTCGATCGCCCTGCCCTTTCAGCGCCTTTCAAGGGAGGCCTTCACACGGCGCCGCGCAGGCGCGGGTCCAGGATGTCGCGGATGCCATCGCCCAACAGGTTGAACGCCAGCACCGTCAGGGTGATCGCCGCGCCGGGAAAGAGCACGAGCCACCATGGCGGCACCAGCCCGGCGTTGAGCGAATCCGCCAGCATGTTGCCCCAGGTCGGCGTCGGCGGCGGGATGCCGACCCCGAGGAAGCCGAGCGAGGCCTCGATGATGATCGCGACGCCGAGATGGGTCGTCGCCAGGATCAGATAGGGGGCGATGCATTGCGGCAGGATGTGCTGCGCCATGATGCGCAGGTGCGAGGCGCCGATGCCGCGCGCCGCCTCGACATAGGTCAATTCCTTCAACGACAGCACGACCGCGCGGATCACCCGCCCGCCGAACGGGATGCGCGTGATCGCGATGGCGACGATGACGGTTCCCATGCCGGCACCAAGCGCCATGGCGATGGCCATCGCCAGGATGAGATCGGGAAACGATTGCAGGAACTCGATCACGCGCTGGCTGATGATGTCGAAACGTCCGCCGAAATAGCCGCAGGCGAGACCCCACAAGGCGCCGAGCGTGGTTCCCAGCACCACCGCGCCGATCGCGATCGTGAGCGATGCGCGGCTGCCGTGGATCACCCGGCTCAGCGTGTCGCGGCCGATCTGATCGCTGCCGAAATAGTGGCGCTCGGACGGCGGCTTCGTCATCGCGCGGAAATCGGACTTCAACGGATTGTACGGCGCGATCGCCGGTGCGGCGATCGCCGTGACCAGGATGGCGGCGGCGATGCATCCCCAGAATGCCGACATCGGCGACCGCCGGGCAAACCGACGCAGGTTGCGCGCAACTCGCCGCAGCAGCGACGGAGTGGCGCTGGCGGTCTGCAGCGGCGGCTGAAACGCGGTGTCCGGCGCAATCGTGCTCATCGGTAGCGGATCCTCGGGTCGAGCCAGGCGGAAATCAGATCAACCAGGATGTTCAGCAGGACGAACACGACGGCGTAGAAGAATACCAGGTTCTGCATCACGAACACGTCGCGTTCGCTCACCGCCAGGGCCATGGCGTAGCCGAGCCCGGGCGTGCCGAAGGCGCGCTCCACCGGGATCGATCCTGCCAGCACGAAGCCGAGCAGGACGCCCGACAGCGTGACGACCGGCAGCAGGGCGTTCGGCAGGGCGTGCAGCGCAACGACGAGCCGACGGTTCACTCCCTTGGCGCGCGCGGTACGGATATAGTCCTCGCGCATCACCTCCAGCAGGCTGGAGCGCGCCATCCTGGCGATATAGGCGGCCTGGCCCAGGCCCAGCACGATCGCCGGCCCGATGACGATCTGCAGGTTGGCCCAGGGGTCGACGAAGAACGCCACGCCGGCGAGCGGTGCGCGATAGCCGAACACGAACAACAGCCCGAGCACGATCAGCATCCCGAGCCAGAAGCCCGGTACCGCCAGGAACAGGATGCTGAGGAAACGCGCAACGTTGTCGCCCGCGCTGTTGGGGCGCAGCGCGCTGACGACAGCCACCGGGATGCCGACGATCCACGACAGCACGACCGAGATGAGGGCGATCTCTGCGGTCAGCGGCCCGCGGCGCATGATCATGTCGGCGACGCTCTCGGCGCGGAAGAACGAGTGCCCGAGATCGCCGCGGACGATATCCTGTACCCAGTGGAGGTACTGCAGCGGCAGCGGATCGCTCAGACCGAGGTCGGCCATGTAGCGTGCCCGCTCGGCTTCGCTGAGCTTGGTGAATCCCTCGGGGCCGAAAATTGCGACGAGCGGATCGCCCGGCAGGATGCGCAGCACGACGAACACGACGATCGAGACCCCGATCACCGCGAGCGCACCGAAGGCGAGCCGGCTCACCACATAGCTATACATGACTGATCGAACCGCGGTCTGTCTGGTCGAATGGCCGGACGTCCTGCCTGCACGTACCGAGCGGAGCCAACAGCATAAGTCGACAAATGTCCAATGCCGCGGCCACCCGCAACAAAAAGATCGAGCGGGTTTTGCGGCGACCGCCGGGCACAGATCACCGCGATGGCCTGTCCGCGGCATGCCATAATAGCCTTCATGAAATCAATGACTTGGCACAGACCGTGGTAGGGTGGGCAAAATCGAGGCGCGGACCGCGCCGCTCGCCCGAAGCTCGCGTGCGATTTTGCCCACGCGGTCCGCACGCGCGTTGCACCGCGTGGGCAAATCGCCGGCAGCTCATCACGAGCTGGCGCCGGCCGTGCCGGGCGATTTGCCCACCCTACGGACTGTGCGGTGGACGACTCGGTCCATGCGCCCGGGCTCGCGGGGGCGACCGGCTCCAAGCACGATCCGCAAACGTTGATCGGAGCATGCCAATGCATCTCAGAATAGCGACGATGGCAGCACTGCTCGCGGGGTTTTCGTGCTTTTCCGGATACAATGCGCCAGCTGGCGCGACGGATGGTCAAGGCTCGCGGGAAGTCCCCTGGCCGACGAAGTCGTGGCAGGTCTCGACTCCCGAGGAGCAAGGCATGGATTCAGCCAGCCTTGCCCGGCTGATCGAGACCGTCGGCACCTACAGACACGACAGCCTGATGATCATCCGGCATGGAAAGATCGTGGCTGAAGCCTACTATGCACCCTATGTCGCCGGCATCGGCCACGATTTGCGATCGGTGACCAAGAGCGTCGTCGGCACGCTGACCGCCATCCAGCTGCAAAAGGGCAGCCTCGACAGCGTCGACCATCCGGTGATGGATCTGTTCTCCGACAAGCAAATCGAGAATGTCGATGACAGAAAAAGGGCGATGACGGTTCAGAACCTCCTGGACATGACATCCGGGATCGAGTGGGTGGAGAAGGCGCTTACCCCCGACGAGACGATCATGAGGATGTACAAAAGTCCTGATCGTACCGCCTTCGTGCTGAACCAGCCGATGGCCGGCGCTCCCGGAGCCGAGTTCAATTACGCCGGCGGCAACCCCTATCTGCTCTCCGCCCTGATCAACAAAAAATCCGGGCAAAGCGCACTCGATTTTGCAAGGAAGGAGCTGTTCGAGCCGCTCGGCATCAAGAGCGTCAAATGGGGATCTGTCGATGCGCAAGGCGTCACCAATGGCGAATCCGGACTTTTCCTGTCGCCGCACGACATGGCGAGAATTGGCTATCTCTACCTTCACGACGGAATGTGGGAGGGAAAGCGGATCATCCCGTCGTCATGGGTCGACAGGACGAAAGCCGGACCTGTCAGGGCGACGTTCGGATTCCATTATGCAAACCTGTGGTGGTCGTATCCCGAGAAGGGAGCCACCATGGCGCGCGGCCGTCATTCGCAACTGATCCTCGTGCTGCCAAAGCCGGATGTCGTCGCCGTCATGACCGGTGTCTTGCGGGATAGCGAATTCTATTCGGCCTCCTCGCTGATCGACGACATTCTCGGCGCGGTCAAATCCGACACGTCATTGCCTGACGACCCCATTGCAAAAGCTTTGCTGGCCGCGGCGATACGCCAGGCTGCGACGGAAAAGCCGTCCGCCGTGGGCGGCACGCCTGACTTGGCCAAGGCCGTCTCGGGGAAGACTTATCGGCTCAATGACAATGTGCTGCACGCGAAAAGCTTTACGCTGAACCTTCTCGACCCGGATCCGTCATGGGAGATCACCACCCATACCGGCAAGGCGGACCGCCCCACCGAACGATTTACCGGGCTGGTGGGGCTTGATGGACTTTTTCGCAGGAGCCCTCCGGCACCTTACGGGATCAACGCCGCCAGGGGACGCTGGATCAACGAGCATACGTTTGCGATGGAACGCCGGATTTTGGGACATGGCGAGACCGACACCTGGACGCTGACCTTCGACGGCGACAAAGTGACGGTCAACTTTGAAAACACCGATGGCTTCAAAGCGGAGCTGCACGGCGGGAAGAGCGACTGAATTCGACGAACAATTTGCCGGGCTGGCGGGCAGCAATGAGGCCGCCAATTCAGGCATTGAATGCGCGGCTACGCCTCGGTTATCGCGGCTATTCGGCGGCACTCTGCCGATCGATCGCGGCGGCGCCGGCCTTGATCCGCGGAATGAGCTCGCGGCCGAACTCGATGGTATCGACCAGCGGATCGAAGCCACGGATCAGGAACGAGCCCACGCCGAGCCGATAATATTTCAGGATCGCGTCGGCGACCTGCTCGGGGGTTCCGACCAGGCAGGAGGTGTTGCCGAGCGCCCCGGTCGCTCGCGCGATCGGCATCCACAGCCGCTCGTCGTGAACGTCGCTCTCAAGAGCGAAGCTCATCAGCCGGCGCCCCGCATTGTCGACCGGCCCCTCGGCCGCCTCCTGCCGGCTCCAGCCTCTGGCGCCGGTCATGGCGGCCAGAATGGCGCGCGCCTTGTCCCAGGCGGCATCTTCGGTCGCCGCAATGATGGGGCGAACCGATACGTTGAAGCCGGGATTGCGCCCGAACGCCGCGGCCTGGGCACGGAACTGGACCATGCGCTCCCGCGTCGAGGCGAGCGGCTCGGCGTAGATGGCGTAGACGTCGCAAAGCCTGGCGCCCATGGCGAGCGCTCCGTCGGAGGCGCCGCCGAAGAACAGCAGCGGATGCGGCTCTTGCAACGGACGCACGTCCGAGCTCGCGCCCCTGACCCGGTAGAACTCGCCGGAGAAATCGAAAGGCTGCGTGTTCGACCATGCGAGCTTCATCAGCTCGAGGTATTCGGCGGCACGGCGATAGCGCTCCACCTTCGGGCTGAAATCGCCGTCCCCCTCCTGCTCGGCATCGGTCTTGCCGGTGATGATGTGCACGGCCAGCCGGCCGCCGGCCAGATGGTCGAACGTGGCGATCTTGCGCGCCATCAGAGTGGGCGCGACGAATCCCGGCCGGTGCGCCACCAGAAAGCCGAGCCGCCGGGTCTGCGATGCGGCATGCAGCGCCACCAGAAAGCCTTCGGCCGACGAGGACGTATAGCCGACCAGCGCCAGATCGAAGCCGGCCTCGTCGTGGGCGCGCGCATTCTCGATGAGATAGGAGGGCGAGATCCCGCCCTCGATGACATGCAGAGTGGCACCGCCGGCGGGCGGCGTCACGCCGATCATTCCTATGATCCTCAAGGGTATGACCGCCTCCCCGGATGCGCCGCAGTTATTTGGGTTTCCACTCCGTCGCACGCCGCTGCGCCTCGGCGATCTGATCGGGGGTCATCAATTTCGCCGCCTGGTCTCGGACGGAGACGGAGAGGCGGTAACCCGGGTCTGACACCGTGGCATGCGCGGCGGCCAGACTGAGCCACATATAGGCGCTCATATTGTCGATCGGCCCCAGCTTCCCGGTCGCGTAGTAGACGCCCAGATTGTGCTGAGCATGAACTTCGCCCTGCTCGGCGGCGCGGCGATACCACTCGGCGGCCTTGACGTAGTCCTGCGGCACGCCGTGGGCATCGTTCGACATCAGTCCGAGGTACAGTTGGGCCGAGGCATTTCCCTGATCGGCCGCCCGGCGAAACCATGTTGCCGCTTGTACATAATCCTTGACGCCGTCGTAATAGACCACGCCCAGGATGAACTGGGCGTCCGCATCGCCGCTTTCGCCAAGCGGGCGGGCCAGCCGGAGCGCGGCGGCGTAATTGCCATTCCTGACGGCTTTTTCAGCATCAACAGCGCTCGGAACCTTTCTCGCGAGGCCGACCCTCTGTGCCAGCCCAACGGCAAACTCGCTGATCGGCTCGCGATAGGCGCCAAGCCCGAAGCCGACCATCAGGCCAAGCATCAGGATGACGACGCCGCCAGCCGCCACTACCTTGTCGCTGAGCCGGTATCGACTGCCCGCTGCCAAGCACTCGTTCAGCGCCACCTGCAAAGCGTGGACGCGCCGCTCGAGCTTCCGGATCCCCTCGAGGATCTCGACTTCCCGCGCTCGACCGAATGGTGATCGCGGCCAGAACGACATGCGGACGAGCTCGCGGATGTTGACGGTGACCTGCACCGCGTCGTCTTGATATCCGGGTCAAAGCGATTTCGCAACTTCGACATGCGTGCCGGACGGACCGCTGCGGCCGCTGACTCCATGGGACGCGGATCGATTGTATCGCGCCGACCGGCTGGAGTACCCTGCGACGATCCGATCGCCCGCAATGAGCCGTCGCGACCATGACCCTCGATGTCGACCGTGAATTGACCGCTCTCGCCGCCGCGGCGGCGGACTACGATGCGCGCCATCACATCATCACCGAGTGTGCATGGCCCGGGGGCGCACGGATCGCGGTGAATTTCACGGTCGATTTCGACGCCATGCTGCTGCGACGGCTGCTCAACGAGCCTCCCATGCAGCTGGCGAAGGGCGAGTTCGGCGGACGGGTCGGGATCTGGCGCCTGATCGAGCTGTTCGACAGTCACGCCATCAAGGCGACGATCTTTACCCCCGGCCGCATTTGCGAGCTTTACCCTGAGGCCGTCAAAGCCGCGGCCCGCGGCGGCCACGAGATCGCGGACCACATGTGGGAGCACCGCGTGCCCAAGGAGGCGGCCCTGGAGCTCGACCACTTGCGCAAGGCAAAGGCAGCGATCGAGCGCCTGGCCGGACGGCGCCCCGTGGGGACGCGCAGCTGGCATACGCAGAAGACCTTGCGGGACGAGGGATACATCTACAATTCGCACAATGCTCCCGACTGCCGGCCGCACTATCTAGGCGATCCGGACGGGCCGGGGCTCCTGCTCAATCTGCCGTTCCATTTTGCCATCGATGACGCCATGTTCTTCAGCTTCGCCTGGCTCAATACGGAAAATTCCGCGCAGCGCATGATGGACCCCGACCACGTTTTCGACATCTGGTGGGACGCATTCCTCCATCAATACCGCCAGGGCGGCTATCTCAATATCTGCCTGCACCCCTTCGTCTCCGGCCGGGCGCTGCGGATCGCCATGCTCGACCGCCTCATCGCGCAGATGAAGGGCCTGCCCGACGTCTGGTTTCCGACCTGCGAGAGCGTGGCGCGCCATTGTCTTGCCGCCTGCCCGCCGCCGCTGCCGGCTTCGTCCGTCCGCTGAGCACAGGATCGCACCATGCCGTGGAAGGATGGCTATACGGTCAGCGACGAACGAAGCCTGGCGGATGCCGATGTGATCTGGCCGGGCGGCAATCGCTGCTGCATCCGCGTCGTCGTCGACCTCAGCCCGCCCGCCGGGCCGGAGGGGATTCGTCCGCAGGATCTGACGACGCCGGAAGCGCAGTTCGGCATGCACGGCGCGCTGTCGGCGCTATGCGACGTCCTCAGGCGCCATGACGTCAGGGCGACGTTTGCGGTGCCTGCCGTGATCGCCGCGCTCTATCCGGAAAAAATCCGCGCGCTGCGCGACGACGGCCACGAGATCGCGGCGCACGGCTTCAAGCACGAGGACGTGAGCTCGCTGGACCGCGCCGAGGAGCAGGCTCGGCTCGTCCGCACGACGGACATCCTGACAGAAGCCGCCGGACAGCGTCCGACCGGGTGGTTCTCGCTGCCCCGTCAGGGCGACAAGTTCGCCGGCGGCAGCGTCAGCGGCCATACGATGGACCTCCTGATCGAAGGCGGCTACGCCTACATGGGCAACAGCCTCGCCGACGACGTGCCGCATTACTGGGTGACGGATTTCTTGAGCCGTCGCGCCATTCTCGCCATGCCGTACTATTACCATTTCGACGACCAGTTCTTTCTGATGTTTCCACGGAAGGGAACCGGCCTGGAGAACCCGGGCACGCTGTTTCGCAACTGGAAGGCGGAGCTCGACGCCCAGTACAAGAGAGGGCGCCAATTCGCCATGACGCTTCACCCCTACGGCATCGCCTGGCCCAACCGGCTGCACATGCTGGAGCAGTTTCTCGGCTACATGCGAGCTTTGCCGAAGCTGTGGAACCCGACGAGCTCGGAGTGCGCGCTGCACTGGTCGGCCACCTTTCCGGCCGAGAGGTATTTGAAGCTGGAGCCATCCATCTGGCAGGACCACCCGGGCAGCCTGAGCTGATTGCCGGTCAACAATCTCGGCCGGGCGCGCAACGCCAGGATCCGGGAGATGACGGCCGAGGAATGGGATTTCACCATCCGGCTCAATCTTCGCTCGGGGGGTGCCTCTGCCCTGCTTTACATGAGACTTCTGGTGCCGGCTGAGGGAGGTTCGCGGCAAATCCGCTTCGCTCGGCCCCATCGAGCGAACGATTAATCTGATGTGTTGCCGAAATCTCACAGTTTTCCGGGCGGGGCGGTGTTATCGTTGCGGCATTGGGATTCCCCTGGCGTCACAGATGGACGCGGGGTCATGGGGGTCATGCGCGGTCACATGGGGGTCATCATGAAGAAGCTTGCTGTTACGGCGGCTACGGCCGTTGCGCTCGTCGGCTCAGCGTCGGCGTTCGCCGCGGACATGCCACTGAAGGCGCCGCCGCCGGTGGCTGTGTTCAGCTGGTCGGGTTGCTATGGCGGCCTCAACGCGGGGTGGGTCGGCGGCCGCCAGTGGGCGGATCTGCGGCCCACCGGCGCGTACACCAACCCGACAGGCGCCGCGGCGCCGCCCAACGCAGCGGGAACCGGCGACTTTTTTACCAGCCGTATCGCGCTGTCGAACTCGTACAGCACCGGCGGCTCGGGCTCGGGCAACGCGAGCTGGGAAGGCGGCATCCAGGTCGGGTGCAACCAGCAGCTCGGCGTCGTCGTGTGGGGCGTCGAGGCGGACTGGCAATGGTCGGGGTTGAACCGCTCGTTCGACGCCTCCTATGCGGCGTTTGCTAATCCGGGCAACCCGGCCTTCACCAACGCCGCGCACACCGAGCATGTCACGTCGAAGCTCGACTGGTTCTCCACGGTGCGCGGCCGGCTCGGCTTCACCCCGTGGGACCGCGTGCTCCTCTACGGAACGGCCGGTTTCGTGTTCGCGGACGTGAAGTCCGAGACCGCGGTAAACTTCGGCACCTTCCCGGTGAACCCGGTCTACAACGGCGCGCTGCATGCCGGGTCGGACAGCAGGATCAAGGCCGGTGCGGTGGTGGGTTCCGGCGTCGAGTGGGCGTTCGCGCCGAACTGGTCGTTCAAGGCCGAAGCCCTGTATTTCTGGGTCGAAGGCCTGAACTACAACTCGCCGCTCGTCGCCGCAGTCCCGGCCTTCGCGCCCGGCTATGCCTGGAACACCAATATCAACAACCATATCGCCGTCGCGCGGATCGGCATCAACTATCGGTTCTGGACGGGGGGACCCTAGGCACAGTGATCGAACGAACCTGACGCTCTCTGCTTTCCAAAGATCCCCGGTGGCTCGCCACCGGGGTCCTTTTTTCGTTTTCAGAGGACAGATGACGGATGTTATCCTCCCGGTTTTTGCGCCGGGAGGAACCAATCAACTGCTGAAAAACAGGCCGCCCCGGCGCGGCTAGCGCATGTTCCGGCGAAGTGGACCCGGTTCGCCGATAAAGAACATGCGCCACACAAGGAATCTAGAGCGCATTCATGCTCCGACCCGTCGAGAAGTGGGTCGACATCAGCGGAATGCGCTCTAGACTCAATACCGTTCATTTAAGGATTCGGATCGCCTTTCTGACATTGATTGACGGGAGACGCTTGTCGGTTCGGCGCCGGAGCGGGAAGTTGCTCATCTTTCGTTTGACGCAGCGCTTGTTACGTCGATGCCGACGGGATGGGAGGCGGTCCTGTAGTATCTCGTCGAGCACGGTATCATGAAATGCTCGGCGATTCCGAGGGGGGAATGGCAGGGAAACGGGGAAGTTTCCGGCGGACGACGCGAACCGCATGGATGAAGGAGAGGTCGTCGGGATCATCGTCGGCCTTGAGCGCTGCTTCATGCATCAGGCCACGAATGGCGAAGTGGGCCATCATGAGGCCGTAGAACTCCTGTCGAACCAGATCTGGCGTTTTGCTTCGCAAGACGATCTTGGCGCCGCGCAGGTGGGTCTTCAATTCGTCTAGGGCGGTCTCCACTTCCCAGCGCTCGTGATAGAGAGCAGCCAGCTGCACGGCAGGAGCTTTCTTGTGATCCAGAATTGTGCTGACGAGCCGATAGATCGGCTCGGCGTCGGCAACGCCGTCCAGACAATAGTCGATGATGCGCACCTTGACCCCGTTGGTCTTGCGCCGCCAATCCTGCTCGGACGGGTAGATGTGGCTCAGATACGAACCGTCGGACAATGGCTCTTCACGCGCCAAGCGCATGTTCTTCTTGATCCGCCAAAGCAGATCGGCTCCGGTCGCGCGCGCCAAATTCCAGAACTCGAAGCCGAAAAACTGCCGATCTGCCAAGCACAGCATGCCAGGCTGAAGGCTTGGCAATACGGCTTTGGCTAACGTGATCTCGCCTGTTCCATAGTTCGCCATCTGGCTGCCGAACAACACGTGCGTGCCGTTCTCGACCAAAGAGACAAAGCGGATTTGCGGATAGGCGCTGCTGCCGCGACTTGATCCGGGCCGGCCGAAGACCTCGTCATTCCCCGCCTCGTCGGCAACATCCAGCGTGCTGCCGTCCAGGCTGACCAATCGCCATTCCCGATACCAGGCTCCCCGGGTCGACCGGATCGCGATCGGCTTCACCACCTCGTCATGCAGTCGACGCACCGCTTCCCATCCGAGCCGCGTGCGCGCCTGCGAGATGCCAGACTTGCCGGCTACTTTGATTGTCGCTGACGGATCGAGCAGCCAGTGCACGCCCTCCAGCAAGCAACGAAGCACTTCGCGATAAGACGAGTGCATGTACAGCGCCAGCGCAATCACGTAATAGACCACCACGTGCGCCGGCAGATCGCGCTCGCGCACGCTGGTCTTGCCGGTCGCCGCAGAAAATCGCGTAAATCTTGCTCACTGGAAATGTCTTGGCGATCACACCCAAACTGATGTAGTCGGTGATTCGGCTGCCTTCCGGAAGGCTCGCAACGGTCCGTGCCATCTGTTCCGCCTCCTGCTTCGCCATCAGCAGGGTGCCAAATCAATGGTAAACAAAGTATTAAGTGAACAGTATTGGCTCTCGAC
>CAVWIS010000029.1:0-30151 GCA_963755055.1 uncultured Alphaproteobacteria bacterium | reverse complement strand
GGAAGGGATGAGACGACGCGCGTTCATTGGGCTGATCGGCGCGGCAGTGGGCTGGCCGCTCGCAGCGCGCGCGCAGCAGCCGCGGAATTTGATCACCATCGGCTTCCTCTTTGGTGGCAGGCCTTCATCCAACCGCCAAAGGGTACGTCGGTGGTGATCCGGGCGAAGAGGGTGATCGATTGAAGGAAGGCGCCATGAGGCGGCGGAAGTTTATTTCGCTCGTTGGCGGTGCGATGGCATGGCCCATCGCGGCGAGCGCGCAGCAACGCGAACGCTTGCGAAGCGTCGGTGTGCTGATGGGCATCGCGGAAGGTGACGCGGACGCGCAACCTCGCGCAAACGCGTTCCAGCAAGGGCTCCAAGACCTGGGATGGATCGAAGGACAAAACATTCGCATGGCGTATCGCTGGGCCGCCGCTGATCCGGAGCGCATGCGGGCCCACGCAGTCGAGCTGGTGGCTTCGGCGCCGGACCTCATTGTTGCCAACACCACGCCCGTGGCAGTGGCGCTCCAACAGGCGACCCGCAAGATACCGATTGTGTTTGTGCAGGTGGTAGATCCAATCGGTCCAGGGTTGGTTGCGAGCCTTGCGCGCCCTGGAGGCAACATCACGGGATATGTCAATTTTGATTTTTCGATGGGCGGCAAGTGGCTGGAAACCCTCAAGAGGATATCGTCTGGCGTCGCGCGCGCCGGCATCGTCTATAACCCTGACACAGCGCCCTTCGGCCCCTCCTTCGCCCGAGTGATCGACCGCGCCGCGCCTTCCCTGGCGGTTGAAGCTGTCCACATCCCGGTCCACACGACGGCCGAGCTGGAAGGCGGCATCGCTGAATTCGCTGCCAAGCCAGACGGTGGTCTGATAATCTTGCCGGACCTTTTCAACACCAGCCATCGGGATGCGATCATTGATCTGGCGGCCCGACACCGATTGCCGGCGGTCTATCCATTCCGGTACTTTGCGGAGAGCGGGGGCCTGATTTCTGACGGCGTCGATTCGCTCGATCTGTTCCGCCGGTCGGCGACCTACGTCGATCGCATCCTCAAAGGGGCAAATCCGGGCGAGCTTCCTGTGCAGCAGCCGGGGAAGTTCGAGCTCGTGATCAACCTCAAGACCGCCAAGTCGCTTGGAATCCGCATCTCGCCAACGCTGCTCGGTCTTGCCGACGAGGTGATCGAATAAGCTTCAGGGAGCTTGCCCCGTCGCAACCGCAAAGATCTTCACGGCGTTGGCCTTGCCTTTGATCGGTACCTCACCCAACGCGTCCGTAGGCACCCCGTCGCCCAGCGCAAGCTTTGTGGCGTGATCGATGAGGATGCTGCGCCCCGCTACCTTCGTATGTGCCTCCAACCGCGACGCCAGGTTCACCGTATCGCCGATGCAGGTGTAGGTGGTCCGTTGTCGCGTGCCCGTGTAGCCGGCCACAACCTCGCCCGTGGCGATGCCTACGCCAATCCGGATCGGCGCCTTCCCTGCCGCATCGCGCTCGAGATTGAAGTGCTTGATCAGATCCATCATTTCCAGCGCCGCCGCCACGGCACTGCCGGCATAATCCTCCAGCGGCAACGGTGCACCGAACACAGCCATCAACCCGTCGCCGATTATCAGGGTGACCACGCCGCGGTGGCCGCTGATGGCGTCGAACATCAGCGTGTAATAGGCGTTAAGCAACTCGATCGTCTCCTCCGGCGGCTGGCTCTCGCACAGAGCCGTAAAGCCGCGGATGTCGGAGAACATCACCGAGGCATGAACCCGTTTTCCTCCCAACGCGAAGCCCGACTGCTGAATATCCTGCGCAACCTCGGAAGTGGCGAAGCGCCGCAACAGCTCGCGCTGCTCGTCGCGCAGCCGCTTTTTCTCGAGACTGGCCCCGATACGCGCTTTCAACAGCACCGGGTTCACCGGCTTGGGCAGATAGTCCTCGGCGCCGAGGCCGATGCAGCGGACGATATTGTCAAGCCCCTCGACCGACGAGGTCACTATGACCGGCAAGTCGCGCAACTGCGGGTCGCCCTTGAGCTGCTCGAGCACGGCAAAGCCATCCAGCTCGGGCATCTCGATGTCGAGCAGCAGGAGATCGAATGGCTCACTGCGCAACTTCTCCAGCGCGACCCTGCCGTTCTCGGCCAGCGCGAAGCGGTGTCCCAGCAGCTCGACATTGCGCGACAACAGGAGGCGATTGACCTTGTTGTCGTCAACGATCAGCAGGCGGGCTCCTTGCTCAGCCATTGCGCAAAGTCTTCAATACGGCGGCGGCACGCGCGTGCTCCGCTTCCAAGGTCGCCAGGGCGGCCTCGTCACGGGCCGGCTCCGGATCGAGGCCTTTGAGCTCCAGCTCGCGCGCTCTCGCGGCCAAGCTCACGGCGCCGAAAATGCTGGCATTGGACTTGAGCGAGTGCGCCGCGCGCCGGAAGCGCTCGGCATCGCCCTGGGCACGCGCGCCGCGCAGCTCGGCCAGCATGCCGGGCGCCTCCTCGAGAAACGTGTCCACCAGCTCGGCGACGAACTCGGCACCCGTCATGGCCTGCAGCTCGGAGTAAACACCCAGATCGATCGGGCTTTCATTCATGGCGGGACCCACTTTGGCGCGACGGCACGTTCATCAAGGCCTCGACCAGCTGATCGACCCGAATCGGCTTGGCAATGTAGTCGTCCATGCCAGCGGCCATGCACATCTCGCGATCACCTTGCATGGCATTGGCCGTCATTGCGATGATCCGCGGTCGACGTCCGGCCGGCATTTTGCCGGTTATGCGGCGCGAGGCCTCGAAGCCATCCATCTCCGGCATCTGCACGTCCATCAGCACCACATCGTAGGTCTGGCGCTCCACGCACTCGATCGCCTCGATGCCATTGCTCGCCAAGTCGGCCCGGTAGCCCATCCGCTCGAGCAGGCGCAGCGCGAGCTTTTGGTTCACCACGTTGTCTTCGGCCAGAAGGATGCGCAGCGCATGGCGGGACGCCATCTCGACATCGATGCGGGGTCCGACTGGCGCCGCAGCGCGTTTCGGCGCGGTGTCGTGCGCCAGCAGTGTCACCAACGTGTCGAAGAGCTGGCTCTGCCGCAGCGGCTTGGCCAGCGTGGCGACGAAGAGACTGTCGCTGGCCTCCTTTCGGCCCAGCGAGGAGAATAGCACGAGCGGCAGGGCGTGGCCGGCTTCGCGGATGCGTGCTGCCAGAGCGGCGCCGTCCATGCCTGGCATGTGCATGTCGAGGATGGCCAAGTCGAAGGGCTCGCGCATCAGCATTTGCAGCGCTTGCTCGGGCGCTTCGGTGTCCTGTACCGCCATGCCCCATTTGACCGTCTGCAGTGCCAGAATCCTGCGGTTGGTGGCGTTGTCGTCAACGACCAGGATGTGCTTGCCCTGCAGCGCGGGCTGAGGGCCGGTAAAGTCGCGCCGCGTACCCTGCGGCAGGTCGGCACGCTGACCACGTATCGTGAAATGGAAGGTGCTGCCGTGGCCCGCGCCCGCACTCTCCGCCCACATCGTGCCATCCATCAGCTCGGCCAGCTTCTTGCTGATCGCCAGGCCCAGCCCGGTGCCGCCGTACTTGCGCGCTGTGCTGGAGTCGGCCTGCGAGAACGACTGGAACAGGCGGTTCTTGCCCTCTTCATTCAGCCCAATTCCGGTGTCGCGCACCGAGAAGTGCAGTTCGTCGCCTTTGGTGGCGACCGTAAGCACCACTTCGCCCTTGTCGGTGAACTTCACCGCGTTGCTCAGCAGGTTAAGGAGGATTTGCCGCAGGCGGGTGAGATCGCCCTGGATGGCCACGGGCACCTCGCCCTCGAACACATACGCGATGTCGAGATGCTTCTCGGCGGCGCGGCTGGCGATGAGGTCCAACGCCGACTCCACGCACTCGCGCAGATCGAAAGGCTGGGCTTCAATGTCCATGCGCCCGGCCTCGATCTTCGAGAAGTCGAGAATGTCGTTGATGATGGTGAGCAGCGCTTCGCCGGAATCGCGGATGGTGCCGGCGTAGTCGCGTTGCTCGTCGTTGAGCGACGTGTCGAGCAAAAGGCCGGTCATGCCGATGACGGCATTCATTGGCGTGCGGATCTCGTGGCTCATGTTGGCCAGAAACTGCGACTTGTGCTCGCTCGCCAACTCAAGCTGCCGGGACTTGTCCTCGATCTCCCGGAAGAGGCGGGCATTTTGGATGGCAAGCGCCGACTGCGATGCAAATGACTGCATCAACTCGATAATCGATGGGCCGAACGCACCTGGTGTTCGGCGTCGAACCGTAAGAGCGCCGAAGATCCGCTCCTCGCGAAGCAGGGGCACCGCGAGCAGCGCCCGAACGTCGGCTTTCAGCAAGGCGTCGCGCATCTCATATCCAGGTACTGTCGCAACATCGGATATTTCGATCGCCGTACGTCTGAGCGCGCTTTGACCCATGGGATTGTCGTCGCGCAGGCGCCGATGTGCTCCCCGTATGGTCTCGATGAGCTCCGCGCTCATGCCGTGGGTCGCAGCAAGGGTGAACTCCTCGCTGGCTTCGTCAAATGTGTAGATTGCCCCACCCCCGGCGTCGGCCAGTCGGCAGGCATGAACCAAAATCGCCTCCAATAAAGCTTGCAACTCGAACGTTGAATTGATTGCCTGGCTTACAGCGATGAGTGCACGCAGCTGATCGAGTGTCTCGGCAAGTTCACGAGTTCGATCCGTGACCTTGTGCTCGAGGGTGGCGTAGGAGTCCTTGAGCCGGGCTCCCATCTCGTTGAAGCTGTCGGCGAGAGTCTGCACCTCGTCGCCGGAACTGACCTCGATGCGATGGTCGAGATCACCACCACCGATGCGGGCCGCGCCTGTTGCCAGGGCGCGGATGGGCACGACCATGCGCCGCGCCAGCCAGATGCCGGCAAGCGCCGCGAACAGCAGGCCGCCGGCGAGCACGAACGCCGTGCGTTCGAGTGCCGCGTAGATCGGTTGCAGCGCCTCGCTCACCGGCAGGTCTACGAACACCAGCCACCCGAGGGTGCCAATCGGTGCAGATGCGGTGAGAATCTCGCGGCCCAATCGATCGTGAGACATCGCCGGGACACTGATGCTCGTGTCGCGCAGTTTCTTCAGCGCCAATTCAACGTGAGGAAGTCGGGCAAGATCAGTCTTACGCAGGACGATACCGATGTCAGGGTGCGCAATGAGCAAACCGCCTTCATCCACCACATAGGCCGCACCTGCTTTGCCAACATGGATGCGCGAGATGAGATCCCAAATGAATTTGAGGTTGACCTCCGCGACAGTGACGCCGGAGCTGCGGCCGCTACCAGCAATCGCCAGGGTGAGATAGGGCTCCGACTCCTTGCGAAAGTAGACCGGGCTGAAGTAGCGCTTCTTCGCTCGTGCTTCGGTGAACTTCGGCTCGTGGCTCAGGTTCGCCCCGCTTGCCAAGGTATCCATGGCGAGGCGCGAGACCTTGATCTGCTCCCGGCCATCGGCATCGAGATAGCTCACTTCCGTAATGGCTGGAGCTTGCCGCAACAGACGCAGGAAGTCGATGCGCCTTTGTTCCAGGTCACTCCCCGCGGGCAGGAAACCAGTCGCCCAGCCCACCTGGCCTTCGATTTCCTTCACGAACTGCTCGATGACGGCAGCCGCGCCTTGCGCTTTCTCGCGCTGGACGGCAATGAGCGCCTCACGGCTTTCGCCGTAGGAATAGTACATCTCGATTGCGGCAATGACGATCATCGAGCTGCCGACCAGAGCAACCAACAAAACAGCATACTTGCGTAGCAGACTGCGCGTTTTATGACGTCGGCTGGTCTCGAACCTCGACCCAAGCCACCGGCGCAGGACGCGAGCCGTGCCAATTACTCCGCTCCAACCATTGTGGAGGAAGTGGACAAGCATTCCCCACCTGCAACCGGCCCAGCGGGAAAGGCCGGATAGGGCCGCGGCCGAGGTCCCGACCGCCGTTTGAAGCCGAGAGCGCAACTGCGTCACTCGATCACCTCATCGGCGCGGGCGAGCAGCGACGGCGGTACCTCAAGGCCAAGTGCCTTCGCGGTCTTGAGGTTGATCACAAGTTCATATTTTGTTGGCTGCTGGACAGGCATGTCGGCTGTGAGGCTACCCTTGAGGATGCGATCCACATAGCCCGCCGCTCGCTTATACAGGTCAACGACATCTACACTGTAGGACATCAGTCCGCCGTCAACCGTGAATGAGCGAAATGGATAGACAGTCGGCAAATTGTATCGAGCCGCAAGCTCCACAATGAGCTTTCGATGAACGGGGAAGAAGGGTTCCGGCATCACCATCAGGCCTCCGTTAGGCTCACGTCCAACCGCTTCGATCGCAGCCGCTATCTTTGAGGCGCCGCGCACCGGCGTTCTAATCAGTGTCATCGCGTGAAGGACGATGGCATCGATCGCCTTAGGTATTGACTATAGACGAGCGAGTTTGGGGTGTACATGAGTGCGATTCGCCTTACGTGCGGCGCGATTTGGCTGAGCAACTCCAGGAGCTTGGTACCTACCGAGAATTCGAAAAATGCGAATCCCGTGGCGTTTCCTCCCGGTCGCGCCAGACTCTCGACCAGACCGAGGCCGACCGGATCAGTTACAGCTACGAATATCAGGGGGATAGAACGCGTCTCCTGCCGCAGCGCCACCAGACCAGGCGAGGCACCGACCAGAATTACATCCGGCCTTAGCTCGACAAACTCCTTCGCCGCGGACTGTGCCCGGTCAGCGTTCGCCGCATACCAACGATACTCGCTCTGGATATTGCGCCCCTCAATCCAGCCTGACTGTTTGAGGCCCTCCTGAAATGCAGCGACACGCTGTTGATCCTCGGGGTCATCTTTGGTGTATGGCATCAACGCACCGATGCGTCGCACGCGATCCGACGGTTGCTGCGCGTAGGCCAAGCGTTGCCAAGCCACTGTACCGGCAATCAACGTGACAAACTCGCGCCGCCGCATGTGTTCCCCGCGATGAACCCGCTTTGCGCACTATAGCAGCCTCGAACCTTCCGGCGATCGACAATTGGCAGCTGACCGCATCGAATTCGCCCAGCCCTGCCGCCCTTTGTCTCGCTTGAAATCGACCGCCACCTGTCGGACGGATTGCGCGAGCGACCCCGGACGCTGGCGAGCCAGTTCATGCATGGCAGGCGAGAAATCCAGCATGGTGTATTGAACACGGCGGAGCCGCGAGGCTCCTCCCCCTATCCCGATCTTTGACCGACCGCTGTGCAGGCGTCCGCTCGCGCGCCTCTGCCCTTCGACGAGCTGGTCGCGGGCCAGTCGTTGTGCCACCAGCAGTGGCACGACCACCCCGTTCGCCCCTCTCAACGTTCTCGACGGCACCATCATCGACGCGACTGAAGCAATTTGGCAGAGACCGGGAAAACGAAGCCCTGAGGCGGCGCGTTCGAGGAGGCGCGCCATCTCGTCCGGGCTGAGGACGACCGGCAGCTTCCGCGGCTCGTGGATGAATGCCGTGTGCTCGACGATGGCGTATCGCTTGAGCGTGACCCTGAAGAAGAACCGCAGCGCCGCCACCGTCGCGTTCACCGCTCCCGTGCCGACCCCGCTCTGCGCCACATGCAGCTCAAAGCGTCGGATGTCCTCGAAGCTTGCCTTATCCGGCGACCGGGCGAGGAAAGCTGCCAGGTTCTTGATCTCGCGGATGTAGCTTTGCTGCGTCTTCGGGGATAACTTCCTCAGACCGCAAACCGTCCGTGTGGCCCGTCGATCCCAAACGCGTGCCCGTCGCTGTCAAACGCGGGAAGCAAGCTAGAGTCATTCCATTAGCTGGAGAGCGAAAATGAACTTTAGCTCGTTTTTCACCAAGGACTTCCTCATGAGCTTAGTCACCGTGTCAAACGTGACCGGCGTCATCGGAGCGATATTCTACATTGCATCAATAGCTATGAAGACCGTTATTCCGCTGCGCATAGCAGGCATTGCGAGCACGTTCTTTTTCTTGTGTTCGGGAATTTTTGCGCACTCGCTCCAGGCAATTCTTCTATATGCGGTGTTGCTGCCGCTTAACTCGATCCGTCTGTATCAGATGATAGAGCTGATCAAGAAAGTCAGGAGTGCTACAAGCAACGATATGTCGATGGACTGGCTGAAACCCTTCATGACCCGACGCAGATACCGGAAAGGTGACATCGTCATCCGCAAGGGCGATCTCGCAAATGAGATGTTTCTGGCTGTCAAGGGGAAGTACAGAGTGACCGCATTGAACATTGAAATTGGGCCGGGAAATGTCTTTGGAGAGATCGGTCTGCTGACATCCGGGTTTCATAGGACCCAGACCGTCGAATGTGTGGAACGGGGCCATGTGCTGACTATCACCTATGATGAAGTTCGGGAGCTCTATTTCGAGAATCCGGAATTCGGCTTTTACTTCCTTCGGCTCGTAGGCAATCGGCTTTTGGATAATCTTGCACGCGCGGAAGAAAAGCTCGCCCAACCGGGGAGCCCCCCCGACCTAGGCACGTCTCAGGGGGCCGGCGGATCCCGGTGACCGGACCCGTGTCGGGCGAACCGGGCGGGTCGGCCTTGTGGCATGAGCAGACCATACACGGCAGCACACGACCTGAACGGCAGGCACGGTTATTCGATCACCTCGTCGGCGCGGGCGAGTACGCTCTCCGGCACTGTGAGGCTGAGCGCCTTGGCGGTCTTGAGGTTGAGCACCGTTTCGTACTTTGTCGGCGCCTGCACCGGCAGATCGGCCGGCTTCTCGCCTTTGAGGATGCGATCGACGTAGCCGGCAGCGCGGCGGTACTGGTCGATTTGATCAGGTCCATAGGAGATCAGACCGCCGCCAGTGACAAAGATTTGCTGGAAGTATACCGCGGGCAACTTGTGCTGAGCCGCCAGCGCGATGATCGGCTCGCGATGAACGAGCGCCAATGCGCTTCCAGGCACGATCAGACCGCCATTCGAGGCGCTGGCGAATGCTGCGACGGCTCGCTCGATCTCGGGCACGTCGCGCACGTCGAGCGGGCGCAACTCTACCCCAAACGACGGCGCTACAGCCTGGATGGCGCCCAACTGTCCGCTCCCGGCGGCTAGGGCGGAATCCCGCAATACCGCTACTCGTGTCACGCCCGGCGCAATTTGCTTGAGCAGCTCCAGCCATTTCCCGCTGATGCCGTATTCGAACAAGAGGAAACCGGTAGCGTTGCCGCCTGGCCGCGCCAGGGTCTCGACGAAGCCGGCGCCGACCGGATCGGCGGTATTTACGAATACAATCGGCACGGTGCGCGTCGCCTGTAGCAACGATCCCACGGCCGGCGCGCCAGTGGCCAAGAGAATGTCCGGCGCGAGCGCGACCAATTCCGCCGCATATCTGCGAAAGCGCTCGGCGTCGCCCGCGGCCCAGCGAGTATCGATCCGCACGTTGCGACCGATGGTCCAACCCGATTCCTGCAAACCCTGTGCGAACGCCGCAAGACGGGCCTGACCTTCGGGATCGTCTGAAGGCAGCGCGTTGAGCACGCCGATGCGCCGCATTCGCTCAGGCCGCTGCGCACGCGCTAGGAGCGGCCAGGCGACCGCCGTAGCCGCACCGCCGAGCAGCGTGATGAACTCGCGCCGTTTCAGTTGATCGAATTGCATTCGATCCCGCCTCCACTGGCCAGGGCCGGATTGCAGGATATCGAATTGGTCGGGAACAGTCTGCGGGTATGCCGGACATTCCGCACCCCGCCAGCCGCTCCGATGTCCGAGTCGGTCATGAGCGGGAGCGCCGGCCACGACGACCGCCCGCCTTGCACGGGGCCGGGGTACCCCAGTGACCGGAGCCGTGCCGGGCCAACCGGGTGGGGTCGGCCTTGTGCAATTCCGGACTCGTGCACTGCAGCAATAGCCGCTTCATTCGATCGCCTCGTCGGCGAGCGACAGAAACTCGCGGGAGATTGTCAGCCCCAGTTCTCTCGCCGTCTTCAAATTGACGAGCAGCTCGAACCTGGTGGGCTGCTCGACGGGCAGGTCAGCTGGCTTGGCGCCATTGAGGATCTTATCCACGTAGGTCGCGGCGCGCCGATGCAAGTCGGCGATGCTCGCTCCGTAGGAAATGAGGCCGCCGAGTTCCACGAACTCCCTGCCCATGGCCATTGAGGGCAGCCGATGCCTGGTGGCGAGGTCGACAATGCGTCTTCGTTCAGTAAAGAGCATCGGGCTCGGAAATACGATAAGGGCATCAGCGCGCTCTCCGGCAATCGTGGAGAATGCCCGGTCCAACTCGTCCGGGCCCTGCACAGCAACAAGTCGAAGGGTTACCCCTAAAGTCCGTGCGGCGGCCTCTGTCTCCTTCATCATGTCACTCATCGTGCGCTCGCCATAGGCGCGGGGATGCCAGAGGGCCGCCACCCGCGAAACCGTGGGGACGGCCTCCTTCAGCATGGCCAGACGCTTGGGGAGCAATTCCGGGCCAAGGAAGGTTAATCCCGTGATGTTCCCGCCCGGCCGCGCGAGGCTGGCGACGAGCCCGTCTCCGACAGGATCGCCCATAATCGGCACAACAATGGGGATAGTGGTGGTCACTTGCTGTACAGCACGGGCAGAGAGCGAATTCGTTGCGATGATGACGTCGACCCCGAGACGGACCAATTCGGTCGCCAGTTCCCGGAACCGCTCGACCTTGCTATCGGCTGCTCGGACCTCAATGACGATATTCTGCCCCTCCGCGTAGCCACGTTCGTGCAATGCCTGCCGAAACGCGTCAAAACCCGCCAGCGCCTCGGGAGATTCAAGCGAGCCTGTAATCAGGAAGCCAATCCGCGCAACTTTCTTCGGCTGCTGCGCAGGCGCCGTACGCGGCCACGCAACCGCCGCCCCGCCGAGAAGTGCAATGAACTCGCGCCGTCGCATGTCCGCCCCAGGCTCAGCACAAGGCATCGTGCGGCTGAAGCTACCACACTTAAAGGGGCGGGGTATGAGTTCAGGCCAGGCCGTTGAGGGGCCGCGTTGGGTCATAAGCGGGACCGCCGGCCACGACGACGGCCTGCCTCGCACGGGGCCGGTGTACCCCAATCAACGGACCCGTGCCGGGCCGACCGGGTGGGGCCGGCCTTGTGCCAACCGGAAGTGAGCCTGCGCTACTCATAGGACATCAGGCCGCCGCCCGCAGCGAAGTAGCGATAGTAGTAGACCGCGGGCAGATGGTGCCGAGCCGCCAAGGTGATGATCAGGTTGCGATGAACGGTAGCTGCCGGGGTCCCCGTCACGACCAGACCGCCGTTCGGCGAGCGCGCGAACGCCGCGATGGCGCGCTCGATCTCGCTCGCGTCGAGGATGTTGACCGGGCTCACCTCCACCCCGAGCGACGGCGCCACCGCCTGGACGGCGCCGAACTGGGCGTTCCCAGCGGGACTGGCGGTGTCGCGAAGCACAGCCGCTCGCGTCATGCGTGGCGCGATCTGCTTGAGCAACTCGAGCCATTTGCCGCTCAAGCTGTATTCGAACGTCAAGAAGCCGTGGCGTTGCCGCCCGGCCGGGCCAGGGTATCGACGAAGCCGCTTCCGATCGGATCGACGGTCGTCACGAACACGATCGGCAGCGTGCGGCTCACCTGTTGCAATGCCCCCACCGTTGCGCCTGCCGTGGCCACAATGACATCCGGCGCAAGGGCGACCAATTCCGCGGCGAAGTGGCGAAGGCGGCCGGCATCGCTCGCGCCCCAGCGATAGTCGATCTGCAGATTGCGGCCGACGGTCCAACCCAATTGTTGCAACCCCTGCAGGAACGCCGCATTGGCGCTCGCGGCACGCGCGCAGCAGGGCGGCGCGATGCGGCGCATTGGCGTGATTCGCGCGGCTTGTCGACGATCTTCAAGCTCGCTCTATCGCAGCGATTTTCTCCGCGAGTTGTCGCCCGAGGCGTATCATTGGTGCCTCGATGACGTGAAAGGTCAGCGTTGATCCGAGCATGGTCAGTGCCACGGCGCCGACAAACACGGAAAGATACCATGGCCACACCGGGGTCAGATGGGACAGTCCCGGAGGATCGAGCGCCCGGTCGACCAGCTCGAGGACGGCGAAATGCCAAAAGTAAGCGCTGTAACTCACTTTTCCGATGTACCTGATCGGCGCGTTGATGAGCAGACTGCCGACGCCTTGGGCCAGGCAGAATGCGACAAGCCCGAATGCCAGCGAATAGATCAAGAGCGGATAGCCGAGAAGCAGAAAATACAAAAGCCAGTGAATGCGCCCCAGGAGATAGGTTTGGAGAAATGGCAGGGCGGCAATCAGCAGAATTGCGCCGACCAGCCCAATCTGAAGGACGGCGCGCGGGAGCCGTTCGGAAAACGTCCGCAACAGGTGAGAGACCAGAATGCCCACCAGGAACGCGGGAAATTGGTAGGGAAAGAAGAGGCCCGAAAACTCTGAAAGCAGATTACTGCTCGCAGTCGGAAACAGTACAGGCAAGATGATCTTGACTGAGAGCGGAACCACCCCCCATGCGAAGCAGCCGGCCACAAGCATTGCAAACGCTGCGGTCTGCCACGATCGAATTGCCCAGACTAGGAACGGAAACAGGACATAAAACGTCATCTCGTCCGCGATGGTCCAGCCGCCCGGTACGATGCTGTTGATCGCGTCGGGATAAAAGCCATGAAGGAAGGTCGCCGAAGCCAGGATGTTCGGCCATAAAACGGTGTTGGGTCCCCAGTGTCCCAGGCGCAGCGTCAGGGAGTTCAATGCCACGTAGTAGATGATCGCCAGCCAGAACATCGGTGCGATGCGGAATATCCGACGAATGTAGAACGGTAGGACTTCGTCGTTGCGCACATGCCACGACAGCATGAGGGTCAATGCGCTCACGACGAAGAACAACTGAATCCCGCGGGCGCCCTGATCGGCGAGGATGCGGAACGGCAATTCAAGGCCTGGAAAGAGTTGTGAGGAGTGTACCGCGATGACCCCCAGGATTGCGTATCCGCGCAGCGCATCGATAAAAGACAGGCGCGCAATGTCGGTCGACATAATCAGAATCTCAATCCAACGCGAGTTTTGCTAGTACTTGTCGACGACCCGACCGATTTCACGGCCGTTTCGCGCGCCTTGGGTGTTGGCGGGGAATTATCCGGATTATGTTGTTCCGCGCCGACGCGACATGGGTTGCAGGGACATTGGCTATGATGGTGTCCACCGCGTGGCCGCTCGCATCGTCAACCAGAATCACATGATTGCTGGGGTACGAGTAGATAGCCTGGAGTTCTTTGGCAATGGGATCGTAACCGGCAGACGCGGTCCCGTCACCGGAGTGGTGGGCATCGAGCCAGAAGATGGCTGGCCCTTCCAGTCCGGAAAGAACATCAGATAAAACCGTTCCACTGTCGCCGTGGAGACAATTGACATGCGGCGTCGATGCAAACCTCTTCAACGCCAGACGATAAAGGTCGTCCGAAAGCTCGATCGTGATGCACCGATCGAAGTGGCCCTGCACGGCCGCCGTGGTGTCGCCTAGATAGGTGCCTGTCTCTATGAAGGTCGTCATTTGGAAATCCCTGGCATAACGGCGAATTCGACGCAACCTTCGCCGCTTGCGGGGGCGGTATAAATAAATCCTTCTTGTCGGGAAAGTGCCCCGCGCGCCGTGAAAACACATGCTGCCCTCGAAGGGCATACAGAACGAGAGCAGGCGGTCTGAATTTTCGCAGGTATGGCGTTTCGCGTGGCCCGTGAGGTGACGCCAGCCAGTCCAGGTAGACCCAGCGCCGTCGCGCCTTGCGATACCGGCTTTTCGCCGCTGCCACGTACGACGTGATGTTCATTTCGCCACGGCGATGCACATTGCTTCCCAAGTCATGTGCGGTGTCGTTATCACGCCACTTAGGGCCTGTCCATGAACTATCGCTCCGGATCGGCGGTTGCGGGCAGATGGTGTAGTTCCATTCGCCGTGGAAGTCGTGGCGTGAGATGTTGATGGCGTGCATTTCGGCATCGGAGACCTTGATGCCGGCCGGATAGGTGTTGTGGTCGAGTTCGCAGCGCACCGTCAGACCGGTCTTGGTCGTCGTGGCGGCGATCAGTTGGACGATGACCTGATGGCTGACGAGCGGCTTGCCGCGCCAGTTGCGTGATGAACGAGAACAGGCGATGCTCGATCTTGTTCCACTTGCTGGTGCCGGGCGGCAAGTGACAGACGGTGATGGCAAGGCCGAGTTCGTCGGCGAGCTTTGCAGCTCGAGCTTCCACAGTCGGACGCGCGAGCCGTTGCTGCCGCCGCCATCGGCGGTGATCAGAGCTGCGTGCGTTGGGATAGCGCTCGCGCCCCATCGTCTGCCACCAGCTGCGGATGGCGTTGACGGCGAAGCTCGCGGTGTCGTGGTCGATGCCGACGCTCACCCAGCCGGCATTGCCGGCAATATCGTAGACGCCATAGGGCGCCGCCCGGCCGAGCTCGGGGATGACGAAATCGTGCACGCGCACCTCCTCGGGCTGACCCTTCGGGCGCTACTCGCGCCCGGCATTCTTGAAGTCGCCGACCAGCTCCTTCTTCTTGGTGTCGACCGAGATCGCCGGCTCGCCCGCCGCCAGCGCTGCTTCACCCGCTCGTTGATGTAGTGGAACTGCGCGTCGCGGTCGGGATGGTTCGTCCCTTCGCGCGTCTTGCGGTTGGCTTGCAGGCTGTAGCCCATGTCGCGCAGCAGCTCGGCGACGACATTGTGGCCGATCGTTGGCCCAGCTCGCGCAGCCCGGCCGCCAGCTTGCGCAGGCTCTTGGACGTCCACAGCAGCGGCGATCGGATCGCCGCGCGTCGTCGGCTCGACCAGCGCCGAGATCAGCCAGCAGCTCGGGTCCGTCTCGCTCAGAGGCTTGCGCCCGCCGCCCTGCCCGGCGTACCCGCTCGCGCCGCATCCGGCTGCCGCCTCGCCGCGCAATTCCGCCAGCCCACGGCCGATCGTGCTGCGCGCGATGCCGGTGGTCCGCGCCACCGCCGCGACCCCGCCATGCCCAGCCGCCAGCGCCTCCGCCGCCGCAAAACGCCGCCGCCCGCGCTCGTCCAGCACCGGAGCGAGCGCCCCGTAGCGCAATTTGATCGCCGCATCGTCAATCACCCCGTGATTCTAAGGGCTTGGAAACCGCCTGGGAATCCCCTTGTCGGAAAAATCGATTCGGCAAATCTTCAACGGGCCCTTATGAAGCATACACGATCGTGCGCAGCATGACACGGCGTTCGTCGGGGCGATAATCGCCAGCACCGCGGTGCATCGTGGCCAGCTCATCCCACATCAGCACGTCGCCGACGCGCCAATGATGGTAATAAACGAAGCGACCCTGCGTCGCGTGCTCGGCCAGTTCCTCGATCAGCGGCCAGGCTTCCTCCCGCGTCATGCCGACGAAACCATGCGTGTGCATCGGATTGACGAACAGGATCGGCCGACCGCTCACCGGGTGCTCGATCACCGCGGGCCGCTGCATTTCGTGATACACCTTCTCAGTCTTTCCTTTCTCATCGCCATAAAGTTTCTCACCGCCGGGTCCAGTGCTTCGGCCGTGCAGGCCCACCAGGGTGGAGAGCCGATCCTTCATGGTTTTCGGCAGCGCGTCATAGGCGGCACGCATATCGGCGAACATGGTGCCACCTTTTGAAGATGGGATCTCCTTCGCGTGCAGGATAGCGAGGATCGGCGGCTCAACCTCGTATGTCGAATTCGGTGTGCCAGTCAGTGGCGCGCTTGACACCATACCAATCCACCTTGCCGTCGTCCTCGACATTGGTAAGCCAAGACACTTCGGGATATTCCGCATGACGATACTTGACCAGCGCATGCATGCGTGGCGAGCCGAACCGGCGGCCGAACGCGGCGAGTTCGGCCGCGCCAAGATTCTGGTCACGAAACACAAGCACCGGATGTTCGGCGAATGCGCGCCCGATCCAGGCGAAGGTCGCCTCATCGAGCGGCCTTGAGAGATCAATGCCCAACGCCTCGGTGCCGAGCGGCTCGCCCAGCGGGCGGAGTTGGGGGGAACTAGTCATGGGCGATCCTCCGACGTTGTCACCTGAAAGACGCGACGGGGAACGGGGTACCATTATCCGGCTTCCGCAGTCTGCGGAAGTGTCACCGCCAACCCCTGTAGGACATTAGTCCCGGCGGCTGGAACAGAGAACAGCCCCACCAGCACAGTAGCGCGGGCCTTGGCGGCGGTCGCGATGACAGTGGCCCAAGTTTACGGCAATGTGGGCGAGGATCAAGTCAGGGGCTCGCTGCAATGCGAAATGTCATCCGCATCCATGTCGGCTCGGGGTCAAGAGCGGGAGGGCCGGTTGCGTCGACGGCCTGCCTCGCACGGGGCCGGTGTACCCCAATGAACGGACCCGTGCCGGGCCGACCGGGTGGGCTCGGCCTTGTGCCGGTCAGTCTCGGCCGCCGCCAAAAAGACAAATGCCCCGCCGTAATTCCGGGCTCGTTAGACTCCGCAACGAGGGAACGGAGATGCTAATCGGGGCAACAATGACGGCCGTCAGACGCAACTATGCCTCTTGCTCCCTGCCGAAGCCGGCAACGCAAGCCCATGTTCGCCGCAGCGGCCATCGCTACGCATGGGCGTCCGCCGATGCAGCTCGCCGTGATCGACAAGCTCGTCGCGCCGAGCACCGGCGAGCTTGCGGCTTGAGCCGAACATTTTTGTCGAGGAGTGCGTCCTGCATCTGGGGGCTGACATGAAAGTGTACTTGTCTGCGACGTACAAAGATCTGATCGAATACAGAAAGGCGGCATACCAACAGCTTCGCATGATGCGTCATGACGTCATAGGCATGGAAGACTACGTAGCGTCCGATCAGAGGGCGGTTGACAAATGTCTCGCCGATGTCGCGGACAGCGACGCGTATCTTGGCATCTTCGCTTGGCGCTATGGCTACATTCCCTCGCGGGACAATCCCGAAAAGCAATCCATTACGGAACTGGAGTATCGTAAGGTGAAGGAGCTAGGCAGGCCATGCCTGATATTTTTGTCGCAACAGGATGCTCCATGGCCAGCCACAATGATGGATGCGCAGACCGGCGACGCAGACGCGGGCGAACGAATCAAACAACTTCGCGCCGAGTTCGCGGATGCACATATGGTCTCATATTTTTCCACGCCCGATCAGCTCGCCAGTCGAGTAGCCGCGGCGATATTTCAAGTAAACGTCGGGATGACGCGGGAACACGAGGTTCCCGACGCATCGGAACGACGTCCGTCGACCGGAAGAGCAAGCCCTAGAGCCAAATACTCGAAACTCTGGTCGCCCGGCAGCGTCTTGCGAGTTTGCTTCATTCAGAGGAATCCGTCATTCGAACGCACTATACGCCGCTACCTGCCGCTATGGAGCGTCTACGCCAACGTTCAATTCGAATTTTCAGCGGACAAACGTTTGTATCCGTATGACTACTAGCCATGGAAAATAGGGGGTTTCATCGAGACCTTCGGCAAAGCGCGTATGTGCGTAGACCGGCGCACTTGGGCCTAATGAGCGGCATGGGAGTTGGCCCAACCGACACGCCGGTTGCGGTTTGCCAAGGGATTTGGACGACGCGCGACGCTTTATGCCGTGGACGAGGTCCTCGCCGAGTTGCGTTACGACGCGCCGGCGCGGCGCCAGCTGGCGGAAGCCGGCGTCGTCAAGGCGCTGACCATGGATGCCGAGCGATGACGATCACCGGCCTCTCGCACGCTGGTCCTGCTGCCGCGACTTTCGCGTACCTGATCCCGCGTCGGTCCGCTATCTCGGGGCATCGAGGTGGACGACGCGCTTGCCATAGCGGAGCAAGTCGACGTCTGAACTACCCGGGCAGAGCGGACCCACTCCCCCACCCGATCCGGGCAGGTTCGTGCCAAAACCGGACCAGTGCATCGTAACAAAGAGTATCGCTATTCGATCACCTCATCGGCGGTAGCAAGCAGCAACACTGGGACCTTGAGACCGAGCGCCTTAGCAGTTTTGAGGTTAACGGCAAGCTCGAATTTGGTTGGCTGTTCCACCGGCAGATCACTTGGCTTGGCGCCCTTCAGAATCTTGTCCACGGTTGTAGCGCCGCGGCGGAACGCATCAGGCCAATTCGCTCCGTAAGACATTAAACCACCCGCCGCGACCGCCTCCTTCGCAAAGAAGGAACTCGGCAGGTAGTTCTTTAGCGCAAAGTCGACGATTTCTTTTCTGTGCTGAATTGTCAGAGCATCCTCCAGGACGACGAGCGCGTCAGGACCTTGTTGGGCCATCGCAGCGAAAGCGGCCTGAAAGTCGGTCGGGCCGCGCACCTCATAGCGTTGAAGCGCGACGCCTAGCGTCTGGGCCGCACCTTGTGACTGTGTCCAAGCGCGCACGTATGCCGGATTCCCCGCGTTCCAAAGTAGTGCCGCTCGAGAAAGTCCGGGAACCATTTTCTTGAGCAGCTCGAGGCGTTTTAGGCTGAGCTCCGCCTGGAGGAGCGTGCCACCCGTCACGTTCCCGCCGGGGTGGTCCAAGCTGGCGACTAAACCGGCTCCGACTGCATCGATTGCGTTCGGGATGACAATAGGAATTGTCGTGGTCACGCTCTTGATGGCTAACACCGCGGGCGTCGTTATCGTTACGATGACATCGGCGTTGAGTTCGACCATCTCCCTTGCAAACTCCTTAAATCGCTCCGGGTGACCTTCAGCATATCGACGCTCGATCGTGATGTTCTGTCCCTCTACGTACCCGAGTTCACGGAGACCCTCGAAGAAAGAGTCGTACATGGTCTCGTATCCGTGTGCGATAAATCCGATCAGGAACTTTTTGCCGTGCTGTTGCGCTCGCGCGCCAAGCGGCCAAAGAACCGAATTTCCCAACGCGCCGCCAAGCAGCGCAATAAACTGCCGCCGTCTCATGGGTCTCTCGCTGCCAACACCTTCGCGGTAGGTCGAGGCTATCACATTTGTGATCGAAGGGGTATGGGGTGCTGTGGCATCACAACAAAATGCCATCGGTCACGTCGGCTGAGGGTCAAGGGCGGCCGTGCCGAGCACGCCACGAACGCGGCGGGTCCGCCTCAGTAACCGGACGCTCCGGCGGGCGCGGTGATCGGCGCGGTCCTGCCGGCAGGATTCAGGTCCGTGAATGCTCCTCGATCTCGACCAGCACGCCGAGGACGTCGCGCGGATGCACGAAGGCGATGCGCTGGCCATGCACATTGACCGCCGCCGCTCCGACCTGCCGCGCCCCCTGGCCGGTGATCGCCTCGAGGACGCCGTCGAGGTCGGCCGTCGACAGGCTGACATGGTGGAGCCCGCCGCCAGGATGCGCCGCCAGAAACCGGGCAAGCGGGCTCTGCGGCGATGCCGGCTCGAGCAGCTCGATGCGGCTGTTGCCGAGCTCGACATAGGCGAGGCGGACGCCCTGGGCGGCGTTCTCCATGATCGGCCCGGTCGCGAGCCCGAACCGTTGCGCCAGCAACCGCGCCGCGTCCTCGATCCGGGGAACCGCGATGGCGACGTGCGAGAGGCCGGTGATCGTCATGGCTCGGCGTCCATGGTCAGCGCCTTGACGACGCCGGCTTCCGCCAGCCGGCGCCGCGCCGGCGCGTCGTAACGCAGCTCGGCGAGCACCTCGTCGGTGTGCTCGCCGAGGCGCGGCGGCGGCCGGGTCGCGGCGGGCGGCGTGCCGGTCATCTTGAATGGAAAACCGAGCGTGCGCAGGCCTTCCGCCGTGGGATGCGCGATCGACAGCACCATGTCCCGCGCCGCGGTCTGGGCGTCGGCAAGGGCGGCCTCGACGCTGTTGACGGCGCCGCAGGCGATGTTCGCCGCCCGCAGATGCTCGATCCACCAGGCGATCGGCCGGCCGGCGACCGCCGCGTCGACCAGTTGCTCGATGACCTCGCGGTTGACGACGCGCGCCGCATTGGTGGCGAAGCGCGGGTCGGAGGTCCATTGCGGA
The DNA here is from genome assembly GCA_963755055.1 of uncultured Alphaproteobacteria bacterium. Taxonomy (GTDB): domain Bacteria; phylum Pseudomonadota; class Alphaproteobacteria; order Rhizobiales; family Xanthobacteraceae; genus AP-16. The sequence continues at coordinate 10,289 of CAVWIS010000029.1, read as the reverse complement.
TGCCCGGCAATCCCGGCGAAGCGCGCGAACTGCGCGTCGTTGCCGATGGCGAGCGCGAGATCGCCGTCCGCCGCGCGAAACGTCCCGTAGGGGACGATATTGGGATGGCCGTTGCCGTAACGCCGCGCCGGCTTCCCCGAGACCAGGTGGTTCGACGCCACGTTGGCGAGCAGGGCGAGGCCGCTCTCGAACAGCGAAACCGACACCGTCTGTCCGCGCCCGCTGGCCGCTCTCGCGTTCAACGCGCCGAGGATGGCGATCGTCGCCAGCATCCCGGTGGCGAGATCGACGATCGCGACCCCGTGCTTGGTTGGTGCGCCGTCGACCGGACCGGTGATGCTCATCAGCCCGCTTTCCGCCTGCAGGATGAAATCGTAGCCCGGCAGGTCGGCGTTCGGACCCGTCGTGCCATAACCGGTGATCGAGCAGTGGACAAGACGCGGACATTCGGCGCTCCGCCATTGCGCACCGAAGCCCCACTTGTCGAGCGTGCCGGTCTTGTAGTTCTCCACCAGGACGTCGCTCTGCCGCAGCAGCGCGGCGAGAATCTCGCGACCCTCGCCGGTCGACAGGTCGAGCACCATTCCGCGCTTGTTGCGATTGACCCCGAGGTAGTAGGCCGCCTCGCCGCCGGCATGGGGCGGCCCCCACCCGCGCGTCTCGTCGCCGGCCGGCGGCTCGACCTTGATGACGTCGGCGCCCATGTCGCCGAGCAGCATGGTGCAGAACGGACCGGCCAGCACGCGGCTGAGGTCGAGGACTTTCAGGCCGGCAAGCGCACCGGTCATGCGGCGGCTCCTGGCTGGTTCAGCGCGCCGGATCGGAACGCTGGTTGCGGTCGTTGCGGAAATCGTCGAGATAGGTGTCGAGCTGCTGCTTGTTGGACATGCGGAATTTCATGAAATCGGCCTTGCGGCCATCGAGGAAGGCCTGCATGCCTTCGAGGCTCTCCTCGGTGCCCCAGATGTGCGCCAGGAGCTCCATGCCGTGCTGCCACGACGCGTACAATTCGTCCGACTCGCAGTTCAGCGACTTCTTGGTGGCGCGCAGCGTCTGCCCGCTGTGGCCCTTGATCGTCTCGCACCACGCCAGCGTCTCCTTCAGCAGGTCCTTTTTCGGCACCCATTTGTTGATCAGGCCGACTTCGACCGCCTCCTTGGCCTTGAAGGTCCGCGCCAGAAAGATCATCTCGCGCGCAAGGCGCTCGCCGATGATGCGCGGAAGATACTGCGTCGCGCCGACGGTCGGGCAGGCGGCGACCTTGGCGCCGGTCTGCCCGAACACGGCGTCGTCGGCCGCGATCACCAGATCGCACCACAACGCCAGCTCGTGGCCGCCTCCCATGCAGGCGCCGTGAACCATGGCGATGACGGGAATCGGCAGACCCCGGATCGTCATGGCGAGACCGAGCATGCGGTCGTTCCACATATGCGCGTTGGCGCGGTTGAGCTTCATCATGGCGGCAAAGTCGCCGCCGGCCGAGAACGCCTTGTCGCCGGCCCCGGTGACGACCGCGCAGGCGATCGACGGGTCCTCGCGGGTGGCGGACAGGGCAAAGATCATCTCGTCGAGTGTCTGCTCGCGGAACGCATTGCGGTAGCGCGGCCGGTTGATCGTGACCCAGGCGACGTGATCGCGCACCTCGAACAGGATGTCGCGATAGGTCTCCGCGGCGGCGGCGGTGATATGCGGCGCGATCTTCTTGGCCATGTCGGGCATCCTTGCTCAGCGCGAGATTTTGGATCAGGTCGCGGGCCTTGCGGCGTCAAGCGCCAGGCCTCGACCTCCCCTGGTTCGGAAGCACTCGCGCGACACATGATAACCCCGCGGATGGATGTTGGCGATCCGCTCTCGGCGGTCGGGTCGGAGCACTTGTCGCTCCCGGCGACCTGCGCCGTGAGCCGCTTCGCCGGCCGACGCCGTCCTCCGGGGATCGGCCCCGGCCGCCGAACGAAGCGTGGCAACGGATCACCTTTCTCCTGCATCCGAAGGGGGCCTCGCTGCGTCCGATCCCGCTCTATCGGGGCGACCCGCGGTTCCGGCCACTGACGACGGCGTGGTACCGGTTGCGAGATCGGCTCGGCTAGCGCATGCTTTGCCGTCCAGGCAGAGGAGCGTCCCGCATGCGCAAGAGCTTGACCATCGTCGTGGCGGCCGCGCTGCTCGCGCCCGGCGCAGCGGGCAGCGCGTCTGCCCAGACCAAGACCCTGTTCGTCGCGGCCTATGGCGGCTCGTTCGAGCAGACCATGCGCCGCGACGTCATCCCGCCTTTCGAGAAGAAATACGGGGTGACGGTCGAGTACGTCGCCGGCAACTCGACCGACACGCTCGCCAAGTTGCAGGCGCAGAAGGGCAACCAGCAGATCGACGTCGCCATCGTCGACGACGGCCCGATGTATCAGGCGGTTCAGCTCGGATTCTGCGGCGAGCTCGACAAGGCGGCGATCTACGCCGACCTGTACGACGTGATGAAATTCTCCTCCAACAAGGCGGTGGGCCTCGGCATGGTCGGCACCGGCATCATGTACACCAAGCGGGCGTTCGAGGAGAACAAGTGGCCGGCGCCCACCTCCTGGGAAGACCTCAAGGACAAGAAATTCGCCAAGAAGCTGGTGATCCCGCCGCTCAACAACAGCTACGGGCTGCACGCCCTCGTCATGATGGCGCGGCTGCGCGGGGGCGGCGAGCGCAACATCGATCCCGGCTTCAAGGCCTTTCGCGACGAGGTCGGGCCCAACGTGCTGGTCTACGAGCCGTCGCCCGGCAAGATGACCGAGCTGTTCCAGTCGGGCCAGGCGCTGATCGCCGTGTGGGGATCGGGTCGCGCCAAGGCGCTGGCCGACACCGGTTTCCCGGCCGCCTTCGTCTATCCCAAGGAGGGCGGCATTGCGCTCGGCGTCGCGGCCTGCCCGATCGCCGGGGCCAAGCATGCCTCCGACGCGCAAGCCTTCGTGCAGTTCCTGTTGACGCCGGAGATCCAGGTCGTGCTTGCCAAGGGTGCGGGCCTCGGCCCATCCAACAAGACGGTCGATCTCAAGCCCGAGGAGCGCGTCGGCCTGCCGTTCGGCGACGAGGTCAAGCAGCTGATCGCCGTCGACTGGGACGTCATCAACCAGGCGCGCGAGGACTGGAACAAGCGCTGGACCCGCGAGATCGAGCGGTGACCCGCGCGCCCCTGAGATCCCGATGTCCTTTCTGGCGCTCCAGGGCCTGACCAAGCGCTTCGGCACTGTCGCGGCCGTCGACGACCTGTCGCTGTCGGTCGACCGCGGCGAGTTCGTGGCGCTGCTCGGCCCCTCCGGTTGCGGCAAGACCACGACCCTGCAGATGATCGCCGGCTTCGTCGAGCCGTCTGCCGGCACCATCCGTCTCGGCGAGCGCGATCTCACACGAGTAAAGCCCTCAGCCCGCGGCCTCGGCATCGTGTTCCAGTCCTACGCACTGTTTCCCCATATGACGGCCGCGGAAAACATTGCCTTCGGGCTTGAGATGCGCGGCATCGCCGGGGCCGAGCAGGCGCGGCGCGTCGACGACGCGATGGCGCTGGTCGGGCTGGCGGGCTTTTCCGACCGCTATCCGCGAAGAATGTCGGGCGGTCAGCAGCAGCGCGTGGCGCTGGCCCGCGCCCTGGTGATCAAGCCGGACATCCTGCTGCTCGACGAGCCGCTGTCCAATCTCGATGCCAAATTGCGCGAGGAGATGCAGGTCGAGCTCCGCCAGATCCAGCGCACCGTGGGCACCACCACGATCCTCGTCACCCATGACCAGAGCGAGGCCATGGCGCTCGCCGATCGGATCGTGGTGATGAACCGCGGCCGCGCCGAGCAGCAGGCCCCGCCGACCGATATCTATCAGCGGCCCGCGAGCACGTTCGTCGCCGGTTTCGTCGGCAGGATCAACGTCCTGCCGGCGACGGTGGCGGCCGGAACCGTCCGCATCGGCGGCGCCCAATGGAGCGTCGCCGGCGTCGCCGACGGGGAGGCCCTGGCGACGGTGCGTCCCGAACGGATCCATTTTGCGGAAGCCGGAGGGGTGGCGGGAACCGTCCGGGCAAGAATTTTTCAGGGCCACCATTGGCTGCTGCAGGTCGCGACCGAGGTCGGCGTGGTCGTGGTCATCGCCCCCAACGACGGCCGGGCGGTGCCGGGCGAGGGAGCGTCGGTACGCCTGGTCTGGCGCGCCGACGACATGACGTTCGCGCCGCCGCGGACGGCGCCGTGAGCCTGATCGAGAGGAATGAGGGCAGCCGCGCGGTCCTGCTGGCCGGACCAGCGCTGCTGCTGTTCGTCGGAGCGGTGCTGGTGCCGATCGCCATGACGGTGCTGCTGTCGTTCAACGAGTGGGGGCAGTACAAGGGCATCGAGCCGGTCATCACCCTGAAGAACTGGCGCGAGATCGCCACTGATTCGTACTTCCTCGAGATTTTTCTGCGCACGTTCCGGATCGCGCTCATCGTCACCGCGGTCGCAGTGCTGATCGGCACGCCCGAAGCCTATATCCTCAGCCGCATGGCCCCGCCGTGGCGGGGACTTTTCCTGATGATCGTGCTCGGCCCGCTGCTGATCTCGGTGGTGGCGCGCACGCTCGGCTTCGCGCTGCTGTTCGGCTCGACCGGTCTCGTCAGCAACGCGCTTCTGCGCCTCGGCCTCATCGCGTCGCCGATCTCGCTGATGTTCTCCGAGACCGGGGTGGTGATCGCGCTGGTCCACGTGCTCGTCCCGTTCGTGGTGATCTCGGTGTGGGCCTCGCTGCAGCGGCTCGACCCGCAGGTGGAGAACGCCGCGGTGTCGCTCGGCGCCTCGGCGCTCACCGTGGCGCGCCGTATCGTCCTGCCTCAAATCATGCCGGGGGTGCTGTCGGGCGCGATCGTGGTATTCGCGCTGGCGGCGAGCGCCTTTGCGACGCCGGCGATCATCGGCGGGCGGCGCCTCAAGGTCGCCTCGACGCTCGCCTATGACGAGTTCCTCAATACGCTGAACTGGCCGCTCGGCGCCGCGATCGCGGTGCTGCTGCTCGCGGCCCTCGTCGCCATCATCGTCGGCTCGAACCGGATGGTCGAGCGACGCTATGCCGAGGTTTTCCGATGAGCCGCAACGGGCCGGCGGCGCTCGCCTTCCATGCGCTGTTCATCGCTTTCGTGCTGGCGCCGATCGTCATCGTCTGCGCCGTCGCCTTCACGCCCGAAGGCTACCTGTCGCTGCCGACCAAAGGGCTGTCGCTGCGCTGGTTCCGGGCGATCGCCGACTATCCGGAATTCGTCCGCGCCTTTCGCGAACTCGCTGGTGCTCGCGGCCCTGTCGTCGAGCATCGCGGTCGCGCTCGCCACCCCGGCGGCGCTGGCGATCGCGCGCTATCGCTTCGTCGGGCGCGACGCCATGCTGGCCTTGTTCATGTCGCCGCTGATGATCCCGCACGTGGTGCTGGGCATTGCGTTCCTGCGCTTCTTCACCTCGGTCGGGATCGGCGGTACGTTCGCCGGGCTGGTGCTCTCCCACATCGTCGTGGTCATGCCGTTCGCGCTGCGCCTGGTGCTGGCGAGTTGCGTCGGCATGGACCGGTCGGTCGAGCATGCGGCGATCTCGCTCGGGGCCGGCCGGCTCACCGTGTTCCGGCGCGTGACCCTGCCGCTGATCCTGCCTGGCGTCGTGTCCGGCTGGGTGCTGGCGTTCATCACCAGTTTCGACGAGGTCACCATGACGGTGTTCATCGCCTCGCCATCGACCGTCACGCTGCCGGTGCGCATGTTTCTCTACATCCAGGACAACATCGATCCGCTGGTCACCTCGGTCTCGGCGGCGCTGATCTTTCTCACCGTGATCGTGATGGTGATCCTCGACCGGCTCTACGGCCTCGACCGCCTGTTCGTGGGCGCCGCGCGATGATCCGCCGGGAGACCGAAACCGCGGTGATCGGCGGCGGCCTGGTCGGAGCCGCGATCGCCTGGGGTCTGGCGCGGGCGGGCCGGCGGGTCATCGTGCTCGACGAGGGCGATGTGGCGTACCGCGCCTCGCGCGGCAACTTTGCGCTGGTCTGGGTCCAGGGCAAGGGGCTCGGCATGTCCGAATACGCGGCGTGGACCCGGCAATCCTCCGATGCCTGGGCGGAACTCGCCGGTGCGCTGAAGGATGAGACCGGCCTCGACGTCTGCTTCCGCCGTCCCGGCGGGCTGCATCTCTGCCTGTCGGAGCGCGAGCTGGAAAACCGCGCCGATGCATTGAAGCGGCTGCACAACCAGCCCGCCATGGCGCGCCACGACACCGAGATGCTGGACCGCGGCCAGGTTCTGGCGATGCTGCCGCAGATCGGCCCCGAGGTCGCCGGCGCGAGCTACTGCGCGCTCGACGGCCATGTCAACTCGCTTCGCCTGCTCCGCGCGCTGCACATCGCGATGCGGCAGCTCGGCGCCGAATATCTGGCGGACCACGTGGTCGAGCGGATCGAGCAGCGTGGCGGCGCCTTTGCGCTGGCCACCCGTCACGGCGAGGTTGTCGCCGAGCGCGTCGTGCTGGCCGCCGGCAACGGCAACGCGCGGCTGGCGCCGATGGTCGGCATGCAGGTTCCGGTGCACCCGCAGCGCGGCCAGATCATCGTCACCGAAAAAGTCGCGCCATTTCTCGATTATCCGGTGGTCACGGTGCGGCAGACCGACGAGGGCAGCGTCATGATCGGCGATTCGGTCGAGGAGGCGGGGTTCGACGTGACGGTGGGCACCGGCGTCGTGTCCGCGATGGCGGATCGGGCGGTGCGGATGTTTCCGCAACTTGGTAAGCTCAACGTGGTGCGCAGCTGGGCGGCGCTCCGGGTGATGACGCCGGACGGGTTTCCGATCTACGAGCGGTCGCAAGACTGTCCAGGAGCATTTTCGGTCTCGTGCCACAGCGGGGTGACGCTTGCCGCCGTCCACGCGCTGGTGGTGGCGCCCCTGATCGCCGCGGGCGAGTGGCCGGATGAGACATTTGGCGCCTTCGGCGCGCGGAGGTTCGATGTTCCGGCGACTGCCTGAAATCGAGGCTGCCATGCTCGACGTGACGATCGACGGCGAGGCCGCCAAGGCGCGTGCCGGCGACACGGTCGCGGCCGCGCTGCTTTCGGCGGGCGTCGAAGCCAACCGGGTCTCCGACATGTCCGGCGCACCGCGTGCACCCTATTGCATGATGGGGGTGTGCTTCGAATGCCTGGTCACCGTCGACGGCGTGGGCAATCGCCAGGGCTGCCTGGTGCCGGTCAGCGCCGGCATGCGGATCGAGACCCAGCGCGCCCGGCGCGGGATCGACCGATGACGGACTTGCGCAGCGACTATGACGTGGTCGTGGTCGGTGCCGGGCCTGCCGGTCTTGCCGCCGCCACGGTCTGCGCACGGGCAGGCCTTGCCACCGCGCTGTTCGACGAGCAGTCGTCGCCGGGTGGCCAGATCTATCGGGCGATCACCGCGACGCCGGTCCGCCGCGACACGATTCTTGGGCCGGACTACTGGTCGGGAGCTTCGCTCGCGAGCGACTTCCTGGCGAGCGGCGCCAGCTATGTTTCCGGCGCCACCGTGTGGAGCGTGACGCGCGAGCGCGAGATCGCCGTCTCGATCGACGGATCGGCGCGCATGCTCCAGGCCAGACGCATCATCCTGGCGACCGGCGCGCTCGAGCGGCCGTTTCCGGTACCGGGCTGGACGCTGCCCGGGATCATGACGGCAGGCGCCGCCCAGATTCTGCTCAAGTCGGCGGCGCTGGCGCCCGGCGGGCGCAATGTGCTGGCCGGGTGCGGGCCGCTCATGTGGCTCATCGCCTGGCAGTTTCTCAATGCGGGTGTGCGGATCGATGCGATGCTCGACACGACACCGCAGGACAATTGGCGGTCCGCGATGCGCCACGCCGGGCCGTTCATCGCGTCGTCCTATCTGATGAAGGGCCTGCAGCTCCTCATGGCGGTGCGCCGCCGTGTCCGCGTGATCCCGGGTGTCACCGAGCTGCGCGCCGAGGGAAGCACCCGCGTCGAGCGCGTCGCCTACCGCTGCGCCGCCGGCCCGGAGCAAAGTTTGGCGGTCGACAATCTGTTTCTCCATCACGGCGTCGTTCCCAACGTCAATCTGGCGATGTCGATCGGCATCGAGCATCGCTGGGACGACCGGCAGCTGTGCTTCAGCCCGGTGCTCGACGCCTCCGGCGGCACCGGCATTCCGGGGATCGCGATTGCCGGCGACGGTGCCGGCATTGCGGGTGCGGAGGCGGCGCGCGCATCCGGCGAGCTCGCGGCGCTGGCGGCGGTCGAGGCGCTGAAGCCCGGGGCGTCGCGTCCCGGATTGCCTGATGCGGAAAAAGTTCGTGCGCGGCTGCGGCGCGCCGGGCGCGGCCGGGCGTTTCTCGATGCCTATTATCGCCCCTCCGCACAATTCCGCCGACCCGCGGGAGATACGGTCGTCTGCCGCTGCGAGGAGGTGACCGCGCAACAGATCGTCGAGACGGTCGCGCTCGGCTGCACCGGCCCGAACCAGATGAAGTCTTTTCTGCGCTGCGGAATGGGACCGTGCCAGGGCCGGCTGTGCGGCCTCACCGTCACCGAGCTGATTGCCGAGGCGCGCGGCGTGCCGCCGGCGGAGGTCGGCTACTATCGGCTGCGCCCGCCGGTCAAACCGATCACGCTCGCCGAGCTCGCCCAGCTGCCGAAGAACGAGGCGGCGCTGCGCTCGGTCGCCAGAGGCTGAGCCCGGCGTGAGCCCGCCCGACGTCATCGTGATCGGCGGCGGCCTGCATGGCTCATCGACGGCGCTGCATCTGGCGCGACGCGGCGCGCGGGTGACCGTCATCGAGAAGGACCATGTCGGGCGCCACGCGTCGGGCGTCAATGCCGGCGGCGTGCGCCGTCTCGGCCGCGACTTTTCCGAGGTGCCGCTGTCGGTCGCCGCGATGGAGGTCTGGCACCGCATCGGCGACCTGGTCGACGACGATTGCGGCTTCGAGAGCCACGGCCAGGTCAAGGTCGCCGAGTCCGAGGAGGAACTGGCGACGCTGCGCGCCCGGGTCGAGAAACTCAACCGGCAGGGCTTTACCCATGAGGAGCTGGTCGACCGGCGCGAGCTCAACGACATCGTTCCGGCGATCGCCGGCCATTGCGTCGGCGCCATCGTGTGTCGCCGCGACGGCGCCGCCAATCCGTACCGCACCACGCTCGCCTTCAAGCGCAAGGCCGAGAGTTCTCGGCGTGACGTTTCTGGAAGGCGTCGAGGTCAAGGCACTCGGCCGTGCCGGCACGGCCTGGCGCGTGGACACCTCGGCCGGCCGCCGAGACGCCGCCGTGGTGGTGAACTGCGCCGGCGCCTGGGCGGACCGCATCGCCGCGCAGCTCGGCGAGCCGGTGCCGCTCGAGGCGTTCGCGCCGATGCTGATGATCACCGCGCCGATGCCGCCGTTCATCAAGCCGGTGCTCGGCGCCACGTCGCGGCCGCTGTCGTTCAAGCAGTATCGCAACGGCACCGTGCTCATCGGCGGCGGCCACCGCGGAGGGCTCGACCGCGACGCCAATCGCACCGACATCGACTTTTCGGCGTTGAGGTCGAGCGCTGAGACCGTGTGGGAGCTCTTTCCGATCATGCGGCGAGCCGAGATCGTGCGCTGCTGGGCCGGCATCGAGGCGCGGATGCCCGACGACATTCCGGTGATCGGGCCGAGCTCGACCAGCGAGAACGTGTTTCACGGCTTTGGCTTTTCCGGCCACGGCTTCCAGCTCGGCCCGATCGTCGGGGCGATTCTGGCCGAGCTGATCGTCGGCGGGCGGACCAACCTGCCCATTGCGCCCTTCCGGATCGAACGCTTTGCGGTGCCGAACAATTTGACGTAAGGGCCGATGTCGGACAAAATTCGATCTACCAATTAGTAGCGGCCCCGATCGGCCGAGGGTGGTCGGCGAAATGATCGAATTCCTGAATACGGCGATAACCGCGCATGCGCGCTGGAAGGATGAACTGAGACAGGCGATAGATCATGGCGAATTGCCGGATCCGCTCGCCGTCCGCGCCGATGATCGGTGCGACCTCGGCAAGTGGATACACGGCGAGGGAACCTCCTATCAGACCTTGCACGAATATCAGAACCTGAAATCAGCCCATGCTCAGTTTCATGATGCGGCTGCGCACGTCGTCGAGATGATCATGAACGGCCACAAGGCGGACGCTGGTATCGATCTTGAGTCCGGCACGTTCGCCGCCGCCACCGTGAAAGTCATCAATGCAATCTCGCGGCTGCGGCAAAAAATTCCCTGACGTCGCGGTTCGCGTCCAGGTACTGCCCGGCAGAAATCGT
>CAVWIS010000028.1:0-34905 GCA_963755055.1 uncultured Alphaproteobacteria bacterium | reverse complement strand
GGCGGGGAGAGGGGAAGAGGCGCCGCGATCGCCCTGCTGGTCCTCCTTGCGGCGCTGCTTGCTCCGGCGATCGCGCGGGCGCAGCCGGCCCAGCCGGAGGCGGTGCGCGGAGAGGTCACGGTCGGCACCAATGGCGGCTATGCGCGGCTGATCTTTCGCTTCACCGAGGAGCCCGACGCCGAGGTCAAGGTGGCGAACGGCATCATCATCGTGTCTTTCAAGAAGCCGGTGGAGATATCGGTCGACCGGCTCGACACCGCCGCCGCCAGCTACATCGCGGCGGCCCGGCGCGACCCCGACGGCAGCGCGGTGCGCATCGCGCTCGCCCGAAAAGTCACCGTCAACTCGATGAGCGCCGGCGAGCAGCTCTATGTCGACCTGCTGCCCGACGGCTGGAACGGGCTGCCGCCCGGCCTGCCGCAGGAGGTGGTCGACGACCTGGCGCGGCGCGCCCGCGAGGCGGAAAAGAAGTTTCGCCAGCAGCAGCAGCTCGTCCGCCAGCGCCAGTCGACGCCGATCCGGGTGCGGGTCGGCACCCAGCCGACGTTCACCCGCTACGTCTTCGAGATGCCCGAGCTGGTGCAGGTCGGCGCCGACCGCAGCGGCGAGCAGCTCACGCTGACCTTCGACGCGCCGTGGAATTTCGACCTCGCCGACGCCCAGGTGGCGCTGCCGCCCTCGGTGCTCGCCGTCAAGGCCAAGGCCGGCGACGAGCAGGTCACGGTGCGCTTCGACTTCTTCGGCCGGCCGGACGTCAGGACGTTTCGCGAGGACAACACTTTTGTGGTCGACGTGGCGCCGGTCGGCAAGGATCTGCACGGCGCCGTCCCGGCGCAGCTCCGGCCCGAGGACGTGGCGATCGCCGCGCCGGAGCCGAAACCCGCAAGGCCCGCCCCGCCGGCGCCGGAGGTGAAGATCCCGCCCGCGGCCGCTCGACCGGCGCCGGTCGTACCTGCCTCGCCGGCCGCCGCCGCGCCCGCCATGGCCGAGCCGGTGCCGCTGCCGCTGCCGCGCCCCTCCACCGCCCCGAGGGGGCGACAGGCGCGCAACCGGGTGGCGGCCGAGGCGCCGCTGCCGCCGGTCCCGCCGCCCTTCGCCGTCCAGGCTCCGGCGCCCGAGCCGGAGCGAGCTGCGGCTTCGCCGCTGGCTCCCGAGCCGGCAAGGCCGGAGCCGCCAAAACCCGAACCCGCCGCGGCTCCGCCGCCACCACCACCACCACCACCCGGCGCCGCCACCCGAGCAGCGCGCCGCCGCCCCGCCACCACCGGTCCCGCCGCCGCGCGAGATGCCGGTGCGCCCCGTGGAAAAGCCCGTCGCCCCCGCGGCGGGCCCGATCAATTCCAGAGGACCGGCCGAGCCCGTCGCCGAGCCCGCCGAGGTGGCGCCTCCGGTGCCGTTGCCGGTGCCGGCCGCGGCGCCGAGCCGGATGCCGCGCGAGGCCGCCGCGCCGAAGCCGCCGTCTGCCGCCGACAAGCCCGCCGACAAGCCCGAAGGCTCGGGCGACACGATCCCGGCGGCGTCCAATGACCCATCGGCGCCGGTCGTCGTCGAGATGCGCCGGCAGGGCGACACGCTGCGCCTGGTCTTTCCGTTCGTCGAGCTGACGCCGGCGGCGGTGTTTCGCCGCGCCGACATGCTGTGGCTGGTGTTCGACACCGGCGCGCCGGTCGACATCAGCCGGCTGGTGATGCAGCCGATCGCGGCGATCCGCAGCGCCGTGGTGACCCGCTCGCGCGAAGGCCAGGTGGTGCGCATCCGGCTCGACCGCCCAAAGCTTGCGAGCGTCACCTCGGAGGGGTCCGCCTGGACGGTGGCGATCGGCGACACTGCGCTCGGGCCGACCCTGCCGCTGGCGCTCGGCCGCGCCGTCGGCATGCCGGGCCATGCCAGCGCCGTGGTCGCGCTCGATGGCGCCCAGCAGGTGCACCGGCTCTCCGACCCCGAGGTCGGCGACACCCTCCTGGTGGTCACCGCCTTCGCGCCGGCGCGCGGCTTCATTAAGCCGCAGAATTTCGTGGAGTTCCGCGCGCTCGCCTCGACCCACGGCGTGGTGGTGCAGCCGCTCGCCGACGACATCGCGGTGGAGGTGCTGCCCGGCAAGGTGGTGATCGGGCGCAGCGCCGGGCTCATCCTCTCCAGCACCGGCTTCCGCGTGCCCGCCACCGGCCAGGTGGGCGAGACCGGCGAGGGCAGCCGCCGCCCCGGCGGCGCCTACCGGCCGGCCGCCTTCGATCCCCAGCTCTGGGGTTTCGACCAGGGCGCCGACTTCCTCACCCGCCAGTCCGAGCTGATCCGCGCCGCCGCCGAGGCGCCGGAGGGAAGGCGCGCCGCCGCGCGGCTCGATCTCGCCCGCTTCTATCTCGCCCGCCACATGTATCCCGAGGCCAAGGGCGTGCTCGACGCCGTGGTGGCCGATGCCGGGCCGGCGATCGACGATCCCTCCGCCCTGGTGCTGCGCGCCGCCACAAACATCCTGATCGGCCGCGGCCCGGAGGCGCTGAAGGATCTCGGCCATCCGATCGTCGGCACCCAGCTGGACGCCGGCCTGTGGCGCGCCATGGCGCTCGTCCGCGAGGGAAAGTTCGCCGAGGCGCGCGCCGGCTTTGCCGGCCTCGAGACCACGGCCGCGAGCCTGCCGCTGGAGCTCCAGCGCGTCGCCTTCCGCGACGCGCTGCGCGCGGCCATCGAGGTCGGCGACTATGCGGACGCCGCCACCCAGCTGCACCAGTTCGAGCTGATCGGCGTGCCGGCCGACATGGCGCCGTCGATCGCGGTGCTCAAGGGCCGGCTCGCCGAAGGCCTCGGCAGCATTTCCGAAGCGCTCGACGCCTATCGCGAGGCCGGCGAATTCGCCCGACCGCCGCGCCGCCGCCCAGGGGGAGCTGCGCCGCATCGTGCTGCGCTCCGCCATGGGCGAGCTCAAGCGCCCGGAAGCGATCGCGGCGCTGGAAAGCCTCACCATGCTGTGGCGCGGCGACCAGACCGAGGCCGAGGCGCTGCAGATCCTCGCCCGGCTCTACACCGAGGAGGGCCGCTACCGCGACGCTTTCCAGACCATGCGGGTGGCGCTCGCCGCCCACAGGGGCTCCGAGATGACGCGCCGGCTGATGGAGGAGGCCGCCGCGAGCTTTGACGTGCTGTTTCTCTCCGGCAAGGCCGACTCGATGCCGGTGATCGATGCGCTCAGCCTGTTCTACGATTTCCGCGAGCTCACCCCGGTCGGCCGCCGCGGCGACGAGATGATCCGAAGGCTCGCCGACCGCCTGGTCACCGTCGACCTGCTCGACCAGGCCTCAGCCCTGCTGCAGCACCAGGTCGACCACCGCCTGCAGGGCGCTGCGCGTGCCCAGGTGGCGGTGCGCCTCTCGGTGATCTACCTGATGGCGCACAAGCCCGACAAGGCGATCGCCGCGATCCGCACCACCCGGGTGGCGGACCTGCCCAACGAGCTGCGCAACCAGCGCCTGCTGCTCGAAGCCCGGGCGCTGTCCGAGACCGGGCGCCACGACGTGGCGCTGGAAGTCGCCGCCAACGTGCCGGGCCGCGAGGCCGACCGGCTGCGCGCCGACGTCATGTGGGCGGGCAAGCGCTGGCGCGAGGCCGCCGAGCAGATCGAGCGCTTTTACGGCGAGCGCTGGCGCGAGTTCGGCCCGCTGACCGAGCCCGAGCGTGCCGACATCCTGCGCGCCGGCATCGGCTATGCGCTCGCCGACGACCGCCTCGGCCTCGACCGGTTCCGGCAGAAATACGCGGCGAAGATGGCGGAAAGCCCCGACCGCCGGGCCTTCGAGGTGGTGACGTCGGCGCCGTCGGCCGGCGGGCCCGAGTTCGGCGAGGTGGCGAAAACCGTCTCCGGCATCGGCACGCTGGAGGGCTTTTTGCGCGACATCAGGACCCGCTATCCCGAGGCCGGCACCGCCACGACCCCGGGCGCCCCGGGCGCGCCCGCAGCGCCGGCCGCGCCGCCCGCCGCCGCCCCGCCGGCCCAGAGCGCCGTGCCGCCGCCGGCGAAACCGGGCTGAGGGCGGGGGAGGGTTTTGCGGGAAGCCTCACCTGTAAATCACCTGTATGATCAGGTCGGACGTCCCGGCCGCTCCCTTGTTGATTCGTTGTTATTTGCTGCTGTTGTTGTTTGCCGCCCACCCGTAGGGTGGGCAAATCGCCGGGCACGGCCGATGAAACCTGGTGACGCATTGCGGGCGATTTGCCCACGCGGTCCGCCGCCGCCGACCGCGTGGGCAAAATCGTACGCGATGTCTGGACGAGGCGCGCGGTCGGTGCATCGATTTTGCCCACCCTACATCTCCTCACCGCCGCCGCCGCGCAATCCAGCACCACGTCCGGCCTCCTCCACATCCGCCGTCCCGAATAACACAAATACGGGTACATGTCAACACGCGTAGGGTGGGCAAATCGCCCGGCACGGCCGGCGAGACCGCGTGATGCGTCGCGGGCGATTTGCCCACGCTGTCCGCCGCCGCCGACAGCGTGGGCAAAATCGTACGCGAGGTTTGGTCAAGACGCGCGGTCGGCGCCGCGATTTTGCCCACCCTACGCGCCAACAAACACGCTAACATCCCGCCATGTCACGCTACCGTCGCGCCCGGATCGGGGGCGGCCAGTTCTTCTTCACCGTGACGCTGGCCGATCGGTCGAGCGATCTGCTCGTCCGCCACATCGATCGCCTGCGCCAGGCGTACCAGGCCGTCGAGCAACGGCATCCGTTCGAGACCGTCGCCGTGTGCGTTCTGCCCGACCACATTCATGCCGTGTGGTCGCTGCCGGAAGGCGACGCGGATTTTGCGCTGCGCTGGCGCCTCATCAAGAGCGGCTTCTCGCGCGGGCTCGCCGCGGCGGCCCTGCGTTCGCAAAGCCAGATGGAGAAGCGACAAGGGCCTGTGGCAGCGCCGGTATTGGGAGCACGCCATTCGCGACGAGACGGACCTCGATCGTCATGTCGACTACATCCATTTCAATCCGGTGAAGCATGGTCTCGTCGCTCGAGTCGGCGATTGGCCCTACAGTAGCTTTCAGCGGTTCGTGGCCCGCGGCGACCTGCCGGCAGATTGGGGAGGCGATGTGCGGGAGCTGCCGGGCCGCTACGGCGAATGATCGTAGGGTGGGCAAAATCGCTGCGCGGACCGCGCGTCTCGTCCAAACATCGCGTACGATTTTGCCCACGCCGTCGGCGCCATCCGACCGCGTGGGCAAATCGCCCGCGACGCATCACGCGGTCTCACCCGGCGTGCGGGGCGATTTGCCCACCCTACGGCGATCTTGCCCACCCCGCGTCACAGCGTCTTCAAATAACCCAATGCCGGGAGGCTGGGGAGGAAGAAATATTCGCCGCCGGCCATGCGGATGAAGGTGGCGACGGTCACGGTGCGGCGCAGCGGCTCCGCGGAAATAGTGAACCGGCCGTTGGGGCCGACCAGGGGATCGGTCTCGTCAAAGAGCGTGGCGAAATTCTGGTTGAGGATCCAGGTCTGCTGGACGAACTCGAACTGCCTGATGATGTCGGTGTTCAGGCAGATGAACAGGAGCCCGCGGTTCTCCTGGTCGTCGGTCAGGCGGTCGGCGATGGTGGTGCCGAATTTGCGTCCGCGGCGCAGGATGCGGTGGTTGTTGGCGGCGTCGAGCAGGGTCTGCGCCGCGGCCTCGTCGGGGGCGAGCCCGTCGCGCGGATTGGCGCGGCGCACGTGCGAGCCCTTCGGGCAGCCGTAGCCGTGGCGGTCCTTGGGCATGAAGCCGACCGCATTCTGCGCCTGGCCGTCCTTGCCGGGTGGGAGAAAGCCGCCGGGGCAGAGCAGGTGGCCGTCGCGGGTGCGGCCGACGACGCGCTCGGCGAGCCAGTCGGCGGTGACGTGGGTCGGCGCCGGGATCTTGCCTGCGGATCGCCTCCGCCCCCGCCTCGAGCGACTTCCAGAACGCCGCCACGTCCTGGCGCAGCTCCCGTACCACCATGTAGCTGCCGTCGAGGCCGAGGTTGAAGGAACCCTCGGGCGCACCCTCGGCCGGCAGGCCGGCACCGTGGCGGGGCGCCTCGTCCTTGATCATCGGCCCGGGCGCGTTCTCGTGGTGCGCATTGGTGTGGCCGAGCAGGATTTCTCCCAGCGGCACGCCGTGCCAGAAATCGCGGGGCGCGGGCTTGCCGTCCTTGCGGACGACAAAATCCCCGAACGGAATCGGCTGCGACAGCCCGTCGGCGAAGCCGAAATGTTCTCGGGCGATGCCGTTCTCGTCGCAGCGCAGATCGAGGGAAAGCCGGTGGACCACGCTCACCTGGTGGGGCGCGAGCCTGCCTTCGACCTCCTGCGCCCAGGTTTTGCACGCCGCCTCGTCCTTGTCGTAGATCAGCAGCAAAGCGTGCACCGTCTTCGGCGTCGTGAGCGGCGGCGCGGCGGACGGCTCGTCGGCAGGCGCCGGCGTATTGCCGCTCCATTGCGGCCCGCCCTCGATCACCGTGGCGCTCCACTTGTCGCCGGACCTATCGCCCAGGCGGCGCAGCCGGTCCTTCTGCAGCATGCCTTCCTGGAAGGCGGGGAGAAAAGTCTCGAGCGCCGCCTCCGGCAGGCCGAGCTTCTTCAAGCCTGAGCAGGTGAACGCGATCGCCGCCGGCCGGCCGGTCTTGCCGGCAGCGCTCGCGATCGGCGCCACCCCGTCGAGGGTTGTAAGCCACGCGCCCTTGCCCGCGCCGCCGTCCGCCGGCCAGTCGAAGGCGAGAAACAGCGCCTGCGCCCACGGCTGGTCGCCGAACCCGCTGACCACGATGCCTTGCGTCTGCGCGTCGTGCGGCGGCTCGAGGCCCCAGCTCGGCGGCGCCATCTCGCCCGGGGCGCCTACAGGTCCGTCGCCCATGCCTCGGCCTCCTTGCGTCCCAGCGCGGCTTTCCGCAGGCCGTCGGCGATGCGGAAATTGCGCTCGATCTGATCGACGGTGAGATTCTCGTAGGCGGAGAACCAGAACGCGTTCGGCACCATGGAGTGGCGCGCCCACGCCTTGAACCTGCGGCCGTGGCTGGCGCCGTCGAGCACCAGCATGCGGGCGGGCGGAAAGCCGACGCCGCTGCCCCAGGCGAGCGTCAGGCCGCCATGCGCCTTCTCGATGAAGTCGTCGAGATAGCTTTCCCAGCTGTGGTCGAAGTTGGAGAAGAACATCAGCCGGCTGGCATTGTTGACGAACGCCCAGTGGGCGAAATGCACAGTGCGCATGCTGCCCAGATAGCCGTCGGTGGCGGTCACCCGGAGAAACAGCCCGAGGGCGAGATGGCCGGCGCGAAACAGCGCCATGCGCAGGATGCCGGGCTTGACCAGCACGACGCTGCCCATGTGGTTCTGCGCGGCGAGGTCCTCGCGCTCCGCCATGTCGCGCATGAGCGCGCGGTTCACCGGCGGGGCATCATGCGAGGAATCGCGCCGCTCGAGCAGGCGCAGCCACAGCACGATGGCCGGGGCGGAGAAGAACACGGCCGAGACCACGCCGTACCAGACGTCGCGGACGGTGCCCCGCCACACGTAGGAAAAGCCGTGTTGGGTGACCACCATGGCGAAGACCACGCCGATCGCCGACACGACGAGCATGTAGAGCGCGAGGAAGGCCAGAACCAGGCCCGTGAAGGTCAGCGGATGGGCAAACGAGGTGAGCGGGTTGAGCGTCGACAGGCTGCGCAGCGTGAGGCCGCCGGAGCGCCTCGGGGCATCGAGACCGGCGAGCGGCGCCTGGAGGCGCCAGAGAAAGAAGCCGATCACCACGGCCCCCGCGGCGAGCACCTCGTAGAACCGCCGCGGGGTGGCGATCAGCGACAGCACGATGCCCGGGACGGAGAGGCAGAACACCACGACGATGAGAAGCGTGACCAGCCGCAGCCAGTCGCGGAGCTTTTCGGCGGCCGGGATGCGGTCCGCGACGGGGGCGTCGAGCGAGGGATATTTTTTCACCATTGCGGCCCTGAGCGCCGCATGGAGCTTTTCCGCCGTAATCCCGCGATAGGGCGTGCCCGAGGCCGGTTGCGCGAGCTCCTCCCGGGCCGCCTTGAACAGCTTGTGCTCGCGCAGGATCCGGCCGCGGTCGAGCCCGCGGTTGCCCTGGTGAAACACGCTGGGGGTGACCGTCCGCGCCTCGAGATAGGCCGCGACCGGCCTGACCGACCCCTTTTCCGTCACCGCGTCGTAGAGCGGCCCCGCGGAGTCCGCCGGGCGCTTGCAGCAGCGCAGCATGGCGCGCAGCTCCGGCCCCAGCGTCGCCTCCAGGAGCGCCCAGAACGGCCCCGGCCGGCCGTCGAAATTCGCCTCGATGACGAAGATCGGGTCGTAATGGGCCCCGGGAAACACGGTGAGCGCCATGAAGTGCAGGACCGGCACGTCGGCCATCAGGCGGCCTTTGGGGTCGCTGCCCGGCGGCGGGGGGTGCTCCAATTTCTCGGGGTGCTCCAATTTGTCGATGAGCCCGCGCAGGACGTCGGCGCTCTCCGGCTGCACCTCCAGGACGACGCTGAGGACGGTCTGCATCGGGGTGACCTTGTGCGGTACGGGGATGCAATTAAGGCGGGTGGGGGCGGGGGAGTCAATGCGGGGGGTGGGGGCAGGGCGATGCCGCCTCCGCGGGCCAAGAAGCTTTCCGGATTTGCGGAGACGAGCCCGGCGCCTCGCCCCTCTCCCCGCTGGCGCGGCCAGGATGGGCAGTGGCCCCGCGCCGTGTCCGGCCGACCCGACACTTGTTGATCCCTTGTTGATTCGTTGTATTTGCTGCTGTTGTTGTTTGCCGCTTGCTCGTAGGGTGGGCAAATTGCCCCGCACGGCCGATGAAACCTGGTGACGCATTGCGGGCGATTTGCCCACGCGGTCCGATGCGGGCGTGGACTTGTTGATTCGTTGTATTCGCTGATCCTTGTTCTTGCCCCGGCGCCTGCTTTCGGCGGGCCACCCGGACAAACCGCTCGACCTGTAAATCGCGTGTATTATCAGGCCGGGCGTCCGTGCCGCCCCCTTGTTGATTCGTTGTATTTGCTTCTGTTGTTGTTTGCCGCTTGCTCGTAGGGTGGGCAAATCGCCCGGCACGGCCGGCGAAACCTGGCGACGCATTGCGGGCGATTTGCCCATGCGGTCCGACGCTGGCGTGGACAGCGTGGGCAAAATCGTAACGCGATGTCTGGACGGGACGCGCGGTCGGCGCATCGATTTTTCCCACCCTGCATCTCCTCCGCTCCACCTGTAGATCACCTGTATTATCAGGCCCTTCGCGGTCCATTGCTCCCTTGTTGATTCGTTGTTCATGTTGTTCTTGTTGTTCCGGTTGTTTCTGTTTTCGAACCGCTGCGGCCCTTGTTGATTCGTTGTTGATTCGTTGTATTTGCTGCTGTTGTTGTTCGCCGCCTGCTCGCAGGGTGGGCAAATCGCCCGGCACAACCGGCGAAACCTGGTTGACGCATCCGGGCGATTTGCCCACGCGGTCCGACGCGAACGTGGACAGCGTGGGCAAAATCGTGCGCGATGTTCGGACGAGACGCGCGCCCGGCGCAGCGATTTTGCCCACCCTACATCTCCACTGGAGCCCGCCTGTAAATCACCTGTAACATCAGGCCGCCCGATCATTCCCGGTGCCTCCCATCCCTGCCGTCATGTCCGGCCTGCCTCGCGTCCGCCGTCTGCGACCACAAGGGCGCCGACGAGCAGCCGCGTCCGCACGCAGGCAAGACCAATCGCGGATAACACAAATATGGGTACACGTCAACACGGGTAAAACTTGACGGATGGGTAAAACCGCGCCATTGTCGAAATCGGAGAGTGGACCAATGCGCGCCGATCCCCGGTCATCCCGGGGCCGGCGTCCTGCCGCCGCCAAGCCGCCCCGGGAAAACCCCGGTGCCGGCCAGGCGGCAGCCGCGCCCCTCCGCATCCCAACCAGCCGACAGGAGACAACGATGTCATCGCCGATGAATGCCCTGCCACGCGCGCCGCTCGCCGTGGCGCCCGACGACGCGCCCGCAGCACGCGAGGCCACCGAATTGCCGCAGCCCTCCGTGCGGTCCGCGCTGCTCGATGCCTTGCGCCCGCATCTCGACGCCATCCTGGCGACGCGCCGATCGTCGGTGGGAGGAACGGGCCACAGACAAAATCCATCGAAGCAGTTGCTGCGATCCGGAGGCTGCCGAAGGTGATGCGGGCTATCTAGACTTGTCTTTGGTCGATGACGCCGCCTGGCGTGTCGCGACGCGTTCTACGATGACAGGTCTCTTTCGTTTCTTTCCCACGATCTGATGAGTAACCGTTTGGTCATTTCGAGGGATCGATGTCCCGGGGATAATGCCTGGAAGCTTCTTGCGCCTCTTGGCAACCTTGGCCCCAGCTTGCGTTCGCAGGCGTTTTGGCTTCGCATCCCCGGCCTTGATCAGCCAGCTTTCCGTTTCCCGAGCGCGTTTCAGTAACTCATATTCGACTTGCTCGGAGGGCGACCGCGCAGGCCTTGGGCCGCTGTCGTCGGGCGGGAGTCGCGTCGATCCCTTCTTGAACCACGATGAGTCACGCGGCCCGATAGTCGTCCCCCCACCGATGTAATGTCCCTTTCGGCTCATGAGCGCTTCACTCCCGTCTCGAAACCCACCTTTCACCATATCGATTTGATTGCTGGCGGTCACGATAAGCAAAATATCGCCGCGCCGTCCATCGCCATCGTCGGCACCAGCAGGCTGCGGTCCAGAAACAGATTGCGCATCTCGCAGCTGGTCTCGGCGATGAGCAGGCAGCCGTGGCAGGCGGCGCCATGCGTCGCGCGATCGCCGCTGCGGTCGTCGGGCTCGTGATCGGCGCAGATCGGATCATTCGAG
The DNA here is from genome assembly GCA_963755055.1 of uncultured Alphaproteobacteria bacterium. Taxonomy (GTDB): domain Bacteria; phylum Pseudomonadota; class Alphaproteobacteria; order Rhizobiales; family Xanthobacteraceae; genus AP-16. The sequence goes on along the minus strand of CAVWIS010000028.1, from coordinate 24,083 downwards.
CAAATCGCCGAACGGTCGAGCGCGCTGCGAAGGATGTGTGCGAAGCGTGGCGCCGCTCCGACGAGACCACCAAGCGTGCCTTGCGCGCCCGCGGTCGCAGTGTAAATAAGGATGCCGTAGCGATCGTCGGAACCGTCCAACCCCGCGACGCCGGCGAGCGCATAGACGCGCTCCTTGAGCGAGCTCGCCGGATAGCCGCAGTCGAGAGCGATCTCGGCCATTAGGGCGTGCGACAGGCTGTGCAGGAGAACATAGGCGGTTCCCGGATATTTGGGCGGCTTGTCGGGGAAGCGCTTGGTCCAATGATGGTATCCGCCGATGAGCTTGTCGTCGCGGGCCTTGGTCGCTTCATTCCCAAGCCACCGGCGGATGGCACCTTCATCGAAGTGGATGAAGATGCCCTCGCCGAACTGCTCGATTGCCGGCAGCCAGTCGGCGTCCCGCGAAATCGGCGCGCCGTGCACCGCCAGCTGCACATCCTCGAGGTCGCCGTCCGCGGAAGTTGGCGCGGCCTCGAATCGCGTGAAGCCATAGAGGCACGACACCTCGCGCAATCGGTGTACCGCAACGACGTTCTTGATCAGTGACAGGTCGACGGCGGCGCCGGGCTCCGCCCAGGTTTCGCGAGGCAGCGTCTGCGCGTAGAGCTTGGCGGACGGATGGTTTTGCCCGATTTCCGGCCGACCGCTCGCGAAGACGTCGAACTCGGAGAGCTTCGGCGAGCGCGCGGTATCGGCGATCGCGCCTTCCCGAATGACGCAAGAGCCGCGCGAAGATCTCTTCGTCTGCATACGTGCCGAGCGCGGCGTGCAATCTTGGAATTGAAGCGCTTGGCGGCGGCAATGTCCTGCACGGACTGCACGTTGCGTAAGCTCGCCCGACCAGTTCTCGACGAGCCGGATGAGCTCGTCCTCCTCGGTCGGCAGCGAGATGACCGTGTAGACCTGCGGGAAATAGGTGTTGGTCGCGGTCCGCGTCAGAAGCTTGAGCTTCTGATCGCATCCGTTCGGGTCGCGATCGAGCAGCCACGGCCGCTCGCCGCGGCAATTGCCCATGCGCCCCGGCTGGAACAGCGTCTGCAGCGAGAGCTGCTTGTCCGCAGCCGCAAACGATCGATCATGTCCGCGGGGTCGGCGCTGGTGCCCTTCTCCTCGACCCACATCGGCTCCTGGCATGGCTTGTCGCCGTGCACGACCCATTTCCAGTCGATATCCTGCAGATGTCCTTTTTCGCAAGCACAAACGAAACGGATCGGCGTCACGTCGGATTTCTTGCCGTCGTCGAAAATGAACCTGCGGCGCCCGCCTGCTGCGTCGAGATCCTGCCAGCGCACCAGACGACGGCGCCGCGCAGGCTTGCCATCGACGGTCACGATCTCGACCTGTCGCAGACGAAATACGCCGGGAAACACCGGGGCGATGATATAGCTCGGGAGCTGCCCCGGTCTGCCCTCGGAGACAGGAGGCGTGCGCAGCGACAGGCTTTTTGTCTGCTCGAGTCGCCCTTGCTGCTTGAGCAAGCTGCTCAAGGCGCATGGTCAGCCGCGGCTCAGGTATCGTTGTGAACGAGTCGCCCTTCATCTCCCACAGCTCGAGGCCGCCGACTACGACCGAGCGCGTCGGGAGATCGACCATGGCGCCCGGACCGAAGGTGGAGACGACCTGGCTCAGCCGCTGCGCGTTCTTGCTCATGCGAGGTCGTCCGCATTGGCGATCGGCTTGCCGTCGGGATCGCGCGGATTGAGTGCCACGCTTGGCTCGACGTCGCGCATCGACCGGCCGGCGACGAACCGCTGCGTGTGAGCGGTGTCAGGTTGGCGATTTCCGGCGCCAGCGGCATGTGCAGCAGCCGGTGCGGGCTCTTGCGGTCTGCATAGCCGAACACGTTGCCGCCGGCGGACTGCTCGTCGGCAGTCGTCGATCCAGGCATCGAGCAGACCGTCGACCAGGCCTGCGAGCGCGGCTGCTGCCGCCCGCGATCGCATTTGCGGGCGCGCGGGCGACGATCGCGTCGCGCACCGCCGCGCGGGTCGCCGGCCGGTTCTTCAATTCCTTGACGGCCGCATCGGGCGTGAGGCTCGGATCGATGTGCCGCGCCGCCGCCACCACGACGGCCGCCAGCGCCCGGTCGAGCGCCCGCGCCGCCCAGGGCGTGACGCTGGTCGCCTCGACGGCACGGTAGAAGGTGCGGTGGAACTGGCCGAACTGCTCGAAATGCGTGCGGTCGCGCGGCTTGTGCAGATTCGAGCACGACGACGACCAGGCCGGGCCGGTTGTGATCGCGGCCGATGCGGCTCGTCGCCTGGATGTATTCCGCCGCCGTCTTCGGCTGCCCCTGGACGACCATCAGCCCGAGCCGCAGGATGTCGAGGCCGACGGAAATCATGTTGGTGGCGAGCGCCACGTCGACCGGCTCCGTCATCGCGGCCGAACACGGCCTCCAGGCGCTGCTTCGCCTGCGCGACGTCATCGGTCGAGACGCGCGAGGTGATTTCCATCGGCTCCTTGATCGACGCGATCGGCGAAAGGACTGTCCTTCGGATCGACGCGGCGGCGCTGCGTGCCGTAACGCGCCGCGCGATCGCGCACCTCGTCCTCGACGATCCGGCGCGCGCCGCCGAGCTCGCGCAGCGCATTGAAGTAGCAAAGCGCCGTCATGTAGGGGTCGGCGGGATTTTCGCCCGGCTGGCGAACTCGCGGCATTGCGCGTCGAATGCGGCCTGCGCGGCGGCCAGCAGCGTCGTGAGCGCGCGCAGGAACACGAGCTTCGGACCGCGCCCCTGCGCGGCTATGCCGAGATAGAGCCGCGCCGGGTCCTGCGACGACGGCACCGTTCGCGCAAAGAAGCTGTCGCTGCGGTCGATCCCGGGCGGCGGAAAGATGCTGGTGCTCGGGCGGTCGAACAGCGCCGCGATCTGGTCGCTGGCGCGCCGGACGGTGGCGGTGGACGCCACGATCTTTGGCCGGATGCGCTTGCCGCCGACGCGTGCGCGACGCAAGCTGGTCGATCGCGGCCTCGTAGAGGCCGGCCACGGTGCCGAGCGGCCCGGAGATGAGATGCAGCTCGTCCTGGATGATGAGATCCGGCGGATCGAGCGACCAGCCATTGTCGAGTGGCCGTCCCTGGTCGCCGGGCTCGGCGGCGCCGTAGAAGCCGATGCCTTCGGCGAACCGATCCACGTGACCGAAGAAGGCGCCGGTCTCGCCGACCCAGGGCAGGCCCGCGAACTTGTCGACGGTGGCGATCAGGAACGCGGGCAGCCGCCGATAGATCGGCTCGTCGACGGTCAGGATCGGCAGCGGCCGTTCGCGCGTGAAGTCGCAGGCCGTGTTGGCGCAGCGGATCTCGAGATTGATTGGCGCGGTCATCGTTCGGCACGCACGCAGAAGACTCGCCGGCTTGAATGGCGTGCCGCACCATGGGCAGGCCTTGAGCGGCGCCGGCGCACGCTTGTCCTGGCCGGTCATGTAGCGCCGCACGCGTCCGACCGCCGTCGTCTGGTCGGCATTGCCCTTGCCTGCCCAGCCTGTTCGGCGAAGCGTCGGAGCCGACCCAAAGACCGATCTCGATCGGCCAATCGCCCAGCTGACGCCGCCCCTTCTCGTCGACGTTCTTCGGATCGGTCCGCATCAGCTCGAGCGCGCAGACGACGCCGGCGGCGCGGGCGAGCTGGTCGAGCGTCAGCAGGCGCAGCGTATAGCGCATGATCACCGCAACGCCGGCACCGAGCACGCCCGGTCCGGTGAGCCGGCGATGCGCGATGACGAAGGCGGCGAGCCCGAGATAGGCTTCGGTCTTGCCGCCGCCGGTCGGGAAGAACAGCAGATCGGCGATCTCGCGGTCGGCATGCGTGCGGTCGGAAAGCCCGGCGAGTTGAGCAGAATGAAGGCGAGCTGGAACGGCCGCCATTCCGGTGCCGTCTGCGCCGCAGGATCGCCGGTCGCGCCGGCATTGCGGCGGCGCGCCGCCATGGCCACCGCCAGATTCATGAATCGGAAGGCGGTCCGCGCGATCTCGTTGCCGCGACAGGATTCGATGCCGTCGACGATGCGTTCGCGCGCCATCTCCATGTCCGCGACGAGGCGCTCGGCCGTCTCGCGCCGCCGGCCGGCAAGCCGTGCGAGTCTTCTGGCGTTCCGCCGTCGATCCATTCGGCGTAGAGCACCGGCAGATCGGCGAGGGCCTGCGCCAAGTCGTGTCGCCATCGGCGCCGGCCCGCTCCGCCAGAGCCTCCATGCCGAACGTGACCCGGCGCCTTGAGCTCATCGCTCCTCGTTGGGCGCAACGCGCTCGACCTCGGCGAGCGGGAGCGGATCGGTCCACACCCGCGTCACATGCTCCGTCCGCTCCTCATCGGCATCCCATGAGGCGGCGGCATTGCGGCCTACGGCCCATTCGCAGACGTCGCGATAGTGCAGGTCGGCGACGCGCAGGTCGACGTCGTCGGACCGGTAGGCCGAAAGATCGCGCCGCGGACGGAAGCCTTGCTCGCAGACAAGCTCGAGGCGCGCCTGAAACACGAAGCTGACATCGGCATAGAACCGGTGCACGGGTGCGCGCCGATTGACCAGAAAGACCGTGAGCGCGCGGACCTGCTCCTCTGCCGTCGGGCGTCGGCATAGGTAAACAGGCGGGCATGTGTCTCGAGCGTCAGGCCGCCGCCCGTGCGCTGCGGGGCAGCGCTTTCCGGGATCACGACTCGGCTCGCCGCGGCCGTCCGGAACGGCGAGACGAACGATTTGCTGCCGCGGTGCGCGCACCCATTCGACGAACGGCCGCGTCCTCGTTTTCCGCTTCCCGTCTTCGCTCGCCTCTTCGGGCTCGTCCGGAAGGAACAGCTCGTCGGACAGTGGCGGCTCGGTGCGGTAGTCGCCCCACGACACGCGCGCTTCGATCTCCCTCACATCGGGCGGCAGCAGGACGGTCAGGCCGATCGAGGATGGCAGAAACCGCCGCTTCGTGTTCGGCGTCTCCGGCGGTTCGTCGTCGCCGGCAGCACCGCCTGCACCTTCGTCGGCAGGCTCCTCGTTGATCGGTTTCCATTTCCTCCTGGGCCGACGGATCATCCTCCGCTGTCTGCGGGCCGTCCTGCGCCAGCGGATCGTCGGCGGGCGCAAGAAAGCCGGTGAGATACCAGCGCGACGGATTCTCGTTCAGCCGCTCGCGGGCGAGGTCCGGTCCCGCGGGCCGGGGCCGACGAGATCGCGGCGGAAAGCATCGATGATGGACGAGCGGACGTCGACGGATCGGAGGGGCGCGGTCATCGGCGTCTCGGTCCTTCCATGATCACGATCTCGCCCAGCGTCCTGGCGAGCCAGCCGGACGTGTAGGCGTCCCTCAGCGCGATGGCCGGCCGATGCCCGGCGTCATGCAGCAGGGCCTCGAGCGCGACCAGCCGATCGCGAAGGCCGAGCCGCACGCCGAAACGCAGGCTCGCCTTGTCCGGCCCGCACAGCACCCAGGCATCGGCTCGCGTCAGGGCGTGCGCCCACAGCGATTGCTCGCCGATATCGAGGCGCGTGAACAGCTCGTCGCGCACGACACCTGCAGCACGCTCGCGATCGCCGACCTTGTGGATCGCGGCGAGCGACGCCTGCAGCTCGGCAAGCTCGATCTGCTGCTCGGGGCGGCGGCGCTGGTAGCCCGTCTGCGTCTCGATCACGCAGTCCTCGACGGTCTCGACGCGGTAGCCGCCGGCGAGCGCGCGCCAGGCACCGACACGCCAGCTTTCGAGAATGACGTTGGTGTCCACGAGGACGGGACCGCGATGGCGAGCCATCGCGCCGCTCACAGATCCACCGGAAGCTCGACGCCGTGCGCCGCGCAGAGCTCGGACGAGATCGTCCATCGGCATGTCGAGAAGATCGGCCGCGCGACGCGCAGACAGCTGGCCCTCGCTGATGGCGAGCGCGATCACCTCCATGAAGGATCTCGAGAACAGGGGCGGTGGCTCGCCTGCGGCGACATCGCGGCCGTTGTTGCGCAGCGCCGCGTCGGGAATCTGTTTGGCCTGCGGCAGATCGAGCCGCTCGAGGGCGACCAGCCGCCATTTCAGCGCCGTGGCGGTGACCACAAGCGCCTCCGCCGTCGCGTTGAGCCACGCCACGATGTCGCCTTCGGCGGGCGCGAAAGCGGTCGAGAACGCTCGCAGGCATCAGCACCGCGGACGCGAAATTGTTGGCGAGCTGCTCGACGCGGTTCCGGCTGCGCTCCGTGGACTCCTCGACGTGCTCCGGCGGCATCGTGTCCCAGGTGAGAATATGAAAGAGCTCGTGGGCGAGATCGAAATGGCGGCGGCCCGCCACCTCGTGGCGGTTGATGAGCACGGCGTCGAGATCGGGCAGGCGGCAGGCCGCGCCCGATACCCCGTCGATCGCGTCCACCATGAGCACAAGGACGCCAAGCTTCTCGCTCCATGACCCCGGCGAGGCGTTCGGCGGGAACCGGCCCGAGATCGAAGTCGGCAGGCAAAGCGCTCGCCCGCCGCCATGGCCTCCTCGAAGGTGCTTTTCGAGGTCAGCCTGAGAGCCTGCCGCAGATTGGCGAGGCCGCCTGCCGACCTGCGGGCGCAAGCGTCCGGTTCGCGGCGATCCACCGTCCCGCCACGCGCTCGAAGGCATCGAGCCGCGGCAGCACGACATTGGACTGGCGCCACGAGAACTTGCCCTCGCCGACGAGCAGGAAGGGGTTGGTGAAGTAGTCGAGCGACGCGCCGAGCTTCTCGACCGCGATGAGCAGCTCCTCGGCGGACAGCCGGCGCTCGCCGGTCTCGATCGCCGAGACGGTCTGCCGATCCTTGAAGCCGAAGATTCGCGCGAGGTCGTCCTGGGACAGCTTGCGCTCCTCGCGCAGGGCCTTGATCCGCGCGCCGATAGGGCTGGTCATGTCGGTCTCCAGCCAAAGACATACCATTGCAAAATTAAATATGCAAGAAATTCTTGCAAAATATCCGGTGTCGTGCTACGCCGACCCCCGGGAAGCCTGGAGCGGGCATTCAACTTCTCCGCTCATTATCACTTCCCGTAAAGACCCGAAGTCACTATGAAAGTCAGGCTTTGACGCAACGAAAGAAGGTAAAATGGGAAGTCTGGAGGGGAGCCTCGCGTCCTTCGAAGCAAAGCTTGCGGACGCCCAAAAATCTGCGGACGCCCTCTCGAAAGCGTTGCGGGAGCTGAAGAAGGCCGCAAGCTCAGGCAGCCTTTCGGACCTCGAGAAAGGCTTGGCCGGGATCGCCCCACGTGCGCAGCAGGCACACCAGACCGCATCAGAAATTCCAGCCGCGTGGGGCTTCGATTCGAAGGCTTATCTCGAGCAGGGGTACTTGGAAGAGCTACAACAAGAGGCGAAGGCTCAGGGACTAAATCTGGTCGAGAGGGATGGACGTCTCTATTGTTTCCCTCTCGTCCTTCGTCTCGAGCCTCGCGAGCAGTCGGCACGGATTGGCACAAGACGAGAGAAGCGCTTGCGGCCCAAGGAGCTGGTCCGCCTGCTGATGGTCACTCAAAAGGCCAAGCCCAGATCCAATGCTCAGAGATTTCTCGAAACCCTTTACCAGGTGTATCGACGTGTGCAGGGCGCGAGCTGGCAAAAGCTCGAGGGCGGCCCTGGGCCGGCGATGCCGCTCGTCGACGTTCACGAGGTCCTGACTCTGCTTCCGGGTGCGGACTATCCTATCGAGGAATTCGGGCGCGACCTCCTGCTGCTGGCCAGGCAGCCGGACCTGCGTACGCGCGATGGCTGCTCGTTCGACTTTCCCGGCTCGACGATGAGCAAGGAGCGCGTGAAGCGTATCAGCATCTATGACGAAGAGGGCCAGGAAAAGACCTTCATCGCGTTGCGATTTAACAGGGGCACATGACATGGCTGTAGACGCCACCGGATGGCTGGATCTCGTTCAGCGCGAATATCTCAGCCGCTTCGTCCCGGGTGGCGGGTCGGCGGTGAAATTTGTCGTTGCTGATGACGCGATGCTTGGCAACTTGGGTGAGCGCTTGGAGGCGATGGCGCGGGAGCGCCGCCTCCAATTTGTGGCTGTGAATACCGCTTCGACGAAGCTGCATATGATCCAGGACGTCTTCTTTGCCATCGCGCGGGAGATCGACTGGGAGGTATTGGCCCAACGCTGGGTCGAGGCGGTGTTTCGCAGGCATCAATATGAATGGTCGACGCCCGGAAAGGCTGTCCCCATCCGCGAGCTGGCTCATACGAACAAGGTGGCCGACACCCTCCTCAGTCGTCAGGTGTACCAATGGCTCACCGAATACATCATGCGCGACCGCGAAATGGCCCAGGACTTTCGCGCCGCAATGACTTATCTCTGCATGCGTCGAATGGAAATGGCGGACGATCGCGCGGCCGCTCCGGTCATCGATTGGTTGCGCGGCGACCTGCGGCAATTGGCGCCGTTCGTCAGGTACCGATCAATTCCAGAATTACGAGGCACAACGGTCGAGCGATGCTGCGCTCCCTGTGCCGGTGGCTTCGCTTGTCGGGCGGCCCGGGCTTGGCGGTTACGCTGGACATTCGGCAAATCGGACGAACCGAGGCAGCACGTGAGGGCGAGCTGCGCTACTCGGCGGCAGCCGTTCTGGACGGGTTCGAGGTGCTCCGCCAGTTGATCGACGATGCCGAGCGCTTCGAGGGATTGTTTGTCGCGGTTCTGGCTGGGCCTTCGTTCACCGGGGACGATCCGAAACGGAGCATCGCCGCCTACACTGCGCTGAGGGAGCGAATCTGGGCAGACGTCCACCCGCGCGGTCACGAAAACCCTCTTGCGCCTCTGCTGAATATTTCGGCGAATGGAGATACGTCGGACAGGCCCCAATCCAATCGAGGGACGGAACTGCCATTCATCGAGGAGAGAGTTGCGGTCGAGGCGCTGCGTGCCGGGGTCCCGAACGGGGCCGCAATTCGCCTGCTGAGCACCGACGAGCGCCAGCTTTGCGACCGCTTCATGGAACGCTTGGACCGGTGCAAGGCAGGCTTGTCCGAAGGCAATGCGGTGGAGGGGGAGATCATCGCCGGCGGTTTCGGAGCGGGAAAGTCTCATCTGTTGGGCTATCTCGCAGAGCAGGCGCTGCGAGAGAACTTCATCGTCAGCCCGGTCGCGATCAGCAAGGAGACGCCACTGTTCGATCCCGACCGGCTCTACGCATCGGCGATACGCAATGCCATTGTCCCGGGAATGAACGATGACGTCATGACCGCGGCCGTCTCCCGCCTCGCTCCCGGCTCGTGCGACGATCTAGAGAAGTGGGCGACCGAGCAGCAATGGCCGGTGTTCGCCGCCCTTGCATATCTCTTGCCCAAGCAGGTCATCACGACCGAGGATGTTGCCGCGATTGCGCGCTTTTTCGGCGGCAGCCGTCTGAATACTTCGAAGGTCCGTCAATGGCTCCGCGCGGCCGGAGCTTTGAAGCTGTTCGACATCAAGACGGTCAAGGCACTGCAATTGGCTCTTCAACGGGTTCATTTCGCGCCGCAACTGTTCCGCGCCGCTGGATTTCGGGATGGTGCCTGCTGATCGACGAGGTCGAGCTGATCGGGCGGTACAGCGTGCTGCAGCGGGGAAAGAGCTATGCGGAGCTTTGCCGCTGGCTCGGACTGGCTGCGGGAGCGGGCGTGCCAGGGGTTGTGGGGGTCTGCGGCATCACCGATGATTTCAAGGACGCCATGTTCAATGGGCGGCTCGACCCGGAGAAAGTACCACGTGCGCTTGAAGCGAAAGGACTGGAAGCCCAGGCGAGGTTGGCAGAGATCGGCATGAACGCAATCGAGCAGCGTCAGCATTTTCTCGCGCCGCCAAACGAAGCCAAGCTTCACGCGAGCATCGGACGGGTGGGCGGCCTCTACGAGAAGGCCTATGGCTGGACGCCATCGAGCACCGACATCGGGGAGCGCCTCGCCGGCAAGACGATGCGTCATTTCATAAAGTCGTGGATCACCGGCTGGGACATACAGCGTCTTTACGGCAAGAAGGAAGAAATCGACATCGAGACGGTCGCGACGGATTACACGGAGAACAAGGATCTCGAGGAAGCGCCGAAGCCGGAAGCGGTTGAAGAAGATGTCGGGTAGGATTTGAGGTTCGGTGTTCCGAAGCTGAAAGTGGACAATACTCTCGATTGGCCGCGGCCCCTGTTTCCCTATCAGAGGGCAGGAGTAGAGCGCCTGGTTCAGAGCCCATCGCTTCTGCTCGCTGACGAGATGGGGCTCGGCAAGACGATTCAGGCGATTGCGGCAATCCGATTGCTGAACGCCAGGTCCTGCGTCCAGTCGTGCCTGATCGTAACTCCGGCGGGCCTTGTTCGCCAGTGGCGCCGACAGCTCCGAGATTGGGCGCCGGAGCTGAGACTCTCCACGATCGACGGGTCGGCGGGCGAACGAACTGCGGCGTGGGCCGCGCGCGCCCAGGTCCATATTGCCAGCTACGAGGGGCTGCGGTCCGACTTGTACATGCGGGCTCCGCACGGTCCCGCGAATTGGCAGTGGGATCTCGTTGCCATCGACGAGGCGCAACGTATCAAGAATGCCGGGTCGGAGTTGGCGAGGTCCGTCAAGGCTCTTAAGCGCACCCGGAGCTGGGCGCTCAGCGGCACCCCGCTCGAGAACAGGCTCGACGATGTGATCTCGATCCTGGATTTCGTCGCGCCGGGCCGGTTCGATCCATCCAAGATGATGGTGGGACTTCGTCAGCTGCTCGCGGAAGTTCAGCTGCGGCGGCGCCGGGAGGATGTCCTGCAGGACCTGCCGCCCAAGCTGTCCTCGACCGTCTATCTCGAGCTTACGCCGCGCCAACGTGCGGTCTATCGCCGGGCTGAGCGGGAAGGGGTCATGCGCCTCGAGGCGCTTGGACGGGAGCTTCGAATCAGCCACGTGCTGGAGCTGATCCTCCGGTTGAAGCAGATCTGCAACTTTTGCCCCGAGAGCGGCGAGTTGGCGAAACTTGCCGACCTGAAGATGCGTCTCGACATGATCGGCGCATCCAGCGCGAAGTCGCTCGTGTTTTCCCAATTCGTCGAGGAGCCCTTCGGAGCAAGGCGTCTGGCGCGGGAGCTTGCCGCGTTCTCGCCCATTCTGCTCGTCGGCGATGTAGACCCGGCGACGCGTGCGACCCGCGTTGCGGACTTCGAGCGCGATCGACAGCGCCGCCTGATGGTCATGTCCTTGAAGGCTGGCGGCGTCGGTCTGAATTTGACAAGCGCATCTTATGTCTTCCATTTCGATCGATGGTGGAACCCGGCCGTGCAGGCGCAGGCGGAAGACCGAACCTATCGGATCGGGCAGACGCAGCCTGTCCACGTTTATGCGTACCTCTGCAGCGACACGATCGAGGAGCGCATCGAGGAGATTCTCTTGGAGAAGCGGACGTTGTTCGCGGACGTCATCGAGGGGATTGGGATGGGTGGGCTGCGGCGCCTGGACGTCGACGTGTTGCTGAGCGCGATCAAGGGATGAGTTGGCGCTGTTATGCGTCGGCAGTCAATAACAAGGGAGCAGGAGCAGAATGTCCAGCGCACTCGGCGCGACCATCGAGGCGGCCATCGATCGCGACACGCGCTTCAGGCTGCACCGAGAACCGGTCAAATACCTTTGCTGCTACCGAACTCTGGCGGGACGCGTATTCGCCTTCGAGCGGGTCACGCAGAAGCACGTGATATTCTGGATGCCGGCGGACGGCGCGGTCGTCGCGGTCGCTCTCAGTCGAGGCCCGGATTTTACCCCGAGCTCGCCCTGGTCGGATCCCGAACAGCCCGATCGCTATGCTCGTATTTCAAGCCTCAAATCAATCCCGGAGTTGCGGGATGCCAAGCTGTACAGGATTCCTGTGACCACCGTCGCTCAGGCGCTGGCCATTGCCGAGGCCCTGGCATAGTCGCGAAAGGTTTAAGAGAATCACGATCTCGGCTGCTCCTGTCCTTCCTTGTAGTCGCCGATGACCCAGATGAAGCTCTGGATGTCGATGCGGTCGCGCGGCTCGAGGTCAGCAATCTCAGACGCCGTCCTTGCGACAAGGTCGAGCAGGCTGTCGTAGACCGCAAGGTCCAGCCGGGGCGAATAATCGGTTGCGAAGCGGTGGCCGACCCGCTGGGCGAAGTCCCTGGTGGCCGTGGGCTTGAGGTACATGTGCTCCTCGGGCCGCCACAGGAAGGGCAGGTAGGTGACGACCGTCCATTTCGCGGCGTCATGGGGTTTCAGCGCGGTCTGCATGTCGATGAGAGCCGGCTTGCCTTCGCCCATGGCGAAGCGGGCAGCAGCCTGAATGAACGCGTCGGCCGACGGGCTGCGCAGCGCGTCCCTGACGCGCATCTTCTCGAACGGGGAGAGCAGGTTGGTCTGGAAGGCGGACCAGACGGCCTCGCCGTGGCCCGATCCGGTCGCCGCCTCCTCCAGGGGAACGGCCGACTTGAGTTTCGACTTGGCGGCAAGCTTGTACTCGCGTTCGGCGTGCACATAGTCGGGCGAATGAAATCCGCCGCCGAACCAGTGCAGGAACCGCCCGCGCGCACCGTCGAAGCCGAAATATTTCGGATCGGCCTTGCCGGCCTCGTCATTGAGTTCGACTCCAGACGTCGTCCGCCGACGTGCCTTCGATCTCATTCCGGATCGCGCCGTTCGCCAGAATGATCCCAACGAACTTTCCGCCCTTCTCGACGAGACGCAAGGTGACGCTGCCGACTTCCGCCTTACGAATCGTCTTCATGTCGCTCGCTCACGCATTCAGCGATAAAATTCGTTGAGGGCATCGGAAAGCTTGCGCCAGGGAATGCGTTTCAGGCCCAGCTTTCCGTGCGCGGGCATCCAGCGAAAGCTGCCCTGGCCGATCTCGATGGTTCCCAGCATTTCCCCGCGTTCGCGGACCTCGATGGTCATCGCCGAGCCAGCCTTGGCAAGATCCCAGGCCCGGACCGACATGTCGACCTTATAGCGTGCCTTCACCTTCTTGCGTGCGGCTACCATGACCGTTCCCTCCCGGCGGCGATTCGGCCAGCCTAACGGCTGCAACCACGAGATGCCACCGGTCCGCACGAGGGCATCGACTGCCTTTCAGGCCTCGTCCGCTTCGTCGTCCTCGTTCTCCTTGCGACCTCCCTTCATCCCCGGCGCGATGCCGAGGCGGACTTCCTCGGCGTGGCGCTCGGCGTTGAGGGCGAGGAGGCGGGCGAGGACCTCGTCGCGGAAGTCGGACGGCCAGAACAGGCGGCCCTGATAGGTGTGGTCGTCCTCGTTGGTTTCATCGAGGAAGATGGGCGCGGCGCGTTCGGCGAGGTCGTGCCAGCCATAGGCATCGAGTACGGCGCGGTCCATGGCGGAGTGGAGTTCGCGCAGGTGCTCGATATCGGCGGCGGTCTCGGCGCGGCCATGGAAGCGATTGTAGCTCTTGGTCATTCCCTCTTTGCGAGCGACCATGAGCGCGGCGCGGTGTTCATGGTAGGTCCGGCCGGCGCTTTCAAGTTCCTGGGCTGTCTCAAATTTCGGTGGAAGGGGGAAGGTCTCAAAGCAATCGGATGGCGTGTAGCGGAGATCGTCCTTCATGGACGAGGCGAAGAAACGAGTCCACACCTCATGTGCTCTGCATTGAACAGCTGAAAAGAGAGAAAGATGCTCGGTGCAGATAACATTTGCGGAGTTGCTAATGATCCAGTCTGCGGGAACCTGCATAAACGCATGGTGTTTGGCCACCCGGGGCCGAACCAGGACCTTTCGAAGCTGGTCCATTCGGGCTTTCAGCCCCGGTCGTGGCCACAAAAATTGCCACCAGGGCATCGCTGCGACACGCTTGGACTTCTTTGCGCGCTCGCCCTTTACCGTGAGTTCAATCAACTGATATGCTTTAGGATACTTGCGTTCGAAATCGATCCTATCCATCTTGCCAATATAAATAATCTTGCGATCTGACTTTCCCTCGGGATTGTTCAAAATGTCGTCGCCGCCTACATAATCGAAAATGATTGGGTGATAATTTGCATCTGCCGTCAGCGTATCGGATTCGACGCTTCCGTTGGGAAGAATGAAACCGGAGCCATACGGCCCAAATCCCTCATATGCAAGACCCAGATTGGCCGATATCACCATCGGATCGTCGTTTATGTCGTTTTCCTTCAGGTAGACGGAGATCTTCTTGCATTGTCTATGATCCAAAAACTTACAACACCTATCAATGCCTTTAGACAAATGCAGGATCGATACGACGACAGTGGCATCGCCTGGCCATGGCAATCTCCGCCGTGCACGAAATATGCGGAACCCGGCTAGTGCCAAAATCCGCAAAGATGAACGGCTATCCCCTTGGGAGATAGTGTTTGTCGCGACTAGTCCCGCGATGCCTCCTTGTTTCAGAAGTCGAAACGCCTCAGAGAAAAAATACAAGACAAGATCAGTTTTGTCGCCAGCGGTCGAAAAAGAGGAGAGCAGATAGCGCAAGTACCTGTCGCCTAGTTCCGAAGAGATCCGAGATCCACCAAGAAAGGGTGGATTTCCTACGATCGCGTCGAACCCACTATTCTTTCTTGAAAATACCTCCGGAAATTCGATCTCCCAATGGAAGGGCGCGAGCGGATGCTGAGCCTTGCTTCAAGGTCGCCGCCATGACAGCGTAAGCTTGTCCCATTTGGCTTCCATCGAACCCGTGAGCCAGCTTTCGACCTCGGCGCGCTTTTCTCGCGCGCCTTCGGCTTGTCGGCCCGCGAAGAACGCCGCGATCACGGCGTCGCCCATCAGTGCGGATGTCTTTTAGCCGCGCTTCAAACGAGCGATGCCGTGCCTCCTGAATGGCGCGCGCGGTGTCGTCGGGCGCGGCCTGGATTTCGGCGCGGCCCTTCATCGCCTCGGCGACGCGATCCTTCACCAGTTGCCGGAACAGCGGCAGGCCGGGCTTCGACGTGTCCCAATGCGCCGCCGCGATCTGCGCCTGCGTCAGCCCGACCAGGCTGTCGCCCGATTTCAGCGCGTGATCGAGGAAGGTGAACTCGTGGTCGCGCGCCAGCGTCGCGAGCCACAGCGACAGCTTGGCGAGATCGGTCGCGAGCGGGTTCTTGTCGACGCCGTAGAGGCAGCGCTGCGCCACCAGGCGGCGGGCGTGCAGCTCCTCGTCCTCGTCCGCCGGAATGATCGGCTTCGTGTCCGGATGACGCGCCCAGGCCTCGACCAGCTGCGCGGCGAGCGCGCGGCAGGCCTCGACCAGGAAGGCGCCCGAGCCCATCGCCGGATCGCAGACCTTGAGATCGAGGATCTGCTCCGGCGTCGCGTTCGGCCCGAGCCGCTCGAAGGCCGGCTCCAGCGCGTGGCGCACGATCGGCTCGGTGAGGCTGCGCGGCGTGTAGTGGCTGCCGGTGCGGCGCCGCTCGTCGGTCGGCTGCAGGATCGGCGTGCCGGCGGCCGTCTCGTGCTTCTTGGGCGAGCCGCGCTCGTCGACGATCGCGTCGAGCGCCGCAGCCAGCTCGGCGGCGCTCTTCGCCGCCTCCACCGCCTTGGCGACGCCTGCCGAAAGCTGGCCGCGGTCGGCCTCCTCCTTCAGGTACTTGATGCGGTCCTTGCCCTTGGCGGCGAGCAGCTTGTCGAGATCGACGAACACCGGCGTGCGGTTGTTCTTGCCGGCCCTGATGGCGAGCGACCGGCCGGACGTCAGCCTCGACCGTGAAGCCCATGACGGTCTCGTAGACCGAGCCGATCTGCTCGACGTCGAGCGCGCGGTAGGACAGGCGCTCGCGCGTCGCCGCCGCTCGTTGCAGTGTCATCAGGCCTTCGAGGATGCGCAGGATGCAGCCGTCGGAGACCGGCAGCACGCGCGGCGGGTCGGCCGGCTCGGCGCGGCCTTCGAGGAACGGGAACTGCTCGGGATCGAACAGCTTGCCGCCGCGCGCCTGCACGAAGTCGGCTTGGATGGCCGCTTGATGGATCAGCCGGAACAGCGCGAGCAGCCGGCCCCAGGCGCCGCGCCGCTCGTCCATGGTGTCGGGATTGAGCGCGGCGTCCTCGACCAGGCGGGCGTAGAGGCCGCGCACCGAATAGCTCGTCTCGTAGATTTCGCGGGCGCGGCCGTCGGTGCGCGAGGGCAGCAGGTCGCGGTCCTCGGCGTAGAGCACGAAGACGAGCCGCATCAGGACGGTGAGCAGGCCCTCGTAGAGATGAGCCGGGCCGGGTGCGCGCCAGCTCGCGGATGAGCTCTGGCTCGGCGGCGTCGAGCCCGCGCAGCAGTTCGTGCAGCGCGCCCAGCACCTGCTCGGCGAGCGCGGTCGAGACCGCGGCCTGCGCCTCGCGGCTCTGCGTCAGAAGGGCCGGCAGCCGGCGGTCGTCGGCATCGGTGAACAGGCGGAACGAGTCGAGCAGCAGCTTGAGCCCGCCGAGCATCGGCCGGCCGGCGACCGTGGCCAGCGCGCGCAGCGGAAACGTCAGGTGGCCGGAGGTCTCGCCGCGCGGCGCGTAGACGAGGCGCAGCTCGGGCGAATAGCGGTCCTCGCCGCTCCGGCTGTCGTTCCGTTCAGACACCAGCAGGCCGGCGAAGACGCCGGTCTCGCGCAGCAGCCGCTCGAACCGCTGATGCGGCGTCGCCTCCCAGCCGTCGAGCGCGCCGCGCGGTCCGGATCGATGCCCGGCGCCTCGATGCCGGACCAGAAGCTGCCAGGGCCGCTCGCCGCCCAGCTCCGCCACCGCCCAGGTCGGGCCGAGCGTGGTGTCGTGCTCGGGCAGGCGGACGTGAAGGTCTTCCGGCAACGGCGGGACCGCCGGGGCTGCCGGCGACGTGCCGGGCCTCCCAGCCGAGCACGTCGCGCGAAGAAGGCCCATGGGTCGTGAAAGCCGGGCACGCTCGGGTCGTCGCCGACGTGCTCGGCGACCACCGCGGTGTCGGCCTGGGTCTGGCGCGGCGGGGTGAGGCCGAGCTCCCGGAGAGGATCGGCGCGACGACGAGACCGACCGGCTGGACGTGGTCGAGCCATTCAAGATCGGGATCGCGCTTGAGTTCGGTCGCCATGCGGCTCTCAACCCGATCGCCGGCCAGAGATAGACGAGGCCGACCGGCTCCAGGCGGTGGGCACGCACGTCGTAGGAGGCGCGGATGCGCCGCGGCTCGTCGCGGATCTCGCTCTCCAGGCGCGCCAGCCGGCTCTGCCAGTGGCGGCGGTCGGCCTCGCGCTCGCGGCGCTCCTCCTCGCGACGCACGGGCAGCAGGAGCTGGTCGGGATCGAACTCGTCGGATGCCTTGGCGATGCGGCTGCGCTGCGCTCGAGCAGCTCGGCGCAGCAGACCGCGCTTCCGCCTCGCCGCGTTTGGCGAGCTGGCACCTTCACGCGGTCGAGGCGCTCGGCCGCGATGCGCTCCAGGTCGGGGAGCAGATCGGCGATGTCGCGCTCGACCAGGGCCTGTACGCGGGCGATCGCCGTGGCCGGGCGCCGCGCGGGCTGTCGCGCAAGGCCTCCTCGAGCTGATTGAGCGTCTCTTCCTCGCCGACTTTCGCCGAGCGGCCGCAGCGGTTTGCGGTCGCGCTCGGCTTCGGTCCAGATCGCGGTGACCGGGATGATCTCCTCGTGCAGGCGAGCCGCGCCGGCGCCGTAGACCGCAAGACGGCCCATCAGCACCACGCGCGGCTGCGCGCCCGGTCCTTCGATCACCGAGATGCGCGACAGGCCGGACTGAAAACCCTGCGAGAGGAAGCGCGACAGCAGCCGACGCACCAGCCGGTGCTCGAGGTGGACCTGCACGACCTCCGGCGCGTCGCGGCCATCGGGCAGACGCGGCGGCTCGAACGCGATGGCGCGGATCGGCGCGCGCTTGCCGCCATTCGCCGAGCCGCTCGCCGCGCTTGCGCGGCGCGCACGCGCAGATCGTCGAACGTATCCTGCCAGCCGGCCTCCTTGGCGAAGGCCGGATCGTCCGGATCGAGCATGAAGGTGGCGACGTCGCCGACGGTGTCCGGCCCGCGGCGCGTCGAGCGACAAGCCGGCGCGCGCCAGCGCGGCGCCGACGACGCGCTGCAGATCGTGCGGAGTCGACGCCGACGCGCTCGCGCGAGTCTCTCGAGCGCGCTTGCGCAGATCCTGCCTGCTCCTTGCAGCGATGCGCTCGTAGCGCGCCCGCTCCTCGTCGTCCATCTCGGCGCGGGCGCGCGCGAGCCGCTCGGCGTCGGTCTCCTCCTCGATCGCCCGGGCGAGCGCCTCGGCCTGCGCCGCGATCGATGCCGCCTTCCGCCAGCCGCGTCGGCGATCCGTTTCTCGATCACCTGGCCGGCGGAGCCGAGCTGCTCGCTGGATCATCTCGGTCTTGCGCACCAGCGCCTCGAGCACGATGTCGGCCTCGCGCTGCTCGTAGCGGAAGTAGCGGCAGATGACCTGCTTCGCCGGCTGGAGCTTGCGGTCGATGCGGCCGTTGCGCTGCTCGAGCCGCGACGGGTTCCACGGCAGATCGAAATGGACGAGGTCGGAGCAACAGGTCTGCAGGTTGATGCCCTCGCGCGCCGCGTCGGTGCAGATCAGGATGCGCAGCGGCTCCTTGGCGGGATCGGCATTGAAGGCGGCCTTCACCTCCTCGCGGCGATCCTGGCCGGTGGCGCCGGTGAACACGGCGATGCGGTCGTCGGCGCGGTCGGTGTCGGCCGAGCGCCTCGCGCAGCCGCCGCTCCAGCCAGCGGCGCGTGTCCTCCCATTCGGTGAAGATGATCAGCCGGCGCGCGTTCCACGTCGTGCCGGACAGCAGGTTCGCCTTGATCCATTCGACCAGCCAGTGCACGCGCGCATCGGGCCGCGAGCGCCGCCTGCTCGGCGATGCGCCAGCATCTCGTCGACCGCGGCGAGCTCGGCCTGCAGGTCGCCGTGCGCGACGCATCGGCGGCGCCGGCCAGCGAGGCGGCCTCGGCCGCGGCGTCCTCGTCCGCGTCGATGGCCTCCTCCGCGCTGCTCGTCCTCCAGCGCGAGGCTCGTCGGCCTTGCTCGGTGGTGCTGCCGTCGACGAAAGCCTGGGCCGCGGCCGCAACGATCGCGCCGGCGTCCTCGCCATCGACCATCCGCTGCAGCGATCTTGCGGTGGGCCTTCAGGGTGCGCAGGAACGCCGGCAATCGAGGAGAGCAGCCGCTGCTGCAGTCCGACGAAGGCGAGTTTCGCCAGCGCCGCCTTCTGGGCGGGCAGCGTAGCGATGCGCTGCCTGCGCAGCTCGCCGTAGGCGGCGAGGCGGCGCCAGAGATCGAGCTCGGGCGCGTCCTCCGGCAGGCCGGCGATGCGAACGGCCTCGATATCGCGCTCGGGAAACGCCTCGCCCAGGCGGCGCAGATCAGCCTTCAGCCGCCGCACCATCACGGGCTCGAGATCCCGCGGCCTGATCTCGACCCCGCGGGTGAAGCGCTGCGGGATCGAGCATCTCGAGCAGCGCCGAAAAGCTGTTGGAGTGCCCGTTGTGCGGCGTGGCGGTGAGGAACAGGCGGTGCTCGAAGCGCTCGGACAGCTCGCGGACCGCGCTGGTGAGCTGGCTGGAGATCGCGTAACGCGCCGCCGCCGGACGGCGCCGCATGATGGGCCTCGTCGAGGATGAACAGCGCGCGCGAGCGGAACTCGCCGAGCACGTCGCGCAGCCCGGCGACGTAGTCCTCCTCGGTCAGCAGGCTGTGCGAGATGATGAAGCGCGAGCCGGTGGTCCAGGGATTGACGGAGAAGCCGCGCAGGCGCCGCAGCTCGCCGACGCGCTCGCGGTCGACGATCTCGAAGGTGAGCCCGAACTTGCTCTCCAGCTCGTCCTTCCACTGCACCGTCATCGAGGCCGGTGCCGAGATGACGATGAAGTCGATGCGACGGCGCAGCAGCAGCTCGCGGGCGACGAGACCGGCCTCGACGGTCTTGCCGAGGCCGACGTCGTCGGCGATCAGCAGATTGACGCGCGGCAGCCGCAGCGCCTTGCGCAGCGGCAGCAGCTGATAGGCGTCGAGCCGGATGCCGGCGCGGAAGGGCGCCTGCAGGAGATCCCGGTCGGCGGCGGTGGCGGAATTCCAGCGCATCGCGCGCAGATGGGCGGCCAGCACTTCCGGACTGTCCGGCGCTCCGCGACCGACTTCGAGCCCAGTCGTCGTCCTCCAGCACCTTGGGGCCGATCTCGGCGTCCCACAGAACCTCGATCTGCTCGCCCTGGGCATCGTCGGCGATGCAGGAGAGCTTGAGGGTCGTCAGGCTCGGCTCGGAATCGTCGACGGCTTCGACCAGCCACGGCCGGCCGCGAACCTCGACGAAGCTGCCTTGCTGGATAGGCATTTGTGGAAAGTTGGTCGGTGAATGGGACAACTACCGGTATGCGATCCGACCGCAGTTGACAAGGCGTGCTCCAGCACCGCTCGGCTTGCGGCGTGGCGTCGTCCTGGCGGGTCTGACATGGGAGGCGCTTGAAGGGATTGGCGGCGTCGTCGACGGGGCTTGCCATGTCGTGCCTCCCAGGTGTCGTCCGGTCACAAGAGTGCGTCGTGATGCGATCCGCGTCAGCCGCCGCGCCGAGGGGGTGAGCCCGCGCGCTGTCGCAAGGGATGCCTGCAGACATCGTCGTCACTACTTTATCGCCGCCTGCCCAAGCCGGTTCGGGGGCGCCGCACCCGAGTTCGGGCTGGAGCCACGTCGCCAGGAACATGTCCTCGCCCACGAGGTACACACCCTTCAGGTAGTCGTTCCCGGGCTTTCCCATCCGCGTAAAGGTTGCCGAGCCGGGCCACGGCCCACCCAGCGTGATCGGGGCCGACCAGCGCGCCAGGCCGTCCGACATCGCGCCCTTCACCGAATATGTCCCGGTCGCGTCGGAAGTCCCCTCGTACCAGTAGAGAAACGCCCTGTCGGAGGTTTTGGGCGACGCGACCAGCGTCGGCAGGGCGGCCTTGGCCGGAGAGGGCGGCTGGTAGAGATCGGAGGCGAGGGTGAGGACGCCGCCGGGGCTGAGCTTCGAGAAGCCTCGACGCAGTCCGCCCGTGCCCGTCAGATAGGCCCAGCGAAAAATGAGATCGCCCGACGCGTCGGTCAGCACCGACAGTTGCACGTTGTCCGTTGCGTCGCGATCCGCCAGATTTCCCATGAACGCGAAGTTGCTGCTGACCAGGGCTGCGCCCTTCGCGATGCGGTAGAGACCCGCATTCGCCGGGTTCCCGTATTCGGCACGCGCGAGGTAGACGTGGGTGGCGGTCTCCACCATGGCGACGGCGCCGCCCGACGGCAGGCCGGTGTCGAGATCCTGCCATTTTTCCAGCGAGGCTCCCCGCGACTTCAGGATATGGAGGTTGTAGGCGGCGGTGCCGGCGACCCCCACCGCCATGTAGATGCTGTCGTCGAATGTGGAAGCGAGAAGCTCGGGGCGGTCGGTGCCGGTCGGGGGGGAACTGGTGGCCCCTCGGCGGCACGAGTTGTCCGGCACGGCGTTGGTGTTGCACGTTGCCGAGACCGTGAAGGGCGCGCCGACGCAAGGGTCGAGGACGGCGACCAGGTTCCAGGTCTTTCCGCAGTCCGCCGACACGCGGACGCTCTCGGTGCCACGCGTCACGTTCAAACCCTTGCAGCCGCGCACGGCGGGGCTAGACACGCCCCCGCTCTGGAACAGCCAGACCAGCTTTCCGTCGTTCAGCCGGACGATCTGGGAATCGTTGGAGCCGGTGTTCGGAATCGTCGCGACCTGGGTCGCCGGGCACACGCCCATCGGGCCGAGCCGCTGCAGACCGACACCGCTGACCACACAAGCGTAGCTCACCCGCTCGAGATCCCAGCTCGCGCCGCGCGAGTAGATCACGCCGCCGTCCCTGCACTCGGTCTGTGTGGCGCCCGCCGAAGGGGGGACGACGACGACCGAGTTTTCGGCACTGTTGGTGATGAGCGTGTTGGTGATCCTCGCGGTCGGCTGCGCAGTCGCGCCCGCCGGAACGGAGTCGGCCCACGAGCGGACGAGCAGCCTGTTGTTGCTGTCCACCGCCGCGATCGTCGTCACGCCCTCGGCCAGGACGGCCGCAAGACCGGTCGCCAATGAAGGACGCGGGGTTCCCGGCGCGGTGTTGATCGACGTCTCGAATCCGCTCCAGCCGGAGCGGGGGTCCCACACCGAATGATACGCGAGCCCGTCGGACGCGCCCCTCACCCAGAGGTCGAGCCGCGTGGCGGCCGGGGAGGTCAAGGCCGGTCTGGAAAACGTCCTGCCGGGGATCGGTTGCCACCCGGAAAACTGCTCCTCCGGCGAGAAAAACGCGTGGTACAGCTGGCCGTCGCCCGCGGTCGCCGCCACGATATCGATGGTGCCCCCGGGACGCACCACCACGCCCGGTGACGTGACGAACGCCTTGCCGCGCGGCCGCGCGATCTCCTCCCACGCGCGCCACGAGGGCCACTTCCAGCGGCGGTGCCAGATGCTGCCCCGGCTGTGCACCCAGACATCCACGACCGCGCTGCCGGCCAATAGGGTCGTCGTCACCGCCGGATCGCCGCCCCAGCCTCCGATCGGCTCCCAGGCGCTCCAGCCGGCGCCAGGGGCGAGGAAGGCGTGGTAATACTGGTCGCTGCCGCGCACGACGAGATCGAAGATTCCGCCACCCCGGTGAGCGAGCCCGGGGCCCACCCCAGGCGCAGGCCCGGCGGGGACGGCCAGGACCGCCGGAGCCTTCCAACCGTCCGTCTTCGACCAGACGAAGTCCCGGACCGAAATGCCGTCCACCACGTCCACGAGGTGCACCTCGCTCGACGCCGCGAGAGCGGGTGTCGTCTGTGACGACGTGAAGCTCAAAACGTTCAACCAACCGGTCGACGCTTTCGACGCGGTCCGGTCGCCGCTGGACCAGAAGGCGAGGGCAATCGACGATGATGCGATCAAACCAAGAGCGCCGGCGACGGACAGAATGAACGATCGTGGATGAATGGACATGCGCTCTATGCTTTCGCCCGGCCCAAACGCAGCGAGTAGGGTGGGCAAAATCGGCCCGGGGCGGCGCGCCCCGCACTGGCCGCGCGGACGATTTGCCCACGCTGTCCGCGCCCGCGTCACACCGCGCCCGCGCCGGACCGCGTGGGCAAATCGCCCCGCGGCGCATCATCCAGTCATGCCGGCGGTGCCGGCGATTTGCCCACCCTACCCCGCGATGATGCAGCGAGTAGGGTGGGCAAAATCGGCCCGGGGCGGCGCGCCCCGCACTGGCCGCGCGGACGATTTGCCCACGCTGTCCGCGCCCGCGTCACACCGCGCCCGCGCCGGACCGCGTGGGCAAATCGCCCCGCGGCGCATCATCCAGTCATGCCGGCGGTGCCGGCGATTTGCCCACCCTACAATTCTCTCACCCCGCGATGATGCAGTTGCGCAGTGCCAGCGGCGCCCGGATATCGTGGAGATGCTCGATGCCCTCGCCGGTGCCGCGCACGTGGATCGTTCCGTAGCCCAGCACGCGGCCGAGGATCGATTGGGTGACGACGACGAACTCGACCTTGTCCATGTTCATCTCCGCGGTGTAGCGCTTGATGAAGCCGCGCTTGTAGATCACGCGCCGGCTGGTCACTGCGATCTCGGTGATCCAGCGGTCGAACCAGGCGTTGAGGGCGAGCCAGACGGCGAAAAAGACGACGACGAGGCCGATGATGTTGATCGTCCCCGCCGTGTTGCGGGTGAGCCCGGGCGTGGTTTTGGCGACGGCGAACAGGACGAGCGCCAGGACAAGCGCGGCGATCGCCTTGCGGTAGACGATCCAGTGCAGCCGGCCGACCGCCGTCACGGTCTCGCCCGGCTGGAGAACCTTGGCCACATAGCTCATGTCCGCGTCCCCGCGGGGATGTCAGAGAATGTTGAAACCATGCGCCGGCGCCAATCGCGCCGCAACCCGCAAATACGCGTATCGGGCGCGAGCAGAAACGGCCCCGGCGGGGGAGGGCGTCACCGGGGCCGTTCCAGGGCGGCGGGGACATGAGACTTTTTCCCGCCGTTGTCGGCGGCACGGCGCGGGGACAAAGCGCACCAGGCCGCCCACGGGGCGTGCAGCGTCTGCCGGCGACAGTTGCTCGCCCGGGTCTCGTCGCTGCATCGTTCCGCACTTGTCCGGTAGTGTCGCGAGACGGCCGGGCGTTCGGCCGGCCGGCGGGCGTCTGTGTGCGAGGTCACAGTTCGG
>CAVWIS010000027.1:0-360331 GCA_963755055.1 uncultured Alphaproteobacteria bacterium | reverse complement strand
ATAAATCCGCGGCCTCTTTCATCAAACATTTGCGCGGCGCTTGTGAAAAGCTGTTGGCCGCCAACTTCGCGGTAAAAGCTTACCCCGATATAGCAAGCGGCGAACTCGCCGTCCTGCGGCATCTTGCGCCAAGGAATGCGGCCTGTGCCCTTGTAATACAACGTCGTCATCAGGTTCCAGGTACGCCCTGCCTGATCTTGAATTTTTCTCGCTCGGTTCTCTTTGACCTTGCGCGGGATACTCCGAACTTCATCGAATACGTCCTCCCACGCAATCTGAATAGGAAAGCTCAGGTTCATCGCTTTAGCTTTGAGCATGCCCCGGAAATCAGGAGCATCTGATCCGCCGCTGTCGTCCTTCTCGGTGGTGCCCTTTAAATCGACCTTTGCATTCCAGACACGCTCGATCAGACTGACCGGCAAGGCGACGATGGCAACGTGAGGCCGATGACTACTTTCATCGAGCGTCCGGAGTTCCTGGACGATCTCATCAACCGCCATCTCGACGGCTTTTCCATGATCAGGCTCCTTCCTGATCTTATCGATCTTGGATTGCGTGATTGCGGCGGTTGCGCCGTCGGGAATCTCGAATTTGCATCGGAACGGGTTTTGATTGCCAAGTCCCGGAAAGTCCGGATGAAGATTGGGATGTTTTTCACCCTTGCCGGCGAAGCCGGCCACAGCTTGCGTAAAGAACTCTTTGGTGTCTTCAACTGTTTTCGAACTGCCAACGACGGCGATCTTAATCACATCTCCCAACGGAATTTGCAGCGGTCCAGCTTCAAACAAGCCCAAGCGGGGATCGGGATGGTGATGTTTATCACCAAACTCAAGGTGGGGCTCATCGAAGATTTTCGTCTCGAATTTCATCCGAACAAGCGCTCCTGCGCATCATCCGACTCCGCAGCGGGCTTCTTCTGCGCCCCCCACACATCCTCGGGCACGCGGGTCGCAAGGGCGACCGTTGGCGGCTCGCCGAACTTCAGGTGTGGTGCGGAAGACCCCTCCGCAAAAAGATTTTGCGCTTCGCGATCATACTGGCTGAGAAAACGGTGCCACATCACGACCTGACCACGCAGGGAGGAGCTGTTGTCCATCCGCTTCTTGCCCGCGAGAAGAGCCGCCGGATAGGAATGTGCAATAAATCCGTTGGTCGTGAAGAAGTACGTTGGATTGATCACCAGATACCATTGATCGAACAGGCGCTCGAACCGAGGGACGAAAGCATGGTGGCGAACGAAGTCCACGCGGCTCTTGTCGGCCTTGCTTTCGGCAACGTTCACGACCTCGGCGGAGGTCTTCTTTTTGGAGGCCTCATACCAGAAGATGCGGGATGTATTTTCGGCTAAGGCGCGGAAATAAAAGAGCTTGCGGTCTTTGCTCCAGCAAAGGTCTGCACGTACCTGATGGTCAAACGCCTTCCGCAACAGGTAGGCGAAATTGTTCTGTTCATCACGATCTTCATGAAACGCGAGAACTGACGTATCGATGCCCTCGACTTGGTCGAGGTCAACAATACGCTTGCACACGAAGTCACGAGGATCCGAGAAAGACCAGAACGTCCCGCCCTTGATTACCCAGTCAAAGCGCGCCGGATCGTCACCATCCAACAGGATCGACACGGCCTGCTTTGGGGTGTAAGTGTCTGTCCGGAATGTTCTTGAATCGCGGGAATCTTCTGTGATTCAAGGATGGTGGCCTGATTCTAGGGGGGTCACCGATGTGGACGACGAAGAACCGTCGGCGCTACGACCGTAGCAGATTGCGGTATCCAAGCGACTTGACTGACGACGAGTGGGGGCATGTCGAGCCCTTGATTCCACCGGCCAAGCGCGGAGGGAACAAACGCCGGGTTGACCTCCGCGAGGTGATGAACGGGATCATGTACGTTTTGAGCACGGGATGCCAGTGGCGGGCGGTTCCGACGGATTTGCCGCCGCGTAGCACACTGTTCGACTATCTCGACCTGTGGAGCTGGGACGGCACTCTGGATCGCATTCATCACGCGCTCTACGTCGAGTGCCGCGA
The DNA here is from genome assembly GCA_963755055.1 of uncultured Alphaproteobacteria bacterium. Lineage (GTDB taxonomy): Bacteria > Pseudomonadota > Alphaproteobacteria > Rhizobiales > Xanthobacteraceae > AP-16. The sequence continues at coordinate 358,304 of CAVWIS010000027.1, read as the reverse complement.
GCAAAGCGACCGGGAAGCAAGTCCCACCGCCGCCATCATCGACAGCCAAAGCGTGAAAAGCGCGGAAAAAGGGGGGCCTGGATTGATCCGCATGGCTATGATGCGGGCAAGAAAATCAAGGGCAAGAAGCGCCACATTCTCGTAGATACGCTGGGTTTGTTGCTCCACGCGATCGTTCACGGTGCTGACGTCCAGGATCGCGACGGCGGCATTATGTTGCTTGCCACCATGTTTGGAATGCATCCCTTCTTGAGGAAACTCTTTGCTGATGCGGCCTATCAGGGGGCGGGATTTCACAACGGCCTGGCTCGCATCCTGCCGCACCTCGAAACCGAAATCGTCAAGCGTTCGGATCAATGCAAAAGGATTCGAGGTCCTTCCCAAGCGCTGGATCGTCGAGCGCACAATTGCGTGGCTCAACCGTTGCCGACAGGCTTGCCAAGGACTGGGAGAACCTCAATCGCAAGGGCCTGGCGTTCCTCCGCCTCGCTTCAATCCGCCTCATGCTCCGAAAGCTATGCAATCCGGTATGATCTTTCCGGACAGACTCTCAGGCGTCGACGACACGAACATCTCAATCGGCAAAATCACGGGCAGGATATTGACCAACGCCTCTTCGCCGCCGCCGAGTGGCGGAACATAATAGCCGAAACCGACTTTTGGCACGGTCAGGGCGGCCAGACGGTCCACAGCGCTTGCGTCCAGAACATCGCACCGCTTGTTGAATTGGAGTCTGCGCTCCTCACGCCTTAGATCAACGCCTATTTCCTTCCAGAAGTAGGTTTCATCCGACTTGCGATACAGAATGAGAATGATTGGCAGGTTGGAGCCTTGCCAGTATGCGAGGTCATCCGGACGGAGCAGATAGCTGAACCCTGTTTCATCCTCGGATGTGTAGCGCGACGAGTCCGTTGCCTTGACCTGAACGGCAATCATGCGGGCGAGCGGCTTTCCCTTGTCCATGACCTCGGCAATGCCATCAACTCCCGCTTCGAGCCGCGAGCGGCCATCGAACTGAAAGCCCATGATGAGAAAGCGCAGACGGACGGCCGCCTCGCCGATCTCACCCAATAGTTGGCTCGGGGTGATGGTTTTGGACATACGACGAGATTAGAACGTTTCAGGAACGCCGTTAAGCGATTTCTCGGCCTGTGGCGTGGATTTCCTGGCGGGCCCAGCGCATGCGAAGCGCGGCGGGGCTGTCGTGAGGCATAGAACGCTGTTGCGATAACTCATGATCTGCCGGATTATGAGCTATAGAGGAGACCTTCTATAGCTCATAACCTGGAAATGGGAACGGCCCGGATTGGCCCGCATTTTTACACAATTCCAAGGCCTTAGAATGCTCGTTCCTGCGCGCCGGGGGATCGTCGACGGCACCGGAACTACCCGCGGCCGAATGCCTTGAACCTAATGCGCGCGCGCGGCAGCTGGAAAGGATCGCCAAAGCCAACGCCCGGGGCCACAAAGGGCGAGAGCCGAACAACGACGCGGGCACTCATGCCATTGAAAGTACTGCGGAAACCCCAACGGCAAAGACGCCTTTTCTTTAAGGGCATGTTAAATGCGGCTTCCTGGCGGGACTGCCTCTCCGGCTCACCCCGGTGTTGCTCCGTTTGCTCTTGCGCGCTACGACACCCCACCCCACCCCACCCCACTAACCTTGACCGGAACGCTATAGGCCTTATCCTTTCAGTTGCATGCAACTAGCATTTCGGGGGGAAATATGTCGAAAGCGCCGGTCTTGTCCGTTCTGAACATGAAGGGCGGCGTGGGAAAGACGACATTAACCGCACACCTAATGAGAGAACTATATCGGCGGCGCGGAGTAACAACTCTATTGATCGATCTGGACCCTCAATTCAACCTTACACAGTGCGTTTTGACTGAGAAAGATTATGAGATGGCTTCCGGTGCGAATAAGACTGTCATAGCAGCTTTCGAACCACCTCCGAGTTCTGATTTTTTCGAAATTAAGACCTCCACTAGTGCGCCACCCCGAGCAAAAGATATTACGGTAACGCTGAAGCGCCTCACTGATGGCTCGGCTCGACTTGACCTAGTGTGCGGTAATTTTGCACTAGTCAAGTACAGCCTAGTCGATGACCCTCATGGCCTGAATGCCGCGTTGAAGTATTTCAAACGCTTTATATCTCAGGCACGCAATGATTACGGATTGATAGTCCTTGACTGTAACCCCAGCAGTTCCTTTATTACTCAATGCGCCCTTCAAACAAGTACGCACATCTTATCTCCTGTTCGACCTGACAAGTACTCGGTTATTGGCGTGCAACTCGTTAAGCAACTTCTTGACAAGATCGGACCTGATCCATCACCCAATCAGCTCATTATCATGAACGGCGTTGCACGGGGGAGCAAACCCGATAGCGTTGAGACGGAACTGCGCGGTTCAAGTTTTGGCGCGGATGTCCTGGTTAATCGTCTCCACCGGTCGAATCTGTTGGCAGCCAACCCTAGCTACACAGGTTTTGCTACTGATAAACGGGCGTCGTGGGTTGGCACGCTTAGAACTGAACTATTCAAACTTTCCGACGAGCTGGCGACTAAGTTGGGAATCTGACAAATGCCAAGATACTTCCGAACAAATAGGATACTTTTTGCGCTGGCTGCACTTCGCTTAAAGCGTGAAGAAGTTGATGAATTTGTTCGCTTTGTCAACAAATCGTCACCCGGGCACATCTTTAAACTTTTCCGCCAGATCGAGCAGAATATGTCCCTCTTCGCAGTAAGCGACGACACCAACGGTGTTCACGGTGCTGGAGCAATCGAAAGCTCGACCACGACTGATGTCGTGAATAGGGTCATCACTCTACTCAAACATGAGGCACGATTAACCAACGACGAGATTGTGGATGGTGTGACGGAGGCTCTTGATAAGGATAGTTCGATCTTGCCGAGGTTTGTTGCCAAGAAATCGTTGGCCGAATGGTTGTCAAGCGTAAGCAGAACTGTAGGGGCAAGCAAGTTACTTCACTCCGCTACGGTGCTTCGCAACAAACGGGTACACGAGCCTCCGTCTCCATGGCCATTGGACAAACCGGAATGAAGAGGTACGTAGATCTCGACAAGGCAATCAATGCCGAGCGCAGCAAAAGGCTGACTTACGTAAAAGAGTGCGAGGCGGCGTTCGAGTTAAGTCGCGAGTGGCTCATCAAGTACTCTGCAGAACATGAAGACGACATCAGGAAAGCGCTCGTAAGTGGGTCATTTTCAGCTGCCGTCGAAGTGGTTTCGTTGACCTACCTCGGTCTCTTGCGATCAGCGATCTTCTCCTTGCGAACTCACTACGACCTAGCGTATGGCTGGCTATACTATCGTGACCATCCGGTAGAGTGGCGAGCGGTAGTTGCCGGTACGGAGCAGGCCCGCTTACCCGGAGCGATAGATCAATATTTGAGCAAATACTACCAGCAATATGATAAGAGGTGGACGGAATTAGAAAAGAAGCGTAATAGAAAAATTAAAGACCCATACGCACATATGTCTATCTTCATTCATGGCGGTCATCCAGATAAAATGCCCACGGCCAATCGGCCTGCGGACATAGTATTGCCTGCAAACGTCGTGGGGCAACTTCCGCCTTTCGTGAAGGATGTTTCCGAAGTGCTTTCTGATGTTTTCATCTCCTGCCATGGAGGTAACTGGCAAAGCATCCCCGAGAGGATCAGAGTTAGTCTGGATCAGCGGTTTGGGGGCAAGGCAAGATCAAGTTTGTTATTTGATTAGGAGGCAAAGCTCTCCCCCAGCTCAGTCGACAACGGGCGAGCCCCAGGTCGACGGTCCGCAGCGGCGTAGAGGGGGCTTGGCGGTTGACCCACCCGCACCAAGGGGCACTACAACGTTAGAATGCGAAGGACGTGCCGGCTGCTTTATTCAAAGTGGCACCGGGACCGCCGACACCAGGGACCACCGCCCCCGGTGCCCCTTCGCCTCAGCCGACCTTGTGAAGACGCGCCACAGCAGTCCGCGCGCGTGCGGCCCCCTCTTGCGCCATGTCGGAGCACAGCCCGGTGTAGGCGACGGGATCGAGCAATTTCTCGATCGTCGCCTGGTCGAGATGCCGGGTGACGCGGGCGTCCGCAGCGAGCACGTCGGAGAAGCCCTTGCCCTCGACGAAGGCCGACTGGGCGGCATCATAGACCACGTCGTGCGCCTGCTGACGGCCAAGCGTGGTGCCAAGCTCCAGCATGATCGCTTCCGCCATGATCAGCCCGCCGCCGAGGTCGAGATTGCGGCGCATGCGCACCGGATCGAGCTTGAGCCCTCGCATCACCTCGGCAAGACGCGCGAGCAGATCGCCGGTCGCGATCGCGGCGCGGCTCTCGGCGGCATCCATCATCAGCGTCGTCGTGCGGTCAGCCTCGTGCTCGGTCTGCATGGCTTCGAGCGCCAGCGGCACCTGCATGCGCACCTCCGCCGCCAGCGCGATGATGTCCTGGCACAGCTTCGGGTTCCGTTTCTGCGGCATGGTCGATGACCCGACGGTGCCCGGCGGCACCGGCTCCTCCACCTCGCCGAACTCGGTCTTCATCAGCGTATAGACCTCGCGGCCGATTTTTGCGCAGGTGGCCGCCAGCAGGCCGAGGACGCAGACGTTCTCGGCCAGATGGTCACCGAGCGCGCGCGATGGCACCGTCATCGTGCCGAAGCCCAGATGTCGTGCGATACTTGCCTGCACCAGCGGGCCCTGTCGGCCGAGCGAGGCGAACGTTCCGGCGCCACCGCCCAGCATGGCGACGAACAGGCGGGGAGCCGCCTGCTCGAGCCGCTCGAGGTGGCGCAGAATCTCGTCGATCCACACCGCCACCTTGTAGCCGAACGTCGCCGGCACGGCGTGCTGGCCGTGCGTGCGGCCGGGGAGTGCCATGTCGGCGCCGCGCTCGGCGAGGTCGGCCATGGCGGCAAGCACGTCGGCGACCTGGGTGAGGAAGATGCGGTGCGCCTGGCGCAGCACAAGCAGATCGCCGGTCTGCGTGATGTTCTGCGTGGTGGCGCCCCAATGCACCCAGCCGCCGTGCGGCTCGCCGACGACGCGGGCAAGCTCCCAGACCAGCGGCACCAGCGTGTGGCCGGTTCGCCGAAAACCCTCGTCGATGCGCGCACGATCCATGAATTCCAGGCGCGCCGCCCTGGCTATCGGGTCGACGGCCTCGGCTGGAATGATGCCGAGCTCTGCCTGCGCCCTCGCCAGCGCCACCTCGACGTCGAGCCATGACTGCCAGCGGCTTTCCTGTTTGTAGAGGGCGCGAATGCCAGGATCGGAAACGCGGGTCGCGGTGGGGAGACTGTCGGTCATGGGCTCGCTCGCGAAGCACTCGCATTGCCGGGCAGCGCTCGCGTCGGACCGCCTGGAGCGCACGGTGAGGCCGCGAGCTTAGACGAGCTGCAAAGCAGGGTGAATAGTGGATCAGAGATAGATGCTGCGCACGATGTCTTCCTCGGCGAGCGAGCCGCCAGCTTTCTCGCCGTCCTTGACGCGGCCGTCCCGCAGGATGAGGAAGCGATCGGCGACGGCGAGAGCGAGCTTGATATTCTGCTCCACGATCACCATGGTGACGCCCCGCCGCTTGAGCGCCGCGATGATCGACGCGATCTCGCTGACGAAAGCCGGGGCGAGGCCGCCGGACGGCTCGTCGAGCAGGAGCAGCTTCGGCTCTCCCACCAGGGCACGGCCGATCGCGACCATCTGCTGCTCGCCGCCGGACATCAGCTGGACCGGTTGCCGCCGGCGCTCGGCGAGGCGGGGAAACGACTGATAGATGCCGGCGAGGAGTTCTTGCCAGCCTGCCGCCGCGGACCCGGGCGCCGAGCCGCAGATTGTCCTCGACCGACATGTCGGGAAAAAGGTCGCGTGCCTGCGAGACCTGAATGATGCCGCGGCGAAAAATCTCGTGCGGCGCCTTGCCGGCAAGCTCCTCGCCGTCGAACCGGATCGAGCCGGCCCACGGTCGCACGAAATCCGCTCACGGTATTGAGCACGGTCGACTTGCCGCTGCCGTTGGCACCGAGCAGCGCCACGGCCCCACCCTTGACGACGGCGAGACTGACGCCGAACAGGATCTGCCTGCCCGGATAGCCGGCCTCGAGGTCCCGTATGTCGATGATCGGCGCGGGCGGCGTCTCAGGCATGACCGAGATAGGCCTCCAGCACCTTCTTGTCGGCGCGCACCGCTGCCGGCGGCCCGTCGGCGACCTTGCGGCCGTAGTTGAGCACGAGAATGCGATCGGAGATGTTCATCACCAGCTCGAGCGCATGCTCGATCAGCACGATGCCTAACCCTCGCTCCCGGGCGAGGCGCCGGATGAGTGTTCCCAGCTGTTCGCGCATCGCCGGCGCCAGGCCGACCGCCGGCTCATCGAGCAGCAACAGCGGCGGATCAGTGGCGAGCGCGCGGACGATCTCGACCATGCGCTGCTGCCCGCCGGACAGCTCGGTGACCGGGCGGTCCGCGAGGTCGGCGATGTCCATGAGGCCGAGCAGCTCGCGGGCCCGCCCGGTTGCCCTGGCCTCCGCTCGTGACGCCGCAGGTCGACCGAGAACGAGCCCGAGGAAGCCGCTGTCGACCTCGGTATGCAGCCCCACCAGGATGTTCTCCAGCACGGTCAGCTCGCCGAACAGGCCGCCATTCTGAAAAGTCCGGCGCACGCCCTTGGCGGCGATCTCGTGCGGCGTCAGGCGGTCGATGGCCTCGCCGCGCAACAGGATTCGTCCCGCATCGGCCAGCGCATTCCCGGCGATGGCGTTGAACAGCGTCGTCTTGCCAGCGCCATTGGGGCCGATCAGGGCGCAGATCTCGCCGGCGTCGACGCAGAACGAGACACGGTCGACCGCAGTCAGGCCGCCGAAACGCACGGTCAGCTCGGAGACTTCCAGCAGCGGCGCCATGTCATTCCCCGACCGGTAGGATGGGTTGAGCTCTTGCGAAACCCATCACAGGGCCCCTCGTCTGGCGATGGGTTTCGCTCCGCTCAACCCATCCTACATGATCGGAATTTCGGCATTAATCCCGGTAATGGCGATCGTGGAACACAGGGTGCGCCTTCGCCAGCAGGCTCGCCAGACCACGCGGCAGGAACAGGATGACGATGATGATGAGGAGACCGAACACCAGCTCCTGGAAGCCGGGGAACTTGCTGAAGACTTCCGGTGCGGCGGTGATAACGACGGCACCGAGCACGGAGCCGGTGAGGCTGCCGAGGCCGCCGACCATGATGATGGCGAACTGCTGGACCAGCTCGGTCAGATCGAACGACGTCGGTGTCAGATGGCCGATGAGCGCCGCATACATGGCGCCGCCGATGCCGACCGAGAAGCCGCCCCAGGCGAAGCCGAGCACGATATAGCGGTCGGTCGGGATACCCATCGCGGCGCACGCGGTCTCGTTGCTCTTGATCGACAGGAAGGCACGGCCGAAGCGGGAGCGCAGCAGCCGGTCGGTGGCGACGGTCACCAGGATCACGAGGAGGAGGAACGGATAGAATTTCTGCCGGTCGGTCTCCAGCGCAAAGCCGAAGACATCGGCCGGCGGCACCGCCATGCCGAACGAGCCGCCGGTCACCGTCTCCCAGCGTATGTAGACCCAGCGCATGAGCTCGCCGAACGCCAGCGTCATGATGGCGAGGTAGAACAGCCGCACGCCGCGCAGCGCCGGCACGCTGGCGGCGGCGCCGGCGATGCCGCCGAGAATTCCCGCGGGCAGCACCGTCGCCCACCACGGCAGGCCGAGGTGGACCATCAGGATGCCCGACGCATAGGCGCCGATCCCGAAGAACGCGACGTTGGAAAAAGCCAGCAATCCGAGATTGCCGACCACGACGTTGAAGCCGATGCCGACCGGCACGTAGACCAGCATCAGGTTGAGCACATACTGCTGATACTGGTTGAGCCACACCGGCACCGGCAGCAGGAGAAGCGGCACCAGCCAGAACAGGTGCCGGCCGACGCGGTTGCGCGGCGCGCCGCTGCGCGATGCGCTGGCGCCGGTCCCGCTCAAACGCGCAGCGCCACACGCTGCCCGAACAGGCCTTGCGGCCGGACCAGCAGCACCAGGATGGTCACCAGATAGGCGGTGATGTCGATGAAGACGGTCGAGGCGTAGAAGCCCAAGACCTTCTCCATGACGCCGAGCAGGACGCCGCCGACCACGGCGCCGTGGAGCGAGCCGAACCCGCCCAGTGTCATCGCGGCGAAGCCGCGCACCAGGGTCCACACGCCCATGTCCGGCGTCAGCGGGCCGATCAGCGCCAGCATCACGCCGCCGACCGCGCCCAGCGCCGCGGCGGCGCCCCAGATGACGCCCTGGACGGCATGCACGTTGATCCCGACGAGCGCGGCGCCGCGCCGGGTCTGGAACACCGCCTGGGTGGTTTTTCCGATCGGCGTCAGGTTGAAGACCAGGAAGAGCATGAGAAGAAGCAGAAGCACCGCGCCTGAGATCATCAGATCGTCCATGGTCACGACGACGGAGCCGACCAGGAAGCTGGCGGATCTGTAGGGCCGCACCAGCTTGAGGATGTCGTTGCCCCATTCGAGCCGGGCGACGCCGCGCACCGCGTAGCCGATCGCCAGCGCCATCATGGCGAGCGACAGATGCGGACCGTCGCTGATCCGCTGCATCAGCAGGCGCTGGGTCATCAGCCCGAACAGGAAGAGCAGCGCCGCCGCAAGCGCGAAGGCGGGCGCAAACGGCAGCCCGACGCCGATGGCAAGGACGAAGGTCGCATAGGCACCGGCCATGACCATGTCGCCATGGCCGAAATTCACCACCGTCGTGGCGCGGTAGCCAAGCGTCATCGAGAGCGCGATCAGCGCGTAGAGCATGCCGGTGGCAATGCCGCTGACGACGAGCTGCGGAAGCACCATCAGCACGGTGGTGATCTGCGGTTGCGGCGTTCCCGTCCGCTCAACGGAACGGGCCGGGCGCCCATGTCAATTGCCTTCCGCGACCGGCACATCCCATGACTTGTAGACCGTCTCCCTGCCGTTGCTGTCGAGGCCGACGGCATTCATGCGCGAGACGCCATCGTGATTTTCGCGGCTGAAGCTCTCCAGGTCGGCAAAGACCCCGGTGTCGAAATCCTTGATCAACTCCATGGCGGCGATCCATTTCTCGCGCGTCGCCTCACGACCGGCACGACGGAACGCCTCGACGGTGACGATTCCGGCGGGAACGCCAAAATAATAGAAGTTCGTCGGCTCGCCCATCTTGGGCAATTCGTCCTTGGTCAGGTACTTGAGGAAGATGTCGCGGAACTCCTTGAGCGGTCCCTTGCCGAGCGGTGCCTTGAACTGGTACGGCTGGAAGAACACCTGCCTGACCGCGTCGGGATCGCCGACCTGATCGACGGTCTGCTGGAAATCGGCGCCGAGCGCGCCGAGAACCGGCACCTTGACGCCGAACTTGTGCATGTCACGCAGCAGGATGACCAGCTCCTGCTGATAGAGACACCCCATGACTGCCTGGGCGCCGGACGCCTTGATCTGCAGGACCTGGGCGGTGGCGTCGGTCGAGCCGCGCTCCATTGCGGTCTCCACCGCGACCTCGCCGCCGTTCTGCTTGATGTATGCGGCCGCCGGATTGCAATAGCCGTGCGCCCAGTCGTTGCTGTGCTGGACGAGGGCGAGCTTCTTCACCCCCGGCTTGCTCATCGCGAACCGCGCCATGGTCTGGCCCGAGGCGATGCCGGTGTAGCCGACATGGAAACTGTTGGGCACCACCGGGTTGGTGATCTTGGGGTTGGCGGCGAGCCCCATCCAGGGGACGCCCTCCTTGTCGAGCATCGGTTTGATCGCCATCGCGACGCCGCTGCACGGATGGCCGATGATCATGAACACCTTGTCTTCGTAGATCAGCTTCTTGGCCGCCGCGATGCCCTTGGCCTCGTTGCATGCGTCGTCGGCGAAGACGGTCTCGAATTTCCGGCCATGCACGCCGCCTTGCGCGTTAATGTGGCGCAGATAGGCGTCCGGCCCGTAATTGAGCGGCGTGAAGCCCGAGCTCTCGCCCGAGAACGGGCCGAGATTGCCGATCCTGATCGTCGTATCGGTGATCCCCTGCGTGTTCTCGGCCTGCACCGGGAGTGCCGTCACGGCGATGATCGCCAAGGTTGCTGCCGTGCAGGCAGGCCGCTTGAAGCGCATGGTCTTGCTCTCCCCCTGGCAGGCAGGGCTGTCGCATATGGCAGGAGCGCGCCGCGAGCTCCACCTCTCCCCGCATGCGGGGAGAGGTCGACGCGCGTAGCGCGGCGGGTGAGGGGGCCTCTCCAAGCGCCGAAACTCTTGAAAAGAGCCCCTCACCCTGACCCTCTCCCCGCAAAGAGCGGGGAGAGGGAGAAGAGGCGCCGAGTGCGCCGCGGGGTCACATGCGATAGCCCTGCCCCTGACAGAGTGGACTTGCTGCCCGCACCGGGTCCTGGTTCAGGAATCCACCCTGCGCCGTCATGATCATCCGAAAGCGACGGCGACGCAAGGGTACGTCGCAGATCGGTCATGACGGCTGGCGTGCGCTGCTCTAGGATCGATCGGCGGGGTGTGAAATCCGGACATGACGGCGGTACAGGACAGCTTCGCCATCGGCGTGGACATCGGCGGCACGTTTACCGATGTCGTCTGCCGCGCCCCCGATGGCGGCATGAGGTTGGTCAAAATTCCAACCACAAGCCGCAATCCGGGCGCCGGCGTCAAGGCCGCGGTCGAGCTGATACGGCGCGACTGGTCGGTTGCGCCAAAAGCGATCGCCCGCTTCGTGCATGGCACGACGGTTGCGACCAACGCCGTCCTCGAGGCCACCGGCGCCCGGATCGGTCTGTTGACGACCGAAGGCTTCAAGGACGTGCTGGAGATCGGGCGGCAGATGCGGCATGCCATGTACGACCTCGTGCTTAAGCCCGAGTCGCCGGTTTTCCTGGCGCCGGGGGCGCTGCGTCAGGAAGTGCGCGAGCGCATGACGGCGCAGGGCGAGGTGCTGGTGCCGCTCGAGGAGGCGTCGGTCGAGCGGGCGGTCCGGCGGCTGGAAGCGGAGGGCGTCAGCTCCATCGCGGTCAGCTTCCTGTTCTCGTTCCTCAACCCGGCACACGAGATCCGCGTGCGGGAGATCATCCAGGAACTGTGCCCCGGCATGATGGTGTCGCTGTCGTGCGAGGTCGACCCGGCGTTTCGCGAGTACGAGCGCACCTGCGTCACCGCCTTCGACGCCTACATCAAGCCGGTCGTGGACTTCTATCTGAGAACCATGGAGCACGACCTCGCCGGGCTCGGCGTCGAGGCGCCGCTGCAGATCATGCAGTCGCGGGGCGGCATCAGCTCATCGCGCATCGCCCGGCGGTTTCCCGTGCGGCTCTTTCTGTCCGGCCCCGCGGCGGGCGTGATGGGCGGGGTCGAGGCCGGTCAGGCGCTTGGCCTCGGCGATCTGATCACGGTCGATATCGGGGGCACCAGCTGCGACATCGCGCTGGTCAGCGGCGGGCAACCGCTGATCCGTTCCGAGGGGACGATCAGCGGCTACGCGGTCCGCGTTCCGATGGTCGACGTCAACGCGATCGGCTCCGGCGGCGGCAGCATCGTCTGGATCGACGAGGGCGGATCGCTGCATGTCGGACCGCAATCCGCCGGCTCCGAGCCGGGCCCGGCCTGCTACGACCGCGGCGGCAGCGAGGCGACGGTCACCGACGCCTCGGTGCTGCTCGGCTATATCGATCCAAAATATTTCGCCAACGGCTCCGTCACCCTGGTGCCGGAGCGGGCGCGCGAGGCGATCGCCCGCAAGGTCGCAGAACCGCTCCGCATGCCGGTCGATCAGGCCGCGCTGGGCATCCACCGCGTCGTCAACGCGCAGATGGCGGAGGCGATACGCCTGATCTCGATCGGTCGCGGCATAGACCCGCGCAAATACACGCTGGTGCCGTTGGGCGGCGCCGGACCGCTGCACGCAACCGCGCTCGCCCGCGAGCTCGGCATCGGGCGGATCGCGGTGCCGCTGCATCCCGGCGTCCTGTCGGCAGCGGGCCTGCTCGCCGCGCCGGTCGAGCATCAGGTATCGGCGGCGTTTCCCCGGCCGCTCGCCGCCGTGTCGTGGCCCGATCTCCGTCTCGCCCTCGACGAGATCGACAAGACCTGCGCGGCGCTGATGCGGCAGGAGGATGTCGCGGCCGGGACCTGCGAGATCCTCTACTTCGCGGATGTCTGCTACATCGGGCAGTCCTACCACCTCGAGGTGCCTGTCGTCGCGACCGCTCCTGATCCGCTTGGCGCCCTTTATCGGGCGTTCCAGGCGGCCCATGACCGCATCTACGGCCACAGCACCGATGGCCCGGCGCAGCTGGTCAATCTGCGCAGCATCCATCGCTTGCCTGCGAGCCGGCCGCCCCGCGTCGCCTACGCGCCGAGCGGGCGCGAGGCGCACAAGGGTACCCGCCGCATCCTGACCGGCGACAACGCCGCGTTCGTCGAAGCCGCGCTCTACGACCGCGCGGCGCTCGCTATCGGCGCTGCGTTCGACGGACCGGCCATCGTCGAGCAGGCCGATACGACGACACTTGTCGAGCCGGGCTGGCGCGCCAGCGTCGTGGCGAACGGCACCCTCATCCTGACGTCCGACTGACGGAGCTTTGGCGATGCCTAGCCACCAGGCGCTCGATCCCATCACCATCGAGGTGGTGCGGCACAAGCTCGACGGCATCGCCAACGAGATGCAGTCGACGCTGCTGCGCAGCTCGTTCTCGGCGATCGTCAAGGAGGGGCTCGATGCCTCGGCGAGCCTGTTCACCCCCGACGGCACGACGCTTGCCCAATCCTGCTCGATCCCGATCCATCTGGCGACATTGATTCCGGCGGTCGCCGCGATCCTGAAGGCCTATCCGCTGGAGACGATGCGCGACGGCGACGCCTATATCCTCAACGATCCCTATGCGGGCGGCACGCATCTGCCCGACCTCGCTGTGGTGGTTCCGATCTTCCACCGCGGTATGGCGATCGCGCTCGCAGGGACGATGACGCACCACCAGGACATGGGCGGCATGTCGGCGGGGTCGGTGCCGACCAATGCGACCGAGATCTATCAGGAGGGCCTGCGCATCCCGCCGCTCAAGCTGCGCGAGGCCGGAGTCTTCAACGACACCTTCGTGCGGATGCTGCGGCAGAATGTGCGCATACCGGACACCGTGATGGGCGACCTCAATGCCCAGGTGGCGGCCTGCACCGTGGCGTCGCGCCGTCTGGACGAGCTCGCTCACCGCTATGGCCATAACCAGCTGGCTGCCATCTTCGACGAGCTGCTGCTGCGCTCCGAGACCATGACCCGTGAGGCGCTGCGGCGGATTCCTCAAGGCACCTATCGCTGCGTCGACTATCTCGACAATGACGGGATCGAGCTCGACAAGCCGATCCGCATCGAGGTCGCCGCGACCGTGGCGGACGGCACCATCACCTTCGACCTGACGGGGACGAGCGCGCAGGTCAGGGGGCCGCTGAACTGCGTTCCGTCGGGCTCGCTCGCCGCCGCCTGCTTTGCGGTGCGCGCGCTCACCGATCCGCGGATCCCGACCAATGGCGGCTGCTTTCGCCCGATAAAGCTGCGTCTGCCGGAAGGCTCCATCGTCAACCCGGTGGAGCCGGCGCCGGTCAATGCCCGCACCGCGACCATCAAACGGATCACCGGCTGCATGATCGGCGCGCTGGCCCCGGTTCTGCCCGGCAAGGTGCCGGCATCGCCGGCGGGCGAGCTTTTGGTGATGGCGTTCGGCGGCCGCCAGCGCGACGGAACCCGCTATGTCATCGGCGAGCTGGTGGCGGGCGGCAGCGGGGCCAGCGCCGGCCAGGACGGCGTCGACGTCATCGAGACCGATGCGACCAACTGCATGAACCTGCCCGTCGAGGCGATGGAGATGGAAGCGCCGATCCGCATCCATCGCACGGCGCTGCGCATGGATTCCGGCGGCGCGGGCGAGTTTCGCGGCGGCCTCGGGATTCTTCGCGAGTACGAGATCCTCGAAGGCGAGGTCTCCTTCTCGCATCGCGGCGAGCGGCATGCGAGCGCCGCGCCAGGGCTTTCGGGCGGCGGCGCCGGTGCGATGGCGCGTTCCGTCATCCGTCGCGCCAACGGCGGCGAGGAGGTGATCCTCTCGAAGATCGTGACGACCTTGCACAAAGGCGATCGCCTGCTGGTCGAGACCGCCGGCGGCGGCGGATATGGGCCGCCGCAGTCCCGCACGCCACAGCGGGTCGACGCCGATGTCCGCAACGGCAAGGTCAGCCCCGGGGCCGCGCGCAGCGCGTACCGAGGGGAGCCGACTTGACGCCGAAGGCCTCGCGGCGCACTCGGCGCCTCGTCTCCCTCTCCCCGCTCTTCGCGGGGAGAGGGTCGGGGTGAGGGGCCCTTGCGGCAGATCACGGCGCACGTTGTGGGGCGAGGCCCCCTCACCCGACGCTTCGCGTCGACCTCTCCCCGCACGCGGGGAGAGGTGGAGCCCGCGGCGCATTCCTGCCATATGCGACAGCCCTGAAGGCGCCGGCCGGGAAAGGGCCGATCTAGCGATGGAGCCACCGCGTTGACAACTTCCGTTTGTTTCCTTGGCACCGATGTCGGCGGCACGTTTACGGACTTTGTGCTCTACGCCGGTTCCGGCGAGATGCATTGCATCAAGGTGCCGAGCACGCCCGCTCGTCCGGGGGCGAGCATTCTGGCCGGCATCGACGAGCTCAGACAGACCCTGTCGCTGGCCGACGCCGCGTGGCGAGAAATGGTCCACACCCACAGCAGCACGGTTGCGACCAATGCGCTGATCGAGCGGCGCGGCGCGCGGATCGGGCTGCTGGTCACGGCGGGATTTCGCGACCTCTTCGAGCTGCAGCGACTGGCGATCCCGCATCCCATGCGGTTCGATTCGCGCCGCCCGCTGCCGCTGGTGCGCCGCGCCCTGGTCCGCGAGATCCGCGGCCGGATCGGCGTCGACGGAAGGGAGATCGAAAAACTCGTCGAGGCCGATGTCCTCGCCGCGGCCCGCGAGCTCGGCGCGCTCGGCGTCGAGATCGCCGTCGTTACCTTGCTGCACAGCTATCGCAATCCCGCCCACGAGCAGGCGGTCCGCGACATCGTCAAGGAGAGCGGCATCGGCCTTCGCGTCGAGCTCTCCAGCGCGGTGTGGCCGCAGGCGCGCGAATACGAGCGCGGCGTGCTCACCGCGATCAATGCCAGCATCCGTCCGATCATCGAAGGCTACGTCGACCGCCTTGCCGCCGGGCTGGCGGAGCGTTCGATCGCCACCCCGGCGCGGGCCGCGCGCTCCAATGGCGGGGCGGAGCTCGCCGCAACGATCCGCCGCCGCCCGGTGGTGGCGCTGCTCTCGGGGCCCGCCGCGGGTGTCAGCGGCGCCGCCGACGCGGCCGCCGATGCCGGCTGGAGCTCAGCCGACCTGTTGACCCTCGACGTGGGCGGTACCAGCGCCGACATCGGCGTCATCCGCGGCGGCCGCCCGGTGCTGAGCTCCGAGGAGCACATCGCCGAGTTCCCGGTCCTCATCCCGACCATCGCGGTGTCGAGCATCGGAGCGGGCGGCGGCTCGATCATCTGGCTCGACCAGACCGGCTCGCTCAAGGTGGGGCCGCGCAGCGTCGGCGCCGATCCCGGCCCCGCCTGCTACGGCGTCGCGACCTCGCTCGTCCCCGCCTTGACCGACGCCTTCCTGGTCGCCGGCCTGCTCGCTCCCGGCCAGCGCCTCGGCGGCCGGCTGCCGCTGCAGATGGCGCCGGCGCGCCAAGCGCTCGACACGATCGCGTCGCAGATCGGCATGAGCGTCGAGGACGTCGCCGACGGCGCGATCCGCGTCGCCACCGCGCTGATGACCGCGGAGGCGTCGAGCGTGCTGGCGCGCCGCGGCGTCGACGCGCCGCACTTCCGCATGGTGGCGTTCGGCGGCGCCGGACCGCTGATGGCAGCGCTGCTCGCCGAGGAGATCGCGATCGATGCGATCCTGGTGCCGCCGCGCCCCGGCGCGCTCAGCGCGCTCGGCGCCGCGCGCGCCGATCTCGAGGGCGACCTCGTCCAGCCGATCTATGAGCGCCTCGGCAAGCTCGCCAAAAACCGTCTCGCCGACGCGCTGCATGACATCGAGAGGGAGGCGCAGGCGTGGATCGCCGAGCAGATTTTGACGCTGCCGGTCACCGCGACGGCGATCGAGATCGCGGCCGACATGCGATATGACGGCCAGGGCTATGACGTGACGGTGCCGCTGCAATCGACCTGGCTGGCGGAGAATGGCGCCGGAAAAATCGCCGGCGCCTTCCACGATGCCCATCGGGCGACCTACGGTCATGCCGCCGATGCGGCCGAGGTCTGGCTCAAGGAGCTGCGCGCGCATATCGTCGGCGTCATGCCGAAACCGCGCATCCTGCCGCTGGCGTCGACGCCGGAGCCGGGACCGCCGTCGTCGCGGCAGGTTCGTCTGTTCGGCTCCAGCTTCGCGGCCGCGGTGTTTGAACGCGACAGTCTGGCGCCGGGGCGGCGGATCGACGGGCCGGCCATCGTCAATCAGATGGATACGACGACGCTGATTCCTCCCGGCTGGCACGCCAGCACGGTGGCGTCAGGCGCGCTGATCGTCGCGCGCAGCGCAGCGAACAAGGATTAGTCATGCTGAAGCAGGCGGCTTTCCGTCAGGACGCGGTCGGCGTGGAAATCTTCGCCAATCTGTTCAAGGCCATCGTCGACGAGATGGCGTGGATCGTGCTGCGCTCCTCGCACACCACCTTCGTCAAGGAAACCCAGGATTTCGGCGTCGCCCTGGTCAGCCGGGAAGGCGAGATGTTCGCCTATCCGTATGGCAGCGGCGCGACGCCGCTGATGGGCGTGGCGATGCACGCCGGCACGCAGGCGACGCCGGTGTGGGAGCCGGGCGACATCCTCATCACCAACGATCCGTACTCGACCGGCGGCATGGTGATGCATCTCAACGACATCTACATCTTCAAGCCGATCTTCGTCGGCGGCAGGCTCATGTGCTTCGCCTGGGCGTTCATCCATTGCACCGATGTCGGCGGCTACGCGCCGGGCAGCATCGACATGCAGAACAACGAGATCTTTCAGGAGGGGCTGCGGCTGCGCCCGGTAAAGCTGTTCCGCGGCGGCGAGCTCAACGAGCAGATCTGGAACATTTTTGCCGACAATTGCCGCATCCCGGCGCTCAACTGGGGCGACATCACGGCCTGCGTCGCCGCGCTCGACAAGGCGGAGATCCGTCTCAACCGGCTGGCCGAACGCTATGGCGGCGGCGATGTCGAGCAGGCCATCTACGCCACCCTCGATCGCACCGAGCTGCTCGCCCGCAAGGTGCTCGCCGGCATCCCGGCCGGCGCCTACGAGTTCGTCGAATATTTTGAGGACGATTACGTCAGCGACGTGCCGGTCCGCCTGACGCTGAAGCTGACGGCGCGCGGCGACGGCACGATCGAGCTCGACTACACCGGCTCCGATCCGCAGGTGCGCTCGGCGCTCAACCTGCCGACCGGCTCCATGCCGCACCATCCGTTCCTGTCGCTGGCGCTGACCAATTTCGTCGTGACCCATTCGGAGAGCATCCACATCAACGCCGGCATTCTCCGCTGCATCGATCTCGTCCTGCCGAAATCGTCGGTGGTGAACGCCACCTTCCCGGCCGCCTGCGGCATGCGCTACACGACGGCGATGCGCGTCCACGACCTCATCCTCGGCGCCATGACGCGCGCCATGCCGGGCGGCGTTCCGGCGGGCGGATCAAGCGCGCTGGTCGTCACCTACATCTCGACCTCGGAGCTCGGCGGAACCGGCCGCGTCGTCGTCGCCAACCCGGTCTCCGGCGGATCGGGCGGCGGACCGGATCAGGACGGCATTTCCGGCACCGACCTCACCGTCGCCTTCCTGCGCAACGTTCCGGTCGAGATCCTCGAATCGGAAGCGCCGGTCATTGTCCGCTGCTTCGGCCTCACGGCGGATTTGGAAGGCGCCGGAAAGTTCCGCGGCGGGTTCGGCGTCGCCTACGAGCTGGAGATCCTGCATCCGAGCGCCGTCGTGGTCATGCGCGGCAAGGACCGGCATCGCTTCAGCGCGTGGGGCGCGGCCGGGGGCGGCGCCGGCGGTACCGGCGGCAACATCGGCACGCGTCGCGGCGAGGCCGCGCACGTGATCGGCAAGCGGACCGTCTACCGTCCCGAGCTCGGCGAGGTCATCCGCATCTGGAGCGGCGGCGGCGGCGGCTTTGGCGACGCGCTCGAGCGCGATCCGGCTGCGGTCGCCGAGGATGTCGACGCCGGCCTGGTCACTCCCGAACGCGCCCGCGACATCTATGGCGTCGCCCTGTCGGGCGCGGAGATCGATGTCGTGGCGACCCGGCTGTTGCGCGACGAGCTGAGGAACGCGCGGGGGAGCAGCCAAGAGCCGTTCGACCTCGGACCGGCGCGCAGCGACTGGGAGCATCGGCATGGAGAGGCGCCGGACCGCATCGCGGCGTGGCTGCCGAGCCTGCCGGCCGGCGTGCAACGTTATGCGCAAAGCCAGGTTTATCGGCACCTGCATGCGTCGGGACCGGGACCCTACGCGGAGCAGGCAATCGCCGCGGCGATCGGCAAGGTCAGGTCGGCGCTTGCGGGAGAGACGTAGGCCAGGTTGGTCTGCTGATATTGATCTCGGCCTCGCCGTGCGCTGTCCTCCCGGTGAGACTCGAAGGGCAGGGCAGAGTGGGCCATGAGGTTCGCCGTATGAACTGCATCTTCTGCAAGATAATTGCTCGGCAACTTCCCGCCTACATCATAGCGGAAGATGAAAACACGATAGTCTTCGTTTCGCTGGAGGGTCATCCGATTGTTGCTCCTAAAGAGCATATTCGGGATATCTTTGGTCTGGATGACGAGCTTGGCTCAAAGATCATGAAGACGGCAAGGGAGGTCGCGAGGGCAACCAAGGAAGGCCTGGCCGCCGACGGAATCTATCTCACGCAAACGAATGGAGCGGCGGCCGGACAGAGCGTGTTTCATTATCACATGCACGTCTATCCAAAGTGGAGTGATGGTCGGCGATTGGATCAGGATGATGAGTTAAGAAAAAGAACGATGGGCAAAATCCGAGCATTTTTGCAAGGGCAGCCCTGACCCGTCTCAGGTCGCCGGCGGCATCAGCCGGTCCGCGTTCCCGTGCGCGATTTTCGCTCGGTCGGCCGGGGACACGGGCAGCGCGTCCAGGAACGCCCGCGCCCGCGCATTGGACGCGAACGGATAGTCGACCGAGAACATGATGCGGTCCGCCCCGAACGTCATGAGCGCGGCCACGAATGGCACCATCGTGAAGAATCCGCTGGTCGTAATCCACACGTGATCGAGGATCGTTTGCCGCACCGAACGCCGGAGCAGCAATTTCGCCTCGGTGGCGGTGGTTTCGTCAATTCGGTCCAGCATGAACGGAATGGCCTCACCCATATGGCCGATGACGATCTGAAGACGCGGATGGCGATCGAGAGTCCCGCTCAGAGCCAGCCGAAGCACGTGGATCGCGGTCTCCATGTGCCAGCCCCATGCCGATACGGCGAGCGTAAAGCTGAAATTGCCGGGCAGCCCGTCGAAATGCGCCTCCCGCACTGTGTCCGGCGGAATGCCCGGATGGATATAGATCGGCACACCCAGAGCCTCGGCCCGCGCCAGGATCGGCTCGAACCTCGGATCATCGAGGAAGCGCCCGTCCGTCGGTCCGTTCACCAGGAGCCCGCAGAAGCCGAGATCCTTGATCGTCCGTTCCAGCTCATCCGCCGCCGCATCCGGCGAATGCATCGGCAAATGCGCGAAACCGCGGAACCGGTCCGGATGACGGGAGGCGGCTTCGGCCAGGGCATTGTTATAGTCCGTTGCCAGCGCGATGCCCTCGGCACCCGGCACGACGTCGGCCCCTGGTCCGGCGACCGAGAGCACCTGCACGGTGATCCCGCTTGCATCCATGTCCGCCAGTCGCGCGTCACCGAGGTGAGCCAACTCGTTCCGCTTGATGACCTGTCCCCAGACGACATCGGGCCCAGGAAAGCCGCGGCGGCGGATGGCGGCCGGATCGATGCGGCTGACGATTGTGGGAACGGTGTAATGCTCTTCCAACGCGACTATGCGCATGGCGCCTCTCCCTGATCGCATGCCGCGAGCGAAGCACGTCTCCGGCACTTGCGCACGTCTGGTCTTTCGGGAACGCCAAGGCCAACCAAGCTGGGAGTAAATCCCCCCATTTTCACAGCTCTCCACCACACGCGGCCGCCGCCCTTTCTCACTCTGCCGAAGCGGAAACCACGACCTCCGGAATGAGCCTGACCTTTGCCTTGACGGAGTTCGACATGAAGCAGCGGGTTTCGGCGCTTTCGATCAGCTCACGGGCGCGCGCGACCTCGGCTTCGCCGCTGACGGCGATGCGGGGTCGAACCGTCACTTCGGTGACGAGGTACTTGCCGTCGACGTTCTCGAGCAGGCCTTCGACCTCGCTGTCATATCCCGCCAGGGTCAGGTCTTGCCCTTGAATGAGAGTGAGGAACGTCAGCATGATGCAGGTATTGACCGAGGCGATGAGCAGCTCCTCGGGAGACCAGTTGTCGGGCCGGCCTTTGAATTCCGGCGGGCTGCCAACCACGATATCCGGTTTGTCCGCCGCCGAGAGCACACCGCGCCGCCCGGAATCCCAGGTGGTCTTCGCCTTGTAGCGAAACGACTTGTAAGCCGCCTTTGCGTTCACGCAAGACCTCCATGGCCCGAGTGCTCGAAGAGCGCGCACGCTTGCCCGTTCGATCACCTCTCTTATTTCGATTCAATACGGCCGTAAACGGCTTGCGCGAAGTTGCGGTCATCCCGGTGGGATGGCAGGCTGACGACGTGCACGCGATCGGACGCTGGGACTCTTGACGGCGGCCCGCGCCTGCCCCGTCAACCCCGAACCTGCGACGATCCCGCCATGCCAGCGACCCAGGAATACGCCGCCACCGAGTTCTCGCGACCCGAGGTGGACGCGCTGGCCGGCCCCACCGTCCTGGAGTTCGGCAATGCGTGGTGCGGCCATTGCCGCCGCGCGCAGCCGCTGATCCACGAGGCGTTCGCCGGCCACCCCGCGGTGCGCCACATCAAGATCGCCGATGCGAGCGGGCGTCGGCTTGGCCGCTCCTTCGCGGTGAAGCTGTGGCCGACCCTGATCTTCCTCACGAACGGCAAGGAGGTCGCGCGGCTGGTCAGGCCGGCGGATGCGCCGGCAATTCGCGCGGCGCTTTGCCGGATCGACCTGGTCTGACGCGTCCAATCCTGGGCGGGTCCCCTCGCGCAGCCCGCGCCTGCGCGCTCGGGCAGCGCGCACAGGGGCCAGCAGGTCGGCGGCGATGATTTCCGCCGGCGGCGACAGCGGGTGCCTGGCGCTCATGGTGCGAGCTTCAGGAGGCCGGGGCAGCGCCCCCCAGGCGTTGGCCATCAAGCAGCAAGCCCGTCGACTAATCCTCGCGCCTCCAGGCACCGAGCAGAAAAACGTCGCGGGGCCGACGGTTCGGTCCTGCCTGGCGTTGGACCTCCGACAAATCCTCTCCTCGCCGAGCCATCCAGCGGTCAACAACCAGCTTGGCGAGCTTTCCCAGCGTCAGGAACGTCCCGAAATAGATCAGCGCCACGACGAGGGCGCGCCACGAAGGTGTCAATCCCGAGAGGTCCATGGCCTACAGCCGTTCCCGGCCGAATTGAATCGCACCTGATAACTGCCTCGGCCGGAAACGGCCGTAAACTCTTGCTTTGCGCATGTTCTTGTCGGCGAACCGGTGTCCACTTCGCCGGAACATGCTTTAGGGTCCGGGCGACCCGCGCCCGCTGTGCCCGATCACCGCCGCGTCACGTGCCTGCCTGCCGAACCAGCGATCCAGAACAACGACACGTTGCCAATCCTGTCACCTGTTCGACGGCTCCGCAACCACCGCGTAACCCGGTTAGAATATAAATATGCCCCCTATCTGTGACGAACATCACAGCCGCCCGCCAAGTCCCAGCCTATATCCTCTTGCGAAAATCGCCGGAGCAGCGCACATGCCGCAACAACAAATACCGCCGGACGAGCAGTATGCCGAATACGACCCGGTCGAGGGGCGGCCGGTCATCGTCTCGAACGCCGATATCGCCGCCAGCGGTGCCAAGATCAACACCCACGTGCCGACGCCGGAAGAAATCGCCAAGCGCAAATATGTCATTCGCCGCTATTGGTCGGGGCCGCGCTGGATGCGCTGGCTGTTCGGCACAGGCGAATACTCGCCGAAGTAATCCGATCTTGCCTTGATTGATCGCGCGACCTCGCGGAACGCGCCTGGTTGGCTTGCAATCACGGCCTGGTGGCCGCCGATTGCGCGGAGGTCTTGGGCACCATCCAGTCCCAGGCAGCAACCAGGCGCTCGTCCCAGCTGAGTGGCGGGCTCTTGCCCGGATCGTCGAACGGCCAAAGACGCATGCTGTGGCACCAGCGCGGCGGCTCGGGGGCGAGGTGAAATCTCTGACGCTGGTCCGGCGTCAGGCAGCGCGGAACGATGGATCTTGCCGTGTCGACGAGCGTCTGGGTGTCGGCCAGCAGGCGCCACTGCCGCACCGTGTTATCGCTGGAGCCGGTCAGCACCAGCCGCCCCTCGGGCGAGAATGCCGCCGCCGCGACCGTCCCGGTGTGCCCGGACAGGGTGGCGACGGCCTTGCCGGACGCCGTCTCCCACAGCCGCGCCGTGTTGTCGGCGGAGCCGGTCAGCACCAGCCGTCCGTCGGGCGAGAATGCTACCGCCGCGACCCGGGCCGTGTGCTCGGACAAGGTGGCGACCGCCTTGCCGGACGCCGCCTCCCACAGCCGCGCCGTGTTGTCCCAGGAGCCGGTCAGCGCCAGCCGCCCGTCGGGTGAGAATGCCGCCGCGGCGACCCAGCCCGTGTGCCCGGTGAGCGTGGCGACAGCCTTGCCGGAGGCCGCTTCCCACAGCCGTGCCGTGGTATCGCGGGAGCCGGTCAGCACCAGCCGCCCGTCCGGAGAAAATGCCCCCGCCTCGACCCAGTCCGTGTGCCCGGTGAGCGTGGCGACGGCGTTGCCGGAGGCCGCCTCCCACACCCGCGCCGTCTTGTCCCAGGAGCTGGTCAGCAGCAGCCGCCCGTCGGGCGAGAATGCCACCGCCACGACCCGGCTCTTGTGCCCCGACAAGGTGGCGACGGCCTTGCCGGACGCCGCCTCCCACAGCCGCGCCGTGTTGTCGTTGGAGCCGGTCAGCAGCAACCGTCCATCGGCCGAGAATGCCACCGCCGCGACTGGCCCCGTGTGCCCGGTGAGCGTGGCGACGGCCTTGCCGGACGCCGCCTCCCACAGCTGCGCCGTGTTGTCGCTGGAGTCGGTCAGCACCAGCCGCCCGTCGGGCGACAATGCCACGACCTGGACCGGGTCCGTGCGCCCGGTCAGGGTGGCGACGGCCTTGCCGGAGGCCGCCTCCCACAGTCGCGCCGTGCGGTCACCGGAGCCGGTCAGCACCAGCCGCCCGCCGGGCGAGAATGCCACCGCCGTGACTGCCCGCGTGTGTCCGGACAGGCTGGCGACGGCCTTGCCGGACGCTGCCTCCCACAACTGCGCCGTGCCGTCGTCGGAGCCGGTCAGCACCAGCTGCCCGTCGGGCGAGAATGCCACCGCCGCGACTGGCCCCGTGTGCCCGGTGAGCGTGGCGACGGCCTTGCCGGACGCCGCCTCCCACAGCCGCGCCGTGTTGTCGGAGGAGCCGGTCAGCACCAGCCGTCCGTCGGGCGAGAACGCCACCGCCGCGACCCGGTCCGTGTGCCCGGCGAGCGAGGCTACAGCCTTGCCGGAGGCCGCCTCCCACAGCCGCGCCGTGCCGTCGTTGGAGCCGGTCAGCACCAGGCGTCCGTCGGGCGAGAATGCCACCGCCGCGACCGGCCCGGTGTGCCCGGTGAGCGTGGCGACGGCCTTGCCGGACGCCGCCTCCCACAGCCGCGCCGTGTTGTCGTCGGAACCGGTCAGCACCAGCCGTCCGTCGGGCGAGAATGCCACCGCCGGGATCTGGGCCGTGTGCCCCGACAGGGTGGCGACGGCCTTGCCGGACGCCGTCTCCCACAGCTGTGCCGTCTGGTCGATGGAGCCGGTCAGCAGCCGCCGCCCGTCGGGCGAGAATGCCACTGCCGTGACCGGCCCGGTGTGCCCGGACAGGGTGGCGACGGTCTTGCCGGACGCCGTCTCCCAGAGGCGCGCCGTGTTGTCCCAGGAGCCGGTCAGCACCAGCCGCCCGTCGGGCGCGAACGCCGTTGTCCGGACCGGGCCGGTGTGTCCGGACAGGGTGAGGACGGCCTTGCCGGACCCCGCCTCCCACAGCCGCGCCGTGCCGTCGGCGGAGCCGGTCAGCGCCAGGCGCCCGTCGGGGGAGAATGCCACCGCCGCGACCCAGTCCGTGTGCCCGGTCAGGGGTCTGCGCTCCCGCCATGGGCGCGCCGTGTCGTTGCGCCACGCCGCATCGAGCGCGTGATGTGCCCAGGCTTCGCGCGGCATGAGGCGCTGCACGGCGCCGGTGGCCTCCGCGTCCGGCAGCGCTTCCAGCGCCAGCAGCATGCCGGTCACCGGATCGTTTGCCCGCAGGGTCAGGTCCTCCGCCTGGCTGGCGATCAACTCCGCCCGGTTCAGCATCACGCTTTTCCAGAAGCCGTAGACCTGCCAGAGACCCAGGAGGAGCCCGCCGACCATCAGCGCCAGAACCGCATAGGACCACCGCTGCAGCCGGCGGGTGCGCGCCTGAGCGGTCTCCGCGTCCTTGACCAGCTGCTCGCGCTCGGCAAGCCGCTGGCGCTCGGCGCCGATGCGACCCTCCTCGGCCGCCTCGCTGGCGGAGAGGAATGCACGTTGCAGCTCGGTGATGTCCGGCGCGTCGTCCCTGCGCCGCGCAATCCAGGCTTTCGCATCGGCCAGCTCGCCGCCGCGCAGCAGCACGTCGTCGGCGTGCTCCGCCTGGCCGCGTGCCTTCCATCGGGCCGCCTGCTCGCCGAGCAGCGTGTGCGCGCGGATCCACTCGACATCCTGGCGCAGCGCGGCCGCAAGCTCCGCGAGCGGCCGGCCGAACGACTGCCCTGCGGCGAAGATTGTGTAGTTGAGCCGCCGCAGCCGTTCCGGCACCTCGGCCTCGTCGACCGCCATCCACTGGACCGGGATCAGGCGCTTGCCGAGCGCGGTCGTCCGGTCGAGCTCCCACCGGCAGCGTGGCGAGCGCAGCGAGGCCGGCGAGATGATGAAGACGACAGTGTCGGCCTTGAGAATGAGGTCGCCGAGACGCTCCTCCCAGTCGACGGCCTTCTCGATGTCATGCTTGTCGAGGTAACAGTCAAAGCCGGCGATCGGCAAGGTCGCTACGAGGTCCTCGGCGAGCGCGCCGGAATCGGCGCGCGAGTAGGAGATGAAAACCTTTGGTCCCTCTCCGGAACGCGCCTGCGCCTCAGCCATTACGTCGCTCCTGACGCGGCTCTGTCAGCGGCCTCTGATAAATGAGCTGCCGCCAGGAGGAAAGGATGATCTCTGCGTGCCGACGCTCGCGAGGGCGCTGCCGGACGCTATGGCGACAGCCGGAAGAAGTGTGCATTCCGCCTGCCGGTGCCATGGCGAAGACTTACCGTTGGGGCCGCATGGATGCGCGGCCCTGCCCAAGGGCACAGAGCAGGGAATTGCCTGACAGCCCAACTCCGGAGCCTTTCGGGCACCGACGTTCCGCAGAGACGTCCGGTGTCGGCATTGCGTAGGCAAAGCTCGTGATGGCGTCAGGCCGATCCTGCGCCGGCGGATCCTGCAGTGGACTGACGCGGGGCATCTGCCTGGCGCCGGAACTTGCCAGAGCCAGAGCGGCGGCCTCGTTTGCCTTGTCGAGCGTCACCTCGCGCCTGCCGATCCGGCGCAGGGTCCAACCGCCATGCTGCTCGCCCGCGCGCAGCCGGATCACCGCATGCGCCTCCGCGTCGAGGAATACTGCGACTTGCCGGGTGTCCCCGACGATCGTGCCGATCAGGCTGATCCGGGGATGATCGGGCCCTTTGGCCACCGGCGGCGCGGAAGCCGGAGGAAGCGGAGCAATCACCGCCAAGGTCGCTGGTCGGCGCGAGGGGGAGAAAAGCGGGCGGTCGCGCGTATGCGCCAATGCCTCGAGGGGAATTGCCCACAACGGGTTTCCGGCCGCCAGAGCTCCGAGAGTCGCGGCCGCCCCCTCCAGGCTGCCCGCCGCCGCAGCCAGCGCGAATGCGAGAATTCCCAACCTGTGGCGGCGGGCAGGGATCGCGGCATGCTGGAGCATGATCCGTTGCGAAAAACCGCATCCATGCTTCGGGACCGGGCTCGATGTGGACGGGCGATTGCGCCCGCCGCGGATCCGGCTCTGCCACGAACGACAGAGTCCCGAATCCGCTGACGGCCGCGCTTTCAAGCCACGGGACCAAGGTTACCGACCGGCGACATGATCATGATCATCCTCGTCATGCGCGTCACGCACCGCGAAGGCGAACAGCTTGTTGTTCGGGGTGCCGAGGTCCGGACCGAAGCGCCCGTAGCCGGCTCCCCAGTAGATGGTGTTGCCGACGATGGCCGGACCGGAAATGACCGAGCTTCCGGCGGCGAACGACCACAGGACCTTTCCATTCTCCGCATCGAGCGCGAACATCGTCGGATTGGCGGGATTGGTGTCCATCGATCCGACGAACACGACGCCGTTGCCGACGCTCGCCGGCCCGAGCCCCATGCAGCCTTGCCCGACGTCGGGAATGGCAGGCGAGCATTTTCCCGGCGTCGCCGTCTGCCAGAGGATCTTTCCCTTCCTCGGGTCGAGCGCCGCCCATGAGCCGCCGTTCACCATCGTGCCGCTCGGCTGCAGCGCGTACGGGATGCCGTACAGGTTCGCGATCGGAACATAGATGCGGTCGCCGTCGAACGCCGTCCCCCACTCCACGCCCCCGAGCGCCGAACCGGGCCCGACCTGCGTGTTCCAGATGACGTCGCCGTTGTCGGGATCGAGCGCCCAGTAGATCCCGCTCTTCTGCCCGATGCCGAGAACGTCGGCGCCGCGGACCGAAATCAGGTTCGGACCATTGGCGCCGAAGTCGAAGTCCGGGCCTTCCGGCTTTGGACAGTTGTACACCCCCGCCGGTACGAACAGGCAGGCCACGTTCCAGGCATCGTAGGCGAGGGCGCGCGTCGCCCATTTGATCTTTCCGGTGGCCAGGTCGAGCGCCACCACCGAGTCGAAATAATCCTTGGGATCGGTGCAGTTCCGGTCGGCCGGGTTTGCCGCGATGCAGTCCTTCACGGCGGTCGGAACCGAATAGTTGTTGCCGGTCCCGACATAGACCGAGCGGCGCTTGGCGTCGATCACGGGCGTCGTATCCCAGATGCCGCCGCCGCTGTATCCGCCCAGCAGGCCATGATTGTTCGGCACCATGTAGGTCTGCCACAGCTTGTGCCCGGTGCGCTGGTCGAGGGCCACGAGGCTGCCGCGCGAGACGCAGCAGGGATAGGCGGGATTTGCCGCGAGGTTTTCCTCGGCCGACGCAACGCCGACATAGACGACGCCCTTGAACACGACCGGCGAGCTGGTGACCATGGTGGCGGGGAAGGCATCGACCTGGGTGACCCAGATCGCGTGGCCGGTATGACGGTTGACGGCGATCACGCGGGCGCCGGACCCGGTCAGCTGGCTGCCGTTCCAGACGGCGTTGTTGCCGGCCTGATCGCCCAGGATCAGCATGTCGCCGTCGACGGCGGGGTAATTGCGGGCAAAATCGCCGGCGATTCCGGTCCAGTCGGAGACTTTCCTCGACCACCTGGCGGTGCCGGTCTTCGCATCGACCGCGTAGTAGTTGCCGGCAAAATCCGGAAAGTAGACCGTGCCGTCGACCACGGCCGGCGTCGCCCCGACGTCGCCGCCGGTCGTGAACACCCACTTGGTCTTGAGACGGGCTGCGTTCTTCCGGTTGATGGCGGTCTTCTCCTGGTTTCGCCAGTTGTGCAGATCCTGCCCGCCCATCGCCCATTGCGCGTCGGACCGATCGTCGTCGCCGAGCGCCGCGGGAGGCGGCGCGAAGATGAGCGCGAGCGCCGCGCAGAGGGCGCTGCTCCAGAAACATTTGAGGCGAGTCATCGTCATCCTGTCGTCTCCTCCGTTCCTCCGTGCCACGATATTCGCGTGACGCCGATCGAAGCCTGCCGCCGTCGTCGCCGGCGTTAGCCAGGCGTTACCGAGGCGTCATTTCTCTTCGGAGGTCCGTGAAAAGTGTAGGATGCGCTGCCCGGAAGGCACGCTAGTGCGGCGAATTTGAAGTTCCCCCCATTGTTGCCGCACGCTCGTCGAGGAACTTCAAATTCAAAAACCGCACTGGAATTAAAAGGTTGCTAGTGCTCCTAAGATTTCGAAGTTCGCTCCAGACCGTGCCGCGAAGTGATGCGAACTTCGAAATCGGAGCACTAGCCGAATCCCGCGAGTGTCGGCGAGGAAGCTGCCGTCGGATTGCCGGGCCAGCGTCGCCACGTGCTGCCCGGTGGCCCGGCGTATTCCTCTGCGAACGGCTCAAGGTGCTTTCGGGAGACCACGATGAGGTGTCTACGCATCTACGCGACGCCGGATGGCGAGTCCCATTTCGATGAGATCGATATCCCGACGACCAAGCGGCCGGTTTTCCCCGACGCGGCGCCATTCGAGCTTTCCGCCCATTACCCGGCGTCACGTATCCGCTTCACTCGCATTCCCGCGGCCATGCACGAAGTCGGCTACCATACGGTGCCGGAGCGGGTGCTCACAGTGAGGCTGGACAGCTCCGTGGAGTACGAGACGAGCGGCGGAGAGGTCCGGCATGTTGAGGCCGGCAGCTTCGTTCTGGTGGAGGACACGCACGGGAAGGGGCACATCTCCCGCCACTCCGCAGAGGTGCAGACCGTTATTTGGATTGTGCTGCCAAACGGCCTCGATCTGCCATCCGGGTAATCCGCTCGCCTGGGGCGGGCGATGAATCGGTGCACCGTCGCGATCGGCCAGGTCAGGACGCGGGTCGGCTTGCGCGGCAGGGCCGCGATTGCCTCGCACCAGCGCGCGCGACGGCCGGAGACCTGACCGCATCGCGCAGCGCCACCGCCACGTCACGGGATGCGGAGACAGCGTCGGTCATGGTTCCAGCAATCGCCGGATCGTCTGCATCGGCAGCACCAGGCGGAGCGAGTCCGGCAAGCGCACGAAACCGTTTCCTTCATAGAAGGCGGCGGCGCGCTGGCTGATCGCGTCCACAACCAGCATCGATGAGCCGACGGTGTCCGCGCTCGCGTAGGCACGGCGCACGGCGTCGGCGAGAAGCATCGCGCCCAGGCGCTCGCCCTGTCGGGCTTCCGAGACTGCCAGCCGCCCGACGAGCGTGGCGCTGACCAGCGGATAACGCGGGACGTGCCGGCGCGCGCCCGTCGGCACGTCGCCCTGCGGTACCGCCGTGATGCGAACTTCGGAAATCGGAGCGCTAGCGTCTATCTCTCGAAGCTGCGTACGGCCATATTGCCCTCGTCCATGCGGATAATGTGGCCACGCTTCCCATCCTCAGTAACGTATAGATCCCAATGCGTTTGACCCGCCAGGATGCCACCCAAAGTCAGCGTGCCGGTACAGTCATTATCGAGAGTGTAGAAGCCTTCGAGCTTCTCGCGCCCGATATTGCCGCCACGACTCGATGATTGTCTGCCTGTCAGCTTGCCGGCGCCGTCAAATATAAAGATGCCGTAGTGCACTCGCTGAATACCGGGCTGCACGGCTTCGATAAATCCGCGCCCGGTGAACACGAATCTTCCTTTCAGCGTTCCGGCATCGCATGCCGCTTGTGCCCATGCACTCGGACTGAAAAGTGCAAACCCAATTGCCAGCAGCAATGCGAGATTGGCAGCCATGATTCCCTCCGTTCGATGCAGCAAGCATCTTACCATTCGCGGTCCTTGCCTGAATACACCGAAGCTTCCGATCGCCGTCCGACGGCTTCCAGGACACATCCCGCTGTTGTCGAATCGCGGCGTCATGCGCCGGCTTGTCCCGCGCATCCACGTCTTCGTTCCTGGCCAAGACGTGGATGGCCGGGACAAGCCAGGACAAGCCCGGCCATGACGGCCTCAGCGGGTCCATGCGACCGGGCGCCGCCGCCGGTACGATGAGCCACCCTTGCCCCTCATCGAACGCCTTGTGCCTGTTCTGGCCCGCAAGCGCCGCCCCGCCCCAAGGCGCCCGGCGCAGCAATTGTGAGCGGAGCATTTGCCGGGCTCAGTAGTCGCAATAGCAGGGATCGTACGTCGATCGCCACCTGCCCGGGGCAACTTCATTCATCCGGGGCAATGCAAATGAACCACCGGCTGATTCCTGCGCCCAGCCGGGCGCGGCTTTGCGGGGATGATGCGGCGTCGCAAGGGTGGCGTTCGTCGATGCCAGCACCGAGATGGCCGCGATGATCAGGGCAAATCTCATTGTGATCTCCTGTACGGTTCGTGTTGCTCATCGCTCCAGGAGACCAATTCAGGACGGCCTTTATTCCATGCGAATGCAATCTCTAGCAATCGTTGGACATGCCGGCGCGCTCCGGCGCTGCATGGTCACATCGCGGTGAAACGGTGACGCCCACGGGAATAGAACTACTGCCTCTGCCGTCTCGCCATCATCAGATAGCGAAACAGCTAAACGGCGGAGCGTCATGACCGCAGCGACCAAATCGACGCAGCATCCGGCTGACCCATGTCTCTCCCGCCCGGCCAAGGGTCTTGCCGATCTGGTACGGACGCTCATGGCGCCGTTCGCCGCGTATCGACCCGAGCTGCACTATATGCGCGGCCCGGGGCCCATGTGGCATGCCAAGAATGACCGGGCGCCACAACCGACAGCGCTCTCGGCGGATCAAGGGCCTTCGTCGGTTCGTGAACCCGGGCGGTCACTCCTTGGACGCGAATGAACCGTCCGACCAGATCAATGAGCACGATCAGGACCGCGACGAGGAGAATGAAATGGTCACGCCGTGTTTGATCGCGGCGGTGGCGGCTTGGCTGTTGCTCGCCGCATTCGTGGTGTCATGGCCGCCGCCGACGCCGTGTTGATGGGAGATTGCCGCAATGTCGTTCTTGCCGAGACTGCGATTTGGCAGAGACCGGGAAACCGAGGCTCTGGAGAGACGCGTTTCAGCCTTGCAGACGGCGCTCAAGCGCTCCTCGGAAGCGGCGGGCCGGTGCACGGAATTCAGGCGCGGGACTGCCGCGGGTATTGCCGTGCTCATGCTGACACTCGGTTTCACGTTTGGCGTCTATCGTGAGCCGATCAGGCAATCCATCGCCGGCCTGCCCGGCGCGATTGGTCTCCCAGGCGCGGCTGCGAAAGCCGATGAACCTTATGCTGCCTATCACAATGGCGAATACGCAACCGCGCTGCGGCTGGGGCGCCTGCTCGCCCAAGACGAGGGCGATGCCCGCGCCCAGTCGCTGCTCGGGCTCATCTACTACCTTGGTCAGGGCGTGCCGCGGGACTGCGCCGAGGCGGCAAAGTGGTTCGGCCTTGCCGCCGACCAGGGCGATGTCGACGCGCAATTTTACCTCGGAGTCATGTACGCCGAGGGCCAAGGCGTGCCACAGGACTACGCCGCGTCAGCCAAGTGGTATCGCCTTGCCGCCGACCGGGGCGATCCCCAGGCTCAGTACAATCTTGGCGTCCTCTACGCCACGGGGACGGCCGGGAAACCGGACAATGTGAGCGCCCATATGTGGTTCAATCTTGCGGCTGCGCACTTCGCGGCGTCCGACTCCCGCCGCGGCACTGCCGTCGGCAGTCGCGACCTGGTGGCGAGCCAGATGACCCACGATGAGATCGCCGAGGCGCAGACGCGGGCCCGCGCGTGGAGGCCGACGTAGCTGCGCGTGCGGGTTTGGGTCGATCGCGTCGAATGCTGATGATCCACAGCATCGGGGCCGGCGAGGAGATGACACTCTCCGGACCGGCAAGCAGGTCAAGCCACGACTAAACTCTTCGGATGCCTCCGAGAAGCCGATCGCCGCCATGCGAATAAATGGCTCAGTGACAACTTTGACCATTTTGGCAGCGCTTCATTCGGACCCGGTCTGCACGATGACAGACTGGGGTCTTGAATGCCGAAGAGTTTGCTCAACAGCCGCGGCAAACATTCTGCATCGCCTTTTCGAGATTTTTGTCGTAGAGAGCCTGATCGATTGCCTTGTCATATCTCTCGGATACCGCGCTCGGTCGATATTCGTTGTTTGGCGACCAGGTCGCGGCCGATAGCGGGCGTGCGCTCGACGGCGCGGCGATCAGGGCGACTGCAAGCATCAAAGGCATGTTTCGCATCGGTCTGCTCCTGTTTGAAAGTACGAGCGTCCCTCGGAGACGCTCCAGGTATGACAGACATCCGATCATCGTGAAAAATTCCCGGGTCGACGCCACGGGCGGATGCCAGACAAGGAGAGGCCTTCAGGCACGCAGCAGCGCTCGGACCTCGCGCAGCGCATCGTAACACTCGGCCTCGCCGTCGGCGCGGAGCCGGATCCGGCGGCCGCCGGCGAGCGTCATCTCGAGGCTGTAGCTCGTTTTCGGCCAGAGGAGCAGGAAGTCGCCGGAGCCGGCGCCGTCAAGGCCCGTGCTCCCGCGCACGTCGGCGGCAACGATCTCCTGGTACGGAAAGGTCTCCTCCCTGTGGCGCCACGGCTGCGTGCGCGTGACCGTCAGCGCACGGCTCTCGCCGTCGAACCTCGCGACGACCTCGGTGAACGCAAGTACGGACCACCACCAGCAATAGACCGCCAAGGCGATGCCGCCGGCCGCAAACAGCCATAGCACCCAGTCGGGGTCCCGCAACGGGATCGCGACGACGCTCGCACACAGAATGGCAAGGGCCAGCATGACGCTCGCCCCGAACCGGTGCGCCGGTTGGGTCACCCACACGCGCGCCGTCCGGCGATTGCAGAAGGTGTGCATCCGGCGAATCTGGCCCGGCACCGCCCGGAGTCAAGATAATACCGGCTGGTCCCCGGCCGCCTTTGGGAAGGGAAGGACAGGTGACCGGGGATGCCGGAGCTTGGCTGGAGGCCCAAGCTCCGCACTATGTTCGAACAGCGGTTCGGGGGTCGCAAGTCTGATGCTCCTGCCCGAAAGTTCTGTGATGTCCATCACAGAACAGTAGCGCGCTTCATGTCAGATTGCAGGCGGTCGCAACGCCGTGAGGCTGCGAAACCCCCAGGAGAAGAGCAAATGACCCGGAAGCTGGTCACCAAGGTCTCCTCGAACCCAGAAGCAACCAACGAGAATATTCGCGAGTTGACCGCGGGTGAACTCGAGATTGTCGTGGGTGGCAAACTCATCGACGCAGCGACCCCAAAGCTGCACGAAGCCGCCTGTAAGGGAACTCACATTCCCCAGGTCGTCATCGAGTTCTGAGCGGCCTTACGGGCGATCTCGTTGACCAGGTTGATCTACCAGGTCAGGTACTCGCGCATCGCATCCTCCCGGTTCTGGCGGCGCTCGCGCGGCGACAGGAAGACGTCGTCGGCCTGGTCGGCCATGCGGGTGGTCCCGGTCTCGAGCGGCAATCCCGCCTGGATCCAGGCCTGCGTGCCCCCGCAAGCGCGCATCCGGTCGGGGGACGTGTAGCGCAGCTTGAAGCCGTATTCGCTCGTCACGATGCGGGTGACGTTCGGCTTGACGAGCATGTGCACTCTCGGGTGGGCGATGATTCCGAACACCGTCGCGATCGGCCAGGTCAGGACGCGAGACTGCTTGCGCGGCAGCGCCGCAAGCGGGGTGAGGTGGAGTGCGCGGCACGTTCCTGCCAGATGCGATAGCCCTGTGGGGACGATACCGCCAGCCTTGCCCACTTGGCGCGCGCACGAATGAGTGGGCCGGCCGATTTGGCATTTCGCCGCAGCGGCGAGCGCGCTACTCTTGGCCAGTAACAATATGAAGCACGGGGAGGATTTGCCATGACGATGTCCTTGCGGGGCTGCCGCCTCGCCACGATGACGGTCGCGACGGCGGTGTTTGTCGCGATGGCACAGCCGGGCCTCGGGCAGCAGCTGAAGTACAAGCCGATCGCCGTGAAGACGCCCGACGGCCTGACCATCTCGGCGCAGGAATGGGGCAATCCCGCCGGTCCGGAAATCCTGTTCATCCACGGTTTCTCGCAGAGCCACATGTCGTGGATGCGCCAGGTCGACAGCGATCTCGCCAAGGAGTTTCGCATCGTGACCTACGACCTGCGCGGCCACGGCAATTCCGACAAACCGTTCGACCCGGCGCGCTACCGGGATTCCAAGGCCTGGGGCGACGAGGTCCAGGCGGTGATCGACGCCGCCGGGCTCAGGCGCCCGGTGCTGGTCGGCTGGTCCTACGCCGGTCGGGTGATTTCCGACTATCTGGCGACCCATGGCGCCAGCAGGCTTGCCGGCATCAACTTCGTCGATGCCGCGATCAAGGTCGATCCGGCCCTGATCGGCGACAATCTCAAGAACCTGCCGCTGATGATGTCGGAAGATCTCGCCACCAACATCGCGGCGACGCGCGCCTTCGTGCACGGCTGCTTCTCCCGGCAGCCGGGCGCCGACGATTTTGAGACCATGCTGGCGTTCAACATGATGGTGCCGCCCAAGGTGCGCGCCGGCCTTGGCGGCCGACCGCTCGACGCCAGCGAACTGATGTCCAAACTGAAGCTGCCCGTCCTGGTGACCCACGGCGCGGAGGATCGCAACGCCAAGGTCGGCGTCGCCAGGTACACGGCCTCGACCATCCCGGGCGCCAGGCTCTCGATCTATGAGGGGATCGGCCATGCGCCGTTCTACGAGGACGCCGCCCGCTTCAACACCGAGCTGGCCGCTTTCGTGCGCGACGCCACCAAGTCGAATTGAGGAAAGCGTGTTCCGCGGCTTCTTGTGGCGCGGGTGGGCCCAATCGCCATTGGGCCCGACTGGAACCTGGCTGTTGACCTCACTCCTCAGCCGGCGACGACGCGGAAGCGGTGATCGTCGTCCTTGGCCATATCGTTGACCAGGTTGATCTCCCAGGTCAGGTACTCGCGCATCGCGTCCTCCCGGTTCTGGCCGCGCTCGCGCGGCGAGAGGAAGACGTCGTCGGCCTGGTCGGCCATGCGGGTGGTCCCGGTCTCGAGCGGCAATCCCGCCTGGATCCAGGCCTGCGTGCCTCCCGCAAGGGTCATCACGGGTGGCGACGTGGCGGCCCGCAGCTCAGCCGCCGCCAGCACCGCCAGCGCGCCGTCCCCCGAGGTCAGCACGATCGCCTGATCGGCGAAGCGATTCGCCAGCGTGGCCCCGAGGCGCGACCGGATGGCAAACCAGGCGCCGGGAATATGGCCCAGCGCGTAGCGCCTGCTCGGGTCGAGATCGATCACCGCCACCGTGCCCGCCGCCAGCCGGTCGCGCAGGCCCGTCGCATCGATTGAAGGCGCCGCGGTCGCCTCCAGCCCGAGAACGCGCGGCACATGCCGCCCGGCGACCCAATCGCCGTCGGCCGGACCGGCGACCAGCACCGCGACATCCGGCCAGCCCATCTGCTTGAGCCACGACGCCGTCATGGTGGCGCGGACGCCATTGTCGTCGGTGAGCACGACGCGGGCGCCCCAGGTCGCCATGTGCGAGTCGGTTTCCTGCACGAGCTGCCCGCCCGGCGCCAGGCGGGCGCCGCGCAGATGGCCGGCCTGGTATTCCTCCGGCGTGCGGACGTCCAGCACGTACAGGGTGCGCTGCGCCGCCTCGGCGCGCCATGCCTCGAGGGTGCGCCTGTCGATGCGGGCGATGCCGCAGCGCGCCGCCACGCGCGCCGCCGCTTCGAGGGCCGACCTGAGACCGTGGGCGCTGACTTCCGGCGGTCTTCGCGTCGCCCCGTGCACCACCTCGAGGTCGGCCAGATGCCAGGCCATGGTGCCGTCCTTCAGCGACACGATCCTGTTGCGCATGCCGGCGTTGATCAGCGATTGCGCACCGATGATGCTGCGCGTGCGACCGCCGCAATTGACGATGACCGTGGTGTCCGGCGACGGGGTCAGATCCGCGAAGCGATAGACCAGCTCGGCCCCGGGCACGCTGATCGCGGTCGGAATGCTGTTGTTGTGGTACTCCTCGTAGGAGCGGCTGTCGTAGATCGCGATATCGGCCTTGCGATCGATCAGGGCCTGCAGGTCCTCGGCGGATATCCACGGCGTGCCGGCCTCGTGCTCGACCACCTCGGCGAAGGCCTTGCTGGGCACGTGCACGTCGCTGTAGATGCGAAAACCCGCCGCTTCCCACGCGGCAATTCCGCCCTCCAGCCAACCGACGTCCCGATAGCCGAGCGCCGCCATCCGGGCGGCGGCGCGCGCCGCCAACCCCTCGCCATCGTCGCACCAAATCACCGGCGCACCGCGCCGCGGCACCAGATCGTCGACCACGAGCTCCAATCGGCTCAGCGGAACGCACGATGCCATCAGCAGATGACGCCGGCCGAACGGCAGCTCCTCGCGCGCATCGAGCAAGGCCAGCTCGACGCCATCGTGCAGCCGGGCTTTCAATGCCCGCGCATCGACGCGTTTGATCTCATCGGCCGGCATGCCGCGCTCCCGGCTTCGCGATGTCGTTCGTCCTCAGGCGGCCTTGATGTTCGAGCGCTGCACGTGATCGAGGTTTTTCCCCTCGATACGCACCAGCCTGGTGAGCCCGTCCCGCTTCGGCGAGTGGACGGCGCCGACATCGTAGAGGTGGCTGTCGCCCGGCTTCATGACATAGGTCCTGGCCGGCTCGACCAGGGCCGGGGCATCGCCCTCGCCTTGCTTGACGATGCGCCACTCCGTCATTTCCGTGTCGCCGGCCGCCACGCCGTAGATCGCCCAGCTGGAGCCATGATCGTGCGGCTTGCCGTGCGCCGCGTTCTCGTAGACGTGGCCGCAGACGCAGAAGCCCAGCTCCGGATCCTCGTACAGCACCTTGCGCGGGCGGCACTCATCGGCGGTCAGGTGCCTGGCAACGAACTCCTGGTCGAGCAGCACCTTCGACACGAGCTTGCACACCGCCTGCTTGCCGGCGATCCCGGGATCCGCCTTGAGGGCGTCGCGGATGTCGGCGCTCAGTTGCTCCAGAGTGTAAGCCATTCGTTCCCTCCATCGTTTTCGCCGCCCCGTCGGGCTCACTGGCGCATGTTCCGGCGAAGCGGACCCGGTTCGCCGATAAAGAGCACGCGCCACGCAAGGGGGTATCATGCAATGGGTGGCAGACGGGGAGCAATCCCTTGATCCGGGTCGAATTGTCCGGCCAGCGTCATCTGGCGACCGCATCCCGATGACGGCGCCGGGCACGGTTGCGCGCCCGCTCACGGGTCGCGGGATGCGAGGTACGCCACAATCGCAAGGAGGTCCTGCTCGTCGAGATTGGCCACGACCTTGGCCATGAGCGGGCTCCATTCTCCCGTCCGCGCGCCGTGCTGGAAGTCATAGAGTTGCCGGAACATGTAGCTCGGCGAACGGCCGGCGATGCTGGGCAGCGGTCCAAGCCCTTTCAGGTCGGCGCCGTGGCACAATGCGCATTCGATCGTCTTGCCCGGCCCGCCTTTCCGAGGCCTGATCGCCGTAAACCGCAAGCCGGTGCTATCGTGCCTGCGCGCCACGTGCTCGGTCGGTCGATCCCGGTCGATGGCGGATTGGTCGTTTGGCTCTGAACGCAAGAACAAACGAGAAAACAAGGGAGGCAGCATGCGACTGCAGCACAAGGCGGCAATCGTCACCGGCGCGGCGTCGGGCATGGGGCGGGCTTCCGCCGTGCTGTTTGCCGAGCACGGCGCACAGGTGCTCGCCGTCGATCGGCCGGGTACCGATCTTGCCGGAACTGCGAAGTCGCATGATGCCATCCGTGTGCTCGAGGCCGATATTGCCGAGCCCGGCGCGCCGGACCGCATCGTCGCGCATGCCGTCCGGGCATTCGGCCGTCTCGACATCCTGATGAACAACGCCGGCGTCTCGCACCGCGCGCCGGTCGAGGAGATGCAGGAGGAGGACTGGGACCGCGTGTGCGCCGTCAATGTGCGCGCGCAGTACCTGCTCTGCCGCGCCGCGATCCCGCACCTGAAGGTCTCGGGCGGCGGGCGCATCATCAATGTGGCCTCGGTGATGGCGGAGGCGACCGACTACGGGCTTGCCGCCTATTGCGCCTCGAAGGCGGGCGTCGCCGGGCTCACGCGGACGCTCGCGCTCGAGCTCGGCAGGTTCGGCATCACCGCCAACTACATCGAGCCGGGCGCGATCCAGACCGGGATGACCGCAAAGGCCTTTTCCGACCCGCACATCGCCGAGGTCTGGGCGAGGAAGTCGCCGCTGAAACGTCTCGGGCAGCCGATCGACATCGCCCGCGGCGCGCTGTTCCTTGCCTCCGACGACGGCGGGTTCGTGACCGGCCACGGCCTGCGCATCGACGGCGGGGTGATGCTCAGATGCTAGCGCATCTTCCTCCGAAGCGGATCGGTTCGGCCCCGCAGGGTGGGCAAAATCGATGCGCGAACGGCGCGTCACACCCGAACCGCGCGTACGATTTTGCCCACGCGGTCACACCGGGCGTCGGACCGCGTGGGCAAATCGCCCGCAACGCATCACCAAATATCACACGCCGTGCCGCGTATTCGCGGCTTCCTTTCTGAACGCCTGGATCAATACTACCGGCCGACCGTGGTTATGATGCCGACGGATCAGAGACCTTGCCGCCAACAGAGGCGCCTGGCCAAACATCCCGCCGAGACGTAATCGCAACGACCCGATCTGCTGCAGCCGTCACTTCGCCTTGGTGCCGGCGATGCGGCTGAGCGAGCCGGCGATGAACTCATGCACGCCGACGTCCTTGAAGCCCGCCGCGTCGAAGTAGCCGATCACGTCCGCCTCCGAATGGGCGAGCCCGAGCGAATCCCCCACCGCCTGGCCGAGGCCCCAGTAGGCCGGCCCCCACGGTCCCGTGCGCTCGTCGTTGGTCGTCTCGCCGATCAGGTGCATCTCGCCGCCGGGCAGCAGCGCCTCGCAGGCCTTCCTGATGACGCCCGCAATCATCTCGCGGCCGTACATGGGCAGGTTGGAAGCCATGATGGCGACATCGCAGTCGGTCGGGAACGGGTCGCGCGTGAAATCGCACGGTTGCGCCTCGACGCGGTCGCTGACGCCGTTCTCGGCGATGAACTCGCGGGTTATCTCGCACACCACGGGCAGGTCCAGCACCACGGCGCGGATGCCGGCATGCTCCCTGGCGGCGGCGATGCAGTAGGCTCCCGAGCCGCCGCCGATGTCCATGATGCGCTTGCGGTCCTTGAGGTCGACCTGGCGCACGAAGCGGCGGCCGGCGCCCAGGCCGATCGAGTAGGTTGCATTGTGGTAGCGCCTCGCATCGGCGGACGTGAAGGTCTCGATCGAGCCCATCACCTTCAGATTCTTGTTGCGGATGTGGTCGCTGAGCCGCCCCCACTCGTTCCACTGCGGCTTGGTGAAGGTGATCCAGGACCCCATGTAGCCGGGCTTGCCCTCCACCAGGAAGCGCTCGACATCGTGAGCATTCCGGTGACGGCCCTGGGTCTTCTCCAGCAGGCCGGCGGCGCACAGCATCACCATCAGCCGCTCGGCGTTGGTCGGATGGATGTCGAGCGCCCTGGCGACCTCATCGTACGTCCCGGCCCCGTTGCTGACCGCCGTGAACATGCCGACCTCGACAGCCGCCATGAGCGCCGCCGACTGCCCGTACGACTGGGCGATATTCTGCAGCCGAACGGTGGTGACCGGTGTGCCGTCCGTCCGTGGCGTCTGGTTCGGCCTGGCCATGGCGCTGCCTCGCGATGTGTCGGTGACTGGATCGGTCGAGCCGCCTGGCGGTTCCAACACCGGGCACGCAATCGTAGCGACGCTCGTCCTTGCGCGCGCGACCATTACCGTGCCAGCAAGCCGAACAGCGGCGTAACATCGCTCGGGCCAGCCAGGCCACGCACGAGGAAACGATCAGGTTCGGCCCCCCGACTGTCAAGCGCAGGCCCAACAGACGACCGATTTCCGGGTGGCTTTCACCGTCTGCCAGCCAAGCGCGACATCGCCGCACCCCTGACGTCGCGACGGCACGATGCGTCACGCTCGGACGAGCCCGCAGGCGCTCAGGCGTGTACCTTGTTTGCCACAAGGTCCCAGCCGCCCGCGACGTTGCCGCCGCCGGTTCCATCGTGCTTCCGGCCGCCGGTGACCCGGCTCAACTCCTTCTCCGTCAACTCGATCCTGCCCTCGTCGGTCGTCTTGATCAGGCGGTCGCGTGAAGCCTTCGGCGCATCGTCCATAGGTCTCTCCCTGGTCTGATCGGTCCTTCGGCGGCGGCGATAGTCGACCCGCTTTCCTCGCCAAGGATGTGACATTGATCACAGAAGCTTTCGTTTGTGATGATCATCACAGTGAACCAAGGCGGTATCGGGAGAGACTATCGACAGGGAATCAGGAGGATGCCATGTCTGCCGAAGTCATACAGATTTCCGACTACCGGGTGGTCGATCGGCGAACGCACCAGCCGCTGCGATCGACGTCCGTGGTCGTGCCCCTGTTTCGGTCCGTCGAGGCGGCGACGAGCGCGTGCCTGTCGGGCGTGACGACCGACGAGGACAGGCTCCCCGGCCGCGGTCGCGACGCGGGCTAGCGCACGTCCCGGCGAAGTGTGCGCCGCCATGACCTGTCTCGACTGCACGGCGCGTGCGGAAGGGGCGGCGAGCGGGAACGGCCGTCGCATATTCAGCCTGCGGCCAGGGCGCTTCATTCCTCCAGTGCCGAGGCGCCTGACCCCGGAGAGCCTGTGGCAGCCGCCGCAATCGGCTATGCCGGAACGGCCCCCGCGACCTCCCGGCCCGCCGCGGGCGGGCGGAACGTGAAAGCGATCGCCACGGCGCCGAGCCCGACCGCGCAGGAGGCGACGTAGAGCCAGAAATAGCCGCCGAGCGTGTCGTAGATCAGGCCGCCGGCCCATGGCCCGAGCGCCATTCCGAGCGTCGAGAGCATGGCGACCGCGCCGAACACGGTGCCCATGATGCGCGCGCCGAAATACTCGCGCACCAGCGTGGCGTAGAGCGGCATGATGCCCCCATAGGCGGTGCCGAACAGCACGCCCAGCGCATAGAACTCGCCAATGTCGCGCACCACCAGATAGAGGCTGATCGCCAGCGCCTGGACCAGCAATCCAACGATCAGCGTTTCCCTGGCGCCGAACCGGTCGGCGAGCAGCCCGCACACGACGCGCCCGCCGACCGAGGAGAGGCCGGCGACACCGATCACGGTGGCCGCCGCCATCGGCGCGATGCCGCAGTCGATCGCCTCCGTCACCATGTGGAAGATCGGCCCCGAATGCGCCACGCAGCAGGCGAAATGCGTGAGCCCGATGGCGGCGAACTGCGGCGTGCGGAACGCCTGCGCCACGGTGAAGTCGCGCTCCGCTGCGGCAGCGGGCGAGGCCGGTCGCAGCACCGTCTCCGGCGGCCGGCGCACCAGGAGGCCGGCCGCCAGGATGAGAACCCAGGCGACGATGCCGAGCACGAACAGCGCGGTCTGCCAGTCGTAGGCGGAGATCAGCCAGCGGGCGAGCGGCGCGATCACCGTCGAGCCGAGGCCGATGCCGGCGGAGACCAGCGCCACCGCCAGGTTGCGATGCGCAGTGAACCATCGGGTGACGGTTGCGGTCAGCGGCGCGTAGAACGCGCCGGCCGCGGCGCCCACGACCGAGAAGGCCACGAG
This sequence comes from uncultured Alphaproteobacteria bacterium, assembly GCA_963755055.1. GTDB lineage: Bacteria > Pseudomonadota > Alphaproteobacteria > Rhizobiales > Xanthobacteraceae > AP-16. The sequence goes on along the minus strand of CAVWIS010000027.1, from coordinate 316,513 downwards.
GAACTGGCCGATCGTGGCGGCCCGGCTCGCCGCCACCAGCCCGAGGCCGAGCAGGGCGCCGCCGGCGAGGACAACGAAGCGCGTTCCCGCCCGGTCCGACAGAGCGCCCCAGGCGAGCGAGGCCAGTCCCATGCACAGGAAATCGAGCGTGGCGGCGGTGGAGATGCTGGCGCGCGACCAGCCGGTCGCCGTCGCCATCGGGTCCAGGAAAACGCCGAGCGACAGCGCGGTGCCGAAGCCGATGCAGGTGATGACGATACCCGCGCCGACGATGACCCAGCCGTAGAAGAGCTTCATGGGCGGCAATCCTCCGGTTCGGCGCTCGGCCCGGATGACGATCCGAGGAGGGCCATCCTGCCCCAAGGACGTTCGGCAGGGGGTTGGTCGGACACTTCGGCGAAAAAATTTTGTCGGACCCGAGCCCAGTACCGGAGGGACCCTCCAGGAGGGTTAAGCCGTAGTGGCAACGCACCCGAGAAATCGTACGCGCGCGTCAGCCCTTGACCGACCCTGTGGTCAGGCCGGCGACGTAGTGCTCGACGAAGAACGAGTAGATCAGCGCCACCGGGATCGAGCCGAGCAAGGCCCCGGCCATCAGCTGGCCCCAGTAGAACACGTCGCCGCGGATCAGCTCGGCGATGACGCCGACCGGCACGGTGCGCACGGAGGTCTTGGTCAGAAAGATCAGGGCGTAGAGGAACTCGTTCTGCGACAGCGTGAAGGCGAAGATGCCGGCGGATATGAAGCCGGGCGTGCACAGCGGCAGGAAGATCTGCCGCATCGTCTGCATCCGGCTGGCGCCGTCGATGCGGGCCGCCTCCTCGAGCTCCTTCGGCACCGTCTTGAAATAGCCGAGCAGCAGCCAGGCGCAGAACGGCACCAGCATCGTCGGATAGGTCAGGATCACCGAGGTCAGCGTGTTGCCGAGACCGAGCCGGTTGATCACGTCGGCGAGCGGGATGAACAGCAGCGGCTGCGGCACCAGATAGATCGCCGCGACGGTCATCGCGATCAGCCCGGCGCCGGCGAAGCGCATGCGCGCCAGCGGATAGGCCAGCATGATGCCGAAGACGAGCGAGATCGCCGTCGCCACCACCGCCACCAGCATCGTGTTCCAGGTCCACACCAGAAAGCTCGTCTTGGTCAGCAGATCGACGTAATGCTTGAGCGTCGGGGCATGCACCATCAGCGGCATGACGTTCTTGTTGTAGAGCTCGGCGTTGGGCTTTATCGAGGTGATCGCCATCCAGTAGAACGGGAACAGCGCCAGCACGAGAAAGAACCCGACCGGCAGCCACAGCCGCACGATCCGCTCGATCCGCCCATGGCCGGTGACCATCACTGCCTCCGCATGTAGATCGTCAGCGCGACGATCAGCAGCGCCAGCGCCGGCAGCATCGCCAGCGCTATCGAGGCGCCGAGGCCGAGCTGGCCGGCGCCCATCGCGATGTCGAACGCGTAAGTGGCGAACAGGTTGGTGGCGTTCTGCGGCCCGCCATGGGTCAGCACATAGACGAGCTGAAAGTCGGCGAAGGTGAAGATGACCGAGAACAGGGTCACGATCAGGATGATCGGGCTGCAGCAGCGGCAAGGTCACGATAGCGGAAGCGCTGCCAGCCGCCGGCGCCGTCGATGGTGGCCGCCTCGTACAGCTCGGGAGGTACCGTCTGCAGCCCGGCCAGCAGGGTGATGCCGTAGAACGGCAGCCCGCGCCAGGTGTTGATGACGATGATCGAGACCATTGCGAGCGCCGGGTTGCCGAGCCAGGAGGGCCCCGGCTTCGGCCAGCCGAGCGCCACCAGCAGCCGGTTGACGACGCTGAACGCCGGGTCGAGCATCCACAGCCAGGCGACCGTGCTCAGCACGGTCGGCACGATGAACGGCAGCAGCAGCAGGGCGCGCACCAGGTTCTTCATGCGGAAGTTCTGGTTCATCGCCAAGGCGAGGCCGAGCCCGCCGACCATCTTCAGCAGGGTCGCGACGGCGGTATAGATGAAGGTGTTGCCCGCCACCTGCCAGAAGATCGGGTCGCGCAGGTCGGTGGCGAAATTCTTGAAGCCGACGAATGTCCCGACGTGGGCGACCGGCCGGTCCTGCAGGCTCAAAAGGATGCCGTAGAGGAACGGATAGCCGACCAGCGCCGCCAGGAACAGGAGCGGCGGCGCCATCATCAGCCAGCTGAATACGCCTTCGCGGTCGAGCCATGCGCCGCGCGGCGGGCGCCGGCGCGCCGCGAGGGCAAGTCCGGGAAGGCGCTCGGTGGCGACCGACATGTCAGGCCGAACGATAGATGTCTTTCAGCTGCGCGTCGGCGGTCCTGATCACGTCCTTGGTCGGGGCACCGGCGCAGGCCTTGGCGAACATGTCGACGACGACGTATTTGGCGACGCTCTCCGCCAGCTGCCGGCTCGGCGGAGCCGGCCACCCCGGCAGGTGCGCGGTGGCGAGCGCGTCGCGGTAGGGAATGTTGCGCGGCTCGACCTGCCACATCGGCGCAGTTGTCGTAGCCGTGCAGCAGCGGCTGGTAATAGGTACTCGGCTACGCCGTACCAGCCTGCCAGCTGCTTCGGCTCCATCAGCCAGCGCAGGAAGGCGCGCGCCTCCTCGCGCACCGGGGAGAAGCTGAAGATCGAATGGCTGATCGAGTTGAGCAGATGGAATCGCCCCTTCGGCCCCGCCGGGTTCATCGCCTGGTCGGTGACCTTGCCGATCTCGGGGAACTCGCGCTTGGCGAACCACAGGATGCTCTCGGCGTTGTTGGTGCAGGAGATCTGCTCCGCCATCCACGCCTTGTTGTTGCTGACGTCGGTCCAGCCGAGCACGTCGTCGAGCATCGTGTCCTTGAAGAACTTGCGGGCAGAAATCGACGGCGCGCGCGGTCTCGTCGGAATCGATGACCACGGTCTTGCCGTCGGCCTCGACCTCGGCGCCGCCATAGGACCACAGCAGCGGGTAGAGCCAGCCGTGATTGTCGCCGAAGCCGTGCCCGAGCTCGAAGCCGAACGGGTGGTCCTTGGCCTTCAGCTTCTTGCCGACCTCGTAGAGTTCCTCCCAGGTCTCCGGAAACTTCTTGACCCCGACCTCGGCGAACCAGTCGGTGCGCCAGTTCATCAGCTGGCCGATATTGCTGAACGGGATCGCCTTCCATTTGCCGCCGACGCAGCACGGCTTCCTTGCCGGCGTCGTACCAGCCGCCCTGGCTTCTTGCCGATCTCCTCGGCGATGTCGCTGACGTCGAGGTATTTTTCGCCGAACTGGACGACCTGGAGCAGGCCGTTCATCGTGATGTCGGCGCCCGATCCGGTCTCGGCGATCGTGCTGATCCGGGTCGGCAGGCTGCCGACGCTGGTCGACTCGTATTTGACCTTGATGCCGGTCTCCTTCTCGTAGGCCGGAGCCGAGCGTGTTCTGCACGTATTCGTCGAACGGCTTGATGAACGAGCTTTCGTGCAGGATCGTGATCGTCTTGCCCGCGGCGTCTGCCGGCCGCGGCCCGCCGATCGCGGCGGCGGTCCCGGCCGCCGCAAGCTTCAGAAAACCTCGCCGCGATGTGGCTGAATTTGCCGGCTCGGCCATGCTGGTCTCCCTCGTTTGCCGGGGCGCGGTCGATCCCGACTGGACGCGCTTCCTCCTCACCTGGCGTTGGTCGCCATGCGCTCTTCTTGGGCACCGGGAGCAATCACGAGGCTCGGTACGCCGAGGCGCCCCGGCCCGCCAAGGCTGCTCCCCTCGCTCGGCCAGACGCCGAACACTACACGAGAATTGAGGTTGCGGCAGCGGAAAATCGCGCAAGCTCACCCCCTTGCCGAAGCAGTCATCGCGGACGCCGTGCGGCGCGCCGCCTGACGCTTGCGTTGCGCTGCGGACCGACTGTCGTCTCTCTTCACCGCCTGCGAGGATGACCGCCGGCGGCGCCGCCGGGTTGCCTGACGGGCTCGCCAAGGATTCCGTAGGGTGGACAAATCGCCCGCAAAAGCGCCGCGTCGGATTGATGCGTGGCCGGCGATTTGCCCACGCGGTCACACGCGCGGCCCGGACGGCGTGGGCAAAATCGTACGCGAGATCGGTACGAGGCGCGGAGTCCGCGCCGCGATTTTGCCCACCCTACGGCGCTTGCAGGGGGCGCCCGCCGGCTTGCCTGAGGGGCTCGCCAAGCGCTATGCGAACCTGGGCGGGGAGCACGAAAAACCATTTGCGAGACAGCAAGGGAGGAACGCCATGGCCGTCACTCAGCGCGACAAGGGCAATGCCTTCCTGGCCCTCCATCAGGGGCCGGGCGCGTTCGTCATTCCCAATGCCTGGGACGCCGGATCGGCGCGCATCCTGGGGGGCCTCGGCTTTGCGGCGATCGCTACCTCGAGCGGCGCGGCGGCGGGCGTGTACGGCGCGCGCGACGGCGCCATCACCCGCGACCAGGCGCTGGCGCACGCCCGCGCCGTCGTCGAGGGCACCGATCTTCCGGTCTCCGCCGATCTCGAGAGCGGTTTTGGCGACACGCCGCAGGCGGTCGCCGAGACCTACCGTCAGGCCGCCGCCGCCGGCCTCGTCGGCGCGACCATCGAGGACGCAAGGCCCGGACGCCCCAAGGACAAGCCGCTCTTCGACATCGGCGAGGCGACCGATCGCGTCGCCGCCGCCGTCGAGGCGACGCGCAAGGTCGGCTTCCCGTTCCTGCTCACCGCGCGCGCCGAAGGTTATCTGCGCGGCAACACCGATCTCGACGACGCGATCAAGCGCCTCAAGGCCTACGAGGAGGCGGGCGCCGAGGTCCTGATGGCGCCCGGCCTGCCCGACCTCGCCGCGGTGAAGGCGGTGTGCGCGGCGATCTCAAAACCGTTCAATTTCATGGTCGGCATTCCGGGGAAATCGTTCTCCGTCGCCGAGCTGGAAGCCGCGGGCGTGCGCCGGATCAGCCTCGCCACCTCGCTCTATCGCGCCGCGATGAGCGGCCTCGTCGCCGCCGCCCGGGAAGTGAAGGACAAGGGAACGTTCGACTACGTCGGCACCTCGCTGCCGTCGGCGGAGCTTGCCGGATTCATGCGGTGAGGAGCAGTCAGGATCGGCACTGCAGCATCCAATTCCCTCGCACGTCGGGAGTCGCCTGACATATCATAGCTGCAGCGTCGCAATCGCATCGAGCCGATACCGCTCTCCCCGTCAGGGAGAATGCCAAAGGTCATTCGAACGGGGGGAGCGTCGCAACAGTGGCTTCGGTACCACTTGATCACACCACAGACGGGATCGGGCGGCTTTCGCTGTCGGCGTCGGTCGCCTGCATGGGCGTGGTCTTCGGCGATATCGGCACCAGCCCGCTCTACGCATTCAAGGAAGCCGCCAGGGCAGCGAGCGCCGGCGGCGCCATAACGCCGGCGGCGGTGCTGGGCATCCTCTCGCTGGTCTTCTGGTCGCTGGTCCTGGTCATTTCCGTCAAATACGTGATTCTCATCATGCGGGCGGACAATCATGGCGAGGGTGGAATTCTCGCCCTCCTGGCGCTGATCAGCCCGCGACGCGCGAAGCAGAGCCGGCGGCGGGCCGCGATGGTGCTGATCGGCCTGATCGGCGCGACCCTGCTGTACGGCGACGGGGCCATCACGCCCGCAGTGTCGGTTCTCAGCGCCATCGAAGGCATCAAGGTCCATGCTCGGCACCTCGACCATGCCGTCGTGCCTTTGACTTTGACGATCCTGGTGGTCCTGTTCGCCATCCAGCAAAAGGGCACATCGTGGATCGGCGGCATATTCGGCCCGGTCATGCTGGTCTGGTTCGTCGTCATCGCGCTGCTCGGCCTTGTCGGGATCCTGCGCGCTCCCGCGGTGCTCGCCGCGCTCAATCCGATGGCGGCGATCGCCTTCCTGTGGAACGCCGGACCGCTGGCATTCGCGGTCATCGGCGCGGCGTTCCTGGCGGTCACCGGCGGCGAGGCGCTCTACGCCGACATGGGTCACTTCGGTCGGTTCCCGATCCGGGCAGCCTGGTTCGGCGTCGCCCTGCCGGCCCTCACGCTCAACTATTTCGGCCAGGGAGCGTTGCTGCTGATCGAGCCGGACGCCGTGGAGAATCCATTCTATCGGCTTGCACCCGAATGGTCGCATTACGGTCTGGTCGCTCTTGCGACGCTCGCCACCGTCATCGCCTCCCAGGCGATCATCACCGGCGCCTTTTCGTTGACCCAGCAGGCGATCCAGCTCGGCTTCCTGCCGCGACTGAATATCGTCCACACCGCCGGCCACGAGATCGGCCAGATCTATATCCCGCTGGTGAATTGGGCGCTTGCGGTCGCCACCCTGGCGGCGGTGGTGGGCTTCGGCTCGTCGGATGCGCTGGCCGGCGCCTACGGCATCGCGGTGTCGCTGCTGATGGCGATCACCACGCTGATGGCGACCTTCGTGGCGCTGCATTGGAAGCACAACCCCGTCCTGGTCTACGCGGTCAACGGCAGCTTCCTTGCGCTCGATCTGGTCTTCGTCGCGTCGGCCTCGACCAAGCTCCTGGACGGCGGCTGGTTTCCGCTGGGCATCGCCCTGGTGATCGCGTTCCTCATGCTCACCTGGCGCAAGGGCCAGGAGATCATGGACAAGGTGCGCCTCGAGGTTCGGCCGCGCACCGCCGACTTCGTCGCCCGCCTGAAGGCCGATCCGCCGTTCAGGCTGCCGGGCACCGGGGTGGTGCTCGGCCGGATGACCAAAGGCGTGCCGCTGGCGCTCGCCCACAATCTCAAGGTCAACCGCGTCCTGCACCAGAAAGTGTTTCTCGTCGCCGTCGAGATGACCGAGCGCCCCCGCCAGCCGGCCGATGACCGGGTCGTGGTGACGGCGGTCGCCGACGACATCGCGCGCGTCGAGCTGCGCTTCGGCTTCATGGAGCAGCCGGACGTCCCCGCTGGGCTGGCCGCCGCGGCAGCGCTCGGCCAGATCCGCGAGGATGATCTCCGCCGGGTGACCTATTTCACCGGCCACGAGACCATCATCCCGGGGGCCAGGGCGGACGGCATGGCACCCTGGCGTGAATCACTGTTTGCATTCATGCATCACAATGCCCAGCGGCCCGGCGCATACTTCAAGATTCCGGCCGCGCAAATCATGGAAATCGGAATTGAGTTCGAGATCTAGACCCGGACCGCAGCGGGTCACTCCAGCGGCTACGTCTGCGAGCCCTGCGACGGGAGAGCCGAGCGCCGAGACGTCCTCGTCCTTCGCCCAGGTCCGCGACGACTACGGCAGCTGGCGCGTCTCCGCCTCGGCCTGCTCCAGCCAGTAGCGTCATCGCCATGTCGCGGTACATCGCCGTCGCGGTCGCGACGTGCTCCTGCGCCTGCGCGCGCTTGCCGATGTGCCGGTGGAGCTTGCCGAGGCCGAGGTGGCAGTGGGCGACGAGAGGACGCATGCCGAGCTCCTCGGCGAGCGCGAGCGCGTCGCGGTAGTGGCGATCAGCCTGCTCGCGGGAATCGCGGCGGGCGGCGATGTCGCCGAGGAGGCGGAGGGCTCCCGCCTCGTAGGGGCGCTGGGCGCGCTCGCGGTCACGGGTCAGGGTCCGCGCGGCGAGCACAAAAGCGTCCTCGATCCGATCGGCGAGGACGTACGACCTCGGCCAGATACATCAGGAAGACCCGCTGGGCGGCCTCGAATCCCATGGTCCCAGTGGCGCTCACCGCGTGCTCCAGCAACGGGATGCCCTCGGCAGTCCGCCCCAGGAGTGCGTACGCGTAACCCAGACCCGCCGTGTGGACCACCGACCAGTAGGTGAGGTTCCGCTCGCGAGCCAGAGCGAGCCCGCGTTCGAGCACGCGGATGGCATCGCCGAGCTCTCCCCTGACGATCTGGAGATAGCCGAGATACCAGCACACCTGGCCCAGGCTGTAGGGGTGATCCAGCGTCTCCGCGAGGCGGGTGCCCTCCTGGCAGCAGGCGAGCCCTTCCTCGAACCGGCCCCGGGCGGCCAGGAGCATGCTCAGATAGCCGCGGGCGACGACGGCAGGAAATTCGGCGAGGCCAAACCGTTCCCGGCTCAGCTCACCTTCAACCAGCTGCAGGACCTTCAGCAGATGATCCTCGGAATGTCGAAAGTCCCCCGTGAGGAGGCAGGCCGCGCCGAGGTAGAGATTTGCCGTCACCTGGAGCGGAACGTCCTCGAGTGACTCGGCAATAGAATGGGCGCGCCGGCCGAACGGGATCGCTTTCGCCGCATGCCCGGTCATCCAGTGGGTGTGGCACATATGGACGGACAGCTCGCCCAGTCGCCGTTGATCGTCGAGTGTCCTGGCGAGGCCCTCGGCTTCGCCGAGATAGGAGATGAACCGCTCGAATTCTCCAAGCGGCGCAAGTGCAGTTTTCAGCTCGAAGCGAAGATCGATGGCCTGCTCGAGCCTCTCGCGGGTCTCGGGCAGATGCCCGATGGCCGTCAGCGCCTGCTCGAAGGAGGCGACAGCCTCGCGGTTGGACCATCGCGCGTGCGCATGCCGACCCGCCTTGAGCCAGTAGGCGAACGCCTCGCCCGGCAAGGCCGGCCTCGGTGAAATGCTGGGCGATGATCTCGGGTTGGCTTTCGGCCATCGCCGGGAACCGCTCGACCAGCACTTTGGCGATGCTCGCATGCAATTGCCGCCGCCGGCTCTTGAGCATCGTGACGTAGGCGGCGTCCTGGACCAGCGCGTGCTTGAACGCGTAGGTCGCGATCGGCGGCGTTCCGCGCCGGGAGATGAGCCCGGACGAGGTCAGCCGCTCGAGCGCCGCATCGAGGTCCGTGGGGGCCAAGGCCGACACCGCGGCAATCAGCTCGTGGGAGAACTCCCGTCCGATCGCGGCGCCGATCTGCGCCACATCCTTGACCGGGCCTAGCCGGTCGAGGCGGGCCATCAGCGAGGCCTGCAGCGTCGTCGGTATGGCGAGCGGCGGCAGCGGTCCGTCGAGCACGTAGCGGTCGGGCGTCTCGCGCAACAGGCCGCTCTCGATGAGCGTGCTGGTGAGCTCCTCGATGAACAGCGGCACGCCATCCGTGTGCGCGAGGACCTGCTCGACGACCGCGGCGGGCAGTGCCTTGCCCCCGGTGACGCCGGCAATGATGCCGGCGCTGTCGCGGCGGCCGAGGCGGCTCAACGGGAGTATCACCACATGCGGCTGGCCGACCCAGGTCGGCTGGAGCTCCGGCCGGGATGTGATGACCAGCAGCACCGGCAGGTCCGCGGCGCGGGCAACCATTCGTCGAGCAGATCCAGAGAAGTCGGATCGATCCAGTGGGCATCCTCGAGCACGATCAGGACGGGGCGCTGCGCCGCCACGCCGTCGAGCTGGTCGAGAAGCGCGGTCAGCGTCATCTCGCGCTTCTGCTGCGGGCTCACCGCCAATGCCGGGTAGCGCCCGTCCGTCGCCACTCCCAGCAGCTCGGCGATGAGCGCCACGTCGCGTGGCAGATTTGTCGCCGTCGGCTCGAGCAGGGCCGTGAGCTTGTCGAGCTTCGCGCCGACGTCGCTGCCCGGCTCGAAGCCCGCGGCATGCTCGAGCTGCGCAATGAACGGGTAGAGCGGGCTGTCCGCATGGTGGGGCGAGCAGAAATAGCGAAGGCGGGCATGCGGCTCGCCCTCGAGCCTGGCCAGCAGGTTTTCGGCGATGCGCGACTTGCCGATGCCGGGCTCGCCGGAGAGCAGCACCACCCGACCCTCGCCGAGCCTGGCCTGATCCCAACGGCGCAGCAGCCGATCGATCTCCTCCTGGCGGCCGACGAGCGGGGTCAGGGCGCCCGTGCGCCGCGCCTCGAACCGGCTGACGCCGGCCGCCTCGCCACGGACCTGCCACGCCTCCACCGGTTGCGGCCGCCCCTTCACGTCGATGGCAGGGAGCGCGCAGCAGTCGAACAGGCGCCCCACCAGCCGCCGCGTGCCGGCCGCAATGACGACCTCGCCGGGCGCTGCCGCGGCGTGCAGCCGCGCCGCCAGGTCCGGCGTCTCGCCGATCGCAACATGCTGCCGGGTGTCGCCAGTCGCCAGCTGCTCGCCGACGACAACCAGCCCCGTCGCGATGCCGGCGCTCGCCTGAAGGGCAACGGAAGCAGCCTTCAGCGTGCCGACCGCGTCGAGGATGGCGAGGCCGGCGCGCACGGCCTGCTCGGCGTCATGCTCATGAGCCGCCGGATAGCCGAAATAGACCAGCACGCCGTCGCCGAGGTTCTGGGCGACAAATCCGTCAAATCGCGCCACCACATCGGCGACCAGGTTGCGGAAGGCGGCGATCAGATCATGCATGTCCTCGGGGTCGAGACGTGCCGAAAGGGACATCGAGCCGACCATAGTGCAAACCATGACCGTCAGCTGTCGCCGCTCGGGGCTGCGGGAGCGGGCCGCCACCGCAGACGATGCCTCCTCGCCCCGCGCTGCGGGGCTCTCGGCGTTCACCTCCTGCTCGGGGCCCTTGCTCACATTGGCAAAGGGCACCACCGCAATCGACGGCCGGTCGGGCCGCGGCGGCGCAGGTTCGGCGACCTTCGTGACAGGGGGAGATCCAATCGGCGGCTGCGTGCTGCGCAGCTCGGCGACGAGCGCCCTGGTTGCCGCATCGGGCTCCGTGCTCAGCTCGCGCTCGAGCAGCAGAGCGAGGTCCTGGTAATGCTTGAGCGCCTCGGCCTTGCGTCCCGTGGCGGCCAGCGCCTGTACGATCAGCCGATGGGCGTCCTCGCGCATGGTGTCGAGCGCGATGGCGCGCTGGCCGGCCTTGAGAGCATGCTCGGCGCGGCCGGCGGCCAACTCCTGCTCGCCGAGCTCCACCATGGCGCCGAGGGCGAGCTCGAATAGCCGCTCGCGCTCGCCGGCCAGCCATTCGTTCCAGCCCTCTTCGCCGAGGGCGACGTCGTCGACCAGTTGGCCCCGGTAGAGATCCGCTGCCGCACTCAACGCATCACGGCTGCCCTCATGGACCAGGGCCTCGAACCGGCCGACATCGCAGCAGATGACCGCTGCATTGAGCGATACGACCTCGCCGTCGCCCTCGATCGCGTCGTGGCCGAGCATCTTGCGCAGCCGGTAGAGGGCCTGGCGCAGGTTCTGCTTGGCCTGCGCATCGAAGTGGGAGCCCCACAACAGGGCCGACAGTTTCTCGCGCGGCTGCGGCCGGGGCGCCGTGCAGGCCAGATAGGCCAACAGGCCCGCAAGCTTCCTGCTCGGCAGGTCGACAATGCCTTGCGGCCCGGTCAGCTCGAAGCGTCCCAGCAGAGCAAGACGAAATGCTGGGAACGGCGCGTCAGTCATCAGTGCGTTCGCGGGATTCGCATGGGTCCTTCCAGGAAGCGAATTCTACACTTTTAACGGCCCACGGACGAAAAATGACGCCGCTGTGACGGTGGACTGACGCGGGCGACGATACCGACAGGCTCCAATCGGCGCCACGCGAGCGATCTGGCCGGGCATTCCGGCCCGCGAAAATCGGAGGACCATCATGCGCGCGAAAACAATCGAACGGGTGAGGCCATGACACTGGCGGACTATTCGATGACCGCGTTTGCATTGCTGAATGGCGGTCGGGTCGTGGCCTATTTTCCCCAAATGCTGCGGGTTTGTCGCGACCCGCACGGCGCGACTGCGGTCTCTCTTCTGACTTGGACGCTGTTCGCTGCAGCCAATGTCGCCACTGTCTGCTACGCGCTGACGGTATCCGACGATCGCATCGTAGCGATCGTGTTTTCGCTGAACGCGATCGGCTGCCTTGCGATCGTAGGACTGACGGCGCTCAAGCGCAACCATGTTGCGGGTCGCGCAGCGATGCTTCGGCGCTGGATCGCGTCGCTGCGACAATCACAAAATCTCGTCGAGGGTAATGTGCGCGCAGAGGTTGGGTCGCCATGCCGCGGCCGAGACTGCTCGTCGTTTGCGCGGCATCGCGATCATATGATCCTTCAGGGTTTGATGAGCTGATCCGATGATCAGTCCCGCCGGAAGAATCTTCTGCCCCGACTTGGTCGTTTCATCAGGAGAATAGCCGTGAAGACAATCGTATCCGCCCTCGCCCTGGCCACCGCAACAGTCGCAATCTGGGGCACCACCGCCATCTCCGCGAGCACCCCGGACAACCCCGACGGCACTACGGCGTCGCCTGCAATCAACGTGATGCAGGTGATGATCGAGGCAAAGAACCTTCCAGAGGAAAAATTCGATGCGTATTGAGCAACGGCTCTTGCAAGAGCTCGAGACGCTGTCCGCGTGCGAAAGGAGCTGCCAGATTCCGCTTACAAGCGTGGGCGCACCGCGTGCACGATCGGAAGTGTTGACGGCCGCACTTCTCAACATGTATCGGCGATGGCGTTGCCCTGCTCCGATGGAGCCGCGCGAAGCGTCCATCCTCCACATGCCGAGGGTCGCGGCCGCCTTGGCCGGGGTGCGTCCGGCGAGCAGCTTGCCAGGACCCGCGTCTCCGCAATTGTGACCCCTTGGTGCGGAAGCTCGAGAGCGACGGCGAGCCCGGATCGCTCGATACGGCGGCGGTCCGATGCGATTTCGGCTGCCGGGTCGATGGCAACCATGTCTTCGCGTTTCGGCGACTTCCGCGGCGACTAGAGCATTTCCCGATCAGGTTGGCCATCAAGTCGGATCGGCCGTGGCCGGAAAGCGCTCTAAATTCGATACTTGTCGCATTTCCTTTCGGAAAACCCATAGCCTGCGAAGACGGACGTAAACGCCCTTTAGGTCCACTTTTCCGGGAAATGCTCTACTGCAGCTGACGCGTCTCCGCGTCGGCCTGCTCCAGCCACAACCGCATGTCCATCTCGCGTACATCGTCGTCGCGGCGGCGAAATGGTCGCGCGCTTCATCGCGCTTGCCCGTGCGCCGGTAGAGCCTGCCGAGGCCGGGGTGGCAGTGGGCGACGAGCGGGCGCATCCCGAGCTGCTCGGCGAGCGCAAGAGCGTCACGCTAGCGCATGTTCCGGCGAAGTGGACCCGGTTCGCCGATGAGGAACATGCGCCACACATGAATTTAGAGCGCATTCACGCTCTAACCTGTCGAGAAGCGGTTCAACATCAGCGGGATGCGCTCTAGTGGGCGTCGGCGTGCCCGGCGGGATCGCGGCCGGCGCCGACCTCGCCGAGGAGGCGCAGCGCCGGCGCTTCGAAAGCGCGTTGGCCGCATTTGCGGGAGATGGGTCCGGGCACACGTGGCATCGCACGGAGGTACGGGATAGCTTGAGCCGTTCTAAGAGTTCAACGTCGAGCTGAAGGAGGGATACATGGGAAAGCCACTGTCCTTGCTTCTCGCACTCGTGTGGGCCGCAGGCATCGCCTTGCCCGGCGCGGCCGAGCAACCGATCCGGATCGGGGCTTCGCTATCGATCACCGGAAAACAGTACGCCGTGCAGGGCGGCTACTGCCGAGAGGGCTACCTTCTGTGTCAGAAGCATGAGAATTCCCGGGGCGGAGTGCTCGGGCGTTCAATCGAGCTTCTGATCTACGACGACCAGTCGGATGAGAAAACGGCCGTTCGGAACTATGAAAGGTTGATCGCAGAGGACAAGGTCGATGCGGTCCTCGGGCCGTACGGCTCGGCGATCACCGAAGCAGTCGCCGATGTCGCTGAAAGGCATCGCATGATCATGGTAGCGCCGACAGCCGGGAGCACGGCGATATGGGAGAAGGGGCGCCGATATCTGATCATGATGCTTTCGCCGGTCGAAAGCCTCCCTGAAGGACTGCTCGATCTTGCGGCTCGCAACGGCCTCAAGAAGGTGGCCCTGATCAAGCTCGATGGTCTTGTCGCCAATGCGGCGGCAAGGGGTGCAACCGAGCTCGCACGGAAAAACGGTCTGGAAGTGGTATTTTCGGAGACCTACCCCAATGGCACCACGGATTTCTCCGGTGTTCTGAACAGAGTCAAAGCAGCAAGTCCGGATGTGCTGATAGCGGCATCGGTGCGTCTCGAGGAGCTGGTCGCGATCACCCGGCAGATGCGGGAGGTCGATCTCAATGTCAAGATGTTGATGAGCGTGCCATACGGCCTGCTTCCAGACTACTACAAGCAGCTCGGAAAAGAGGCCGAATACGTCTATAGCGGTTCCTTCTGGGAGACGACGCTTCCCTACGCGGGAAACGGGGAGTTTGTCGCGGCGTACGAACAGGAGTTCAACCGCGCCCCCGTCGTTCAGTCCGTCGCATCTTACGCCGGGTGCAGGCTGTTCATGGACGCCGTGCGACGCACCGGCAGCCTCGATTCGGATAAGCTCCGCGAGGCGCTGTTGAACCTCAAGGCGAGCACCGTTCTGGGCAGTTTCGCGGTCGACCAGCGTGGATTCCAGATCGCCCACAAGGCGATCACCATCCAATGGCAGGACGGCAAGTCGATGGTCGTCTGGCCGGATGAGGTGGCTGCGGCAAAACCCCGGTTTCCCACACCGACTTGGAGTCTAACGCTGAGGGTTTCTATTGGCTGCGGAGAACACCGGAGCGCCGGGTTCCGATCGTGGAACCCGGCGCCTCAGGCGTTGGAATTGGAGCATGATCTTTTCCGAAAACCGATGACACCAGATCAAGCTGGACGACGCTCACCTGTCCGGTGTTGGGGATGACGAGGCCCGGGGATTCCAGCGTCAGCCTGTCGCTGTCGACGCACCTTGCGGTACTATGATAGAGCCGGCCGGCCGTGTATCAAAATCGGGCGGGAGCCGCTTTTTTATCCGTTGATTCAGATCAAAGAGTTGCAAGCCAGGACGTGCGCCGATGCAGCGCCAGAACCAGCAGCCTGGTTTGGTCCATCAACGGGAGAGGACAGAATGAATAGATTGATCGCTATTGCTTTTGCCCTGGCCGTGGCGTCTTCGGCACAGGCCATGCCACAAGCGCACCTTCAGCAGTCGGACGATCTGATCATTACGGTCCGCGAGGCATGCGGCGCAGGCATGCAGCGCGTGAACGGCGTCTGCCGATCGAATGTCGGCACTCGCGCTGTCCGCAAGTGCGCCCGCGGAGTGAAATGCTAGAGCATGTTCCGGCGAAGTGGACACCGAATGACCGACACGTCGGTTCAGCGCCATGCGCTGGATCGACGTGCCCCAGAATCGAATCGCAATGACAAACAAGATTGCGGACCGCGCGCCTCCTCGCCGATGACGACATCGTCGACCAGCCGGCCGCGGTAGAGGTCCGCTGCCGCGCTCAACGCCTCGCGGCTGCCCTCGCGGGCAAGGGCCTGGAGCCGGCGGACATCGCAAAGGATGGCCGCCGCATCGAGCGATACGACCTCGCCGTCGCTCGCGACGACATGCTGCCCGAGCAGCTTGCCCAGCCGGAACAAGGCCTGGCGCAGGTTCTGCCGGGCCTGCGCGTCGAAGTGGGAGCCCCACAGCAGGGCGGATAGCCACTCGCGCGGCTGCGGCTCCGGCCCCGTGCAGGCGAGATAGGCCAACAAACCCACGAGCTTCTTGTTCGGCAGCTCGATGACGCCTTGCGGCCCGGTCAGCTAGAAGCGTCCCAGCAGCGAAAGACGAAACATCGGGGACGGCGCATCGTTCATCGGTGCACTCGCGCGATTGGCCCGGCGATGCCCTTCCGGCAAGCGAATTCTACACTTCCGGCCGACGCGTCTCCGCCTCGGCCCGCTCCAGCCAGAACCCCATGTCCATCTCGCGGTACATCGTCGTCGCGGCGGCGAGATGGTCGCGCGCCTCATCGGGCTTGCCCGTGCGCCGGCAGAGCCTGCCGAGACCGAGGCGGCAGTGGGCGACCAACGGGCGCATGCCGCGCGGTGTGGCGAGCGCCAGCGCCTGGCGATAGTGAGCCTCGCCGCGCTCGGCGTCGAACCGGTCGGGATGGGTCGCGATGTCGCCCAGCAGATGCAGCGCATGGGCGGTGAACCCGGCCTGACGGGCTGAGAATTCGATCGCCTGCTCGCCCAGCCGCTGCCCTTCGTCGAGCCGGCCCAGTGCGAGGCATGCCCGGCCCAGTGAGTGGTAGAACCAGCCGACCTGGCCGCTCACTCCCGTCGCCTCGTGACGATCGAGGAGCTGCTCGCCCTTGCGGACCTGGTTCAGCGCCCCGCGCTCATCGCCGAGCTGCGCCAGTATCCAGGCGAGGTAGGTGACCGCGAAGGAGAGGAGGGGGGCGTCGCTCCCGGTCTGGAGGACCACGATCCAGTGCTCGATCAACGATCGTGCCTTCGCCCAGTCGCCCTTGATGACGTGAAGCACGCTCGCGGAGACGTATGCCAGGCCGAGCGACTCCGCATGCTGCGTCGTCTCGGCGAGCCGGATCGCCTCGGCCTGGCACGCGGCCGCCTCGGCGAATCTGCCGAGCTGGGCGAGGGCCCCGGCCAGCTGGGCGCGATCATAGATCGACGCCGGTGCGCCGAGCCCGAATTTCTCGTTGAGAGAGTCGACTTGGTATGGCCGCAAGATTTTCCCTGGCCAGCTCGACCGTCCGCTCATAGTCGCCGCGGTAGGAGTGCGCTCGCTCCAGGTAGGTCGTGATTTGGATGCGCAGTCTCAGGTCCTTGAGGCGGGCGGCGAGCTCCAGCGCGCGGTTGCCCGACGCGACCGCCTCGTCCATCTCGCCACGATTGGTGTGCAGGTTCGTCTTGAGGGCACCGACACGGCACCGCCTAAGGTCGTCGTCCAGGCGCTCGGCCAGAGACTCGGCCTCACGCAGGTGCTCGAGTGCGGCCGGGAATTGGCCGAGCCGAGCCAGCGTCAGGCGCAATTCGAGGCGAACCTCGAAAGCCTGGCCCAGCGCGGACGGGCTCTCCGGCAGCCCCGCGAGAAGATGCAGCGCCCGCTCGAAGGATCTCACAGCCTCGCGGCTGGCGGACCGCACGCTTGCCAGCTGACCCGCCCTGCGCCAATAGCCGATCGCCTCGTTGGCAAGCCCGCCTTCGGTGAAATGCTGGGCGATGACCTCGGGTTGGCTTTCGGCCAGCGCCGGGAACCGGTTGACAAGCTCTTTGGCGATGCTCGCATGCAACTGTCGCCGCCGGCTCTTGAGCATCGTGGCGTAGGCGGCATCCTGTACCAGCGCGTGCTTGAACGCGTAGCTCGCGAGCGGCGGCGTTCCACGCCGGGAAACAAGGCCGGATTCCGTCAGCCGCTCCAGCGCCGCGTCGAGATCGCTTGCGGCCAAGGCCGACACCGCGGCAATCAGCTCGTGGGAGAACTCCCGTCCGAGCGCAGCGCCGATCTGCGCCACGTCCCTGGCGGAGCCGAGCCGGTCGAGGCGAGCCACCAGCGAGGCCTGCAGCGTCGCCGGTACGGCGAGCGGCGGCAGCGGTCCGTCGAGCACGTAGCGGTCGGGCGTCTCGCGCAACAGCCCGCTCTCCAGCAGCGTGCTCGTGAGCTCCTCGATGAACAGTGGGACGCCGTCCGTGTGGGCGAGGATCTGCTCGACGACCGTGTCGGGCAGCGCCTTGTCCTTGGCGACGCCGGCAATGATGCCGGCGCTGTCGCGACGGCCGAGGCGGCTCAAGGGCAGCATCCTCACATGCGGCTGACCGACCCAGGTCGGCTGGAGCTCCGGCCGGGATGTGATGACCAGCAGCACCGGCAGGTTCGCGACGCGGGCAACTGTTCTGTCGAGCAGATCCTGCGATGTCGGATCGATCCAGTGGGCGTCCTCGAGCACGATCAGCACCGGGCCCCGCGCCGCTGCGCCGTCGAGCTGGTTGAGAAGCGCGGTCAGCGTCAACTCGCGCTTCTGCTGCGGGCTGACCGCCAACGCCGGGTAGCGCCCGTCCGTCGCCACTCCCAGCAGCTCGGCGATGAGCGCCGCGTCGCGTGGCAGATTTGTCGCCGTCGGCTTGAGCAGGGCGTCCAGCTTGTCGAGCTTCGCGCCGGCGCTGCTGCCCGGCTCGAAGCCCGCGGCCCGCTCGAGCTGCGCAATGAACGGGTAGAGTGGGCTGTGGGTATGGTGGGGAGAGCAGAAATAGCGAAGGCGAGCATGCGGCTCGCCCTCGAGCCTGGCCAGCAGGCTCTCGGCGATGCGCGACTTGCCGATGCCGGGCTCGCCGGAGAGCAGCACCACCTGACCCTCGCCGAGCTTGGCCTGGTCCCAACGCCGCCGCAGGAGCTCGATCTCCTCCTGGCGGCCGACGAGCGGCGTCAGCGCGCCCGCGCGCCGCGCATCGAATCGGCTGACGCCGACCGTCTCGCCGCGCACCTGCCACACCTGCACCGGTTGCGGCTGTCCTTCCACCTCGATGGCACCGAGCGCGCGGCAGTCGAACATCCGCCCCACCAGGCGCTGCGTGCCGGCGGCGATCACAATCTCGCCGGGTGACGCCGCGGCCTGCAGCCGCGCCGCGAGGTTTGGCGCCTCGCCGATCGCAACATGCTGGCGCATGTCGCCGGTCCCGAGCTGCTCGCTGACGACAACCAGCCCGGTGGCGATGCCGGCGCGCGCCTGAAGGGTCACGTCGGGCGCCGCTCTCAACGGGCCGACCGCGTCGAGGATGGCGAGGCCGGCGCGCACGGCCTGCTCGGCGTCATGCTCATGAGCCGCCGGATAGCCGAAATAGACCAGCACGCCATCGCCCAGGTACTGGGCGACAAACCCCTCGAATCGCGCCACCACATCGGCGGCCATTCTGTGGAAGGCGGCCATCCGATCGCGCATGTCCTCGGGGTCGAGCCGTGCCGAAAGCGGCATCGGGTCGACGATCTTGCAAACCATGATCGTCAGCTGTCGCCGCTCGGGGCTGCCGGAACGGACCGCCGCCGCCGATGCCTCCTCGCCCCGCGCTGCGGGGTCCACCCCGATATCGACAAAGGGCGGCATCGCAATCGACGGCCGGGCGGGCTGCGGCGGCGCGGGTTTGGCGATGTTCGTGACCGGGGGAGATCCAATCGGCGGCTGCGTGCTGCGCAACTCGGCGACGAGCGCCCTGGTTGCCGCATCGGGCTCCGTGCTCAGCTCGCGCTTGAGCAGCGCAACGAGGTCTTCGTAGTGCCTGAGCGCTTCGGCTTTGCGTCCCGCGCCCGCCAGTGCCTGTACGATCAGCCGATGGGCATCCTCGCGCAGGTTGTTGAGCGCGATGGCGCGCTGGCCGGCCTTGAGAGCATGCTCGGCGCGACCGGCGGCCAGCTCCTGCCCGCCGAGCCCCACCATGGCGCCAATAGCGAGCTCGAATAGCCTCTCGCGCTCGCCAGCCAGCCATTCGTTCCACCCCTCCTCGCTGATGGCAATGTCGTCGATCAACCGCCCCCGGTAGAGGTCCGCCGCCGCATTCAACGCATCACGGCTGCCCTCACGGACCAGGGCCTCGAACCGGCCGACATCGCATCGGATGACCGCTGCATTGAGCGATACGACCTCACCGTCGCCCTCGAGCGCGTCCTGGCCGAGCACCTTGCGCAGCCGGTAGAGGGCCTGGCGCAGGTTCTGCTTGGCCTGCGCGTCGAAGTAGGAGCCCCACAACAGGGCCGACAGCCTCTCGCGCGGTTGCGGCCGGGGCACCGTGCATCCCAGATAGGCCAACAGGCCCGCGAGCTTCCTGCTCGGCAGGTCGACAACGCCTTGCGGCCCGGTCAACTCGAAGCGTCCGAGCAGCGAAAGTCGAAACATTGGGGACGGCGCGCCGTTCATCAGTGCGTTCGCGGATCCGCATGGCGATGCCCTTCCGGGACGCGAATTCTACACTTTTCACGGCCCTCCAAGCAAAAATGACGCCCCGGTGACGGTGGACTGACGCCGGCGACGACGGCGGCGGCTTCAACTGGTCTCACGCCAGGGACGCGGCGCGCGTCCCGGCGGCGAAAGCATCACAACCCGGCATTGCGCAACACCGCATGGCCCGTAAAGGAGACGAAGCGGATGACCAGCACATACGTAGCCGAGCATGCCGCCATTTCGGCGCCCCGAGCCAATCAGGGCGGATGGGAAAGCGCCGGGACAGCAAATCTCCCGGTCGGCGCGCTCCCGCGCGGATCGCAACCGGCCGCGCGCGGCTTGAGCGTTCTCGCCTGGCTTTTGCGCGCTCTTCACACGTCGCGCAGGCAGCAGGCAGTGCGGGAAATCCATCGCCATCGATTTCTCCTCAATTCGCGTCATCAAGGTGCGCCGCTTGCGGGACATCCGCTCCACTCCTTCGAGCGCATCGTGCTCACCATGGGGCCGATCGGCGACTAGCAGATGTCGATAAGCGATCCTGTTCATACGACCGGAGGAGCATGCTTCATGGCTTTGTACGCACAGCACTTGGACATCGAAGCCGCTCCGCCAGGCACGCCGGCAACCCCGCTCTTCATCCCGATCAGGTCATTCGCCGAAGGGATCGTGGAACAGCACCTCACGTTCGCCGGCCTCCCGTCGAGGCTCCCTGTCAAGGGGATCATCCTGACGGCTTCGGCCGCGGCCTGTCTGGGAGGTACTCTCTACTTCTACAGCGGACAAAAACTCGGAAGCGGTGACCAGCTCGCTTGCCTGATCGTCTTCCTGGCCGCAAGCGTCGCGAGCATTGCCGGGTTTGCATTCTCGGCCCTCGCCGGCTCGCTGTTGTTCCACGTCGCCCGCGACAGCATCGAGGCCATACAGATCATGCTGGTGGCCTCGATCTCCCTCCAGGCATACAGCGTCTGGAAGCTCAGAGGCAGCATCGTGCCGAGCACATTGGCACCTTACTTCGCCGGGGGGCTCCTGACGGTGTTGCCGGGCGTCTATCTGCTGTTGAACACTCCGCCTCACATCTACCTGGTCGCGCTGGGCGTTTTCCTGGTGGTCTACGGCTCCTACATGCTCGTAAGGCGGCCCTATCGATTGAGGAGCAACAGCCTGATCGGACAGGTCGCCGTTGGTGCCCTCGGGGGCATCACCGGGGCTACGGCAGCCTTCCCGGGCGCGTTCATTACGATCTGGTGCGGCGCGCACGGGTGGGACAAGGACCAGCAGCGGGCAATTTATCAACCATATATTCTGGGCATGCAGCTCATCACATTGCTGGTGCTGGGCGCGGTCAAACCCTCGGCGATGGTGCGGCTCGACTTGTTGCAATACATCCTGCCGGCGGTCCTCGGGGCCTGGATCGGGCTGCGCATCTTCGATAGATTGAGCACCGGCCAGTTCAACAAGCTGGTGAGCGCATTCCTGCTGCTGTCCGGCCTTGTACTGTCGGCCAAGGCACTCTGAGGTAGAGCAGCTGGGGCAGGCCGGTCGTTTGTCGTGTGCACGACCATCCGCTCGGGGATGCTTCGTTCGTGGTTCGGGCACAATTGAGATTGCCCGCGCGATTTCCGGCGTGGCACAGTCGGCGAGGCGGCGGCGAGATCGTGCCCAACGCGGAGGCAGACCGATGCGCAGGCCAGTGCTCAGCCGCCGCCATCGCATCGACCGCCGCAACTCAAACAGAAGGAAAGCGATATGAGGATGGCCGGATCTCGTGTTGCGCTGTTGCTTGCCGTTGTTCTCGCCAATGGACCCGCATTACTGATCGCGGACGCCGCCGGTGCCCAGCCACAAGCCATTTCGGCAACCGTCAGCGGCAACGTTCAAAAGGTGGGTTTCCGGGCCATGATCCTCAAGGAGGCCATCAAGTACAATCTCGCGGGATCAGCGCGGAATGACCCGGACGGAACGGTACGCTTCAGTCTGCAAGGCGACAGGGATCGGATCGATCAGGCTCTGGACACCATTCGCGATGGCACGAAAAAATCATCTAATGTTAAAGTTAGCGCACCATCCGCGGACCCGTGGAATCCCAATCTGAAAACATTCACGGTGATCGACTGGACATCTACCAGCCGAAATATCACTAACCCCTACACCTTGGTTTTCACCCTGAGGCCGGCCAATGACAAGATTTCACATCATGAAGCCAAGAATGTCTTCAATGAGATTGCGGAGAAAACGCTCAAGGGCGACGATTTGCGCAAGTTCAAGAGCAAGCTGGAGGATGATGATTGATCGATGGGTCAGGCGGCTGTGCCGTCGGCCTGCCGGCCATTATCGGGGCGGCACGGGATCGCGATCGATCGGGAGCGCCTGCTCTTGCGCTCAGCCAATGAGGTCACGATCGGGGACATGAAGGCAAGCGGCCACAGAAACTTTGTAAGGTTCGGAGCAAACAGCGCGGCGATCGAGGCGACGAGAAACACCGAGGTCGAGAAAGCCGGCCCCACGATCTCCGACCAGTCACGGCGGGGCACTGCCGCGATCAACCATAGAGCGGCATTGAGCGAGGAAATCAGCAGCAAGTGGAAGCCGTACAGCGCGATGACATCGGCGGCGTCGGACCAGGTGCCGTAGAGACCGCTCGTCATCGGCAAAAGGATGACCGACAGCAGGAACAAGAGGTTGACCAGGACGGCGAGTTGGTTGGCCTCGGGCGCGTAGGCCAGCCTGCGCTGATGGCTGAACCAGAACATGCCGGCGACGAGGAAGCTGAGGAGCAGCGCCAGCAACTGCGACGCATAGGCATGCCAGATCGCTCCCCAGTTTGGCGCAGCGGCAACCAGCCGCTCTTTCGGTATTCCATAGGCGAGCAGCGTCATCGCGACGCCGAAGATCGTGTTGCTCAGCGCTTCGAAGCGCCGCATCTCAAAACGACCGCTTTGGCTTGCCATCTTTGCCCCCGGACCCAGGCGCGCCAGAATTAGCGCGTCACTCTCTGGATAGAGCGGCTCGCTCTCCCCGAATGGAGAGCGAGTGCCGGGACGACTCGTCGGCGAGATCGCGCGCAGACCGGATCGGATCTTTCCCGGATTCGCCGGATCAGAGCTTGGTCGACGCGCGGGACAGAAGCTTCCAGTCGGAGCCCTGCTTCTGCCAGTTCATCAGGATGTGGAGGTTGGTGGCGTTCTTCTTGCCGTCGGCGACGGACTGGCTTTCGCCCACCCAATGGAACCGCACAATGGCGGCGGGGCCGACCACGTGGATCTTGGGATCCTTGTATTCCAGCGACAGGAACTTCGATTTTCCGCTGGTGGCGTTGGCGATGAAGGTCGCCTTGTCCTCGACGCGGGCATCGGAGTGGCTGTAGCTGAGCTCCGCCGCGCACAGCGCGTCGAACGCCTTGGCGTCTGCCGCGACCTGGGCGGCACGAAACGCCTCGACATTCTTGGCGACGGCGTCCTCATCCGCCGACGCCGCCAAAGCCGGGACGGCGTCAAGAATTCCGCCCAGGAGCCCGATGGCAAGCGCAGGCAAGGCCAGCCGACGACGATCGATATCCATTGTTTCCTCCGTTCTGTTTCAGGCTCGGTCTTTGCAGCCAGGCTCTTCTTGTCGGGCTTCCGATTCGCGGCCCGCGGCCCGCGGCCCCGGCAACTTTCGTCGAGGTCGACACTAGCCCGGCCGGCACCGACGTACCAGTCTATTGGTATTGCCACGAACCGCCGGTGGCGGCAGTGCACAAATAGGGCCCGCTGCCGATCGCCTCCGACGCCCCACCGGGGCAGTCTCGCGGATCGCCGGCCGCCTTGACGGAGCGCACCGATCCGATGACGATTTGCGCGATGAGCCGCAGGGCCCGTCGTGGACCCGCCAAAACTATCCCATGGCTTTGTGGTATCGGCTGACCGATCAGCGGCCCGATCGTCCGGAGGAACAGAGGTGGCCAATCTGCATGGTCGATTCGTCTGGTACGAGCTGACGACGACAGACATGGAAGGCGCCAAGGCCTTCTATCTCAGTGTCGTGGGCTGGGGCGCGCTGGCCGCGTCGGTGCCCGGCAGGGCCTACGCGTTGTTTACCGCGGGAACCGCCACGGTGGGCGGGCTGATGGATCTGCCGGAGGCCGAAAGGAGAATGGGTGGGACGCCGACCTGGATCGGATACGTCGGCGTCGACGATGTGGACGCGACCGCCGCGCGGGTCCGGCATCTGGGCGGCGCGGTGCACGTCCCGCCGACCGACGTTCCCAACATCAGCCGCTTCGCGATCGTCGCCGACCCGCAGGGCGCGCGGCTTGCATTGTTGAAATGGCTGAACCCGGGCCAGGCAAGGCCCGCCGAGCCGGACGGAACCGGCCGCGTCGGCTGGCACGAGCTGCTCGCCGCCGACCGGGAAAAAGCGATGAGTTTCTACGGCGCGGTATTCGGCTGGCAGCCGAGTGATGCCGATGTGGGAGAGATCGGCACGTATCAGCTGTTCTCCGCCGGAGGGGAGATGATCGGCGGCATCGCCGGCAAGCCCCCGATGGTGCCGGCCCCGTCCTGGCTGTATTACTTCAACGTCGGCGACGTCGACGCGGCGGCTGAGCGCGTGAAGGCGGGTGGCGGCGATATCCTCAACGGCCCGATCGACGTGCCGGGCGGCACCGCGGTCGTCCAATGCGCCGACCCCCAGGGCGCCCTGTTCGGGCTTGAAGGAGAGCGCGCCCGCACTCCCATCGGATATTTCGAGCGCATCGGATCGGGCGACCGCGCCGGCCCGCGCAGCCGGCGATGGTCCTGGTAGGGCGGACGCCGCGGATCAGCCGGCGCGACTGCTGCTCTCGTCCATTGCGTTTGTCAGTCGGACGGTGTCGACCTTGCGGCCCGACCGAGCGCGAATTCACCGACCGGTCCCTCGACGTGAAACTCGATCCCGGTCAGTTTCGCGAACAGATCGATATTGGTGGTCCCGATCGCGCATCCGCCGAGCCCCATGCCGGTTGCCATCAGGTAGAACGTCTGCGTCAATACGCCGACGTCCTTGAGAATGAGCGCATAGGCGAGCGCGCTGTACTTCCATGACACGCGCGCGAACCGCGCCGCAATCGTGATCAGAACCTGAGGCACCACGGGCGCCCCCATCGCGTGCTGGGCGCCCGTCAACAGACGAGCGGCAGGCCGTCGCGCAAATCGCGCGCGCGACCCACGGTCGCGGCGCCGAACGTTCCCAGGCCGATCGCGCCGCCTTCGAGGCAGGCGATCAGTTTTCCGCTCGCATCCGCTTCGAGCGCGACATGGTCGTTGAGCCGGGCGCATACGGCTGCGGCCCATTGCGCTTTGTTCGTTCTCGCGGCGCGCAATCCCGGAATGCCCGTCAGGTGTGGGGATGAAGTGGATTGAGCGCGTTCTCCGCCAGCGGCCGGTCGCGCAACCCGAGCTTCACCGGGACATCGTAGAGCCGGCCGGGCGCAAAGCGCTGATAGAAATGCCGCATTCCCGGCACGATCACTCTGACGACCGGGACCTCGATGTCGGGCCGCGTCTGGTTGAGGACGAGAAAATCGAAGCCCGCCTGCCTGGCGAGACCCACGCAGGAAGCCACCTGCTCGCGCGTATCGAGATCGTCGAACTTTGAAGCCGCGGCCTCCTGCACCGCGCCGCGCCCGTGCGGCGTCAGGAACGGATGGTCCTGCAGGCGCAATGGCGTCGAGCCGTCGAGGGTGGACTTGTCGCCGGTCCCGCCTCCCATCAGGCCGATCGAGAGGAACTGGTTGAGCTCGGTCAGGGCGCGCAGCAGGGCAATGCGGCTGTCGAAGTGCGCGCCGGACCCGAACTCGATATTCTCCTTCCCGTCCTTCATCCAGTGCAAGATCGCCACGAAGCTCGGAATCTTCAGATCGCTGGTCACGTCAAGCACCCACAGCCGGCGTCCGGTATCGGCGAGCTGGGCCTTGAGCGCCCGTATGTAGGCGTCGTCGAAGCGGCCGAGGTCCACTTCCGGCCGCTGCAATCGATTGTACCACCAGATCGCATAGGCATCGCGCTCGACGAGCTCGAGGAATCCCTGGACGATCGCCTCCTCGAGCGTGTTGCCGGCGGCGCATCCGTTGGAATCCGCGTCGATGTGGCCGGGGCCCCGGTAGAAGAAGTAGAGGAGGCTGGTCGGGAGATATCTGAAACGTTCATCGCGCAGCGACCAGACCGGCGACCATTCGATCCCGCTCTCCCGATCGAACGGGTTCGGCAGTGACGGCGCCGCGCCCGGATCGGTCGGCGGCGGCCCGCCGCGCAATTGCGCGTCGCTGAACAGCAGGACGTCATTGGCAAGAATGGCATCGCCCGACGGGAAATCGCCGAACCGCCGCTTCACTCTGATTTCGTCGCCCTGGAAAATCCCGGAATAACGCTCGATCGCCTCCATGAGGGCGCTGGCTTCCCCCTGCTCGGAGGTGCTGCCCTTGCCGAAGCTGCCGCCGCTCAGTCCGGCCCTGAGCTCATTGAGCGTGCTGGCGGGGGGCGAAAAATTGTGCGCCGCAAAGTAGTTGGTGTTCATGGGCAGATCGGCCTCGATCCGCTCAAGGCGGGAGACCACGCCGGTCAGCGGGCTGACGTGCTTGCGGAAACGCGCAACGGTCGCCCGCGGCGAGACGGTGCGGTACCCGCCGCTCGTCATGATCAGCCTGTTGCCGGCGGCAAGCTCGAATGGTGGGGGGGCGCGCCGTGGATCGCGCAGCTTCCTGCGGCCGCAGCTCGGGCATTGCGGGCGGCGCGCCACGTAATGCTTCACGATCGTCGAGCCCATGAGGTCGAGACTGACGATGTGATCACTCAGCTGCGTGCGAAAATCCGTGGCGATCGCGCGGGCGATCTCGACGGCCGCAAGCTCGATGGCGTTCTGTCCGACGGTGTGCCGGGCGAGCGGCGAGACGGCGACGCAGCGGGCCGGGCCGCGGTCGAGCAGCGCCTTGACCTCCCGATTGCGCCTCATGCGATCGGCAAGACAAGTCCAGCACGCGCTCTTGCCTGGGCTGAACACTGGCCCCACCAGCGGGAAGATGCCGGAGGGTTGGACGATGAGCCAGCGCGTATCATCGGACAAATGCTGCCGGTTCAGCTCGTCCAGTTGTTCCTCGAGATAGTCGCCCACCAGCGTGACCGTGAGGTCGGGGGAGCGCTTGACGACGCGAACGCCGAGCGCCGTCAGGGCGGCGCCGAGTTCCGCTGCACCCTCGACGTCGATCGCCTGGATGCGCACACGACAGTTTTTCAGATTTCTCTCGGCGGCCTCCGGCGGCAGACCGAGGCTCGCCCAATAGCCGGCGATAGGCCCGACGGACGCGCGCGATGCCGCGACGAGATGGTGGCGCTCGACCAGCCGCTTGAGAGCTTCGCCGATGGCATCGGACGGAAAGTCCGCTTCCAGCTCGCGGACGAGCTGGCGAAAGCTCTTTCCCCCTTCGCCGATCGCCGACGCGAGCGCGCAATAGAGGGCACCGTGAAGAAAGAACTTCCGGTCCTCTGAATAGAGGCACACGACTTCGGGCGGCAGCACATAGACGGAGAAATTCGGCGCGAACTGCGCAATCTGGTTGCTGTCATGCGGCGCAGGGTCGTTGCGGCGATCGCCTGTCATGAGCGCCGGAGGTGCACCTTCGTCACGGCGCTTGGCCGTCGACGCAACGCGCATTCTCCGCTGGCCGGCGCTCCGCCGTCCGGTCCGCGGCCCGGCATTTCCGGATCCGGCATTCTTCGATGAGTCGGCCATGCGCTTGGGCGCCCTCTGCGCGGCTGACCCGCGCATCCGCGTCGGCAGGGCCGCAAACACAACGCCGTCGGCCAGATCGAACCTGGCCGCCACGACCTGCGCCTGTCAAATCAACCGGGTGGTCGTCGAGCGGCTCGCGCCGCCAACTCGCATCCACGAAGACGGACCGGTATTCTCCCCGTCAGCAGACGGGGATCCAGCCCGCGGGCGTCCACAACCAGCAAGGCCCGCCGCATCCTCCACCGCATCCGGCGCAGCCGAACACCCCTACGCCGCAGCCGCCGCAACCCCTAACTGCTGCGCAGCCGCACCCTCGACAGCCACGTGCAGCGCAGCCCGCGCCCGCGCAGCCGCGTGCAGCGCAGCCCCCGCCCGCGCGTGCAGCGCAGCCGCCGCCACCCCTGCAGCCGCCGCAGCCTCCGGCTCTGGCCAGCTGCACGCGGCCCTCCCGCGCTGCTGCCGCGTTCTCCCTGTCGAAGACATAGAAGGTCGCCAGGCTGACGTCGGAGATCTCCTCCTCGCCGAGAGTGATCATGGGATACGGCGCGGAGCTTTGCGACGCGACATCCGTGGTCATCGCCGCCGATGCACCGCCGCCTATCGTCAAGGATACCCCGGCCGCTCCCAATACCGGCAGGGCTCTCCTCCGACGCCTTCGCTTCGAAGCTTGCTTCGCCTGCGCCTTGTTCGCCTGCGCCATAGCAGTGTCCTCCCATAGCTCCGAGCAAAAATCGACGGGTAGAGCGAGAGCGAATGGTAGCAGGCTTCCTGCCTCTCGCCAATGGCGATATCAAGGCCGCCCGACGCCGTCCCCTGGCCGGGCCGGGCCAGGCCCCTTCAATTCCCCGTGTCTTGCCGGCAGGTGTCCCGCCGGAGGTGTCACGACCCCGCCGCGTGACCGCGGGATTGTCGCGGCGATTGCCGTTGCCAATCGCTGCATGCCCGAGCCGGCTCAGCACTTCGTGACCTTGAAATCGACCCTGCGATCGATCGCGTCGCTGGTATCGTCCCTGCCGGTGCCGATCAGGGCCTCGCGCGGGCCGACACCCTTGGCGATCAGGCGCTTGTCGAGTCCCGGCGCTGCTTTTTGCAGCATCTCCTTGATGGCCTCCGCTCGCCTGAGCGAGAGCCGCTCGTTGAGCGCCACCGGGCCCGTCGGCGAGGTATGCCCGACGACTTCCAGGCAGGCGTCACGCCCGCGCGTTCGCGTGGCGATCTGGCTGAGCCATACCTGATAGGGTTCGGTGATCTGCTGGTCCTCCAGGAACCGCGTCGAGCCGGTCTTGAACAGGAAGCGGACCGAGAGCTTTTGGGCGGCAAGGCCGTAGTCGACGAGGCTGCCGAACGCCTCGGTGGCGTCATCGCGGCGATTGAGCTTCCAGTTCGTCAGATAAAGTCCGGTGTGGACGCGCAACTGCTTGCCGCCCGGCATGCCGAGCGCCGTGTGATAGAACGCCAGCGCTTCCCGGTAGCCGGTGGCGTCGTATTCGAGGATCGCGTCGCTGATGAGGGCCGATGTGCCGATCCGCGCCACATAGTCGGGATCGAGCGGCTCGCCCAGCTTGCTGGCCTGGCAGCTCTTGATATAGCTCATGGTCGGCGGGTCGTTCGTCCATGCGGGACTGTCGGCGAAGGCCGGCGTCGGGGTGACGTCGATGCCCTCCGGTTTGGCCCGTGTCGCGGCCTTGGAGGCGATCGTTTTTGTTTGCAGATCCGCCAGCGCCAGGCAGATCCGGTAGGCGTCGCGCGGCCCGTCGGCAGCGCCGGCATTGTTCACCGCCGTCAGCGTTCCGATCAGGACAAAGGGCGAGCGGGCGAGCGCTTCGCCCGAGAACGGCTGCACCTCGAAGCGAGGATAGGATTCCCGCACCAGCGCCACGATCCGCTTCTCGATCAGGCGGGTGGCGACCGACTGCGCGCCGCTGACACCGTCGATCAGGGGATCGATGACGAGGAAAACTTTTCCGCCGTCGGCCGGAAGCGTCGCCTTGGAGAGCAGGTCGTTGGCGGCGCGCAGCAGCGCGTCGTCGAACGCGATCGGCTGCGGCGGAGGGGGTGCCGGGGCGGCGGTCTGCGCGGAGGCAACCGGCGCCGTCGCCAGGAACCATGCGGTGAACCATGCGGTCGCCCAACCGGGCCATCGAGGT
Source organism: uncultured Alphaproteobacteria bacterium (assembly GCA_963755055.1). Classification (GTDB taxonomy): domain Bacteria; phylum Pseudomonadota; class Alphaproteobacteria; order Rhizobiales; family Xanthobacteraceae; genus AP-16. The sequence continues at coordinate 287,063 of CAVWIS010000027.1, read as the reverse complement.
GTTTTCTGGTTCAATGGAAGAACTCCTTTACCGGCAATGCTGCAGGGCGCTGCGATCGGCCGCCGACAGATCCTCGATTTGCGCGCGGAAGAGCAGATCGCGGCATGCCGCGACGGCGAGCTTCCGCTGCGCCGTTACATCCGTGATCTGCGGGCGCGACGGCCGGGGCGGGTCCGGCGTCTCGCGCGGCGTCGTGGTGGGCTCCTTGGCGCGAGCCGCAGTCCTTTCCCCCTCCGCGTCGCCCGGTACAGGGGCGGCCGCTGCCGGCGCCGGGGGCGGCGCATCGGGTCTCACCGGTCCGCCCGGAGGGATGGCGGCCGTAGCGGGAGCGACCGCAGGCGCGGGTGGCGCCTGCGGAGCCTTCGGAGCGAGCCTCTCCTGCTCGGCACGCTCGCGCCGTCCCTGCTGCTCGGCAGCAGCCTTGCGGGCAGCCGCCTGCGTCCGCTCCTGCTCCAGCGCGGAGAGCTTTACGAGTTGCTCCCGCGCGAGATCCGCATAGGTGCCGCTCTTGAAATCCCTGAGAAAGGCCTCCCAGGCCTCCCTGGTGCCGACCTGCACGGTCAATTCATAGGCCCGGCGCACCTCGATCTCGACACTCGCGGGGACCTGAGGCTCGATCCTTGCCACAGCCGGCACCAGCGACACTTCCTCCCCGCCGAGCGACCCGTAGACGAACGGTTCCTGGCGACGCCCGGTACTGCTCAACACCTCATCGCGTACCTTGCCGAAAGCGATCCGTACGTCGACGCCGGGCTCGGGCAGATATTTGAGCAGGGCTGCGCTGAACGGGCTGTGGTCGCCCTTGCCGTCCTCGGCGGTCGAATTGGCCTTGGCGGCGTAGGCCACCATTGTGTTGGCCAAGGTCACCTCGATCTTGGCCAGTCCGCTGGAGACCGCGCGCGTCGCCGTCGTGCGCAGCATCTTCTTGTCGAAGGGGTTGTCGCGGCAGGCGTCGAGAATCACCAGGCGAAGCCGGCGCGCCGGCTCGGTCGCCCTGATCACCCGATCGAGCGAGACGCCTTCGTCCTCGGCGTCGAGGTCGGTCGCGAGCTTGGCGTCGACCGGAATGAGGTAGTTGATGCCGCCGATCTCGATGCCGTGGCCGGCGAAGTAGATAACCGCGATGTCGGCGTCGCCTGCCTGGAGGTTGAACTCGCGCATGGCCCGCTTGAGCTCCAGGCTGCCGAGGTCGAGTCGCAGGTCGACGATGTAGAACCCCGCCTTCTGAAACATCTCGGCGATCGCCGCGGCATCCTTCACCGGGTTGGGCAGCCTCACGGCATTGGCGTAGGCCGAATTGCCGACGACGAGCGCGACGCGCTTGTCGGCAAGCGCCGGGTCGCACCAGAGCGGCCCCAAGAGGAGCGCGCCCCACAGCGCCGTCAGTGCGGACAGAAGAGCCTTGACCATACCCCGCCTCCGGGCACCGCGCTGGATCGGTTGTGGCCTGTGGCGCCTCGAAACAATAACGATCCGGCACCATGGCGGCAACGGCGCCAGCCGGACACGGCACGAACCGGAGCGATCTCGTCGCCTCGCCTGGAGCAAAATACCGGGGCGAAAACAAGGCGTCGGCGATAGCTCGACCGTTCCGTCCCTTTGGGCCTATGATTGCATTCACTTCAGAGGAGTAGATGTCATAGACTTCTGGGGCGGTCGGCAGCCACCGCGTGGCTCGTCCTTCTCTGGCTGAGCGGGGCTGTCTGCGGCGCGGCTGCCCAGCCGGCGCGCGTCGCGCTGGTGATCGGGAACGGCGCCTATGCGCAAGCTCCGCTCGCCGACGCGCCGGGCGACGCCCGGGCGATGGCCGACGTGCTGCGGGCGGGCGGCTTCGATGTCGTCCTTGCGGAAAATGCGCAAAAGGCCGCGCTCGAGACATCGGTGGCGACGTTCGCCCGGAAGCTGCAGCCGGGCGTCGTCGCGGTCGTGTTTTTTTCCGGCCACGCCGTCCAGCATCAAGGGCGGAACTTCCTCGTGCCGCTGGGCATGTCGCTGGCGTCGGGGGTGGATGTACGACGGGAGGCCGTCGATCTCGATCGGATCCTCGATCCGCTGATCGTTGCCCGTCCGGGGGCGAGCGTCCTCATTCTCGATGCCGGCCGGAGCAACCCGTGGCAGCAGGCCGTCGCGGGTCGCGCCGGCGGCCTCGCCGCCGACGCACCGATCAAGGGCGTGGCCCTGATCTATCCGGCCGCACCGGGCTCGGCGGTCGGCCCCGGCAACATCTTTGCCGCCGAGCTCATCAAGGCGATGAAGACACCGGGATTGAAGCTCGAGGAAGCGTTTCGGCGCACCCGCGACGCCGTCATGGCCGCAACGAACGGCCAGCAGTCGCCATGGGAGTCCGGGGTCGCTGCCAACGAGCTCGTCGTCACGCCGGAGGGTCCCCTCGTCGCCGCGGCGCCGCCGCCCCCCTCCGAACGGCTCGAGCTCGGATTCTGGAACGCCATCAAGGACAGCGACAAGACCAGCGATTTCCAGGCCTTTGTCGAGTCCTATCCGCAAAGCCGGTTTGCCGGGCTGGCGCGCGAGCGGCTGAGGCAGCTGCAGACGACTGCGAGAACCGAACCGCGTGCGCTGACAACTCTGCCCCGCCAGCCAAAGGAAGATCGTATGGCGCCGCTCCGCGACTGTGCCGAGTGTCCGGAGATGGCTCTCATCCCTGCGGGCACCTTCATGATGGGAAGCGAGCAGTTCCCTTTCGAGGGCCCCGTCCACCGGGTGCAGATCACCAAGCCGTTCTACATCGGACGACGCGAGGTGACTTTTGATGAATGGGATGCCTGTGCGGACGACGGCGGCTGCAATTTTCGCCCCGACGATCGCGGCCTCGGCCGCGGCATGCGCCCGGTGACCGACGTCAACTGGGACGACGCCGGGGCCTATGTGGCCTGGCTGTCGCGCAAGACAGGCCGAAGATACCGGCTCCCCTCGGAGAGCGAGTGGGAATACGCCGCACGGGCCGGCACCACGACCCTGTATCCCTGGGGCAGGACGGTCGAGGCGAATCGCGCCAATTGCGTCGGCTGCACGCGGGAGATGCCGGACAGAACGATCGACACCGGCTCGTACCCGCCCAACGCCTTCGGCCTGTTCGACATGGCCGGCAACGCCGCCGAATGGGTCGAGGACTGCTGGGCCGACAGCTACCGGGGAGCGCCGGCCGACGGCTCGGCGCGAACCCGCCCGCTATGCCACGAACGTGTGCTGCGCGGAGGATCGTTCAAGAGCGATGCGCGTTATCTGCGTTCCGCCGCCCGGTTCAAATACGACTTCGACGTACGCTACTACGCCAACGGGTTTCGGGTGGTGCGCGAGAAATGACCTGACTTGCAGGATGGGTTGAGCGGAACGCGAAACCCATCAATACCAGGTATCAGTAATCAGTGATCAATAATCGGAAGACGCGGCACGGCCGTGGCGCTGATATCTGACTAGTGATCACTGATTCCTGAAACAAATGGGTTTCGCTGACGCTCAACCCATCCTGCAAGATCGGCACGCCGGGGAAGAACGCGCTCATGAAAATCGCAAAAATATCCGCCATTCCCATGTCGGCGCCGGTTCCGCCGGAGAAGCGTCACCGCACCGATCTCGGAACCAAGGTCAAGAGCGACGCGACGCTCATTCGCGTCGAGACCGACGACGGGCTCGCCGGCATCGGCGCGGCGCTGGGATCGCCGCCGATCGTCGCGGCAATCGTGGCCCATGAGCTCGCGCCGGAAGTCGTCGGCGAGGACCCGATGTTCTCCGAGCGCATCTACGAAAAAATGTACAACGGCTCGCGTTCGACGCCGGCGCTGGCGCGCGGGGTAAGCCAAGCCGACGAGAGCCGGCGCCGCGGCGTCATCATGGAGGCGATCTCCGGCGTCGACATCGCGGTGTGGGACGTGAAAGCCCGGGCGCTCGGCATTCCGCTCTACCAGGCGCTCGGCGCGGTGCGCCGCTCGGTGCGCGCCTATGCCAGCGGCGGCTGGGCGCCCGGCGAGAAGGCCGAGGCGGAGCTTGCGGGCTACGCGGCAAAAGGTTTTACCGCCGCCAAGATGCGCGTGGTCGGCCACGACGGATTCTCGATCGCCAAGTGCGTGCGCCGGGTGAAGGCCGCCCGCCGCGGGCTCGGCCCCGACGTCGAGCTGATGGTCGACGCCCACGGCTCGCTCGAGGTCGCGACCGCGATCAAGCTTGCCAGAGAGCTCGAGCCCTACGACATCGCCTGGTTCGAGGAGCCGGTGTCGCCGGACGATCATGCCGGCCAGGCCGAGGTGCGCCGCTCGACCACGATTCCCATCGCGTCCGGCGAGCGCGAGTTCACCCGGTTCGATTTTGCCGATCTGCTCGAGCGCCGGGCGCTGGACATCGCCCAGCCCGACGTCGCGCGCGCCGGCGGCCTCACCGAGATCCGGCGCATCGCGGCGCTGACCTCGGCGCACGGCGTGCGCCTGGCGCCGCATGCCTGGGGCAGCGGCGTGCTGTTTGCGGCAAGCATTCACGTGGCGATGGCGGCCGCCAACTGCCACATCCTCGAGGTCACGCAGGGCTTCATGCCGATGATGTGGGAGCTGTTCGACGAGCCGTTCGACATCCGCCCCGACGGCACGGTGCATGCCCCGGACCGGCCGGGCCTCGGCTTCACGCTGCGCGCCGATGCATTCGAGCGGTTCAAGTATGTCGATGGGCCGGAGTTCGAGTTCTAGTTTGCAGGGTGGGCAAAATCGATGCTCCGGCGCTGCCGCTCGCCTGGAACCCCGCGTACGATTTTGCCCACGCGGTCGGATCGGCGTCGGACCGCGTGGGCAAATCGCCAAGCATGCATCAACAAATCTCGCCGGCCGTGCCGGGCGATTTGCCCACCCTACCGCTCGCAGATCAAATAATCGGAGAGCCTCAATGCCGATCATCGACGCGCAGGTCCACCTCTGGCGCAAGGGCACGCCGTCGCCGCCCCATCAGGCCGCGCCCTATCTGGTCGAGGATGCGATCCGCCAAATGGACGAGGCGGGCGTCGACGGCGCCATCCTGCATCCGCCCGCGAGCTGGGACCCGGATTCCAACGAGCAGGCGGTGGAGGCGGTGCTGGCCCATCCGCGGCGCTTTGCGATTCTCGGCTACCCGCCGGTCGACAGGCCGGACAGCCCGGCGCTGATCGCGACCTGGAAGCAGCGGCCGGGCATGCTCGGCCTGCGGCTCTACTTCAACAGGCCGCACAACCGGTCGTGGCCGACCGACGGCACCTTGGACTGGCTGTGGCCGGCGGCCGAGAAAGCCGAATTGCCGCTGGCGCTGCTGGCCGCCGACTGGCTGCCTGTGCTGGGCCGGATCGCGGCCCGCCATCCGCGGCTGAAGCTCGCGGTCGATCACATGGGCGCGCTCAGGGGCGCCAAGGGGGACGCGGCATTTCCCAACATGCCGGAGCTGTTGGCGCTCGCGCGCCATCCCAATGTCGCCGTCAAGCTGACCGGCGGCCCGTTCTATGCCGACGACGCCTATCCGTTCAAAAGCCTGCACAAGCACTATCGCGCTATGTACGACGCCTTCGGTCCCCGCCGGCTGTTCTGGGGCACCGACATCACCAAGATGCCGTGCTCCTGGCGGCAGTGCGTCTCGCATTTCCAGGAGATCGACTGGATTCCGCAAGCCGACAAGACGCTCATCATGGGCGACGCCATCTGCGACTGGCTCGGCTGGAAGCCTTGACGCGTCCCACCGTCAAGAGACATTTGGCCAGTCGAATATTTCGGGATGGCAACCATTTTGCTCTTCTGAATGTATGAGCACCACAAGAGCCGAATTGGCACAAACTCCCGGTCCACTGGCAACCGACGCGCCGCTGGCTGTTCCGAAACGGAAGATCATCAGCGAGCGCGTTGCAGTGTCCTGCACCGCAACAGGAATCGCCATTGCTGTTCTGGTAGAAATCGCATGGATTGCATATTTGGGATGTATAACCATCAAGATCGTCGAATGGCTGGCCGATGGTTAACGACACGTTGCGATCGCTTTGATGCTGCGTGCGGCCTCGCCTGTCGCGTTGAAGGCTTACGACGCCAATGACTTGCGGCGCGGATTGGACAGCCGGAGCACGGTCGCAAGCAAAGGCGAACGACGCGCGCGAATGACGAGCGGCTTCAGAACCCGCTTGGTCTCCCGCGCAGCCTCGATGCCGAAGACCGCAAGACGCCCACGAATGGTGCGCGCGACACGCCACTCATAGAGCGGCGTCGGTTCTCCGCCGAACTGCAGCTTGTAGGCATAATCGCCGATCGTGAAGTCGTAGACGGCATCCCCGGCCTCAATCGAGGCGCGCAACGTATCCTCGATTGCGAGAAGGCCGACCGACAAGCGGCGATACCGAACGAGATCGAACCCCACCAGGAGGAGGCAGAAGGTCCGGCGGTGGACGAGCCCGAACATCACGGCGACCGGCTCGCCGGACAGGTACAGGCAGAACGTGCGCGCCGTGCCGGCACCAGCGCCCTCGATCGCGATTCGCCGGTAAAACGAAAACACGGCGTCGCTGTCGATGACGTCGGGAGTGCCGCGTTTCTTGAAGCGCTGGGAGCGAAAACTCCGCAAAGCATCGAATACCCGGACGATCTCGCTGGCGTCATCGACGAGCTTGAAAGCCGGGGTCCCTGCTTTGGCAAAGCGCCGTCGTTTGATATCGAGCTCGTGCCGCAGGCTGCGGTCGAATGTCGCCAACCGCCATTCGGCCCAGCCCGTGCCAATTTTCACGGCGTGAGCCGAAGCACGCATGCGCGCGCGACGCGCGCTGGGAAACAGCCGCTCGAGGATGGGGTCGTTACCGGCAAGTTTGGTGAGCGAGACGACGTCGAACGGCGGAAGAAGTGCCGCGACACAACTCGGCAGAGCGGCGTCCGCGACCAGGCGCTCGGCGTCGTGGGGGTCATAAACCGCCGTGAGATAATCGCAAAGTCCGAAATCGGCGAACTCCACAAAAGTCAATCCGTTGCGGCGACAGCGCACCAATGGAAGGACGAGCACAAGCCGCCCGCCCACCTGCTCCCGCGCGGTCACCGTGAGAGGCTCGGCCGCCAGCGACGGCGCTACGTCGCGATGAAGCGCGTCGAGCCATCGTGACCCTTGGAACGCCGTGGTCGCCGATCGCTGGTGGAACAATTGATATTCCTCCGAGCCAAAATCGAAGCCGGCCTCGATCGCCGCGGTGAAAGTGTCAACAGCGGCTGAGCACACGGGTGCGGTCTCGCTCGAATGAAACGACATGGTTACCGGTTGGTGGCGCGTGATCGAGCATCTCGCTCACGCAGAGCTAATTCAAGTTGCAGGGAGAACCTTTCGGCCGGAAAGGTTACCGGCAAAAAGAGCAAGCCATCGCCACCGATCCGGTTTATGAGGGATCGATCCGTACACGTTGACTTGCAGGCTTCGGCCATCATCCACCCGCCTACCGAGCGGCCACATTGTCTCAGACATCGACCGAGCGGTTATTGAGGTTTTCACTTTCGAGGCATGTTCAGCTCACAGCGGTAGATCCACGACGGATGACTTCAGCCCCGCTCCCAAAGGTCCGCATTCGTCAGATCGGGGACCCCGATATCGGTCAGGTGGCGGAGCTTCTCGCCAGGGGTTTTCGCGGTCGCACCAGCCAATTCTGGCTTCGCGTCCTCGCACGTCTGAACGACCGTCCCCCTCCGGCCGGGTTGCCAAGATATGGTTACCTCTTGGAGAGTGACGGGGTTCCCGTCGGTGTCATCCTCTTGATCTTCTCAACCAGGGGAACCGGCACCGCTTGCACCATAAGGTGCAATGTCTCGAGCTGGTACGTGGAGCCCGCCTTCAGAAGCTACGCGGCTTTGCTCGTCTCTCAGGCGCTCAAACATAAAGACGTAACCTATCTCAATGTCACGGCGGCGCCCCCCACCCGCGCCATCGCGGAAGCGCAGGGGTACTCTCGGTACAGCGGTGGCGTATTCATCGCGGTTCCTGCCCTGAATATGCACTGGGGTGCTGCCCGGGTGAGAGAAGCCGGATCCATTTCCGATCTCGGCCTGCATCTCGATTCGTTCGAGCGGGACTTGCTACTGGAGCATGCCGGATACGGCTGCATGAGCCTGTGGTGCCTGACATCTGACCGTGCATATCCCTTCGTCTTCCGTCCACGCCTGGTAAAGGGTGTCATAGCCTACGCGCAACTCGTATACTGCCGCAACGTCGAAGACTTCGTTCGGTTCGCCGGGCCGATAGGATGGTACCTCACGATGCGCGGGCGACCCCTGGTCTTCATCGATTCGAATGGTCCGATACCGGGACTGGTCGGCCGATATCTTGACGGCAGGATGCCCAAGTATTTCAAGGGACCTGACCGGCCTCGTTTGGGAGACTTGGCTTATACCGAAATCGCCATGTTTGGCGTATAGGTGTGATCAGAGTCGAATCGTGACGCCGGCGACTTGACCTTGCGATGTCGCCGTTTCCCGTTGGCCTTCCGGCCCGCTTCGGCCCCCGCCGGCTGTTCTGGGGCACCGACATCACCAAGATGCCGTGCTCCTGGCGGCAGTGCGTCACCCATTTCCAGGAGATCGACTGGATTCCGCAGGCCGACAAGACGCTCATCATGGGCGACGCCATCTGCGACTGGCTCGGCTGGAAGAGGTGACGCGTCCCGTGTCCGCTCATTGATGTGCCTCATTGGCCGGAGAGCGAGGGTTTGAACAGCCGTTCGATCTCGCTCATGAGCGGACGCTCAAGGCCAAGTTGGCGAAAAATACGAAAGTCTGCAACGACCAGATCGTCCCATGATCCCTGGTCAATCTTCTTGCCGTGATTTGCCAGATACCTGGTGCGGGCTTCCTCGGTGCGGCCCAGGAACATGAGGGCATGCGCCCTGTCCATGGTGATCCAAATCTTTTCCGGGCCAAACAGGATGCCGAGCTCAGCCGCTTCCAGCGCTATCCGAAAATCGCCAGCTTTAAGCGCCGCGTCAGCGAAATCGCCGTAAGCGCCGGCGGTCGTCGAAATCGACCGCATCCACCATCTTTTCGGCTTTCCAGGCTTTCCAGTGCTTGGTGGCATAAGGATACTTGCCCATGTCGATGCACCAGCCCGGCGGCCTCGGGCGAAGCAGGAAAGCCTTGCGCTGCTCGACCGTGAGGCAGCGGGGCACGACGGATTTGCCGCGCTCGACGACTGCCTGGCGGGCCTGGGCGGTGGCGAACTCATGCTGCTGCGGCGGCGGACGGAGCTGGACGAAACCCCACACCCGCGCGGTGTTGTCTGCCGAGCCGGTGACGATGCGGGTCCCGTCCGGCGTTACCGCCACGGCCAAGATGGAGCGGGTGTGACTGAGCTTGAGCAACTCGGCGCCGGTGGTGGCGTCCCACACCCGCGCAGTGCCGTCGTCCGAACCGGTGATGATGCGGGCCCCGTCCGGCGTTACCGCCACGCCGAAGACGCGGCGGGTGTGACTGAGCTTGAGCAGCTCGGCCCCGGTCCTCGCGTCCCACACCCGCGCGGTGTTGTCTGACGAGCCGGTGACGATGCGGGCTCCGTCCGGCGTTGCCGCCACGCCGCGGACGGGGCCGGTGTGGCCCTCGAGCTTGAGCAACTCGGCCCCCGTCCTCGCATCCCACACCCGCGCGGTATTGTCTGCCGAGCCGGTGACGATGCGGACTCCGTCCGGCATTACCGCCACGCCCCAGACGGAGCCGATATGGCCCTCGAGCTTGAGCAGCTCGGCCCCGGTCCTCGCGTCCCGCACGGTCTTGTCGTCAGAGGCGGTGACGATTCGGGCTCCGTCCGACGTTACCGCCACGCCAAAGACATTGTGGAGGTGGCTGAGCCGGAGCAGCTCGGCCCCGGTCCTCGCGTCCCACACCCGCGCGGTCCTGTCGTCGGAGGCGGTGACGATGCGGGCCCCATCCGCTGTTACCGCCACGGCCCGGACGGGGCCGGTGTGGCCCTCGAGCTTGAGCAGCTGGGCTCCGGTCCTCGCGTCCCACACCCGCGCGGTCCTGTCGTCAGAGCCGGTGACGATGCGGGCCCCATCCGGCGTTACGGCCACGCCCCGGACGGGGCCGGTGTGGCCCTCGAGCTGGAATAGTGCGGTGTCGGTCCTGGCGTCCCACACCCGCGCGGTGTCGTCGTCCGAGCCGGTGACGATGCGGGCCCCGTCCGGTGCTACCGCAATGGCCAGGACGGAGTTGGCGTGGCCCTTGAGCAGAAGCAGCTCGGCGCCGGTGCGGGCGTCCCACACCCGCCCAGTTTCGTCCTGCGAGCCGGTGACGATGCGGGCCCCGTCCGGCGTTACCGCCACGCCCCGGACGGGGCCGGTGTGGCCCTTGAGCCGGAGCAGCTCGGCGCCGGTGGTGGCGTCCCACACCCGCGCGGTATTGTCGCCCGAACCGGTGATGATGCGGGCCCCGTCCGGCGTTACCGCCACGCCCCAGACGGCGTTGCTGTGGTCCTTGAGCAGAAGCAGCTCGGCGCCGGTCCTCGCGTCCCACACCCGCGCGGTCCAGTCGTCCGAACCGGTGATGATGCGGGCCCCGTCAGGGGCTACCGCCACGGCCAGGACGGAGTTGATGTGGCCCTCGAGCTTGAGCAACTCGGCCCCGGTCCTCGCGTCCCACACCCGCACGGTGTTGTCTGCCGAGCCGGTGACGATGCGGGCCCCATCCGGTGTTACCGCCACGCTCCGGACGGGGCCGGCGTGGCCCTCGAGCTTGAGCAGCTCGGCCCCGGTCCTCGCGTCCCATACCCGCGCGGTCCTGTCGCCGGAGGCGGTGACGATGCGGGCCCCATCCGGTGTTACCGTCACGCCCCAGACGGGGCCGGTGTGGCCCTCGAGCTTGAGCAGCTCGGCCCCGGTCCTCGCGTCCCATACCCGCGCGGTCCTGTCGTCGGAGGCGGTGAGGATGCGGGCCCCATCCGGCGTTACCACCACGCCCCGGACGGGGCCGGTGTGACCACCGAGCACCGCCAGCTCGCGCAGATCGTTGATCCCACTGGACAAGATCTCTTGCGCGGCGACGGTGAAAGGCCGGTCGATGTTCTCCTTGGCATCCGGCAAGGCTTCGAGGGCCAGCAGGATTCTCATGGACTGATCGCTCGGCTCCAACCTGGTCTCTTTGACGAGCGCGCGCGATTGCCGGATCTGTGCCTCGCTCAAGTAAGCCTCAGCTTCTCTTTGTTTCGCCTTGGCAAAGAGGAAAGCCTCATAGGCCATCACGGCGAGCGCGATGGCGACGAGGGCGAGCGAGACGCCCAACAAGGCTGCCGAGCGCATGCGCCGCGCGTATCTGGCTCTGGCCTGAGCCTCGGCCTTCTCCTGTTCGGCATCGAGCTCGCGCTGGCGCTGCCGCTGTCGTTCCACCCGCTCGGCCTCGCGCGCCTCGCTGCTCTCCGTCAGGAACCCCATGGCCGAGGCGAATCCCGGATGGTAGCGCGAGGCCCAGGTCTCGTTCGGCTGGTTCTTCTCGCGCCAATCGAGCGCCAGCTGCAGCTCCGGGTCGCGCCACAGGCTCGCGTTGCCCGCCGCATGCAGGTCTGCCGTGTCGGCCAGGCGGCGGTAGGTCTGGGCCGACTGGGCTTCCTCATCCGCCCACTTGATGAGCCGCTGCCACACCCGCATCAGGCTCTCGTGCGAGATGTCGATCACCGTCTCCGCCTCGAGCGCTTCCCCGGCCGGCGGCATCAGGAAGGAACGGCTTGGCTTGCGGAACACGTCGATCACGTCCGTGACTTCCGCTGCCGTCGCGTCGGCCAGGGCGCACAAGGTGCCCAGGGTGGTCGGGCGCCGTACGCCGCGGGGGTCTGTCGCCTTGTCGGTGAGCGCCTTGAAGAGCTTCTCGCAGATCTGCTGCTGCCGCGCGGTGGCCAGTTCCGCATAGGCCCTGCTCGGCATGCTGATCCAGCGCATGGGCCATGGTGCCGATGGCCTCATAGTGCGCCAGGTCCAGCGGCCCTTTGCCACCCTCCTCGTTTTGCCAGTGCGCCCAGGTGCGGTTCAGGGCGTGCTGCAGGATCGACAGCTGGTCCGGGTTGTCGCCGACGTCGTTGACCAGCCGCGTCAGCAACACCGGCGCGATCTCCGCGCCCCCCACCCCGACCGGACCTTCGATGGCGGCGCGGCGCTCGTCCCGGGTCATCCGCGGCACCAGATACTGCCCCGCGTTGATGGCCTCGGCCAGGCCGGGAAACTGGGTGCAGTCGCCGAGAAAGTCCGAGCGCATCGTCAGGACGACGAAGATCGGGCAGGTCGCCTGCTCCTTGACCTCCAGCAGCAGGTTCACGAAAGCGGCGGCTTGCTCGCCGATGCCCGGCGATCGCTCCCGCGCCCGGCGGCCTCCAGCTGCCGGTAGCGAAACAGCTCTTCGAACTGGTCCACCACCACCAGCAGGTTGACGCCCTCGCCCAACGCCGCCTGCTCGTAGATGTCGATCAGTCCGAGCTTGCTCATGCGCAAGGTGGTCTCGACGATCTCGGCCAGCGTCAGGCCTGCCGCCGCATGCTCGCGAAACAGCACGCCGTCCTGCGCCAGCGCGCGAGCCATCGCCCCGATCGGATCGTTGCCGGGACGGAACTGCGCCATGCGCCACGCGGTGCCGGCCCGGGCCATCAGGCCTTGGTGCAGGGCCGGCCGCAGCCCGCAATTGACGAGCGAGGATTTGCCGCTGCCCGAGGTGCCGACGACGGCCAGAAAGCGCGTGCTCGGCCAGCTTGTTGACCATGGCATCGACCTGGTTCTCCCGGCCGAAGAACAAGTGCTCCTCGTCCTCGCGGAACGGCCGCAGGCCCGGAAAGGGATTGGTCTGCGCGGCCGACCGCTACGGCGCTCATGACGGATCGTTTCCGGGCTTGCGTTCACGGCCTGCATGAATTCGGCCATCGCCGCCTCCGCAGAAGTCCGCCCAGCCCATTGATCAGGCCGGGCTCCTCCATGTCGATCAGGTCTTCCTTGTCGCTCGTTCTTGGGCTCGGCCAGGTAGGTGAATCTGGCCGGCAGGGGCTTGCCGCCCCGGTAGCCCGCCATCTTCTTCAGCTCGTTGTCGATGGTGCGCTTCCATGCCTCGTCGCCGGCCCCGTAAAACAACAGGACGGCGTCGCAGGTGGCCAAGAGCTGCTGGTTGGCCTTGCGAACCTGGGAGGCGTCGCCCTCGAAAGCCGGGAGGGCGACTTCGAAGCCCCGCTGCTTGCACAACTTGCGGACGGGAACGGTGGCTTTGCGGTCCTTCTCGTCACAGATGAGGTAGATCAGCTTCGCACTCCGCGCCGGCGCCGGCCTGCGCGCCGGCGGCGTCGCGTTCCGGTTGCTTCGGTTCCGGCTGCTCGAGCTTCTTCAAGGTGGCGTGGATCGCGGCTCTCAGCTCCTCGATGTCCCCCGTGATCAGGTCCGCGCCGAATTGAGCTTCCGCGTCCTGGTGCAGCGCCTCGATGAACGCCTGCTGAGGCGCCTGCTCCGAGCTGGGTTCCCTTCGGCAGCCAGATCAGCCGCTGAAGCCCGCCGCTCCTGCAACGCGCAACGGCCAGCTCGTTCTGGTGTACGCCGGCCGACTTCGTGGCTGGGACCATCGGGCACGGCGCCGTAGTTCTCGCCCACCAGATGGACCGAGAGCGCGCAGCGCGCCAGCAGGCTCTCCACGGCCGCGACGTATTCCGCCTCATCCGCCGGCAATCGTCTGATCCGGCAGGACCGGATAACCAAGGCGCCGCAGCTCGCCCTTCGATGAGCTCCCTGCGCCTGCTTTCGGTCGTAGCTGCACTCGGCAAGATACACGGCCGGCTTGCTCGGCGCCGGCGGCTCGCTATCGACGTTGTTGCCGTTGCTGTCGCTGGCGGTCGCTCCGGCCTCCAGTGTCTTGAGCAGTTGCGCAGCCTCCCACGCCAGTTTTGCGACACTTTGGTTGTAAAGCTGAGCGTACTCTTGCCCATAGGCTGGATCGAGTTCGAGTGGCACCCCGTCCTTGATGGTGAAAAACTCATAACCAAGGATATCCTTCATGGGAGGCGGGAGCGACTCCTGGGTGTCGACCGGCGTCTTGATCACCTTGAACACCCGCGACTTGTTGCCGACCACCAGCCCTCCGGTCTGCTGCGCGCTCTGACAAAATTCGCGGGCCTCGCGCGTGCACCATTCCGAATTGAGATAGCGGGATGTCACGATGGAAACCAGGACGGCAGACTGCCTGAACTGATCGACGATCTCATCGGAAAAAACATCGTTGCCTTGCAGTTTCTCGTCTCTCCAAATCTTCGCCTCGCGGCCCATGCGCATGCTCAAGATGGCCTTCAGAGTCGCATGAAACCGGCTGATCCAGCCCTTCTCCCCGGGCGTCAGGGGCTGATCGTCGATGTGGGCGTAGCTGATGAACAAGTTCTGCTCGAAATTCATTGGGGTTACCCCTGCCTTCTGGAATGTTGCTCCACTGTGTGTCCGAGGGTCGCCGCCGGCCTTGCCGCCGCACGTCGCGCGGCAGGCTCCCGAGGATCAAGGTTGTCGTTCCGCGCCCTGCCGGCAGATGTGCAGGCTGCCGCCGCCGGCGGCAGGAACCAACATCGGTTTCCAAGCGAAATCATGCCGTTTTCAGGAAATGGAGCCTTCGGCACGTCGCGGTTCTCGGGCAGCTCTCAGTCGAAATAAGCTGCTCGACCGCGGGGCAGTGTACACAATTTGTGGCATCAACGCCATACGGATTCGCCATGACGGCGGCATCCTGTGCGCCTTCCGCGAGCATCCGACGGAGCAGAAGCCGCCCAATGTGCTCAGGCGCGACGTCGGCACGTCGCGCCTTGCCCAGGGCCGCAGCGGGCGGCTTACGACCGCGAAGGCGAGCGCGTCGGCGGCCCGTTCCCCGTTGGCCGTTGCGCTCGATCGTGATTAGTTGGCCGCCGTACCACTCATCGGGAAACCATCATGCTCAGCCTCAAGGACAAGGTCGCATTCATCTCCGGTGCCGGCTCGGTCGGCGACGATCCCGACGCCAAGGTGTGGGGCAACGGCAAGGCGACCGCCGTGCTGATGGCGCGCCAGGGCGCAAAAATCTACGGCGTCGATCTGCGCCAGGAGGCAGCCGACGTCACGAAAGCGATCATCGAGAAGGAAGGCGGGACCTGCGCGACGCGCGCCGTCGACATGACCAGGGCCGACGAGGTCAAGGCGGCGGTCGACGACTGCGTGAAGCGGTTCGGCCGCATCGACATCCTGGTCAACAATGTCGGCGGGTCCGCGCCGGGCGATGCCGCGACGATGAGCGAGGAGGTCTGGGACCGGCAGATCGAGCACAATCTCAAGACGGCATTTCTCGGCTGCAAGTACGTCCTGCCCGTGATGGAGAAAGCGGGCAGGGGCGCGATCGTCAACCTCGCCTCGGTGGCGGGCCTGCGCATGAGCGCCGATCGCGCCCACGTCGCCTATTCCACCACCAAGCTCGCCATCCTGGCCTTCTCCAAATCGACCGCCATCACCTATGCCAAGAGGGGCATCCGCTGCAACACGGTGATCCCCGGCCTGATGCACACCGCCCTGGTCGAGCATCGGCTGGCCCGCACGATCGCCGCCAACGACCTGCAGGGACTGATCGACAGGCGCAACGCGCAGTGCCCGACCGGCCGGATGGGAGACGCGATGGACGTCGCCCACGCCGTGCTGTTTCTCGCCTCCGACGAGGCGCGCTACATCACGGCGGCCGAGATCCTGGTCGACGGCGGACTCACCGCGGCGGCGAGCGGAATTTGAGGCGCGGACGCCGCGTTCCCACACAAGATGCGCCCGTAATTGCCCTGTATGGGGTCACGGAATCGACGCGTTCGACCCCCACTTCGGACACATTCGCCGCATTGGCTGTGGCTTAGGCGGAAGTTAGGGGTAACTTCCGTTTAGGGGGATAAGTCCTTAATCGATTCAGCCATACCGTGAGCATGCCGGGTTGGGTTCTCGGCAAGGGGGAAACCATGGGGGACACGTTCGCCGGCTTCGAGAGTTGGGGTCAGGACGTACTCGCCGACTTGGAGGCCCGTCGCAAGGTGATGCGCGGGCGTGCCCTGGTCGCCCTGCTCGCTTCGAGCGTGGCGCTCGCGGCGTTCGGCACGGTCGACGCATTGTCCGCCGGGCGCAACAAGCATGTCTCGTCGCATCACCGGAAGAAGGCGGTTGCGATCAAGCACCACAAGGTCGCGGGCACGCACCGCAAGTCGGCGAAGCACCGCAAGGTGGCCAAGGGCAAGAGCCACAAGGCCAAGGTCGAGGTGGCGCACCGCAGGCATTTGATCGTGCAGCCCTCGACCGGGCAGGCGCAGGCCGAGCCGCTGCCGCCGGATCTTGCAAAGGTGAAACAGGCGATCGAGCTGGTGCGCCGGGGCAAGGGGAAGGACGCCGTCGCGCTGGCCGCATCGATCCGCGATCCGGCAGCGGCGAAGCTCGTCGAATGGGTCCGGATGCGCCATGCCGACGGCGAAGCCGGGTTCGACCGCCATGTCACCTTCATCGGCGCCAATTCAGATTGGCCGGGCATGTCGTTGATGCGCCGGCGCGCGGAGCAGAGGCTGTGGCAGGAGCGGCGCGACGCCGCCACGGTACGCCGCTTCATCGGCGACAAGCCGCAGAGCGCGGTCGGCCGGCTGGCGCTTGCGCGCGCCGCGCTGGCAGAGGGCAACCGCGCCGAGGCCGAGAGCGAGGTCCGCGCGGTGTGGCAGCAGGCACCGTTGTCGGCCGAGCTGGAGACCACCGTGCTCGCCGCGTTCCCCGACGTCGTGACCCGCGCCGACCATGTGGCGCGGATGGATCGGCGCATCGGCGCCAAGGATCTCGGCTCCGCCATGCGCGCCGCCAAGCGCGTCGGCGAGGATCGAGTCGCGATCGTCAAGGCATGCACCGCCGTCCAGGCGAAATCCGCCAAGGCCGGCACGCTGCTCGATGCCGTCCCCGCCGCCGCCCGCACGGATCTGGGTTACGGGTTGTGCCGCCTCACCTGGCTCATTCGCAACGTCACGCCGGGCTCGAATATCAGCGGCCGCATCGCGACGCCCAAGGCGGACATCGCTGCCGCGGTGAAGATCGCGCTCGCCGGCTCGCCCGAGGACCGGCAGAAGCAGGACGCCGACGAATGGTGGCGCGAGCGTCGTGCGCTCGCCCGCAAGCTGCTCGACATGGGCGATGCGGCGACCGCCTACGAGGTGGTGCGCGTCGCCGCGTTGCCGGTCAACCCGTACTATCAGTCCGACTTCCACTTCATGACCGGCTGGATCGCGCTGCGTTTCCTCGGCGATCCGACCACCGCGCTCGGGCATTTCGCCCACATCGATGACGGCAGGTCCGATCCGCTGGTGCGTGCGCGCGCCGGCTACTGGCGCGGCCGCGCCGCCGAGGCGGCCGGCCAGCTCGACGACATGCAGGCGGAGTACGAGGCCGCCGCCCGCTATCCGACCGCCTATTACGGCCAGCTGGCGCGCGCCCGGCTCGGCTTTGCCGACATCGCAGCGGCGCGTCCGGCGCCCGAACCGGCGAACGCCGAGACGAACGAGCCGCTGCGCGCCGCGACCATCCTCTACCGGCTCGGCGAGGGCGACCTCGCCATGGCGTTCCTGACCGACCTCGCCGAGGAGAGCAGCGACCCCGCCCTGATCTCCGGGCTGGGCCAGCTCACGCAACGCTACAAGGATGCCCGGGCGATGCTGATCGTCGGCAAGGCGGCGCTGGCGCGGGGCCTGCCGATGGACCAGTACGCCTTTCCGGACATCGGCGTGCCGAGCTACAACCCGGTCGGTTCCCCGATCGATCGCAGCCTGGTCTATTCGATCGTGCGCACCGAAAGCGGCTTCGATCCGGGCGACGCCTCGCCCGCCAAGGCGGTGGGGCTGATGCAGGTCACGCCGTCGGCCGGGCGCGACACCGCCAAGCGGTTCGGCGTCGGCTACGATTGGAAGCGTCTGGTGTCCGACTCGGCCTACAATACGCAGCTCGGCGCCGGCGAGCTCTCCGCCCTGCTCAAGGACTACCGCGGCTCGTTCGTGCTGAGTTTTGCCGGCTACAACGCCGGCCGCGGCCGGGTCCAGCAATGGGTGGCGCAGCACGGCGACCCGCGCGATCCGAACGTCGACGCCGTCGATTGGGTCGAGCGCATTCCGTTCTCCGAGACGCGCAACTACGTCCAGCGGGTGATGGAGAACCTGCAGGTCTACCGCTACCGCTTCGGCGCCAACATCGCGACGATCGAGCCCAACCTGCATCGCGTCGCGACCGTCGAGGCGCGCTCGCAGCCCGCCGTCATCGCGGTGGCGGCTCCGGTCGGGACGGAGGAGCGCATCGGGGCGATTGCGACGGAGGGTGATGCACCGCCGGCCACGGAGGAAGGGCAAGCAGTGCCGGCTGAGACCGCAGTGCAGGCCGACGCCGAGGCCGAGATCGTGCCCGTCGTGGTGCGCACCGTGACGGTCGCGGCAGAAGCGCGCCTGGCGCTCCCCGTGTTCGAGCTGGCCATGATCCCCTGACGGCGGCGTTGCGCCGTCACATCCAGGTTGGCTTGCCGGCCGTAACCGCGCAGCGGCCAAGGCTGGCGGAGGGAGAGTCCGCTGCAGGAGCGGAAAAGTCCCGTATTTGAGCCAGTTAGCAGATCCGCTGCCCCGGTCGTCCACAAACCTGTCTACGACGTGCCCGTCGGCGACCTCTCAGGCCGCCGATCGCACGTCGATCCTGACCTTCAGCCCCGCGCGGGTCGCCAAGGTCATCAGCGTGTCGAGGGAAAACTTGTTGATCTTCCCATGCAGCAGGTCATTGAGGCGGGGCTGGGTGATGCCGAGCCGGCGTGCCGCCTGTGCCTGCGTCGTGCTCCAGCTGCGCACCTGTTCCTTGATCGCAATCATGACGTTCGATCGCATCGTCATCGTCGCCGCATCTTCGGGACTGTCCTCGAGAGCGTCCCACACATTGGCGAAGGTCCTGGTCTTCGTCATTCCGATCCTCGCTTCAACTGCCTCAGTCGGGCCGCCGCAAGCTCCAGGTCGCGCTGGGCAGTCTTCTGGGTCTTTATATCACTACTGATATAAAAAGCAAATTCACAACTCCTCTTGCGTCGTGTAATCCGCATGTTGACTCGATCGAGCCACCGCCACGAAGCGAAGCATTTCAGTCCAAACGCCGCAATTCCGCGAGTTGTCGGAGCGATGAGGCGGTGGTGTACTCTCAAGCCAGCGGCGAGCCGCGATCGTCGCCGGAACAGTCGAACGGGAGGATTCCATGGACGTCGGGATGATGATGGTTTTCGCCAGCTACGGCTGGGACGACTGTCCGGACGACCAGGTGTGGGACGAGGAGATCCGGCTGGCAAGGCTTGCCGCCGACTCAGGGTTCGACGTGCTGTGGTCGGCGGAGCATCATTTCAACGACTACTCCTTCGTGCCCGACAACCTCCACTTGATGTCCCATCTCGCCGGCATCTGTCCGGGCATGAGCCTCGGCACGGCAGCCGTCATCCTTCCCTGGCACGATCCGCTGCGGGTGGCGGAGAACGCCGCCGTCCTCGACCTCTTGTGCAAGGGCAGGCTGCGGCTCGGCTTGGGCCGGGGCCTCGCCCGTCGCGAGTTTGCGGCGTTCCGGGTCAGCATGGACGAGTTGCGCGGCCGCTTCGACGAGGCGGCGCCGATGATCGTCGACGCGCTGAAGACCGGGTTCATCGAGGGCGACGGCACCTACTACAGGCAGCCGCGCGTCGAGCTCCGGCCGCGTCCGAAATATTCCTTCGACGGGCGCATCTATGCGGTGGCCTCGAGCGACGATTCGGTCGATTCGGCGGCAAAAATCGGCGCTCACATGGTCATGTTCGCCGACCGGCCCTGGGAGATGCGCGCGCCAGCGATCGAGCGGGGCCGCGAGCTGCACCGCAAGTACCACGGGACCGCGCCGCCGACCGTCATGCTGACCGAGTTCTGCGTCTGCGGCACCAACCTCGCCGAGACCGAGAAGGAGGCCCGCCAGTATCAGGGCAAGTTCGTCGAAAGCAACTTCCATCATTACGAGTTCTTGGGCGAGCACTTCAAGGCGGTGAAGGGCTACGATGCCTACCAGCAGAAGGCCGAGATCGCCCGCAAGGGCGGGCTCGAGGGCGCGGTCGCCGGCTTCATGCAGGCCGCCAGCTGGGGCACGCCCGACAAGATCTTGCGCGGGCTCGAGGCGCGGCGGCAGGTCGTCGGCGATTTCGAGATGAACGTGGCGTTCCGCTTCGGCGGCACGCCCTACGCGGTCGCCGAGCGCGGCCTGAAGCTCTTCGCCAAGGAGGTGCTGCCGGTCCTCAAGACATGGAAGGCGGCACCGGCGAAGCCGGCTCCCGTCAGGGCCGCCGAGTAGCCGACGGCGAAGCGGCTCGGCGGATCTCCGTGCCTGCGCTCCGCCCGCCGCGTGCGGGTGGGAGTGCGTTCGGCGCGCGGTCGGCCGAACGTCTCGGCGGATGCGGTGAACGAGAAGCGGGTCTGCTTGGCGACGGTCGAGGTGACGCCGCGGGCGCCGAAGCTGTTGAGCACGAAGGTCGCGAACCCCGCATTCTGTGCGCGATGCAGGCGATCCGAGTGATGCCGAACGGGGTGCGGGTGGCAGGTCCGATCCGCGGCGGGACGGGTGCGCGGGGGCGTATTGATGAAAGCGGGGAGCGGCTCTTTCGTGCGCCCTCGGCGATGGCCGCGCCAAAACCGTTGGCGACGCCGGTGATCAGGATACGCCGGCGCGAAGAACGCACCAAAGGATTTCGGCGCTTATTGAAGCAGCCGCCCGAGTCCCAGCCCCGCGAACAGCCAACGAGAGCTTAGGCTATAGTTGAGCCGGTACCTCTGTGGGTACCGGCTCAGTTTCGGGACGGCTTACAGGTTGCGCCCCATTTGACGCCAGTTCTCGAAAGTAGCGCCACCTGTCAGGTCTGCGAGGATATGGGCGACCGAGAGAGCTCCCTCAATCGCCTCCACAATCACGCCGCCTGTTACCACATCCATCTCATCCGCGGTCAGCCCGCGGATTTGGTCGCTCATTCCGGTGTTGATTGTCGTCGTCATGTACGTTTCCTTTGCGTTTGCAATCCGCGATGTTCACCGCGGATATGGGCCAGACGGATGCTCCCGTCATTGACGTGGTCGCGTGCGACTCGCCAATTCGGTCATCGCGAAGCACCGTTTTGTGATGGTAAGCACAAGTTTAAACACGCCGTTTTTCAGCCGCCGATGAAGCGTGGAGCGGTCCGGCCGGCTGATCCGACGAGGCCCGGCGTCTGCCCACAGCTACCGGGCTTGCCCGAGAATAGCGTTGCGCGGCGAAAGACCGAGTGGGGATGTTCCCCGCATTGTGCATCAGCGCGTTGGTATCGATCTGGGGGCCCGTCGGACCGAGCGTCTTCAGCGCAACATCTGCGTGAATGGATGCAATGGCCCAGACGCCCACGGCCACAACGGCCGCCAGCGCGAGGATGGCTTTGGAAAACATGATATCTCCCCGTTGCTCAAGTCTGGTGCATGCCACCCTTTGCGACAGATTGGCTTGACGAAGGCCCGCCATTGCGCCCGCAGCGGGCGTGGTGATCTGGTCGGGCAATCGCCGGCTCAACGATATTCCCGAGCGCTCGTCGGATCGGCCGGCCGGACCGCTCCACGCTTCATCGGCGGCTGAAAAACGGCGTGTTCAAACTTGTGCTTACCATCACAAAACGGTGCTTCGCGATGACCGAATTGGCAAGTCGCACGCGACCACATCAATGACGGGAGCATCCGTCTGGCCCATATCCGCGGTGAACATCGCGGATTGCAAACGCAAAGGAAACGTACATGACGACGACAATCAACACCGGAATGAGCGACCAAATCCACGAGCTGACCGTCGAAGAGATGAATGTGGTAACGGGCGGCGTGATTGGGATTATTGTGGGGGCTTTTTCGGCCGCCCATGTTCTGTCAGACCTGACAGGTGGCGCTACTTTCGAGAACTGGCAGCAAATGGGGCGCAACCTGTAGGCCGTCCTGAAACTGAGTCGGTATCCGCAAGGGTACCAACTCAGCTACCGCGCAAGTTCGCACCGTGGAGCAGGTCGGCGCGATACAGGCACACCAATTCGCGGATCTGAACAGGGCGCTGCAGCGGCTCGAGCGGTTCTGGGACCGACCAGATCTTGTATCCGCTGTGATCCGGCGAAGACGGGGCTGTGGTCCAGCCAACGGTCCGCCCGGTGCCCCATGCTGGGGGTGTGTCGAGCGCCGAGCCGCTCCTGCGGATGAGATTGGGGCTCGCGGCGGCCGCCGGCCAGACCTGCCATTGAAGCTGGTCGGAGGCGACCACCTGGCCCATGCCCATGTCGGCCTTGGCCACCAGGATTTCCACCGTCTCGATCTGGACGACGGGGGCGGGCGGCGGCGCCGGTTTGTGGTCGGTGCGACTGGCCATTGCCACTGGCCAAATAGGCGGCTGATCCGGCCGCCGCCACCGCGACGACGAGGACCACGATACGCGCCGGCTTCGTACGCTTCACATTCCGGATGACGCTCGAACATGGTCGGTACGATCGTCTTGACATTCATCCGTGTTTCGCATCTGGGACAGATGTCACACGCGCGGGTCCCGGTGATAGGCTGTATGGGTTATCTGGCGGAGGGCAGGCAGAATGGATTTCACCGGCAGGGTTGCGCTGGTCACCGGCGGCGGCAATGGAATCGGCCGGGCGACATCCGTGGCGTTCGCGCGCCACGGCGCGAAGGTGGTGGTGGTCGACCGCGACAGCGCGGGGGCGCAAGCGACCATCGGCATCATCCACCAGAACGGCGGAGAAGCCATTGCGGTAACGGCCGATGTCACCAGGTCCGAGGATGTGAAGGCCTATGTCAGGGCGGCGGTGGAGAAATACGGCCGGATCGACTGCTTTTTCAACAACGCCGGCATCGAGGGCAAGCTTGCTCCGACCGCGGAATACGAAGAGGCCATGTTCGACGCCGTAATCGGCGTGAATGTGAAGGGGGTATTCCTCGGCCTGCGCCATGTGCTGCCGGAAATGATCCGCCAGGGCGGCGGCGCAGTGGTCAACACCGCTTCCGTCGCTGGTCTGGTGGCGACGCCGGGCATGTCGGCCTATGTGGCATCGAAGCACGCCGTGATCGGGCTCACCAAGACGGCGGCAGGCGAAGTCGCTCGCCAGGGCATCCGGGTGAATGCCGTGTGCCCCGGGCCGGTCGATACGCGCATGATCCATGCGCTGGAGGAGCAGATCTCGCCCGACAACCCGGCCGCGGTCGGCGAGCGCTACCAGGCCGCGATACCGAGCGGGCGCTATGCGACCGTGGATGAGATCGCCAACATGGTGCTCTTCCTCTGCTCCGACCTCGCCTCCAACACCACGGGCGGACAATTCGTCGTCGACGGCGGGCGCACCGCAACCGGCGGCGCGGTCACCAATCTGGTGGCGCGGTAGAGCACGACGGCGGACCGGGATCGATAGCCCCGACCTGTGCTCGATGGTCTGGATCCGGGTCGGGTCACCTGATGGTCACCTGGGCTCGGCCGTTGGTAGCCGAGCTCGACAAATCGACATCGCTGCGGCTCTTCCCGGCAGCAATGTTCTTGCTGTGTGTAATGCGTACCTTGGTCAGCACCTAAAGACATGTGAGCCACCAACTGAAGGAGCTAGCCATGTCTGTACAATTGCTGGTCATCTATCCGCCGCCGAAAGACCCCGCGGAATTCGATCGTGCCTATCGCGAAGAGCATCTGCCCTATGCCGGGCCACGTCTTGTCGGCGCCACTGGCGTGACGACCAAGCGCGTGCTCGGTGCGCCGGGAGGGACCCCCTTTGCGCACACGATCTCCTTCGTGGCATTTCCCGACGCCGAAGCGGCGAAGGCCTGCGCGCAATCAAAGAGCGGCCAGGAAGCGTTGAGGCACGCCGCATCGATTTCGTCGGGCGGCCCACCGCAAGTTCTTCTGATCGACGACGCCGCCTAGCTCGAGGCCGGATCGAGGGATCGCGCCGGCGTCCGCGCGACCCTCGATTTGGCGCGGCGGGTCGGCGTCTCCCCGGAAGGAGGGGATGAAGGCACATCCGCCCCCTCGAGGCAGCGCCGCAAGTCCCGCTTGGCGCGGAACAGCAGAACGCCCACATGGGCAGGAGTTGTGCCGAGCTCGCGCGCCACGTTCTCCCCGGGCACCTCATCGACCAGCCGCAGGTTGACGACTGCACGCTGCACGTCGCTCAACGTCGTCATGCAGCCGAGGGTCAGCACAACTTGCTCGGCCACCGCAATGGCGTGATCGGCCGAGGCCGCGTCGGAAGCAAGGCCCAGGAGCACCTCGTCCTCGACGATGTGCGGCTTGACGTAGTCATGCCGGCGGCGACGGTTGCGCGCGATGTTGCGCGCGAGAATGGTCAGCATTCGCGCGGAGTCATCCGGCAGGCCAACGAGAAGCCGCGCCTGCGGCAAATTGAGGAAGCCCAGAAACGCTTCCTGAACGCAATCGAGCGCGTCATCGGCCCGCACGCCTTCCCGGCGCACGACCCGAACGAGCCGCGCCCGATGTCGATGCACCAGAAGCGTGACCCAGCCAAAAAAGCTCTCCTGGTGTCTCGGTTCGGCGGCGGGCCGTGTTGCGGCCAAGGCGCCATCAGGTGACATGGCTTCGTCCGTACGGTCGTACATTCGGTCCTCTGCTGGTCTTGGTGCTTCGGCTTCGTCAGCCGGCTGCAGGAGGGCTCGCTACTCGGCCAGGACAACGCCGGACCCGCCCATTTCGGCCGGGAAGTCCTTCAGCTTGGGCAGCCCGTCTTTCATCGGCAATACGGTCTCGGCATAGTTGACGTGGACGCTGGGGCTGAATGGCAGGCTCGGGATGGTGGCCGCATAGACGTCGACCAGCTGCCAAAGCGGATGATCGGTCAGCAGGTGACCGCCGCACCTCTTGCAGTATTGCCGGTCGCTCCTTTCAGTCTTCATATAGCGGCCAACGAGCTCGGCGCCCTTGGTAACCTTCACCTTCTCCGGCTTATACAAGGTGAAGGCATTCACCGGCGCGGCCGACCATGATCGGCACGAGCTGCAGTGGCAGTAGCCCATCACCTCGGGATCGCCATTCACCTCGATCTCCACGGCTCCGCAGAAGCATCGGCCTGTATGTGTCGTCATTGTCCTCGAGCCTCGTGTGTGTCGCATCTCGCGAGCTGGGAGCGCCATCATATGGAGGCGCCTCGAGCGCTTACCTAAGCCATGCGGCAGCCGACGGAATGATCGAGCGTCCGTATCGCTTGACAGCGCGTCCGCGATTCGAGAGCGTTCAGTCGGAGGGGCGAATGGCTGCGGATGTCTTGTCTGATCTGCTGAAAACGGTCCGGCTGACCGGCGCGGCCTATTTCGAGATCGTAGCCCGGGAGCCATGGGCCGTTGCGTCACCGGCGCGGGAGCTGATCCTGCCGAAGATCCTGCCGGACGCCGATCACCTGATCGCCTATCACGTGGTGACGGCAGGCAGCTGCTTTGCCACGGTCGCCGGCGGAAAGCCGATTGCGCTCAAAGCCGGTCAGGTCATTGTCATCACCGACAGTGCCTCTCACACCATGTCGAGCCGCCCGGGGCTGCGTGCCGATCCGCCCATGCCAGATGTCCTGGAGGTCGCTGCCGCCGCCAAGAAGCCGTTCTGCATCAATTATGGCGACGGGCCGGCTTCGACCAATCTTGTCTGCGGCTATCTCGCTTGCGACGCGCGGCCGTTCAATCCTCTGCTGGAGAGCCTTCCGCCGGTCATCAAGGTGGGAGACCCCGCGCGCGACGGAGCCGGCTGGATCAGCCAGTTCATCCGATTTGCCGTAGCGGAAGCGGCGGGAAACCATGCCGGCAGCGAAAGCGTGCTCACCAAACTGAGTGAGCTGCTGTTCATCGACGTCGTGCGCCGCCATCTCGGGACGCTTCCGCCGGAGCACTCCGGGTGGCTGGCGGGTCTGCGTGATCCATTCATTGGCAAGGTGATGTCGATGATGCACGCGCGACCCGCGCACGACTGGACCATCGATGAGCTGGCGAGAGAAGCCGGCCTGTCGCGCTCGGTTCTCGCCGAACGTTTTGCGGAGCTCGTCGGAATTCCGCCGATCCACTATCTCGCCAAGTGGCGGATGCAGATTGCGTCGGGGCTGTTGACCAGCGGCAAGACCAATCTCGCAAGCATAGCCGCGAAGATCGGTTACGAATCCGAGGCGTCCTTCAGCCGCGCATTCAAGAAGGTGATTGGCGTGTCGCCCTCGGACTGGCGTCGGCGGGAGGACCGTGAAAGGAGAATGTCGCGGAGCACGCATGCCGATTGCCGCACGGCCGCGGCGGAAGTCCCGGTGAGCCCGGTTACTGAGGCGCACCTGCCGCGCCGGTGACGTGGTCGGCGGGACGGCTTCTATTCCGCCGCGGCCTGGGCCTTTCTCAGATCTTTCGAGTACCTCAGGTGCACCGGCGCATCTGTCTCGAACGGGCCGTTGAGGTCGAGCTCTCGGGCGATCTCCCGGATCTGCGGAAACACCTCCTCGCCGATCAATCTGATACAGGTGAGCGAATCCTTCTGGCTCACCTTGCCGTCGTTGCCCCATAGCGCCAGGATGCCCGGTCGGGTCTCCTCCAGGATCTTCCTGAGCTTCGGCACCACCGTCTTCGGCGTGCCGGCGATGATGCGCAGGTCGGCCATCTGCTGCTCGAAACTGGTCATGCCGCGCGGGTTGGGCCGGCGTCCGGCCGAGAATTCTACGAAGGCACGGCGATTGGTGGGCGAGCCGTAGCCCGACGGCGTGCTCCATACCGGATGCGCCAGGCCGGTGAACTCGCCCTGCATCCAGCGGAACTCCTTGGCATTCTCGATCGCCTTCTCCTCGTTGTCGGAGACGTGCACCTGGATCAGGTAGCCGCGGTTTTCCGGGCCGGCGGTGTAGCCCGTCTCCTCGGCGACCTTGTCGTAAAGCTCCCAGATCCGCCTGGTGTCGGCGATCGAGGTATTCAGCGCGATATAGGGGTAGCGCTGCTGCGCCGCCCAGATGATGGTCTCCTTGCTGATCACGCCCGGGACCCACACCCGCGGATAGGGTTTCTGCAGCGGCAGCGCCCAGGGGTTCACCACGCGGTGCTGATAGTGCTGGCCCTCGAAGCGGAACGGGCCGGGCTCGGTCCATGCCCTGACCACCAGCTCATGCGCCTCCTCGAAACGCTCGCGGTTGAAGGCGGGGTTCACGCCGGTCGCCAGCTGCTCCTGCCCACCGCCGCGCACGAAGCCGGAGACCAGGCGCCCCTTGGAGATCATGTCGATCATCGCCAGCTCTTCGGCCAGCCGCACCGGGTTTTCCGCGAGCGGCAGCGGATTGCCCAGCATGACGATCTTCACCTTCTCGGTCATGGCGGCGAGGATCGCGGCAAAAATGTTGGCCTTCGCCTGCATGCAGAACGGCGCGTTGTGATGCTCGTTGAGCATGATGCCGTCCACGCCGACCTCCTCGGCGAGCCGGTACTGCTCGATGTACTCGTTATAGAGCCGCGATCCGGCGACCGGATCGAAATGCCTGTTGGGGAACATCAGCGCGGTGGCGCCGAAATCGCGGCCGGCCTGCTCGGAATAGGCCGACATCGGCTGCTCGGTGAAGTACATCAGATGCACGGCGGTTACTCCTGACCGAGGAAGGCGGTGATGAGCGACGCTAGCTCGTCGGGCTTCTCCATGTCGACGCAGTGGCCGCAGTCCCTGACGATCTTGAGCGCCGCCTTGGGCAGCGCCTCGACATAGCACCGGCTGGCGCTCGGCGGCACGACCTTGTCGTCGTCGCCCCATACCAGCAGCGCCGGCGCGCGCACGGCGCCCAGGAGATGCGGCAGGGTCTGGCTGTACATGTACGGCTTCCACGCGATGCGAAAACTCATCTCGCGGCAGACATCCCACTCGACCAGCTGGTCGTTGGAGGGCTCGGCGCCGTAGACCCGGTCGAAGGCTTTCTGGTCGTGGAAGCCTGAGCGGGCATAGTCGATGTAGCCGACGATCGCCTGGTCCAGGATGAATCCCTCCGGCGGCTTGATGCCCATGGCGCCGACCAGCACCAGCCCGGCGAGATCGCCCGGCGCCATGCTCGCCATCTCGGCGGCGATCCAGCCGCCGAATCCGAGGCCGACCAGCGCGGCCTTCTCGATGCCGAGGTCGCTCAGCAACCCGCGGTAGATGACGGCGATATCGCGCACGCTGCGCATCCATTCCGGCCGTTCCGACCGGCTGTAGCCCGGATGGTGC
Organism: uncultured Alphaproteobacteria bacterium; assembly: GCA_963755055.1. Lineage (GTDB taxonomy): Bacteria > Pseudomonadota > Alphaproteobacteria > Rhizobiales > Xanthobacteraceae > AP-16. Next base: position 258,841 of record CAVWIS010000027.1, on the reverse strand, counting down.
GGGACGAGCACGTCGTATTTGCTCGCCAGCGCGTCGTAGAGCGGCAGGCGGTCCGGCGTGCCGGTGTCATGATGCAGCACCAGCACCGGCCTGCCGCTGCCGGCGCGTGACAGGTGCAGCTTCCAGCCGGGAAACTCCACGGTGGAGTCGGTCCACGCCACGGCTGCCATGCGATCGTCGCTCGCTCCCTGTCGGGAGGCATGGTTGCAATCCGGGCTGCCGGAGTCAAACCTGCCGGCGGCATTGCAGTGTTGCAGCGGCAACGGGGGAGGCGCAGGGAGATAGCCGCCGCAGGCGTCGCGGAACCGCCATGCCCGGCATTTCGCCGAAAGGTTGATCGAGGCCTCGCGCACCGCCTGCCAGCGCGGCTCGTTCCTCACCCCGTCGATCGCATGCGCGCCTGTTACCTGGGGAACAGCGCGCCGCAAATGTGCCTGGCAGTATCCCTCCGTCGAAGAGGGCACGGCGGTCGTGCCCTGATGATGGAGCAAATCATGACCAGGAACCCGAATGCCGGCGAGCCGAGCGTGCTGACCGACGCTGACATCGATTGCGTGACCGGCGGCGGCACGTCGTCAATCGTCGGCTTCAGCGTGGACACCCAGAATGTCATTGCGCTCCGGCAGGAGCTCAGCGACGCCTACCAGTCGACCCATCCGGCCCACTGGCCTCACGCCCCGCACTGATCGAGATCCGCGGGAGAACCTGTGAACCCCGGCCATCGGATTGCAACACCCACCCATAACGGGTGTTTGCCGGGGCTCATGCTGCCGTCATGGTTGCCACTGTTGTACGCGGGGGAGGCGGGATGAAACGTTTTCAGCAGGTCATTGCCGCTGCGAAGACAGGCCTCGCGCCGTGGGAGCCGCTTCCCGAGGACCGTATCCCCGTCGTCGCCCGCGAGCTGACCGCGTCCGATATCGCCGACGTCATCGGCGAACTCGATCGTCTTGCCGTGGAGAAGGATGAAACACCTGCCTTCGATGGTGATACCCTGGACGATATTGCGCGGGCGCAGCATCTCCTTGCCCGCCTGCTGGCGCGCGTTCCGGCTCCGCTCGTGTCCCATGTGACAGCAGGCCTTGCGACCGCCACGGCCCAGACGCGTGACTGGGTGGCGCTGGCTTTCGCTGAGCGCGGCGGACCGCGCAGGGCTTAGGCGGCCAGCGACTCGCTCTCACCCGGATCGGTTTTGTCGCAGCGGCACAGCTTTCCGGATCAACCGGCCGTCACCCGGAATTGATGGCCGCGCGGCGCGGAAGTGATTTGCCCTTCCCGGCCGGGTCCTGCACATCGGCACAGGCGCTGAGAGCAGAGCGAGCACGAGAGGGCGACCGGATGCCAACCCTGAACCTCGGTGGGCGCGTATCCCTTGACCTGCGCAAGGGCGGGCTTGTCCGTCCTGCCATCGAAAAGTTTTGCGGCGCGTGGTTCGCCTGCCTTCTGGTCATGGCGCGCGGCAACATTTTCGTCGCGTTCAGCCTCGAGCATGTGCAGCTGGCGACGGTTTGCGGGACGGTCGGCGCATTGGCCACCGTCGCGCTCCTCGCGCAGATGGACCGGGCCTATGACAGCGTCGTCCGCCAGGCCACCCTCAGCGCGGTGGTGACGCTCATCGGCGATGTCTTCGCCCATCCGTCGCATTTTCCGCCGCAATGGGCGGAGCCGCTGGTTACGGCCGCCGTCTCCGCGGGCATTGCGGTTGCGCTGTGGTACGCCAAACGCTGGGCAGGCGCCGCCGGGTTGACGCCATTTCGCAAGCCGCTGAAATCGGAGGCCGGCGAGGGCTGAGCGACACACCGCGACAGCGCTCGTGCCGTGTCGGGAGCCTCCCACGATTTGACGCCGCAGCTCGCAACGCAAGCGCCGGCGAGGCTGGGGTACCCCGGACCGTGCATCGTCCGGGTAGTCATCACCACCTATGGAAGGTCACTATGAGCGGTCCGGGCACGACGCGTAAGTGCCTGCACGCACGAGGCATTTACGGCGCCCGGGGCAAGCCGGCCGGACCGCCGGCCTGACGGCAACCGTCCCCTTTGACTCACTTCGGACATAATTACCTTCTTGGGTGTTGCCGGCGGGACGCTTCTCGGTCGAATCGGCCACATACGCAATCATACCGGGATGATCTAGGGACGGGGGGCCATGAAGGGGCGGACGTTCGCCGACCGTATTGGTCGGTTCGCCGGCCATGAGGGCCGGAATCAGGCCTCGCTCGCGAACGGCGAAGGCGGTCACAGAATCCACCGGTATGTCCTGGTCTGGCTCCTCGCTTGTGTCCTGGCCGTGCTCGGCTCGGCCGATCCGTCATCCGCCGCACGCCACAAGGCCGCCACGGCGCACCGGAAAAAAGCGGCCGAGGTCAAGCACCCCAAGGTCCAGGTGGTGCACCGCAAGCACGTGATCAAGCAGCCGTCGGCCGGGGAAGAGGCTCAGGCTCCGCTGCCGCCGGATCTTGCAACGGCCAAGCAGGCGTTCGAGCTGCTGCGCCAGAACAAGGCCAAGGACGCAAATGCGCTCGCCGCGTCGATCGGCGATCCGGTGGCGGCAAAACTCGTCGAATGGGCGAGCCTGCGCCACGCCGACAGCCATGCCGGCTTCGACCGCACCGTCGCCTTCATGCGCGCCAATCCCGATTGGCCGGGCATGGCGCTGCTGCGCCGGCGCGCGGAGCTGAGGTTGTGGCAGGAGCGGCGCGACGGCGACACGGTGCGCCGTTTCATCGGCGACAAGCCGTTGAGCGCGATCGGCCGGCTGGCGCTCGCCCGCGTCGAGATGGGGGAGGGGGACCGCGCCAGGGCCGCGAGCGAGGTTCGCGCGGTGTGGCAGTCGGCGCCATTGTCGGCGGAGCTCGAAGCCGCCACGCTCGCCGCATTTCCCGACGTGCTGACCCGCGCCGACCATGTGGCGCGCATGGACCGGCGCATCGGCGCCAAGGATCTCACCGCGGCGATGCGCGCCGCCAAGCGCGTCGGCGACGATCAGGTCGCGATCGTCAAGGCGTGCACCGCCGCCCAGGTGAAATCCACCAAGAGCGAGGCGCTGCTCGGTGCGGTCCCAGCCAGCGCGCGCGGGGATCTGGGCTACGTGCTGTGCCGCCTGCACTGGCTCACGCGCAACGACACGCCGGGCTCGAATATTCGCGGCCGCATCGTCACGCCCAAGGAGAACTTTGCGGCCGCGGTCAAGCTCACGCTCGCCGCGCCGCCGGAGGATTTGCTGCGCCAGGACGCCGACGAATGGTGGCGCGAGCGTCGCACGCTCGCCCGCAAGCTTCTCGACCTCGGCGATGCGGCCACCGCCTATCAGGTGGTGCGCGCCGCGGCGCCTCCCGCCAATCCCTATTACCAGGCCGACGCCCACTTCATGGCCGGCTGGATCGCGCTGCGCTTCCTGTCCGATCCGGCTGCGGCGATGGAGCATTTCACCCGCGTCGACGAGGGCAGGACCGATCCGCTGGTGCTGGCGCGCGCCGCCTACTGGCGCGGCCGCGCCGCCGAGGCGTCGGGCCAGCTCGACGAGATGCAGGCCGAATACGAGGCCGCGTCCCGCTATCCGACCGCCTATTACGGCCAGCTGGCGCGCGGCCGGCTTGGCTTCGCCGACGTCGTGGTGGCGCGGGCGGCTCCCGAGCCGGCGGATCGCAACACCAGCGAGCCGCTGCATGCCGCGACACTGCTCTATGAGATGGGCGAAGGCGACCTCGCCCTCGGGTTCCTCACCGGCCTCGCCGAGGAGAGCACCGACCCCTCCGTGATCGCCGGGCTCGGCAAGCTCACGCGACACTACAACGATGCCCAGGCGATGCTGGTCGTCGGCAAGGCGGCGTTGGCGAGGGGCTTTCCGATGGACGCCTACGCTTTTCCCGACATCGGCGTGCCCAATATCGGCGCGGTCGACGGCGCCCAGCTCGATCGTTGCATCCTCTACGCGATCGTGCGCACGGAAAGCGGCTTCGATCAGGGCGATGCGTCGGCCGCCAAGGCGGTCGGGCTGATGCAGGTCACGCCGGTGGCCGGGCGCGACACCGCCAAGCGGTTCGGCATGACCTACGACTGGAACCGTCTCGTGTCGGACCCCGCCTACAACACCCAGATGGGCGCCGCCGAGCTCGCGGCCCTGCTCAAGGACTACCGCGGCTCCTACATCCTGGCTTTCGCCGGCTACAATGCGGGCCGCGGCCGGGTCCAGCAATGGATGGCGCAGCACGGCGATCCGCGCGATCCCAAGGTCGACGCCGTCGACTGGGTCGAGCGCATTCCGTTCTCCGAGACGCGCAACTACGTCCAGCGCGTCATGGAGAACCTGCAGGTCTACCGCAAGCGCTTCGGCGAGATCACCGCGACGATCGAGCCCAACCTGCATCGCGCCGGAACAGACGAGTGGCGCCCGCAGCAGGCCGCCGTCGAGGAGCGCCCCGCGGTCAAGGAGCGTGTCGTGCCGGTCGCGGCGGAGCCGTCCATATTTGGGCGCCAGGAGCGCGCCGTGCCGGTCGCGGTGGAGCCGTCCATATTCGGGCGCCACGTTCCATAGCGGCTTGGAGGATCTCATGCGCCCGTATCTCATTCCGTGCCTTGCCGCCCTCGCTGCGCTGGTGCTTCCCATGCAATCGGCCGGTGCCGCCGAGTCCAAGCGTTTTGCCGGCGTGACCAAATCGGTCCACGACTGCGTGAAGAGAAACGGCGTGAGCGAGCATGGCACCGTCTATAACCCCAAGGACGGCGACAAGGGGACTGGCGAGACCTCGACCATGGTGGGAACGGTCAAGGTCGGCTTCGAGTTGAATCCGGCAGACGAGTCGGTCACCTATGTGATCATCGCCAAGCCATTTCTTGTATCCGATACGCAGATATTTGATGGGATTGCGGGTGCGATCAACGCCTGCCGAAAGAAATAGACTGCGCGGCAAGAATATGGATGGCGCTGATATTCGATCGATCAGCTGGCGTCGCCTTGTTTCCGAGGCGCCTGAATAGTCGACAATCCATCCGGGCCAGCGGGGTCGGAGCATGGCAAGCACCTATATCCGCAGCTTGCGTCGTTTCTGGATCGCGATTTCGCTGGTGTGGTTTGCGGGCGCCGTCTCGGTGGTGTGGCTCACCCACGCAAACACCATGAACGACGCGGTGCGGGTGCGATTCGACTGGTGCCAACGTCAACCCGATCGCAAGTGGGATCAATGCTGGGAGGAGCGCCAGAGCGCCCGGCTGGAGGTGACCCCGGAGGTCGTGACGCAGATGGGCCTCGTGGCCATCGCGCCTGTCCTGGTTGTCTGGCTGACCGGCTGGGGTGTTTTCGTGACGGCGCGCCGATGGCGGCGCAAGCTCGGTTCGGCCATGGCCGGAAAACGCGTGGGCTTCGTGGCGAGATTTCGCCGGCCGTCGACTTTGCGCATGTTGACTTGAGCGTCCTACTCCGCCGCCCGCAACGGGGTCGCCGGCGGGTGCAGCGCAGCGGCCAGTTGCCGGGCATAGATCTCCTGCCAGGAGGCCTCCTCGTCGCTGACGAAGTAGCCGCTGCGCGCCCCGCGGAACACGGCCGAGTCCTCGACACCCGGCGGCAGCACGCCGCCGTCGCGCAGCGCGCGCGCCGCCATCAGGAGGCGCCGGCGCGTGCGGGTGATCATCTGGTCGGATGGCGCCAGATGCTCGAAGACATGGTCGGTGACCGGCCCCATGCTCTCGGTGATCGCCTGGTCCTGCAGGTGGATGCCGTCGATCCCGCTGTAGATCCTATTCTCGCGCTGGGCCTCGCGATCGATGCCCCAGTCGTTGCCCGGGTTGGCGGCGAGCCGAAAGCGCCCGAGCCAGTCGGTGGTGTTGGGGAGGAATTTGTTGCCGCGCCCGGTGCCGCCGATCGGGGTGCCGTCCCGGAAGGCCGGCTGCGGCCGGGTCAGCGCGGAGGCGCCGCGCTTCCACCACAGGAAGCAGAACATGGTGTGGCCGTCGTCGAGCGGCACCCAGCCGCGGGCATGCACGTGGCTGCCGAACTCGCCGTTGGGCGCCAGCGTCCAGAACGGAAACAGGAAATTGGCGAAGCGCCAGTAGGTGCGGCCCGGGCCGGCCGCCCGGTAGGCGCCGTACTGCGTGCCCCATGCGGTATCGGCGACGTGATATTCCGGGGCGCGGATCGCCACCGTGTGGTGGACCGGCTCGTCCTCGGTCACGTCGTCGGCATCGACGTGGCCGGCATGCAGGAAGCCGAAATGCGAGGTGTCGATCTCGCCCTCGAGCGCCTGCAGGTAGTTGCAGTCGCGCTGGATGAAGCTCACGCCGATCTCGTCGTCGGGAACGTCGAGGATCTCCAGCGCCGGCAGCGGCGGGGCCTCGGCGCGCGATCCCATATAGCACCCAGACGAGCCCCGAGCGCTCGACTGCCCTGTAGGCCTTCGCCTTCACCTTGTGGCGTGAAATCCTGGTGCGGCGGAACGCTCGGCATGTCGAGGCAGTTGCCGGCGACGTCGAACTTCCAGCCGTGATAGATGCAGCGGATCCCGCCTTCCTCGTTGCGTCCGAGAAAAAGCGAGGCGCAGCGATGCGGGCAGCGATGGTCCATCACGCCGACCCGGCCGGCGCTGTCGCGAAACGCGATCAGTTTCTCGCCGAGCAGCATCAGGCGGAGCGGCGCGCCGTCGCGCGCGAGCTCGGAGGACCGCGCCGCGGGAATCCAGTACTGCCGCATCAGCTCGCCCATCGGGGTTCCGGGGCCGACCTGGGTGAGCTCCCTGCCTTCGATCGCCGTCGTCATCGTGTCCTCCCGATGCGGCCGCGGGCCGCTGCCGGATCGACCGCAGGTTAGCACGGAGCGCGGTTTCCGGCACCCGAGGTCGGCCGCCCTCGCCGCTGCCTGCGGTTGAATCCCGTCGCGGTGCGTGGAAATCGGACGCGAGAGCGCACCCGTCGAGCTCCGAAGCTGGCTGTTCCGATCGATCGTCGCTAACGTCCGCTGTCGAAACTCTGCGAGGCGGGGCGAAAATGATTGTCCGACTGTCAGCGCGGCCGCAGGCTGCGTCGGTCTTGTTGCTGCTTGCTCTCGCATCTCCGCTGCACGCGGAGCCGATCATCTGGCAGATGTCGACCGACTATCCAAAAAACTCGATGTCCGGCGCCGGCATCGAGCGCTTTGCGACCGAGCTGACCCGCTCGAGCGGCGGCCGGATCGCTTTGGCTCCGAGCTTCGACGGCAGGATCGGGTTCAAGGGCATCGCCCTGTTGCGGGAGATCGAGGAGGGGCGCCTCGTTGCGGGCGACAGCTTTGGCGGTGCGCTCGGCGAGATGGAGCCGCTGTTCCTGCTCTCCTCGCTGCCCTTTCTGGCGGCCTCGCTCGAGGATGCGCTCTGCCTCTATGACGCCGCGCGAATACCCTACACCGCGACGCTCGCCCGCCATCGCCTGCGCCCGCTCTATGCGACCCCGTGGCCGCCCACGGGATTGTGGGCGAAGAAACCATTGCGCGAGCCGGACGACCTGAAAGGGCTTGCGGTGCGCACCTATGACAGGACCAGCACCGAGGTTTTCAAATCGCTCGGGGCCGAGGCGATGGATATCGCCATGGTCGATGTCCCGGCGCGGCTGCGCGACGGCTCCATCCAGGCGGTGCTCTCTTCCGGGGACGGCGGCGTCGGCCGCCGGCTGTGGGACTATCTGCCGGCCTTCACGGCGGCGACCTACGCGGTGCCGCTGAGTTTCGCGACGATCAATATCGACAGCTTTGCGGGGCTCGCCTCCGACCTGCAGCAGGCGGTGGACCGCGCGGCCGCGGCGACCGAGGCGGCCCAGTGGCAGATGGTCCGGCATCGTCTGGAGGCGAACTACGCCCAGATGAGCGCCAACGGCGTCACCATCGCGACCGATGTGGCGCCCGGCCTGCGCCGGAAGATGGCGGAAGCCGCAAGGACCGCGATCGACGGCTGGGTGAGGCGCGTCGGAGGAGATGCAGCCGGGATCCTCGCGGCCTGCCGAACGGCGCCGTAGGGTGGGCAAATCGCCCGGCACGGGGCGTGATATTTGGTGATGCATGGCCGGCGATTTGCCCACGCGGTCCGACGCCGGTCGGGCAGCGCGGGTCCCGAGTAGGGTGGGCAAATCGCCGGGCACGGCGCGTGATATTTGGTGATGCGCCGACGGCGATTTGCCCACGCGGTACCACGCCGGTGTGACAGCGTGGGCAACTTCACGCGAGGTCCGGGCGAGGCGCCCGGTTTGCGCATCGATTTTGCCCACCCTACGCGCGGGTTCGTGTCAGGTCACTTCACGCAGCGGAACGAGCTGATCTTGCCGCTGAAATTGTCCTCGAGCTGGGGGTACGGTCCGGGAGTCATCTTGACCATGTCGCCGCCGTACTCCGGGTCCTGATAGAACTCCCAGCTCCCGGCCTTGATCTGGATCGAGGTGACGTGGTCGTTCCATTGATCGCCCACGTAGGGCATGTCCTCCTTCGCCACCATGCGCTCGCCGGCGAAATTGGGCTCCCAGAACACCGCGAGCTCGCAGGCGCCCCCGACCGGCGCCGGCGGCGGCCGGTACGCCGCCGGCCGCACCGACGCCAGCGGCCGTGCCTCGCAATCGTCGGTGTCGTCGGTTTCGCAGACCGGCACGGAGACCAGGGTGGGAATGACCGGATCGTAGTCGTAGACGGCGTCGTCGTACCAGAACCAGGTCACGACGCCGCCGACCAGCATCGAGTAATAGTGACGGCGGAAGAAGTGTCCGTGCTTGGAGAAGATCACCGGGTGATGGTTGTACTTTTTTCCGAGGTTGCCGACCATGTGCTTCGCATTGTGCCGGACATGCGCCGGCTTGGTGGATTTCGAATGCGCGTGAAGCAGCGCGGCGGCGCCGGCCGCTCCGACCGCCGCGTGCACCGCCGTCGAATGCCCCAGCGGCTTCACCGTGTGCACCGGCTTCACCGTGTGCAGCGGCGTCACTGCGTGCAGCGGCTTCTTCGGGGTGTGCGTCACATGCGTCGTCACCCGCTTGGTATGGCTCGTGTTGCGACGAACCGCAGCGTTCACGGATGTGGTGTGCTTGACGCGGGCGGTGTTAGTGGCGCGATGCGTCGTGGTGTGCGTCGACACGGTGCGCCGGGGCGTGTTCACGTGGGCCGTCGCCCGGGCGGCCGGCCGACTCACCACCGGTTTCTTGACTGCGGCGCTCGCGAGATCCGGGAGCGCAATGCCGGTGCCGAGCGTGGCAAACGCCGCCAGGCCGGCCAACAGGCCGAGACCAGCTCTCTTCATGATGTCTTTCCTCGTGTTGGATCGCCCATGCGGCATCGGCGGGCCCGACACGGCGCACGTTCGAGATTGCTGCACTATCCGGAAGGCTCACAGCGGCCGATCCGGCGCTGTCCCCGAACCTTCCACCGTAGCACGTCACTAAACACAATTCTACTCTACCTAAGATAGAAATGCGAGGTCGGTAACAGCGGCGCCAGCCCAGATTGTCTTCAGGTTTAGTTGATGGTTTTGAGAACGTCTGGGGAGCATGTCCCCGAATGTCACGCGCGGCGTGCCGCGGCGCCGGCACCCGAATCAAACCGCCCGCCCGCTCCAAACTACCAATACAGCAGCCACACCGCGTAGCCGAAGCCGAGCGCGATGCCGACGCCGGCCTGCACGAAGTACAGGACGGCGAGGAGGCGCAGCGCATTCATCACGCCACCCGCACCAAAGCAGGAAACAGGCCCGGCCGGAATGGGCGGATATGGCTCGCGGATTGTGTCATGTCGGTACACTTTCGCCAGAGGCGGTGTCGTCCCTGCCTCTGAGCAAGAATGTTGCCATGGGGGTTCCGCCCTGGGTCGCCCTGGCGGTCGAGCCGCAAAGCGGGCATAGTGCCGGCATGGCCAAACCCAAACCTCCCCGCGTCACCTTCAAGATGCAGCGAATCGAAGAGGGTGACTGGCTGATCGAAGCCCACTATCCCGGCGCCGACGTGCGCTACATCAAGGGGTTCAAGAGCAAAACCGAAGTCGACGAGTGGCTGGCGGGAAGCCGCCGCATCGATTGGCTGCGATCACAGGGCTATGCGAAATGAGCGGGGTCGCCCGTGGAAGAGTGGGCGAAGAGCCTGCCCCCAACTCGACACCGTGCGGACGCCTCGACCCTCATCCGGCGGTTTGAGCACGGCATCCTGAAGCGGCTACGGCTCCGTGCCGGTCGGGATGTGCTCCAGTGCTCTGTCGTCCCCTGCGGCGTTCTCCGGGCCGGGAGCCCGACGCGCGCCAAGCCGGCCTGCGCATACGAGGTTGTACCTACCCTCAACTCACAAGAAACACGAGAATCTGCAGTCAGCCCGGACTAGCTTGATGGCGGCGATTCGCGCTGCTCGTGCGTCGCGGCTTAAATCGACCCGGGGAGGGACGGAATGAGTGAATTTCTGAACAAGGCCATAACGGCACATTCGGCATGGAAGAGCCGACTGCGAAGTGCGATCGAGGGCGGCGAGGTGCCGGACCCGGTCGTGGCCGGCGCCGACAATCAATGCGATCTCGGCAAATGGATCCACGGCGAGGGCAAGTCTCACCAGGCCCTGTCCGAATTCCAGGAGCTGAAGTCGGAGCATGCGTATTTCCACAAGACGGCCGCCGGCATTGTCGAGATGATCAAGAAGGGCGACAAGGCCAAGGCCGGCGCCGACCTCGATTCCGGCGCGTTCGCAAAGGCCTCCGTCAAGGTCGTCGCCTCGATCAAGAACCTGCGGACCAAGCTTGGTTGACCGCAAGGCGGACGAGCAAACGTCCGTCAATCCGGCTCGATGCTCTCGGAGGTGATGACACCAATTCCCGATCGCCACCGCCGGCCGACGGGCTACGCTGACTTGCGCCCGGGCACCTTCTTGCCCTTCTTGCGTGCCTCCGACAGACCGATGGCGATCGCCTGCTTGCGGCTCCTGACTTTCCCGCCTTTGCCGCCTTTCCCGCTCTTGAGCGTGCCCGCCTTGAGCTTGCGCATCGTGCTCTTGACGGTCTTTGCGGCGCCCTTAGAATATTTCCTCGCCATTGCGACCTCCGGCCTCCGTCCTGCCGACCCGTCCCGCCAGGCTGGCGTTCCTGCGCCGACGCGCCCAACGTTGCGGCCCCTTCCTGTTTGCAACTCGCGAAGGAGTTGGGCGTTCCAAATGCAAGCCGAAGGGCGTTGAGGAGATCCGGTCGGCTCCGTCGATCGAGGCCGAGGCCGGCGCCGCCACAGGGAGCGCAGTGAGAGCATGGCCTTCCTCGCCGACAATGCCGCCTACGAGGACTGGCTGCGTACGCAGTGCCAGGTGGTCGAGGCCGATCTCGAGCACAAGCACGAGCGCATGCGGAAGAACGCCTTCGTCTTTCTCCGGGCGACGTATTTCCGCTGGGCGAAATGCATCGTCTCGATCTGTCCGGAATTGCAGGATGCGCCGGCAGCGCTCGCGGTCGGAGACACCCATGTGGAGAATTTCGGGACCTGGCGGGACCGCGAGGGTCGCCTTGTCTGGGGTATCAACGATTTCGACGAGGCCGCTAGCATGGCGTATCCCTTCGATCTGGTGCGCCTTGCCGCCAGCGTTCGTCTCTCGCGAAAAATCGCCGTCGCCAACCGCGATGCCGCCGCCGCCATCCTCGAGGGCTACGGGGCCGGCCTTGCGGACCCGCGACCAGTGCTGCTCGACGAGCATGAGACCTGGATGCGGCCCTACGTGGCATGCACCGACGACGATCGCCGAGAATTCTGGGAGGAGGTCGAACTCCTATCCTGATGCCGATCCGCCGACGCAAGTCGCCGGCGATCTTGCCGACAGCATTCCCGAGAACGCGTCCGTCCTGCGCTTCGCCAGCCGGCGCAAGGGGGGAGGAGGCCTGGGCCGGCCGCGCTATGTCGTCATCGCGGCCTGGCGTGGCGGCCGGATCGTCCGCGAGGCGAAGGCGTCGGTGCCCTCGGCATGGAGCTGGGCCCGCGGCGATGCCGCCGAGCCAAGCCGCGTCCTCGAGCTGTCGAACGGCAAGCACCGGTCGCCCGATCCGTTCCTGGCGTTCAAGAACGGCTACGTGCTGCGGAGAGTTGCGGCCGATTCGCGCAAGGTTGATCTGGGCGATGATGCCGGCGCCGAGCTGACCGTCCAGTTGTTGAAGGTGATGGGCTTCGACCTCGGATCGATCCACGCGGCGGGAAATGGCGCGGCGAGCCGTATCCGCAAGGATCTGGACGCACGCTCCGATGGCTGGCTGAACGAGGCCGCGAAGGCTGCCGCGGCCGCCGTCGAGCGGGACCATGCGGAGTGGGCCGGTCAGGATCGTTGACTGGCCCAGGGTCTTGTCGGCGAACCGGCAGCCGTGGCGGTCACAGCGACACGCCGCCGTCGATGGTCACCTCGGCGCCGGTCACATAGACACTCTCGTCGGACAGCAGGAACAGCACGAGGCGCGCCACCTCCTCGGAGGTCCCCATGCGCTTCATCGGCACCTGCTGGGTGCGCTGCAGGTTCACCTCCTCGCTGCGGATCTTCAGCATCTCGGTATCGATCGGTCCGGGATGCACCGAGTTGACCCGGATGCGGCGCGGCGCGAGGTCGATCGCGGCGGCCTTGGTCATGCCGCGCAGCGCCCACTTGGTGGCGCTGTAGGCGAAGGCGCCGGGCGAGCCGCGCAAGCCCGCAACCGACGAGATGTTGACGATCGAGCCGCCGCCCGAGCGCTCCATGGCGCCGACCACCGCTTTCATGCCGAGGAAGCAGCCCAGCTGGTTGACGCGGACATGCTGCTCGAACAGGGCAGCGTCGGTCTCCATCAGGGTGCGCGGGATGTAGATGCCGGCATTGTTGACGAGGCCGTGAAGCCCGCCAAAACCCTCGGCGGCGGCGACCGCGCGTCCCCAGTCGGCCTCGTCGGTCACGTCGTGGCGCACGAAGACCGCTGCCCCGCCGAGCTCCCCGGCAAGTTTTCGACCCTCGTCCTCGCGCAGGTCGCCGATCACCACCCTGGCGCCTTCGGCGACCAGCATGCGCGCCTCGGCCGCTCCCTGGCCGCGCGCGCCGCCGCTGATCAGGACGACCTTGCCTTGAAAGCGTGCCATGATCCGGCCTCCTCCGCGGGGTGTGGCGACCGCAGGTCTTGTCGCGATCCGACCATATCGCACCGCGGAGGCAGCGAGCCAGCACGATCGGCGTGCTGTCGCACTACCGACATTCGTGCTCGATAGAGCTTCACGAATGCGTTCGGCCGGGAGAGGGAACCATGAGGAAAGTCTTGTTCGCGCTGGCGTTCGCCGCATGTGTCGCGGTCGCGCCCGGCGCGCCCGCGCGGGCTGCCGACGTCATCTGCTACAACTGCCCGCCGCAATGGGCGGACTGGGCCTCGATGCTGAAAGCCATCAAGGCCGATCTCGGCTACGACATCCCGTTCGACAACAAGAATTCCGGCCAGGCGCTCTCCCAGCTCATCGCCGAGAAGGCCAATCCGGTGGCCGACATCGCCTATTACGGGGTGAATTTCGGCATGAAGGCGAAGACCGCCGGCGTGATGGAGCCCTACCGGCCGAAGGGTTTTGACGAGGTTCCGGCCGGCCTCAAGGATGCCGACGGCTACTGGACCACGATCCATTCGGGAACGCTCGGCCTCTTTGTCAACAAGGACGCGCTCGGCGGCAAACCGGTTCCCGCCTGCTGGAAGGATCTGCTCAAACCCGACTATCGCGGCATGGTCGGCTATCTCGATCCGTCGTCGGCGGCGGTCGGCTATGTCGGCGCCGTCGCCGTCAATCTGGCGCTCGGCGGATCCCCGAAGGATTTTTCGCCGGCCGTCGCCTTCTTCAAGGATCTGCAGAAGAACCAGCCGCTGGTGCCCAAGCAGACCTCCTACGCCCGCGTCGTCTCCGGCGAGATCCCGATCCTGCTCGACTACGACTTCAATGCCTATCGGGCAAAATACACCGAAAGCGGCAAGTTCGAGTTCGTCATCCCGTGCGAGGGTTCGGTGGTCTTCCCCTACGTGGTCGGCCTGGTGAAGGGCGGCCCCGACAAGGCGAAGGCCGAAAAGGTTCTCGACTATCTGCTCTCCGACAAGGGCCAGGCGATCTGGACCAATGCCTATCTGCGCCCCGCCCGCGCCATCCCGCTTCCCGAGGCGGTGAAGGCAAAATTCCTCCCCGACGCCGACTATGCGCGGGCCAGAAGCGTCGACTGGGCCGAGATGGAGACCGCGCAGAAGGGGTTCACGGAGCGCTATCTCGCCGAGGTGCGGTGAGGCAGCTGCGCTCCGGAGGACCGGAGCGCGATTGCTCCCGTCGCTGGATGTCGGTGGCTGTAACCCAGCCGGCCGGCAGCGGTTGGTCGGCACAACTCGCCATTCACCGCCATCTGTTTTCCAAGACAGGAAAGGGCATGGAACCGTGACGACCATAGCTCGCTCCGTGCTGCTGACGACGTTCTTTGCAGTCCTCATGTTTGTTCTTTGGGCGGCCGACACAAAGGACGGACCAGATGCAACACGCCTTTGGGAATTGTTGCCAGCGTCCGTATGGGCCATCCTGGTCGGTTTGACGTCAAACCGTAACCGGTTGGTCCGCGCCATCGTTCTTGGACTTTTGGGTACGGGAATGGATTTTGCAGTCGATTTCCTGCTGGGGCGCCCCGACGCAACCAAGGCTGGCCAATTGCTCGGCATATTCCTTCTCTCGGCGATCCTTGCAGCTGGAATCGATTTGGTGGATCCCCCGTCAAGACTGAGAATGTGGGCAGGCCAACCTGGCGTACCGACTTCGCGCATGTGGTTTCGTCATGGAGTCTATTACGGCGTTGCCGCCGTTCTTCTCTCCTTGTTCGCGTTCGGCACCGGATTTGTATCGATGTCCATCGGCTGGTTCGTCTCACCTTCGCTCGACTACGCAGAGAGCGCCGGGGAAGCGGTCGCGATGCTTGTCATAGGGGTTATCTTGTTGATCTGTGGATTTCTTGGAGCACATGCGCCAAATGTCATCTGGCCGGTGCACCGATCCGAACCAGCGCAGCCGGGCACCCAGTGAAGCTTCCAATCGGGGCACCAGATCGTCATGGCACGCGTGTTCATCTCGGGATCGTCCGCCGGCCTCGGCCTGATGGCCGGCCAGTTGCTCGTCGAGCAGGGCCACCGCGTCGTCCTGCACGCGCGCAACCGGGCGCGGGCCGAGGAGGCGCGTGGGGCGCTGCCCGAGGCAGATGCGATCGCGATCGGCGACCTGTCCAGCATCGCCGAGATGCGCGGCGTCGCCGATCAGGTAAACGGGCTCGGGCGGTTCGACGCGGTGATCCACAATGCCGGCGTCGGCTATCGCGAGCCGCACCGCGAGACCGCGGATGGGATACCGCATGTGCTCGCCGTCAATACGCTCGCGCCCTATGTTCTCACCGCGTTGATCGCGCGGCCTGCACGGCTCGTCTATCTGAGCTCCGGCCTGCATCGAGGCGCCAGCGCACATCTCGACGACCTCGCCTGGAAGCAGCGCCCGTGGAACGGCGCGGCAGCCTATTCGGAGAGCAAGCTGCACGACGTGCTCCTGGCTTTCGCTATCGCGCGGCGCTGGCCCGGCGTCATGGCGAACGCCCTGGAGCCCGGCTGGGTCGCGACGCGCATGGGCGGGCCGGGGGCGACCGACGATCTCGACCAAGGCCACCGCACCCAGGCCTGGCTTGCGGTCAGCGACGATCCGGCGGCGCGAGTCAGCGGCTGCTACTTCTATCATCTGCGGCCGCGCGCGCCGAACCCGGAGGCCCACGACGTCGCGCTGCAGGACCAGTTGATCGAAGCATGCCGGCGGCTTTCGGGCATCGCGCTGCCGGCCGCGGACACGGCGGGTTGACCGCCGGCCAAACCGTATCCCGGTCAGCGTCCCGCCCGCGCCATCGCTTTGCCCAGGGCGGTGTAGGCAGAATTACTGACTTTTGGTCGGCTTTTGTGCGAGTATTGCGGAGTGCACATTGCCTGAGCGGAGTAGGCGGTTGGCCTTCACTGTCAAAGAAATATTCAAGACGCTCCAAGGCGAGGGCGCGCAAGCCGGTCGTGCGGCCGTTTTCTGCCGGTTTGCCGGCTGCAACTTGTGGAGCGGCCGAGAGGAGGATCGCGCCACGGCGATTTGCCGGTTCTGCGATACGGACTTCGTGGGCGGCGATGGTCACGGCGGCGGCCGTTTCGCGACGGCAGAATCGCTCGCTGACGCGATCACCCGGGCCTGGGGGACGCAAGGCGATAACCGGTTCGTCGTATTCACCGGCGGCGAACCGCTGCTCCAGCTGGACAGTGCGCTGGTCGACGCGGTGCGGGCGAGAGGCTTCTTCACGGCGATCGAGACGAATGGCACGCTTCAAGCGCCGCCTCAACTCGATTGGATCTGTGTGAGCCCCAAGGCCCGATCGGCAATGCTGCAGACGACCGGTCAGGAGCTCAAGCTGGTCTTCCCCCAGGCCGAAGTGTCGCCGGAGCAGTTCGAGCATCTCGATTTCCGGCATTTCTTCCTGCAGCCGATGGATGGTCCGGAGCGTGCACGAAATACCGACCTCGCGGTTCAATACTGCCTCGAGCATCCGCGATGGCAAATCAGCCTTCAGACGCACAAACTGATGGGAATCCCATGAACAGGCCTGCCTCGGCAGGAGCCTTCGATCCGGATACCGCAGCGAGCGCAGCTCCTCATGGAGGCGCACAACTGACGAGGATCGGGCGCACCTATCGATTTGAATCGGCGCACCATCTGCCGCTTGTGCCGGAAGGCCATCGATGCCGTAACCTTCATGGGCACAATTACCGGCTCACCGTCACGCTGCGGGGCGCCCTCGACGCGCGCGGGTTCGTGCGGGACTTCGCGGAGATCGACTTGCTGATGGAGCCGCTGCTTCGCCAGGTCGATCATCATCTGCTCAATGAAGTCGAAGGTCTGGAGAATCCGACGGCTGAGATCATCGCAGCCTGGTTTCTGAACCAGATTCCGGATTGCGAGTGTGTCCGCGTCTACGAGAATGACGATTGCTGGGCTGAAGTGTCGCGGTGAACGGCGGGGTTGCGTTCACCCCGGCCGGGGCAGGCCGGCGGCCGCGCACCCGTGCTCCAGGTAGTCGTTCGGACCAGCCGGCACGTTTGGTTACCCAGGGAACAGCCGTCAGGATCCCTGTTTCGAGGCGCGCATGCGGGCTGCAGGCCGTTGGCGCTGGTTGTGGCTGGTGGCCGGCACGGCTGTCGTCGTGCCGCTGGTCGGGGTTGCCAGCATACCCTTGTGGGCCCCCACCATAGCGGCCGCCGCTTGCCCGAGCTGCTATGGGATGCGGCGGATTGGCGACAATCTGCTCGTCGATGCGGCGATGCCGGAAGACAGGCGCCGCGCGCTGCAGACAACGATCTCGGCCGCCGAATCGAAGGTCGTGGCGTTCTTCGGCGCGCTGTCGCCCCGCCACATCATCGTGGCGTGCGGCGACGAGGATTGCGAGGAGCGGCTGCGCGGCCGGCTCGAGGGAACCGCCAGGGTGCGCGCCTTTGCGTATGATGCGGGCGGCTACAGCGTGGTCAGGCTGTCTCCACGAGGGCAGAGCGAGACCATCGTGGCGCACGAACTGTCGCATGTGCAGGTGCACGCCGGAATCGGCTTCATCAATCACATGCGGGGCGAATTTCCCGCATGGTTCGATGAAGGTCTGGCGGTCGTGATCTCCGAGGATCGCCGCTACTTCAAGCCGGGCCAGACAGCCGCCGATCGTTGCCTGCCAACTCCCGATGCCGAACTCCCGGTGAATCCATTCTCGTGGGACGCAATGGCAGGCGGGTCGCCGTGGATCTATGCCAAGGCCGCATGCCGGGTGATGCTCTGGATGGAAGCCAACGGCGGACGGGAGGGTGTGCTCGGCGCCATCGCGGATGTCGCCGCCGGGAAGCGCTTTCTTCCATGATCGCCGTCGACCTCCAAATTACCGATCATGTAGGATGGCATTGTGCGCTCTGCGACCCGGAGCACGTTTTGCCATGTCGGCCGTCACGCCGTTGCCCACGGAACTCCCCACATCGGCGCATCTGCCGGGCGCGGCCTTCGCGCGTCTCTGCCTGCTGCCGCTCGTCTTGGTCGCCGCCGCGTTCTTCCTGCTGCCGATGGCGCAGCTGATGATCGTCGGCGCCGGCGGCGAGAGCGGGCTTGCCGCCTATGCGGCGATCCTCACCGAGCCGCGCTATCGCGCCACCCTGATCAACACGGTGGTGCTGGCGGCGGCGACGACGGCCGCGAGCCTCGTCATCGCCACCATCGCCGGCCTGTTTCTCCAGCGCCGCCGGTTTTTCGGCCGCGGCCTGCTGATCGCCATGCTGACCTTTCCGCTCGCCTTTCCGGGGGTGGTGGTCGGCTTCATGATCATCCTGCTCGCCGGACGGCAGGGCCTGGTCGGCGAGCTGACGCTGCTGCTCACCGGCGAAAAGCTGGTGCTCGCCTACTCGATCCAGGGCCTGTTCCTCGGCTATCTGTACTTCTCAATTCCCCGGGTGATCCTCACCATCATGGCGGCGGTGGAAAAACTCGATCCGGCGCTCGAGGAGGCCGCCCGCGCGCTCGGCGCCGGGCCCTGGGCGGTGCAGCGCGACGTCGTGCTGCCGGCGCTCGGCCCGGCTTTCCTGGCATCCGGGGCGATCGCGTTCGCCACCGCCATGGGGGCGTTCGGCACCGCGTTCACGCTGGCGACCAATATCGACGTGCTGCCCATGGTGATCTACACCGAGTTCACGCTCTCGGCGAACATCGCCATGGCGGCGGCGCTGTCGGTCGGGCTCGGCCTGGTGGCCTGGGCGATCCTTGCGTTCGCCCGCTCGGTCGGCGGCGGAACGGTGGCGGCGGCAGGCTGACGATGCGCGACCGCCTGATTTTTGCCGGCCAGCTCCTGTTCACCCTCCTGGTCGCGGGTTTTCTCATCGTGCCCGCGGTGCTGTCGATGCTCGCCGGCGTCACCGTTAATTACTTTCGTGGGCTATCCTCGGGCCTCACCCTGCAGTGGGTGATCCAGGTCTGGGACCTCTATGCCGAGACGATCGCGCGCTCCTTCCTGGTGGCGCTGGCGACGCTCGCCGTGACGCTGGGCGTCGGCGTGCCCGCCGCCTATGCACTGCACGTGCGCGGCGGAAGACTGTCGCGCGCCATCGAGGAGATCATCACGCTGCCGCTCGCCATTCCGGGCTTGGCCATCGCGCTGGCGCTGCTGCTCACCTACGGCGGCTTCGGCAGCTTCCGCCGCTCGTGGCTGTTCATCCTCGCCGGCCATGTGGTGTTCACGCTCCCCTTCATGGTGCGCGCCGTGATGGCGGTGCTCGCGGCGTTCGACGTGAAAACCCTCGACGAGAGCGCGGCCTCGCTCGGGGCCGGGCCGTGGCGCCGCTTCCGCGACGTGATCGTGCCCAATGCGCGGCCCGGCATCCTGGCCGGCGCGCTCACCGTGGTGACGCTGTCGCTCGGCGAGTTCAACCTGACCTGGATGCTGCACACGCCGTTGACGAAAACCCTGCCGGTCGGGCTCGCCGACAGCTATGCGTCGATGCGCCTCGAGGTCGCCTCCGCCTATACGCTGGTGTTCTTCGTCATGATCATCCCGCTGCTCATGGCGATGCAGCTCGCCGCCGGCCGCGCCGACCGCAAGGGCCGAGGCCCATGACCGATGCCCACGGGACCGCGCTTCGCCTCGAGGCCTGCGGCAAGACCTTTGCCGACGGCACCCGCGCTCTCGAGCCGGTGAGCCTCGAGGTCGCGCGCGGCGAGACCGTGGTCTTTCTCGGGCCGTCGGGCTGCGGAAAAACCACGCTGCTGCGCGTCATTGCCGGCCTGGAGGCGCCCGACGCCGGCGGCCGCGTCCTGTTCGACGGCACCGACGTGACCGCGGTGCCGATCGAGCGCCGCAATGTCGGCATGGTCTTTCAGTCCTACGCGTTGTTTCCCAACATGAGCGTCGAGGACAATATCGGCTACGGGCTGAAGGTCCGCGGCGTCGACAGCCGGTCGCGGGCGGCGCGCGTCGCCGAGCTCGTTGAGCTCACCGGCATCGCCGGGCTGGAAAATCGGCGCATCGATCAGCTGTCCGGCGGCCAGCGCCAGCGCGTGGCGCTGGCGCGCGCGGTCGCGGTGCGTCCGCGCGTGCTGCTGCTCGACGAGCCGCTCACGGCGCTGGACGCGGCGCTGCGCGAGCGGCTGCGCGGCGAGCTCGATCGCCTGCTGCGCATGCTCGGCATCACCACGATCTACGTCACCCACGACCAGGCCGAGGCGATGTCGCTCGGCGACCGCATCGTGGTGATGCGCGCCGGCGCCATCGCCCAGATCGGCTCGCCGCGCGACATCTATTTCGCTCCGCAGACCCGCTTCGTTGCGGAATTCGTCGGCGCTGCCAACGTGCTCGAGGCGACCGCCGCGAACGGATACCTCGCGCTTCCCGGCGGACGGCTGATTCTGCCGAAGGGTGCTGCGGCCGGACCGGTGACCGCGATGGTGCGCCCCGAGGCGATCGGCATCGTCGCCGCGGCGGAGGCCGAGCTTGCCGGCCGCGTCGACGCCGTCACCTTCGTCGGCGACCGGCAGCGCGTCGTCGTCAGCGGCGCCGCCGACCGGGCGCTCACCATCGATGTCGCCAACTCGCTGGCGCTGAAACCCGGACAACGGGTCGGGCTGGCGATCCCGCCGGACGCCGTACGGCTGCTGCCGGGAGAAGGTTCGTGACGTCAATCCTGATCGCGCAGATTTCCGACCTGCACATCAAGAGTCCTGGTACGCTCGCCTACGGCAGGGTCGATACCGCAGCGGCGCTCGTCCGCTGCATCGCCGAGCTCAACGGCCTCGATCCGCAGCCGGCGCTGGTGGTGGCATCGGGCGATCTCGCCGACACGCCGACGCCGGCCGAATACCAGCATCTGCGCGACCTGCTGGCGGCGCTGAAAATTCCGCTCGCCGTCATTCCCGGCAACCACGATGCCCGCGCCTTGGTCCGCGCCGCGTTTCCGCACCAGCCCTATGCGCAAGGTTCCGGCGCGCTCAACCTCGCCCTCGCGGTCGGCCCGCTCGACATCGTGCTGATCGATTCCAGCGTCCCCGACGCGCCGCACGGTTTGCTCGACGGCGACACCTTGCGCTGGCTCGACGCGACGCTCGCCGCCTCCGCCACCCGGCCGGCGCTGATTTTTCTGCACCACCCGCCGTTCGTCACCGGCATCGGCCACATGGATCGGCAGAACCTGCGCAATGCCGGCGATCTCGCCCGCCTGCTCGAGGGCCACGCGCGGGTGCGGCTCGTCGCCGCCGGCCACGTCC
The DNA here is from genome assembly GCA_963755055.1 of uncultured Alphaproteobacteria bacterium. Classification (GTDB taxonomy): domain Bacteria; phylum Pseudomonadota; class Alphaproteobacteria; order Rhizobiales; family Xanthobacteraceae; genus AP-16. The sequence goes on along the minus strand of CAVWIS010000027.1, from coordinate 237,585 downwards.
ATCGGGCGGTGCTCACCGCGTTCGCCGGCATTCCGGCCACGATCTGCCCGGCGCCCAACCACGCCGTCGCGCTCGATCTGGCAGAGCGCCTTCCTCCCTCGTTCAAGGTCGAGCCGCCGGCGTTCCACCTGCACGCCTGGTTCCCCGGCGCGGGTTTTGGCGACCTGGTGACCCATCAGGTGCCGATCGGCGATTTCGATGGTCCGCATCCGTTCTTCGATGCTGCCGGCAGGTTGCTGTAGGGCAGACCGGGACTGGCGCAAGCCTGCCATGCAAGCTGACGTCGGCTCTCGGCTGAAGCGTCAATACCTGACGCAGGTTCACGGGGATGGAATGACGCCTGACGTGCCAGTCGTTTTCCTCAACGTCCTCGGCGGCGGCTGCATGTTCTTTGCCGCTCTCGAGGTCGTTGCGACCGCAAAGGCCGGCAGCCTCAGCGCAAGGTCCATCCGGCGCACGGCGCGCATTGCATTGGCTGGCGGCAAGGTGATGATCCTTGCCTGTGCCATCCTGCTGTTGATTCAGCCACTGACTTTCCCGGGATTTTTTCCGCCTTTGTTGTCGCCAGGATTGTCATTCATTCTGTTCAATCGCGTCCTGCTGCCTCCGTCGCTCCTGTTTCTCGGCTCCTCGGATCCTCAGGCATTCACCTTGTTCAGCATGATCAACGAGAACATTAAACCGCTGAAGACCGTGCATTTGCTCGACCATCTCAAGGCCGGATATGCGGTGGGTGAAGCGCTTCGTCAGGACGGCAACCGCGTCGGCGACGACTGGCAACGGGCGGTAACGGCGCTGATGACGGTCACTCCCTTGATCGTCATCGACGCCCGCAACGTGACCAGGAACCTGTTCGCCGAAATCTCGTATGCAATCGGCGCCGGCCTGCAAGACCGGGTCTTCCTCGTCGCGAGCAGCCGCGACTCCTTGTGGACGATCGAGCAGCTTTGCCTGCGGCGAAAGGTACGCTTGCGGGTCGTGACGCCCGAGCAGCTGGCCGGCGCGATCGCGCGATTCGGTTGGAGCGTGATGTTTCGCCGGGTGGGCACGCTGGCCCGGCATCTCGAAAGCACAATCGAGTCCTCGGCCATTCGCCGGCGCGGTCAAATCAAGTTGGGCTAGAGCACGCAAGCGGGGTTGCCAGCATCCCAGGCCTTGGCGTGCCGCTGATTAAGGTCGACGATATGCTCGGCAGGGGAGGGCATGACGGCTCGACGCGGATTGGCGCCATGCAGGAGCGCGTTTCGCAACCGATCGGCCTCGGCGCGCGACGGGCGATCGTCCGTTCCAAAGCGCGCAACGACCAACTTGGTTCCTCGCCGGATCGCGGCCGTGGCCCGCTTGACCACGACCGACGGCGGGTGGCAGGCTGGACAAGCATCATGTTTCCCGAAAGCGCCGCCCGTGAGCATCGAGTTCCTGGTCACCTCGCTCATCGTCATCGTATCGCCCGGCACCGGGGTTCTCTACACGCTGGCGGCCGGGCTTTCGCGCGGCTCGCGGGCGAGCGTGGTGGCGGCGTTCGGCTGCACGCTGGGCATCGTCCCCCACATGGCGGCGGCGATCATGGGCCTGGCGGCGCTCATGCATGCCAGCGCGCTCGCGTTCCAGACCATGAAATATCTGGGCGTCGCCTATCTGCTGTGGATGGCGTGGAACGCGCTCAAGGAGCGCGGCGGGCTCCGCGTCGAGCAGGAGGTTTCCGCCCGCTCGGCGATCCAGGTGACGGTCACCGCCATCCTGATCAACATCCTCAACCCGAAGCTGTCGATCTTCTTCCTCGCCTTCCTGCCGCAGTTCGTCAGCGCCGGCGAGCCGCATCCGCTCTCGCGGATGGCGGTGCTCAGCGTCGTCTTCATGCTGCTGACCTTCGTGGTGTTCGTCGGCTACGGGCTGTTTGCCGCCTCGATTCGCCGCCACGTCATCTCGCGGCCGCGGGTGCTGACCTGGATGCGCCGCACCTTCGCGGCCGCGTTCGTCGCTCTCGGCGCCAGGCTCGCCCTCGCCGAGCGCTAGCGCATGTTCCGGCGAAGTGGATACCGGTTCGCCGACAAGAACATGCGCAAAGCAAGAATTCTACGGCCGTTTCCGGCCGCAGCAGTGATCAGGTGCGATTCAATACGACCGGAAACGGCTGTAGGGCGGGTCGACTCATTTGGCCTTGAGATTGACAATAAGCCTGAATATTACGAAAGCCTGAATACCACCGAGCGGTTGATCCGAATATCAAGGAGCTCCGTTTCGGTGAGGACCGTCGCCAACCCGGCGGCGACTCTTCGGGCGACATGAGTGAGGCAAGGCAATGGCGACATACCAGGGCGAATGTTTCTGCGGCGCTGTCCGGTTGGAGGTCTCGGGGGAGCCCGAAGCCATGGGGTATTGTCATTGCCGGTCATGCCGCTCGTGGTCGGGCGGACCGGTCAACGCCTTCACGCTGTGGAAACCCGAGGCGGTGCGCATCACGGCCGGTGCCGAGCACGTCGCCATGTTCCAGAAGACGCCGGTGAGCCAGCGGCAATACTGCAGCAAATGCGGCGGGCATTTGATGAACAATCATCCGCCGCTGGGATTGGTCGATGTGTTTGCCGCCACGCTGCCTACGCTGAAGTTCAGCCCGAACATCCACGTCAACTACGCCGAGACCGTGCTGCCGATGCGGGACGGGCTGCCGAAGCTGAAGGATTTTCCCGCCGCGTTCGGCGGATCGGGCGAGCAGATACCGGAATAGCCAACGCTTTCAGGCGCAACGGCGCTAGGCGACGGGTTGATCGCCAGGCGCCGTACCCGTTGATGTGCCGCGCGACGAATGCGTCGCCAGCGCCACACTGAGCCGCGTGAACAGAACGCCGATGTCGGTGCGCACCGTCTCCAGCGTGACGAAATGGTCGCACAGGTTGGCGACCCGCTGCTCGAACTCGCGCGTCTTGTCGGCAAGCTCCTGGACCCGCTGCGACACCTTGCGGTCGCCGTCCTGCTCCAGCCGATCGAGCGCGTCGCCGAGCCGGTCGCGCAGCCCGGAGACGTCCTGCACCGCGCGCTTGATCCCGGTGTCGGACGACTCGAGCGGGGCGATGCGGCCCTGAAGGCGGGTGATCTCGGTCTTGATCCCCTCGAGCGAGATGAGCCCCTGGTCGAACGCCAGGAACCGCTGCTCGGTCCGCCGGACGAATTCCGTCAGCTCGGCGAGATGGGTCTCGAGACTCTTTTGGCCCTCGCCCTTCTCGAAGTCCTGCAGCGAGCGCTCGATGATGCTCTGCCGCTCCTTCAGCTCGCCGAAAATCGGCTCCACCAGCCGTCGCTTGTCGAACACCTCGCCGAGGCGTCCGCGCAGCGCCTGCTGCCGGCGCCGGATGTCCTCGGTCCGGCTCTCCATGTCGATCGCTTCGTTGTGGCTCTGCTGCAGCGCGGTCGCCTTCTCGGCCTCGCTGAGCTTGCGCGACAGCGTCGTGAGCGCTTCCTCCGGGTCCGAGCCGACAACGCGCTGCACCGCCCCATCGAGACCGGTCTGCGCCTCGCCGAGCGTGCGGGTCGACTGGCGCACCCCGTCGAGCCGGTCGCTCAGGGTGGCGATGGTCTTGCGCTGGCGTGCCAGCCGGTCGCTCTGCACCAGGGCCGCCCCGAGCAGCAGGATCGCCGCCAGGGCGATCACCCCCAAGGTGACGAACTGGACGAACGGCAGCGACGCGAGCATGGCCGTGATCGCCGACTGATCGAGGCCGGCATTGAGGATCATGAAGCCGGCTGCGAGCAGCAGGATCAGCATCCAGATGACGACGAAGTTCTGCATGTGTCACTTCCCCCCCGGGAGCCAATCGTCGACAAATGCGCCGATCGCACGCAGCCAGCCACCGACCCCTCGACCGGCGTTCCGATGCATTTGTACCGTGTTCTGCGGCGGCCCGGATAGGGCTCGCACGCTCCGTTCGTGAACAACACCAGGAGGGAAGGCGCCGGCCCGGGCGTGGCAGGCAAGGCACCGGAACTCGCCGGCATGTTGCGTCGATGAGGACCCTGCGCACGCCGGCGCGGCGAGCCTGCCGCCCCGTTCGTGCCCCTTGTGGCGGCGGTTCAATGAAAAAGATCCAGTATAATCAATAAGTTGTGCGAGACTTGCCGGCGAGACCCATTTTTCCGCGAATTGCTTTAGGCTGCGGCACGCTGCAAACGGAGGAAACCGCATGGCGCCCAAACATATCTCGGTCGAACGAAAGGGAGCGGTGACGGTGGTGACGCTGTCGCGTCCCGAGGTGATGAATGCGCTGAACACCGACGCGCATTTCGAGCTGCACGAGGCGTTCGACGCGTTCGCGGCCGATCCCGGCCAGTGGGTCGCCATCGTCACCGGGGCCGGGCCCAAGGCGTTCTGCGCCGGCCACGATCTGAAAACCCAGGCGGCGGGCACCCATCGCGGCACCCCGCCGTCGGGCTTCGGCGGGCTCACCTCGCGCTTCGATCTGACCAAGCCGGTGATCGCGGCGGTCAACGGCGTCGCCATGGGCGGCGGCTTCGAGATCGCGCTCGCCTGCGACCTCATCGTCGCGGCGGAGACCGCGGTGTTCGCGCTGCCCGAGCCGCGGGTAGGGCTCGCGGCGCTCGCCGGCGGCGTGCACCGGCTGCCGCGGCAGATCGGCCTCAAGCGCGCCATGGGGATGATCCTCACCGCGCGGCGGGTCTCCGCCCGCGAGGGTTTCGAACTCGGCTTCGTCAACGAGGTGGCGGCACCGGACGACCTGATGGCGGCGGCGGAGCGCTGGGCGCAACAGATCTGCCAAAACAGCCCGATGTCGATCCGCGCCTCGAAGGATGCCGTGCACCGGGGCATGGCGGATTCCGTCGAGCGCGCCATGGCGGAGCAGTCGCAGTATCCCGCTATCCGGGCGATGGTCGGCTCGCAGGACTACATCGAGGGCCCGCGGGCGTTCGCCGAGAAGCGGCCGCCGTGCTGGACCGGGACATGATCGACAATCGCCGCCGCGGCGCGTCCACACAGGAGAACCAGACCTCATGCAGCTGAAAGACGTGTCCGTCCTCATCACCGGCGGCGGCTCGGGCTTGGGCGCCGCCACCGCCCGCGCCATGGCGGCCAGGGGTGCCAAGGTCGCGGTGTTCGATCTCAGCGGCGAGAACGCCGAAAAAGTCGCGGCCGAGACCGGCGGCGTGGCGATCGCCGGCGATGTCGTCAGCGAAGCCGACGCGGCGCGGGCGGTGGAGCAGGCCGAGGCGGCGCACGGCATCGCCCGGGTCCTGGTCAATTGCGCCGGCACCGGCAACGCGATCCGCACCGTCGGCAGGAACGGACCGTTTCCGCTCGACGCCTTCGTGCGCATCGTCAATATCAACCTGATCGGCACCTTCAACGTGCTGCGGCTGTTCGCCGCCCGGCTGACCACAGCAGCGCCGATCGGCGAGGAGCGCGGGGTCATCGTCAACACCGCGAGCGTCGCGGCATTCGACGGGCAGATCGGGCAGGCCGCCTACTCGGCGTCGAAAGGCGGCGTGGTCGGCATGACGCTGCCGATCGCCCGCGACCTCGCGCAGCATGCCATCCGGGTCAACACGATCGCGCCCGGCCTGTTTCGCACCCCGTTGCTCAAGGGCCTGTCGGAGGAGGCGCAGAAGAGTCTTGCCGCGCAGATCCCGTTTCCGTCGCGGCTCGGCGACCCGTCCGAATATGCCGCGCTCGCCGTCCACATCGTGGAGAACCCGATGCTCAACGGCGAGACCATCCGTCTCGACGGCGCGATCCGCATGGCGCCGCGGTAGCGCCCGTCGGGTTTGATCGGGATGTGCTCCGTAAGATCTTCCGTAAGATCTGATGTGCCGCATGTTCTTGTTGGTGGACCGGTATCCGCTTCATGGCGAGCGGGGTTCCACGCGGGGTCACGTCTGGTTTAGCACGTATAGGCGACGGGCTTGACTCGCGGGCCAAGTCGGCGGAGCATTCCCCTGCTGCACCTGAGGACGTCCGTGGAGTGGAGCTCCAGGTTCCCAGGGGATCGCCTTGAACCGCATGAACGGGATGGCGAGCAGATACCGCGGCCTTCGTGTCCGCCAACGACGGTGAGGAGCATGACGCCACCGGGCAGAGATGACTGACCTTGCGGATGCGCAGGGTCACGGTGCGGACGACGGACAATCAGCCGCGCCGCCGACAATCCGAGATAGGATCCAGGACGAGACGCGAAGCGTTCGAGTTTTGAGATCGATGTAACCTAAACATCCTTCGCAGACGCGAAGATCAAGGGCCCCGCGCTGCTCAGGCACCGGGGCCCGCCCATTTTTTGCACATGTTTTTTCTTGCAGGGGTCTTTCTTCTGTTCCCGCGCCGCGGATAACGGCGGCCGCAAGGGATCGGTGGGGGCGCTGCCTTGCCGCAGTGCCTCGAAGGTCCCTCAAGCACCTCAGCAGCGGCCAGGCGACAGTCAGGTGGCGCCTTTCACGGCGGCCTCGAAGCTCTCCGCGCCGAATGCCGGCATGCACTCGATGCCTCCGAGCCGCTGTGCCAAACCGAAGCGCGCGAGCATCCCGGCGCGAATGTGAGCCGGATCACGCACGGCCGGTTTTTTGCCCCGGCTTTCGTGAGGCATGTCACGCGCGAACCGTCTGTTCCGGCGCATGGTGCTCCTGCAGTCACTCAAGTTGCGCGGCCGGCGACGCCGGCCGCCCGAGAGAACGGGAGCGCGTGCGATGACGAACGCCGTCGAATGGTTGCATCCGGACTTGCGCGCCAAGGATCATTGGTCGCGCACGAAGAATTCTCATGCTGGTGATGCTTGGGCTGTGGATCTTCTATTTCCTGGCCGTCCACATCTTCATCACCACGCTGAACAAGGTGATCGTCCCCGTGCTGGGCCTGCCGCTCGGTGTCTATCTGGCCGTGCAGGGATCGCTGATCGTGTTCGCGGTCACCCTGTTCTGGTTCGGCAGGGGGCAGGGACGCACGGACATCGCCGCTTCGGCCTAAAGGCGCGGCGAAATTTCCCATCGGGCTTCGGGAGATACCCGGGCATCCTGTTCCCGCGACTGATTCGCTGGTCCTGATCGGTTCCTTCCGCGCTGCTTCGGATCGCCGTAGCCGCCAGCGGTGGGAGTCTGGATGACCGACGTCGAAATTGCCATGTTCGCCGACGGTTCGAGCGTCAACCTGATTGCGCCCGCCAGCTCGAGCGCCCACGTGCTTCCGGCCGGCCACTCGAGTGTCCGCCTGCTTGCGGACGCCCCACCGGGCCAGCACCTGGTCGGCACTGCGGGCAGCGACACGCTGACCGGCGGCGCCGGCAACGACCGCCTCGAGGGCGGCGACGGCAGCGACTTTCTCACCGGCGGGGCTGGAGCAGATCAACTGCTCGGCGGGGCCGGGACTGACTTCCTGAAGGTCGACGCGCAGGACACCTTGATCGACGGAGGCGACGGCTTCGACTACGTCTATCTCGACAGCAGCAAATCCGGACAGAATTTCACCGTCGCCGGGACGAACACCGAGTGCATCAACGGTACCCTGGGCAACGACCGGATCGACGCAACGGGCGTCACCTACGACACTGTACTGTTCGGCAACTACGGCAACGATGTGCTGACCGGCGGCGCCGGCAACGATCGCTTGATGGGCTCGGCGGGCAACGACACGCTGACCGGCGGCGCCGGCAGGGACACCTTCATCCTCGGCAACGGCGAAGGCCGCGACACGATCACGGATTTCGCACACGGCCAGGACGTGCTCGACCTGACGGGAGTGAGCGGGCTCACCAGCATGGGCCAGCTCACGATCACCGACACGGCCGCCGGCGCAAACATCACCTACGCCACCGGCAGCATCCTGCTGCATGGCGTCGCGGCCAACACGCTGTCCGCAGCAGACTTCCACTTCTGGCACGCGGCTTGATGCGGCAAGGTGCGCTGCCGCCCAGTCGGGCGGCTCAAACCGCGCGTGCAGCGTACGCCGGGGGTGGCATGGTGCAATCGCGGCTCGCATCGACGCACGCGCCGTGATTCCCCGGGCGATCCGGAATTCCAGCGGAATGCGCAGATCTGGTCAGCGCTAAATGCGGCGCTGTTTCGGGTCTCCGTACCCTCCGGCGGTCGGGGTCTGGATGATCACCGCCTCGCCGGCGTCGATCACGGTCTCGTCGCAGCCCTGAAGCTTTTCCACCGATCCGCCGCGACGGCGAACGGAGTTTTCACCGATCTGCCCCGGCTCGCCGCCGGCCAGCCCGAACGGCGGCACCCGGCGGTGGCCCGACAGGATGGTGCACTCCATCTTCTCCAGGAACCGGATGGTGCGGCGGATGCCGCTGCCGGCGTTCCATTTTCCGCGGCCGCCGGAATTTTGGCGGATGTGGAAATCCTCCAGCAAAACGGGAAAGCGGAACTCCAGCACCTCCGGATCGGTCAGCCGCGTGTTGGTCATATGGGTGTGCACTGCATCGGTACCGTCGAAGCCGGGTCCGGCCGGCGAGCCCGAGCAGATCGTCTCGTAGTACTGGTACCGGGCATTGCCGAAATTGAGGTTGTTCATGGTGCCCTGGGCGGCGGCGAGCGCGCCGAGCGCGCCGAACAGGCAGTTGGTCACCGCCTGCGAGGTCTCGACGTTGCCGGCCACCACGGCGGCGGGAAATTTCGGGGAGAGCATCGAGCCCTCGGGGATCACGATGCGGATCGGCCTGAGGCAGCCGGCATTGATCGGGATATCGTCGTCCACCATGACGCGGAACACGTAGAGCACGGCAGCGCGGGCCACCGGCGCCGGCGCGTTGAAGTTGGTCGCCTGCTGCGGCGAGGTGCCAGTGAAGTCGACGGTCGCCTCGCGCTTCTCCTTGTCGACGGTGATCTTCACCCGGATCACCGTGCCCTGGTCCATCTCGTAGGAGAACTCCGCGTCGTGGAGGCGGTCGATGACTCGGCGCACGCTCTCCGCGGCGTTGTCCTGCACGTGGCCCATATAGGCGCGCACCACGTCGATGCCGAACTGGGCGAAGATCTTTCTCAGCTCCTGCACGCCCTTCTCGTTGGCGGCGATCTGCGCTTTCAGGTCGTTGATGTTCTGCACCGGATTGCGCGCCGGATATTTGGCGCCAGTCAGCAGGTCGTGCAGGGCTTTTTCGCGAAACGTGCCGCGGTCGACCAGCTTGAAATTGTCGATGTAGACGCCCTCCTGCTCGATGGTCGTCGCGTTGGGCGACATCGAGCCGGGAGAAATGCCGCCGACGTCGGCATGATGGCCGCGGCTCGCCACCCAGAACAGGATCTCCCTTTCGCCGTCGTCGAACACCGGCGTGCACACCGTGATGTCGGGCAGATGCGTGCCGCCATTGTAGGGCGCGTTGATCGCGTAGACGTCGCCGGGAAAGATCCCTCCGGCGTTCTCCCGAATGATGGTCTCCACCGCGCGGTCCATGGAACCCAGATGCACCGGCATGTGCGGGGCGTTGGCCACCAGCGAGCCCACATGGTCGAACACCGCGCAGGAGAAATCGAGCCGCTCCTTGATGTTGACCGAATAGGCGGTGTTCTGCAGCGCCACTCCCATCTGCTCGGCGATCGACATGAACAGGTTGTTGAACACTTCCAGCATCACCGGATCGGCCTCGGTGCCGATCGCGTGGGTGCGGGCAAGCGGAACGACGCGCGCAAGCACCAGATGGTTCTTCGCGGTGATCTCCGCCTGCCAGCCATGCTCGACCACGATGGTCTGGTGCGGCTCGATCAGGATCGCCGGGCCCGCCACCGCGTGGCCGGGCGCGAGCTGATCGCGGGTGAACACCGCCGCCGCGTGGGAGACCCCGCCGGAATGAAATGTCGTGCGGCGGACCGGGGCGGGCAGGGGGGCGCAGGTCGTCGGCAGAAACTCTTCGGAGAATCTTGCGCCGCCGCCGATCGCCTCGACGGAGACCGCCTCGACCACCAGCGCCTTGCTGGCGTCGACGAAGCCGAACCGCGCCTTGTGGGCGGCCTCGAACGCGGCGCGCAGCTCGGCGCCGGAGCGCGTGACCGATGTGGTGCCGGCCCCCGATTCCGACGCCGTGACCTCCAGCGCGGTGTCGGTTCCGGCGTAGCGCACATGGGCACGGACCACGACCTTGATCGCGGCGGTCGCAACACCCTGTCCGACAAGCTCGTCGCGGCAGGTTTCTCCCAGCTCCTCGCCGATCCGGGCGATCCGGCCGCTGGCGTCCCGATCGAGCGGAATTCTCCATCGCCTGCTGCCGCGTCGCCCGGATGTCGGCGAGCCCCATGCCGTAGGCGGAGAGCAGCGAGGAGAACGGATGGATCAGCACTCTGGTCATGCCCAGGCTGTCGGCGACCAGGCAGGCGTGCTGGCCGCCGGCGCCGCCGAAACAGTTGAGCACGTACCGGGTGACGTCGTAGCCGCGCTGCACGGAGATCTTCTTGATCGCGTTCGCCATGTTCTCGACCGCGATGCGGATGAAGCCGTCGGCGACCTCCTCGGCCGAGCGTCCGTCGCCGACCTCGCGCGCCAGGGCGGCGAACGCTGTTGTCACGGCTGCGGCGTCGAGGGGCTGGTCCTGGTGCGGCCCGAAAATTTTTGGAAAGAAATCCGGGATGAGCTTTCCCACCATCACGTTGGCGTCGGTGACCGACAGCGGCCCGCCGCGGCGGTAGCAGGTCGGCCCCGGATTGGCGCCGGAGGAATCCGGGCCGACGCGGAACCGCGCGCCGTCGAAGTTGAGGATCGAGCCTCCTCCTGCCGCCACCGTGTGGATCAGCATCATCGGTGCGCGCATGCGCACCCCCGCCACCTCGGTCTCGAAGGCGCGCTCGTACTCGCCGTCAAAATGGCTGACGTCGGTCGACGTGCCGCCCATGTCGAAGCCGATCAGCCGGGCGAAACCGGCCTCCCGGCCGGTCTCCGCCATGCCGACCACGCCGCCCGCCGGCCCCGACAGGATGGCGTCCTTGCCCTGGAACAGATCGGCCGCGGTGAGCCCGCCCGACGACATCATGAACATCAGCCGGATCGGATCGTTGGTGTCGCCGCCCGCCGCAGGTTTCTCTGGGGCGACGGTACGAGGCGTGACGCCGAGCTCACCGGCGACCCGGGCGACGTAGCGCGACAGGATCGGCGACAGATAGGCGTCGACCACGGTGGTGTCGCCGCGGCCGACCAGCTTGATCAGCGGCGAGACCTCGTGGCTCACCGACACCTGGGGGAAACCGAGCTCGCGCGCCAGCGCGGCGACGCGGCGCTCGTGCTCAGGATAGCGGTAGGCGTGGATGAACAGGATCGCCACCGCCCGGATGCCGTCCGCCTGCGCCTGCTCCAGCGCCGCGCGCACCGCGGCGAGATCGGGCTCCCGCTCGAGCGTGCCGTCGGCGCGCACGCGTTCGTCGACCTCGACGACGCGCTCGAACAGCATTTCCGGCTTGACGATCTGCCTGGCGAAAATTTTTGGGCGCGCCTGGTAGCCGATCTTCAGCGCATCGCGAAAACCCCGCGTGGTGATGAGGACGGTGCGCTCGCCCTTGCGCTCCAGCAGCGCGTTGGTGGCGACCGTGGTGCCCATCTTCACCGCGCCGATGCGACCGGGCGGGATGGCCTCGCCGGCTTTGAGGCCGAGGAGATCGCGGATGCCCTGCACGGCGGCGTCGCGGTAGGCCTCGGGGTTTTCCGACAACAGCTTGTGGGCGGTCAGCCTGCCGTCCGGATGGCGGCCGACCACGTCGGTGAAGGTGCCGCCGCGATCGATCCAGAAATCCCACCTGCCGTCCGCCGCCATGAAACCACGTCTCCGTCATTGCCGCATTTCGGGCGGCGTCCGGCAATACGGCGAGGCGCGCCGATACGCAACGCGCCGCGAGGATATTCCCGATGCCTGGAAAACTGGCGGGGCGCCCGGCCTGTCGGCCGGACGCCCCTCAATCGTGTCAGCCGGCCTGTAAGCCGGGTTTTGTATAACGCGACGCGACGCGTCGCGCCTGACGGCCATTCCTCTGGGACGCCGGTTGCCCGGCGTCTCGAGCAACCTACCCGGACGGCTGGATCCGGACATAGATCCCGGGAATGTCCCGCGCCGTCCCTATTCGGTCTTGCTCCCGGTGGGGTTTGCCGTGCCGCGACCGTTGCCGGCCGCGCGGTGCGCTCTTACCGCACCGTTTCACCCTTGCCGGCCTCCGCCGAGGCGGACACCGGCGGTCTGTTTTCTGTGGCACTTTCCCTGGGGTCACCCCCGCCGGACGTTATCCGGCACCGCATGTCCATGGAGCCCGGACTTTCCTCCCCGGCGACCTTTCGGCCCTTGCCGGGGCGGCCGTCCGGCCGACTGACCCGCCTGGAATGGGGTGGCGGCCGGCCGGCGTCAAGGGCGGTCGCCTTCGCTCGCGACGACCTCGCCAAAAAACAGTCAAACTGGCGCAATAGCGGATAGGATCGGCGAACGTCGCCGCGTGTCCGGCGCGGCCACGCGCGCCATTGGCGGGGGATCTCGGGATGCACGGTCGAAATTGTCTTGCGGGCTTGATGCCCGCATTCCTCCTCGTCGGCGCGGTGGCTTTCGCCGGACCGGCGGCCACGCAGGAGCGCATCGCGCTGGTCATCGGCAACGGCAAGTACGTCAACGCCAATGCGCTGCCGAATCCCGGCAACGATGCCCGCGCCATGGCGAAGACGCTCCGCGACATCGGGTTCGACGTCGCCGAGGGCTTCGATCTCGACCGCGCCGCGATGGAGCGCCTGGTCCGGGAATTCCTGCGCCGCACCGCGACCGCGCGCGTCGCCATGCTGTACTATGCGGGCCACGGCATGCAGGTTGACGGGCGCAACTACCTGGTGCCGGTCGACGCCAAGCTCGAGTCGCCGAGCGACCTCAACTTCGAGACCATCGAGCTCGACAAGATTTTGGAAAACCTCAACGACGCCAAGCGCGCCAACATCATCATCCTGGACGCCTGCCGCGACAACCCGCTGGCGCGCACCTTCGCGTCGCGGCTCGGCGCCTCGCGCTCGGGCGCAGTGTCGTCGGGGCTCGCCGGCTACTCCAACCTCGGCACTGGGACGCTGATCGCCTACTCGACGGCACCGGGCGCCGTGGCGCTCGACGGCAAGGGCGTCAACAGCCCGTTCACCACGGCACTCGCCAAGCACATGCGCACGCCCGGCCTGGAAGTCCGCCAGATGCTCACCCGGGTGCGCGCCGACGTCGCGGCGGAAACCCAGAGCCGGCAGATCCCCTGGGACAATTCCTCGCTGCTCGGCGAGGTTTATCTGGCCGGCCTCGGCCGTCCGGAGCGTGAGCGTGTCGAGACGGCACCGGTCGCCCCGCAGCCGGCCGCCGACGAGATTCTTCTGGGGCGCGATCAAGGAGTTGGGTCTGTCGGCGCTGTTCGAGGAGTTTTTGAAGAAATACCCGGCGAGCCCGCATGCCGGCGAGGCGCGGGCGCGCGCCGCCGAGCTGAAGAAGACCGAGGTCGCCCTGCTGCCGCCGGCGAGCGGCGCGCAGATCGACAAGCTCAAGGAATTGACCGAGCCCACCAATGCGCCGCTCGCCTCGTTCACCCGGCACAATGGCGGCTGGTCGGTGGCGCTGTCGTTCGCCGAGCCCGCCACGGGGATTTCCTGGCGCCTCGGCGAGACCGGCAATTTCCGCGAGACCGGCTTCCTCGACGCCCTCGACCCGCGCACCCGCAAGCGCATGCCGAACCCCGCCATCCAGCTCGATGCCGACCAGCCGGCGACCACCATCTGGGTGCGCTACGTCGACGCCAAGGGCAGCCTCGCCGGGCCGTTCCCGATCCGCTTCGAGCCCGCCGCCGCGCTCGAGCGCGAGCAGCGAAAGATCCTGGAGATGACCGCGGGCAGCTAGTTGTCGCTGCGCGAGTTGTCCAATGCCCTGATGATCTATTACACCCACCTGATGTCGTACCGCTGCGGCATTCGGGAGGTGCGCATCGGCGTCGACTCGGCGGTGCCGGACCAGCCGCTCAGGCTGCCGCGCTGCGATCAGAACGACCCGATGGCCATTCCGTCCGACGCCCATCCCTATCTGAAGGTGCGGCCGTCGACCAGATCGGTCTCGGTCGAGATCACCTATCGGGACGGCAGCGTCTCCGAGGTCAAGACGTTCCGGCGCTGAGCCCGCGTGCGGATCAGCGGCTCGGCGAGCGTGCGGAACGCAAGGTGCGGCGTATCATTTGTTTTATTCGATGCCACGGTCGGGATGCGCGCGCGGTCGGAGCCGCGTGCCCCGCGGCGAGATCGGCGCTCCCCTTCTCCCGGTCGCGCGACAATGCGCCGAGCTGCTGGTGACAGGCCGTACGATCGGCGTTCGCCTCTTTGAGATCGGCCGACAGTGTCTCGATAACCTCCCGGCTCGCTGCCCGGTCGGCATTCGCCTCGGCGAGATGGCGCGACATCGTCGCGATGACCTCCCGGTTGACTATCCTTTCGGCGTTCGCGGTCTCGAGAGCGCTGGTCAGATCGCCGATCTGTGCCTGCTTGGCGGCCATTAGGGCATCGATCGTTTTCAACCGCTCGAAGGGCGCCTCCAGCGCATCCACGAGGCACGACGCCGTTGCATGTTGTCCATCTGCGGCCGGAATCATCTCTCCGATCGGGTGGCTCGCGAGATCGTCCCGCATTCGTTCCAGGAACTCGATTACCATCTCGACCTTGCGCGCCCGCGGGAGATCGCGAAAGAATTTATACGGCCCAAGATCGGCGCCGGTCAGCAGAAGACGCTGAAGCGCAGCGAAGACCAGCAGGGATCTTTCGCGGACCGGCAAGTCCAGGCGCAACGCTTCGCCCAGAATGTCGCAGCAATGCGTGCACCAGGCGCCAATCTTCTTCTCCTCGTCCCACTTGGTCCACTGAAAGTGCGTCATCTCGGGATGAAATCGTTTTTGTATGAGCGCGTGCTCGACGCGGTGGAGCTCGCCGGCGCACGCAAGCCGCATGAGCCAGGTGGTATCCGCCGCGAAGCTGTCGAAGGAATTGAGCCGCAGACCCTCTCCGGCGGCCGCCGTCCTGATTACGCCGTGGAACGCGACCGCGTTGTAGTGGTGAGCCATCATGTCGTAGGCACGGTCGAATGCGCTGCCCGATATGGAGGCCTGCGACAGCAGATGGTCCTCCGTGCCGATCGCCTTTAGGTCCGGAAATGCCACCGAGCATGCCGGCCTGGCGCTAATATGCTCGACCAGCGCCTCGATGCAGTTCGGCTCGAGCACATCGTCGTGACATTGAATGAAAAGGAACTGGCTGTTCGCATTGGCGACCAGCCAATTGCAGTTCTCCGCCCAGCCGAGCCTGTGGGGCTGGACGACGAGCCGAAAACGCGAGTCGCTTACAAACTCGCGGCAGATCTCCGCCGAGCCATCGGTGGAGGCGTCGTCGGATACAAGAACAGCAAAATCCGCAAAGCTCTGCCGCCGGATGGAGGTCAGAGATTCCGCAACCCAGCGCGCACCGTTGAATACCGGCACGCAAATGGTGAGACGCGCTGATGTACTCTGAGGCATTACGAAGTGCCGCCTTCCCTCACCGTGCCAAAATCAGCCGGCGGCTTGCGCGGGCGGATCGTACCAATGCACGAGGGCTGTTCTCCCGGGGGACACGTCATGCTGACGGCGCCCTCATGACAGAAGATCACGTTCAGGCTCCGTCGATGCGCCCGGTTGCCTCGGCGGCCGCCCGTGCGGCGCGCTCCTCGGCGGCCGCCCGTGCGGCGCGCTCCTCGGTGGCCGCCCGCGCGGCGCGCTCCTCGGCGGCTGCCGCCTCGCCGCTACACCGGGCGAGCTCCGTTGCTTGCCGCTCGAAGACCCTCTGCAGCGATATCGCCGCGCCGAGACGGCCGTACGCCTCGCGGATCTGCACCCGCGCCACAGGGTCATTCCTCGCCTCGAACAGGCGCCGCACCGGCTCGGGAAAATCGCGCCCGACGCCGAGAACGCCGAGCCCATGCCCGTGCAGAAACTCGAAATGCGGATGGCGCACGCTCACCTCGGCCCAGTATCGCCATACGCCGAAGTCACCCCCGCGCATGTTTGTGTCGTGGAAGAGAACGACGGCGCGTTCGGACAGCTTCGGCCACCAAGTCTCGAAGTCGTGCCGCACGTCCATCAGGTGGTGGCGGCCGTCGATGTGCAACAGATCGATGCTCGCGTCGTCGAACCGGGGCAGCGCCTCGTCGAAGGTGCAGCGGACTAGCGTGGAGAACGCCGCGTAGAGGCACTCGTTGCGCGCGTGCACCGCTTCGTAGACCTCCTCGCCGTAGAAGCCCGCATGCTCGTCGCCCTTCCAGGTGTCGACCGCGTGGCAGCGGGCGTGCAGGTTGAGCCGCTGCACAGCTTGGCAGAACGCGAAATACGAGTAGCCGCCGTGCGTGCCGAGTTCGACGATGACGCGCGGACGCAACGCCGCGACCAGCCAGAACGCGAACGGGGCGTGTCCGATCCACCCCGGCTCTGGGCCGAGCTGCTCGGGATGCCAGAAGCTCTCCGACGAAACACAGTCGCGCAACTGCGCCGGACCTGGCGGGATCGGCAGCGGCGGAAGCGCCGGTTCGGCAGCTGGGATCTGCATCATGTCCGATCAAGCGCCGAATGCGGGATGCGCAACAGCCCTCGCGTCTCGGCAGGACGAACGGACTTCCGCTCGTTCGAGAAGAGGTCCGCCGCGAGCGCCGGTGGAGTCTAGCATACCCAGCCTCCCGCGCGGGCGTGGCGCCGCGCTTCGGGTCATCCCGAACCATACACCAGATGCAGCTGCCGACGGAATCGTCGCGCGGTCGACGGATCAGCCGGCGGCTTCCGCGGTCGGCTCGTACCAGTGCAGGGAGGCCTTCTCTCCCGGCGGCCACATCGTGCTGACGGCGCCCGGACGATAGAAGATGACATTCATGCTTCGCCGCGAGGTCAGGCAGTCGTTGGTCACCCGCGAGACCGCGTGCCAGGAGTTTTCCGAGCGAATCAGGACCGATGAATTGCCGACGATCGGAACGATCTCGGCGACTTTGTCGGACATGTCCGACGACCGAAGGATGCTGAGGCAGCCGCCGTTCTCGGCTTGCCAGCTTGCGTTGAAGTAGAAGACGTGGGTGACGATCTTGTCCTTGAGATCGAGATGAGGGCCGAGCCAGGCACCCGGTCCGAAGTGGCAGACATAGGCTTCCATCGGGGCCGCCGAAAGATCGCGGGCGGTCAGGCGCGTCATCGCCGCTCTATAGCCGGGGGAGAGAAGATCGTCGGCCAGCATGCGCCACGCACCGCTCAGACCCTCGGGGAATGACGGCGAGCCGGCATTCATGTGGATCAGGGCGCGCGCTTCGTATTCGTAGCCCTTTTCGCCGTCGTATCCCTTGACGGTCTTGAAATTGTCGCGCGGGTACGAGCGCACGAGCGATTCTCCCGCGCGGCGCGAAAAGAGGCCGTTCACGAACGCCCACTCGTACGGCACCGTAGTCAGGCGCTGGTGCGCGATGCGATCCAGCCGGATGATGCGCGGGCCCGATACCCCGCCCTCCGGCGCCCTGCTCCGTATCCACCGCAGCGGCGCCGTCACCTTCCACGACGTCGAGTTGCGAAGCGCCTGGACCTCGTGCTGGCGTGCCATGACCTCGCGACGCAGATCGTCGACCGAGGCCTTCGCGGCGGCGATCTCGCGCTCGCGCTCGGCGAGCGACTCGGTCAGATGCCTGATTCGTTCATCGCGTTGGGCGATGGCCTCTCGTTGCTGGGCCGTTTCTCGATCGCGGGCCGCGACAGTGGAATCACGGCGCGTGATCTGCCGGTCGCGTTCGGCAATGACGTGCTCGAGATGGGCAATCGGGTCCATCGATTGGTTCCCCGCGGGGGCCGGATATCCCGCCGTGTCGGTCCGCACGTCCGTTCCTTCCGCCATCGCGGTGTCCTCGGTTTCCTCGGGAACGATAGCCTGTTCTGGCTCCGCGTCCGAGGACGATATTGCGTGTCCATCATGGAAGCGGGCAACCTGGCGATCACGTTGCGAGAGCGTGTCATGCTGCAGATCGAGCATCCGGCGAAGGCTCCCTATCAGCGCATCGTCGCACATTGATTTCAGCTCGAGGACGCCGGGCAACTGCTGCCAGAGAAAAGCCCCGCGTCGGTCCGGGGTTTCGCGACCGGCCAGAAAGCATGAGGCAACCTTGTCCCAGTGGCGGTCGAGGTCGGCCTCGATGCCGGTCATTTCGCTGCCCCGGCCGCGGTGCGCCAGCCTGGCGTCGAACCAGGCCGGGTCGATCTCCCGGTCCACCGCGAAGGCGTGGACCTGGGCGTGTCGCGAGAGCCCTGCGTACTTTCCTGCCAATGCCGAGGCAGGACGGAAAACCGGCACTCCGAACACGATCGCGGTGATGGCGAGGTGAAGGCTGATGCCGATCACCGCGGTGGCCCCGGCGACGAGCTCTGCGAGGAGCAGCGGGTCGGGATAGGCGGGCAGCCTCACCAGGTCGGGATAGTCGTCGCCGAGGATTGCGGCATCATCCCCCAGGGCCGGGCCGACCGGCATTGCGACGAACTGATGCCCGGCAAACCTTGGAGCGTGATGGGCGACCAGGCGAGCGAAATGGTCGAGGCCGCGCGTGGCCTGGACCACGAAATAAGGGCGCGTCAACCCGACGGAACGGCGGAGGTCCAACAGCGCGGGCGAAGGATTGCTGCGCTCCAGCAGGTGCGCCAGGCCGTAGCCCGTATCGGGGACCACGGCGATTTCCTGCTCGCCGGCGAACGGCGCGAGAGCCGCCCGCGCGTGGTCGTCGCGCACTGCGACGTACCGGCTCAGACCGATCGCGAGACGCATCAGCGGCGCCGCCCAGGCGGGCACCTGCCCCAGAACGCCCGGCGCACCCCAAACGACGGGGCAGCCGTGATGGAGGCCGATCAAGGCCGGCGCGAGCCAGTATCCGGTCGGATGATGGATATCGGGCGTCGGCGGGCGATATCCGGGCGCCACGTCCTTATCGAAGCGGATCAGATGCCCGCCGCCGACGATCAATCCGTCCAGTTCGCCGGCGATCTTCGGCAGCTCGGCGACTGACGTTACGTGATAGGGCCAATCGGGCGGCGCCTTATCGAAATACGAGAACGGTCGCAACGTGACCGGGCCCAGCCGCCGCGACAGCTCGGTTTCCGCGATAAGGGGAAACAGCAGATCCCCGTAGTTTTGAACGTCGAAGGTCCCACAGATTCCGATTTGCATCGTTCCGCCCGAGAGTCGCGCTTGCGTCACCGATCCGAGTTCCCGCCGAAGGGGCGCGAGACGGACTTCCCGAGGCTTGTCGATACACTCCCAGGGAAGCGCGTCTGAATCATTGCGAACCATACATCACAAGGCTTGTCCCGTCGGCGCGCGGCGCCGCTCCAGCAACCGATCGAGCGTCTCGATGGTCGAGCAGTCGGCCCTGCCGTCGACGCGCGCGGGGCGGAAGTGGCGCTGGAACGCCACCACCACGTCGCGGGTGGCGGCGTCGAACGTCCCGGTCTGCGGCACCCCGTAGCCGTAGGATGCCAGCGCCTGCTGCAGGGCGAGGACCGCCGGGCCATGATCCCCGAGGCCAAGTCCGGCATCCCCGCCGGGCGGCACCGGCTCGACCCAGTGGCCGATGCCGGCCGCATGCAGGCGCGCCCAGGGGAATTTTTCCCCGGGATCGTCCTTGCGGCTCGGCGCCACGTCGGAATGCGCCAGCACGCGATCGCGGCGGATCGGATGGCGCGCCAAGATATCCCGGACCAGCGCGATGACGGCGGCGATCTGCGGCTCGGGAAAATCCGGATAGCCGAGGCCATGGCCCGGATTGGCGATCTCGATGCCGATCGAGCGCGAATTGACGTCGCGCTCGCCTTCCCATTGCGAGACTCCCGCATGCCAGGCGCGCCGCGCCTCGGCAACGAATTGGACGATGCGTCCGTCCTCGAGCACCAGATAGTGCGCCGACACCTTGCTGTCCACCGCGCAGAGCTTTGCCAGCGCCGCCTGCTGGTCCGCCATGCCGGTATAGTGCAGCACGATCAGGTCGAGCGGCACGGCGCGCGGCTGATGATTGGGCGATGGGACGGCCGCGGCGACCAGCCTGGAATCGGGAACGAAGCTTTCCATGTCGGCTCAGGACACCGCGACCAGTCCCTCGGCCGGCCGGCCGGCCGCAGGCCCCGCGACCAGATGCGCGATCGAGTTGGCGTAATAGCGCAGCAGCACCTCGTGCTCGCGGTCGGCGGAGAACAGCCCGTCCTGCTCGGCGATGAGATGGCGCAGCCGCAGCATGCGCAAACCGACCTCGATCGCGTAGTCCTGGTCGCCGCGCGGAACGTGGGTGTGGGCGCCCCTGGCGTGCAGCCGGCGGATCAGCTCGACCACACGGGCCTTGAGCTCGAGCTCGGAGAGCGGGCCGGCTGCCTCGAGCAGCACCGTCGCCACCAGCGAGACCGGCAGCGCCGGCACGACCTCGCCGACCTTCTGCATCAGCAGACGGCCGAGCCGCTCGACCTCGGCGAAGCGGCGCTCCTGGTCGAGCGTGCGGAAATCGATGCCGTGCTCGTTCACATAGGCGCGTAGCGAGATCGGGGCGCCAAAGCTCACGCACGCATAGCCGTAGCGAAACCAGCGGCCACGCAGCTGCAGATAGGCGTTGCGGGCGAGAAAGCCAAAAAAGATTTTCGGGCTGAACCTGAAGCGCGGCTTCTGGCCCTCCGGCGTCGACAGCGTCTCGGTCTGCACGCGGTCCTCGAGCACGCGGTCGTAGTTGATCCCGACCGGCACGAACACCGCGTCGCGCGGCCCTTTCGGGTCGAAGCCGCTCACCATGTAGCTCAGGAGCCCGAGCTTGGCGGGCTTGAGCTTGCCGTCGCGGGTGAGGCCGCCTTCGGGGAACATCGCCTGGGCGAGCCCGCCGGCCACCGCCATCTGCACGTAGCGCGCCAGAATTCGCCGATACAGCGGCTCGCTGGAATCGCGGCGGACGAAAAACGCACCCATCGAGCGGATCAGGTTCTGCAGGAGCCACACCCGCGCCCACTCGCCGACCGCGTAGCTCAGCGCCGAGCTCGTCGCCACCATGTAGGTGACCAGCACATAGTCCATGTTGGAGCGATGGTTGATGACGAAGATGACGGCGTCGTCCGGATCGACGGTCTTCAGCGCCGCGTCGTCGAGATAGCCGAGCCGCACCCGGTACAGATAGGTGGAGATCGCGCGCGCGATCCGCGTGCCGATGCCGAAATAGGCGTAGTGGGAGAACGACGGCACGATCTCGTGGGCATAGCGCCGCGCCCTCGCCAGCGCGACCTCGCGCGGCACGCCGTTGGCGGCGGAAAAATCCTCGATCGCGCGCAGCACCTCGGGATCGAAGATCAACTGATCGATCAGCGCCTGCCGCCTGGCGAGTTTCAGCGGCTGGATGCGCAGCTTGAGCCGGGTGTTGAGCTCGTCGATCGCCCGGTTGAGCCGGCGCCGCAGCAGCCAGCGCACGCTCGGGATCAAGAGCCGGTCGAGCACCGACCACAGCGCCAGGGCGCCGACCACGACGATCACCCAGACCGGCAATGTCACGGTGGAAGACACAGATTCACCCCGCCGGGCCGTCGCCGGTCGCGGTCGGCTGGCGGGGGTGCACGTAATCCTTGAAATCGTCAAAGCTCTTCCATTTGGGCTCCGGCGGCGCCACGCCGGGCCGCGGCGCATAGACCGAGGGCTCGGCGAGCGAGAGTTTCGGGATGTAGCGCGGGCAGTTGGGAAAGATGGCGCGGGCCTTGACCCGGACGATCAACTGCGCGCCGACGGTCGTCGCCAGCAGCGGATCGGAGCGGTCGATCGTCGCCGCACCGTTGACGCGCAGCCGGCGCGGGCGCTCGTGCAGGTCGATGAACAGGAGGCCGACATTGGGGTTGACCAGGAGATTGCCGAGGCTCTTGAACATGCCGTTGCCGTCATAGTCCGGAAAGGCGAGCTCGGCCGGTCCGGTGACGCGGACGAAGCCCGGCATGCCGCCCTTGAACGAGCAGTCGGGCCGCCCCTCGGCGTCCGCGGTGGCGAGGAAGAAATAGACCGCGCCGTCGATGAACGCCCGGTCGTCGTCGGAGAAGGCGGTGCGCGTGAGCTTCTCCTCCAGCCGGTCGGAAATCCGGCGGCTGTCGAAGGCGTCCTGCAATCTTCGATTGCCATCATGGAACATGACGCTTTCTGTCATGGCGGGCTCCTCGGATCGCGCCCAATGGCGCGGCGCTTCCAAACGTTTCGTTAACCATAAACCGCATTAACTCAATCCAGAAACCGGGCGCCGATGGCGGCGCGAGCCGGTCCGATTCCATTGACGGCTAACCTGATCCCATGTTATCCCATGATCTCCCATGTAGCGTAGTCGTTGCACCCGGGCTCAGGGAGTTTGCTTGCGGCGGCGAAGCAGCACTCGCGCGTCACGTAACGGCAATCTCGGCCGAGGGTTCGATGGCACGGGATCGAGCGAGGCGGCTCAAGGAGCGAAATGGACCGCTTCGTGTCCAACTTCAGTCTGCGTCTCGACGCCAAGGGCCGCGTGTCGATTCCGGCGCCCTACCGTGCGGTGCTCGCCCGCGATGGATTCGATGGTCTCTACTGCTATCCCTCGCTCGACCGGCCGGCGCTCGATGCCGGCGGCAACGCGTTGCTCGCCGAGATCGACGCCTTGATCGCGCGCTTCCCGCCCTATTCGGACGAGCGCGAGGACCTGCTGGCGGCGCTCTACGGGACCAGCGAGACGGTCCGCATCGACGGCGAGGGCCGGGCGATCCTGTCCGAATCGCTGAAGACCCATGCGGAGATCCGGGACGCCGTCACGTTCGTCGGTCTCGGCCACAAGTTTCAGATCTGGGAGCCCGAACGCTTCCGCGCGCAGCTCGCGGAGGCCACCGGGAAAGTGCGCGCGCTCAAGAAGCGATCTGGGCTCCCGGGTAGCGGCGGAGGATCCGCACGGAGCACGGGAATGATGATGGGCCGCGACAGCGGGCAACCGGCTGTCGCAGGCGGACCGGCCCGTCACATTCCCGTGCTCGCCCTCCAGGTGATGGAGCTCCTCGCGCCGCGCGCCGGCGGCGTCTACGTCGACGGAACCTTCGGGGCCGGCGGGCACAGCCGGCATATCCTCGCGGTGGGCGACACCCGGGTCATCGGCATCGACCGCGACCAGAGCACGATCGCGCGCGGGGCCGACCTGGTCGAGGCTTGCGCCGGCCGGCTGACGCTGGTCGAAGAAAGGTTCTCCGCGCTCGACACCGTGGCGCGCGACCTCGGCCATCCGGCGGTCGACGGCGTGCTGCTCGATCTCGGCGTCTCCTCGATGCAGCTCGAGGAGGCCGAACGCGGCTTCTCGTTCCGCCACGACGGTCCGCTCGACATGCGGATGGGCACGTCCGGCCCGAGTGCCGCCGATGTGGTGCGGCTCGCCGCGGAGCGCGATCTCGCGGCGATCATTTTCACGCTCGGCGAGGAGCGCCACGCCCGCGCGGTCGCCCGCGCCATCGTCAAGGCCCGGGGCGAGGCGCCGATCACGACGACGGCTGCGCTGTCCGCCATCGTCTCGCGGGTGGTGCGCGCGCGGCCGGGCGACATCCATCCGGCGACCCGCACGTTCCAGGCGCTGCGGATCTTCGTCAACGAGGAACTCGACGAGGTGGCGGACGGGCTCATGGCGGCCGAGCGCATCCTCGCCCCCGGCGGCCGGCTCGCCGTGATCGCGTTCCACTCGCTCGAGGACCGCATCGTCAAGACATTTCTGGCCGCGCGCAGCCGGACCACCCACGGCTCGCGCCACCTTCCGGAGACCGCCGCGCCGGCGCCCACCTTCCGCCTGCTGACCCGGCGGCCGGTGATGGCGGACGACGCCGAGGTCGCGGCCAATCCGCGGGCGCGCTCGGCCCGATTGCGCGCCGCCGAGCGCACCGAGGCGCCGCCGGCCGCGGGCGCCGGGACCGGCATCGCGCTGCCGACGCTCGCCGACATCGTGAGGGGATGATGAAGCTCCTGCGCCTCTTGCAACTGATCATGATCGCGGCGCTCGTGCTCGCCGCCGCCGACGTCTACAAGATCAAGTTCGAGTCGACGCGGCAGGCCGAGCGGGTCGCCAAGCTGCGCGGAGAGATCCGCCGCGAGCGCGACACCATCGGGGCGTTGCGCGCCGAATGGGCCGAGCTCGACACCCCGCGGCGGATCCAGGCCCTCGCCCAGCGCCATCTGGGGCTCAAACCGATCGAGATCGGCCAGTACGACAAGCTCGAGCGGCTGCCGGAGAAGCCGATCGACATCGTGCCGCCGGGAACCGCCGATCCCATCGGCGTCATCATCGAGACCCAGGCCGACACCGGCACGCTGACCGGATCCATCGGCTCGCAACCGCCCCTGCCGGGCCGGCCGGAGCTGGCCATCCCGGCTCGGCCGGAACCGACCATCCCGCCGCAGCCGCGGTGACCCGGATGGACGCGCCGCTGCCGCAATCGGGATCGCAGGCCACGGGCGCCGACTGGCGACGTCGCCTGTGGCGTACGCTGCTGTACGGCCGCAACGTCGACCGCGGCGCCAAGGCGCGCGCCCGCGTCGGGCTCGCCATCATGGCGTTCGCCGCGGTCTACGGGGTGATCGCCGGCAAGCTGGTGATGTTCGCGGTGGTCGGCGATAGCCACACCATGCGGCGCGGCGGCCCGGACGCGGTGGCGACCGCGCGGCCCGACATCCTCGATCGCAACGGAGAAATTCTGGCGACCGACATCAAGACGCCGTCGCTGTTCGCCGAGCCGCGAAAAATCATCGACGTCGACGAGGCGGTCGAGCTCCTGAGCGCCGTGCTGCCCGATCTCGACGCCACCGAATTGCGCGAGCGGCTCGCCTCCAAGCGCGGCTTCGTCTGGCTCAAGCGCGAGATCACGCCCAAGCAGCAGCAGGAGATCCGCCACCTCGGGCTGCCGGGCGTCGGTTTCCTGAGCGAGAACAAGCGGGTCTATCCCAACCGGTCGGAAATCTCCCACATCATCGGCCACGTCAACATCGACAACCAGGGCATCGCCGGCATCGAGAAGTGGCTGGACAACAGCGGTCTGGCCGATCTGCACACCGCAGGCTTCGCCACCGACCGGCTGCAGAAGCCGGTGCAGCTCTCCGTCGATCTTCGCGTGCAGCACGCGCTGCGCGAGGAGATGGTCGCCGCCAGGGAGAAGTTCAAGGCGCTGGCCGCCGCCGGCCTGATCACCGACGTGCGCACCGGCGAGGTGGTCGCCATGGTGTCGCTGCCCGATTACGACCCCAACAATCCGCGCGACGCGATCGATCCGACCCGCATCAACCGCCTGACCACCGGCGTCTACGAGATGGGCTCGACCTTCAAGGCGCTGACCGTGGCGATGGCGCTCGATTCGGGGAAAATATCGCTGGCCTCGACGTTCGACGCGCGCGTGCCGCTGCGCTACGGACGGTTCAACATCCACGACTATCACGCCCAGCACCGGGTACTGAGCGTCCCGGAGATCTTCACCTACTCGTCGAACATCGGCACCGCCCGCATGGCGCTCTCGCTGGGCGTCGACTATCACAAGGCGTTCCTGAAGAAGCTCGGCCAGCTCGACCGCATGCGCAGCGAGCTGCCGGAGAGCGCCGAGCCGCTGGTGCCCAAGCGCTGGGGCGAGCTCAACACGGTGACGATCGCCTTCGGGCACGGGCTCTCGGTGGCGCCGCTGCAGGCGTCCATCGCGGTCGGCGCTCTGATGAACGGCGGCCATATGATCCCGCCGACCTTCCTCAAGCGCACCGAGGAGGAGGCCAAGGTGCTCTCCCGGCAGGTGGTCAAGCCGGAGACCAGCGAGAAGATGCGCTACCTGATGCGGCTCAACGCCGAGAAGGGCACCGCCAGCAAGGCCGACGTCAAGGGCTACTATATCGGCGGCAAGACCGGCACGTCGGAAAAGATCGAGCACGGCCGCTACTCCAAGACCAAGGTGCTGACCACCTTCATGGCGGTGATGCCGGCCGACCAGCCGCGCTACCTGCTGCTGGTGCTGCTGGACGAACCGAAGCCCGCGGCCGACACTCACGGTTTTTCCACGTCGGGGTGGAACGCGGCGCCGACCGCCGGCAAGGTCATCGCCCGGGTGGCACCGCTGCTCGGCCTCGAGCCGCGGCTCGACCTGCCGCCGGCCGAGCGGCTGATCCTTGCGACATCGAAGGAGGCCCGGTAATTGCGACCGCACCATACGGTGCGAGAGGCAATGGAAGGCGATGCAGCTCGGCGCGGACCATGTGAGGCCGTCATGAAGCTCGGCGATCTCCTGACCGGGGAGGCGGTGTGCGACGCGCGCTGGTCGGCGCTCGCCGTCGGCGGGCTTTCCACCGACAGCCGCGCCGTCAAGCCGGGCGACGTCTTCGTCGCGGTGCCCGGGACCCGGACCGACGGCATGCGCTTCGTCGATCAGGCGGTGAAGGCAGGCGCCGCCGCCATCGTCGCCGAGCGGGCGCCCGACGTGGCCCTGCCCGACACGGTCGCCTTCGTCCAGGTGCCCGATGCCCGCCGCGCGCTGGCGCTCGCCGCCGCGAAACTCTTTTCCCGCCAGCCCGCCACCATCGCGGCGATCACCGGGACCAGCGGCAAGACCTCGGTCGCCGCCTTCACCCGGCAGATCTGGACCGCGCTCGGCCATGCGTCCGCGAGCATCGGCACGGTCGGCGTGGTGGCACCGGGACTGGAGACCTACGGCTCGCTCACCACGCCCGACCCGGTCGATCTGCACCGCACCCTCGACCGGCTGGCCGGGGACGGCGTCACCCATCTCGCCATCGAAGCCTCCTCGCACGGCCTCGATCAGCACCGTCTCGATGGGCTCCGGGTGAGCGCCGGCGCCTTCACCAACATCACCCGCGACCATCTCGACTACCATGTGACGCCGGAAGCCTATCTGGAGGCCAAGCTGCGCCTGTTCGGCGATCTGGTGGCACCGGGCGGCGCCGCGGTAATCGACGTCGATCACGATCAGGCGGACGCCGCGGCGCGGGTCGCCGAGGCCCGCGGACTTCACGTGCTCACGGTCGGCCGCCGCGGTGGCGACATCCGGCTGGTCGAGGCGACGATCGACGGTTTCGGGCAGAACCTGCAGGTCGATCACAGACGTCGCGTCGTCCGGCTGCGGCTGCCGCTGGTCGGGCGCTTCCAGGTGGAGAACGCCCTGGTCGCCGCCGGCCTCGCGATCGCCACCGGCGGCGCGCCCGACGCCGTGTTCTCGGCGCTGGAGCGGCTCACTGGCGCCAAGGGTCGTCTCGAGCTGGTCGGCGAGCGCAACGGCGCGCCGATCTTCGTCGACTATGCGCACAAGCCCGACGCGCTCGCCAAGGCGCTCGAGGCGCTCAGGCCTTATGCGCGCAAACGCCTCATCGTGGTGTTCGGCGCCGGCGGCGACCGCGACCGGGGAAAGCGCCCGCTGATGGGCGCGATCGCGGCGCAGAACGCCGACCGCGTGGTCGTCACCGACGACAATCCGCGCAGCGAGGACCCGGCGGCGATCCGCGCCGCGATCCTGGCGGCGGCGCCGCGCGCGGTCGAGATCGGCGACCGCGGCGAGGCGATCCGCCGGACCATCGCCGGGCTGGAGCGGGGCGACGTGCTGCTGATCGCCGGAAAAGGCCATGAAAGCGGCCAAATCGTCGGCGACCGGGTACTGCCGTTCACCGACCACGCGGCGGTCGCCGCGGCGCTCGAGGAGAACGCCCGATGAGCGGTTCGGCGCTGTGGACGGTCGACGCCATGGCGGCGGCGATGAAGGCGCGCCGCGACGGCGCGCTGCCCGACCGCGTGTCCGGCCTGTCGATCGACAGCCGCAGCATCGGCCGCGGCGAGGCTTTTTTCGCCATCCAGGGCGACGTCCACGACGGCCATGACTTCGCGGCCGCGGCGCTCGGTGCCGGCGCCGGGCTGGCGGTGGTCGCCGAGGCGCGCCGCGCCGCGCTGCCGGCCGAAGCGCCGCTCCTCGTCGTGCCCGACGTGCTGGCCGCGCTCGGGGCACTGGCGCAAGCCGCGCGCGCGCGCTCGGGAGCAAGAGTCGTCGGCGTCACCGGCTCGGTCGGCAAGACCGGCACCAAGGAGGCGCTGCGGCTGGCATTCGCCAGCCAGGGCGCGACCCATGCGTCGGCCGCCTCGTTCAACAATCACTGGGGCGTGCCGCTGTCGGTGGCGCGGATGCCGGCGGGCGCCCGGTTCGCGGTCTTCGAGATCGGCATGAACCATCGCCGGCGAGATCGCGCCGCTCACGAAACTGGTGCGACCCGCACGTCGCGATCGTCACCACGGTCGCGCCGGTGCATCTGGAGTTCTTCCGCTCGGTCGAGGCCATCGCCGATGCCAAGGCGGAGATTTTTTCCGGGCTGGAGCCCGGCGGCGCCGCAGTGCTCAATCGCGACAATGCCCAGTTCGACCGGCTGAAACGCCAGCGCCGAGGCGGCCGGCGCCCGCATCGTGACCTTCGGGGCGCACGCCGGAGGCCGACGCAAGACTGCTCGATGCCGCGCTCGAAGCCGACGGCTCGACCGTGCAGGCCAATATTCTCGGCGCCGACATCGTCTACAAGCTCGGCAGCCCGGGGCGCCATGTGGTGCAGAACTCGCTCGCCGTCCTTGCCGCGGTGGCGCTCGCCGGCTGCGATCTCGCCACCGCCGCGCTGGCGCTCGCCGGCCTCGAGCCGCGGCGGGCCGCGGCGGCGGATCACCCTGGAGGTGCCGGGCGGCACCGCGCTCGTCATCGACGAGAGCTACAACGCCAATCCGGCCTCGATGCGCGCCGCCCTGGCGCTGCTCGGCGAGGCTCCGCTCGGCAGCCACGGCCGCCGCATCGCGGTCCTCGGCGACATGCTCGAGCTCGGGTCCCGGGGACAGGAATTCCATGCCGGGCTGGCGGAGCCGGTGGTCGCCAACGCGGTCGATCTCGTCTTCTGCTCCGGGCCGCTGATGCGGGCGCTGTGGGAGAAACTTCCCTTCGAGCGCCGGGGCGGCTATGCGGAGACCGCCGCGGGCCTCGAATCGGGGATTCGCGCGGCGATCCGCGACGGCGATGCGATGATGGTCAAGGGGTCGCTCGGCTCGCGGATGGGGCCGCTGGTCAAGGCGCTGGTCGATCGTTTTCCCCGTCACGAGGCCGCCCAGCCGGCGGCCGCGCAAGGCTAGAGCAAATGTTCTACTGGCTGGTCGATTTTTCCGACAAGATTTCCGTCCTCAACGTTTTTCGTTACATCACGTTCCGCACCGGCGGCGCGGTGGTGACCGCGCTGGTCGTCGTCTTCCTGTTCGGCCCGACGATCATCGCAAGCCTCCGGGCGCGCCAGGGCAAGGGCCAGCCGATCCGCAGCGACGGCCCGAAATCGCCACCTGGTGACCAAGATCGGCACGCCCACCATGGGCGGGCTGATGATCCTGTCGGGCCTCCTGGTCTCCACCCTGCTGTGGGCGAACCTGACCAACCCCTATGTGTGGATCGTGCTCGCGGTGACGCTCGGCTTCGGCGTGATCGGCTTCTATGACGACTACCTGAAGGTCACCAAGCAGTCGAACAAGGGCTTCTCCGGCCGCGCACCCGGTTCGCCGCCGAGATCATCATCGCGGTCGCCGCCTGCGTGGTCATCGTCGCAGCTCGGGCGGGCGCCGCTCGCCGACCTCGCTGGTGTTTCCGTTCTTCAAGGATCTGGTGCGCGACCTCGGCTGGTTCTTCTTCGTGTTCGGCGCCATTCGTCATCGTCGGCGCCGGCAATGCGGTGAACCTCACCGACGGGCTCGACGGGCTCGCCATC
Organism: uncultured Alphaproteobacteria bacterium; assembly: GCA_963755055.1. Taxonomy (GTDB): domain Bacteria; phylum Pseudomonadota; class Alphaproteobacteria; order Rhizobiales; family Xanthobacteraceae; genus AP-16. The sequence goes on along the minus strand of CAVWIS010000027.1, from coordinate 207,837 downwards.
GTGCCGGTGATGATCGCGGCCGGCAGCTTCGGCATGATCGCCTATCTCGCCGGCAACGTCGTGTTCGCCGACTACCTGCAGATCCACTACGTGCCCGGCACCGGCGAGCTCGCGGTCCTCTGCGGGGCGCTGATCGGCGCCGGCCTCGGCTTCCTGTGGTTCAACGCGCCGCCGGCCTCGATCTTCATGGGCGACACCGGCTCGCTGGCGCTCGGCGGCGTGCTCGGCACCATCGCGGTCGCCACCAAGCACGAGATCGTGCTGGCGATCATCGGCGGCCTGTTCGTGCTCGAGGCGGTGTCCGTCATCGTCCAGGTCGTCTCCTTCAAGCTCACCGGCAAGCGCGTGTTCAAGATGGCGCCGATCCATCACCATTTCGAGCAGCTCGGCTGGACCGAGCCGCAGATCGTCATCCGCTTCTGGATCATCTCGGTGGTGCTGGCGCTGGTCGGCCTCTCCACCCTGAAGCTGAGGTGAGGCCTCTCTTGATCCCGGTCACCACCTTCGCGGGACAGCGCGTCGCGGTGTTCGGGCTCGGCGGTTCGGGCCTCGCCGACCGCCGGGCGCTGGTCGCCGGCGGCGCGGAGGTCGCGGCGTTGCGACGACAATGCAAGGTCGATCGCGCGAGGCGACGCGCGAGGGCATTCCCGTCGCCGATCTCGCGCCAGCTCGACTGGTCGACGGTTCGCCGCGCTGGTCCTGGCGCCCGGCATTCCGCTGACCCATCCGGCGCCGCACTGGGCGGTGGGGCTCGCCCGCAACGCCGCCGAGGAGGTCATCGGCGACATCGAGCTCTTCTGCCGCGAGCGCCGGGCGCACGCGCCCGAGCTGCGCCGTTCGTCGCCATCACCGGCACCAACGGCAAATCGACCACCACGGCGCTGATCGCCCACGTGCTGGCGTCGGCCGGCTACGCGACGCGCGTGCGGCGGCAATATCGGCGTGCCGATCCTCTCCCTGGAGCCGCCGCGCGCCGGCGCGCCACCACGTCATCGAGTGCTCGTCCTATCAGATCGATCTGGCGCCCTCGCTCGATCCGACCGGTCGGCATCCTGATCAATGTCACGCCCGACCATCTCGACCGCCACGGCACGCTTCGACGCCTACGCGGCGATCAAGGCGCGCGCCGTGACCGGCGTGCAGGCCGGCGGCGCCGCGATCGTCGGCGTCGACGACAGCTGCCAGGCGGTGGCCGACCGCATCGAGCAGTCAGGCCGCCCGGTGGTGCGTATCTCGGTGCGAAGGCCGCTGCCCGATGGGATCTATGTCGAGGGCGACCGCATCATGCGGGCGGCGGGCGGCACCGCGCGCGAGGTCGCTCGATATCGGCGGCATCGGCTCGCTGCGCGGCCTGCACAACGCGCAGAACGCCGCCTGCGCGGCGGCCGCCGCCGCCCGGCGCTCGGCCGTCACGCCGGGCAGATCGCAGCACGGGCTTCCACCTTTCCCGGGCCTCGCCCATCGCATGGAGCAGGTCGGCCGGCGCGGCCGCGTGCTCTTCGTCAACGACTCCAAAGCCACCAATGCGGACGCCGCCGACAAGGCGCTGCCATCGCTTCGCCGACATCTACTGGATCCCCGGCGGCAAGGCCGAAGGCGGGCGGCATCGTCAGCCTCGGCGGCTATTTCCCGCGCATCCGCAAGGCCTATCTGATCGGCGAGGCGGCGGCGGATTTCGCGCAGACGCTCGACGGCCGCGTCCCCCACGTGATCGCCGGCACGCTCGACGCGCGCGGTCGGCGCTTGCCGCCGCGCGACGCCGAGCGCGGCACGGCGCGCCGAGCCGGTGGTGCTGCTGTCGCCGGCCTGCGCGTCGTTCGACCAGTTTGCCGAATTTCGAGATCGCGCGGGTCGCGCGTTTCGCGACCTGGTGCGCGCGTCTCTGCGGGCGTCGCGCCCGTGACGGAGGGCTGAACATGGTGTCCCGGGTGGAACGCACGCGCTTCGGCGCCTGGTGGTGGACGGTCGACAAGCCGATGCTGGGGGCGCTGGCGACCCTGATGCTCGCCGGCATCGTGCTGTCGCTTGCCGCCAGTCCCCCGGTCGCCGCCCGCATCGGCCTCGACCCGTTCTACTTCGTCAACCGCCACGTGCTTTTTCTGATCCCGGCCTTCGTGGTGCTGATCGCCACCTCGCTTCCTCAACCCGCGGCAGATCCGCCGCATCGCGCTGGTGGTTTTCGTCATCAGCCTGGCGCTGGTCGTCTCCACCCTGTGGCTCGGCGTCGAGATCAAGGGCGCGCGGCGCTGGATCGTCGTCGCCGGCGTCAACGTGCAGCCCTCGGAGTTCGTCAAGCCGGCCTTCGTCATCCTGATCGCCTGGCTGTTTGCCGAATCCGCGCGGCGGCCGGAGATGCCGGCCAACACCATGGCGCTCGGCCTCGTCCTGCTCGGTGGTCGGCTCGCTGGTGCTGCAGCCCGATTTCGGCCAGACCATGCTGATCGCGCTGGTCTGGGGCGCGCTGTTCTTCATGGCCGGGATGCGGCTCGTCTGGGTGGTCGGCCTCGGCGGCACCGCGGCGCTCGGCCTGTTCGGCGCCTATCTGACGGTCCCCCACGTCGCGCAGCGCATCAGGCGCTTTCTCGATCCCGCCTCCGGCGACACCTTTCAGGTCGACACCGCGGTCGGAATCCTTCATGCGCGGCGGCTGGTTCGGCCAGGGCCCGGGCGAGGGCACGGTGAAGCGCATCCTGCCCGACAGCCATTCCGACTTCCTCTTCGCGGTGGCGGCCGAGGAGTTCGGCATCGTGCTCTGCCTGATCGCTGGTCGCGCTGTTCGCCTTCGTCGTGATCCGCGCGCTCGCCCATGCGATGCGCGACGACGACCCGTTCATGCGCTTCGCCGTCGCCGGGCTCGCCATGCTGTTCGGCCTGCAGTCGGCGATCAACATGGCGGTCAACCTGCACCTGATCCCGGCCAAGGGCATGACGCTGCCGTTCATCTCCTACGGCGGCTCCTCGATGATCTCGCTCGCCTACGGCATGGGCATGCTGCTGGCGCTCACCCGCGACCGCCCGCGCGCCGAGCTCATGGTCGGCGGCGACGCCGCGGGCAGTGTTGCGGAGCCCCGCCTGATGACGCCGCGCGCCGGCGCGCCGCTGGTGCTGGTCGCGGCCGGCGGCACCGGCGGCCATCTGTTTCCCGCCGAGGCGCTGAGCGTCGCGCTCGCCGCCCGCGGCGTCACGGTGGATCTGGCGACCGACGAGCGCGCCACTCGCTACGGCGACGAAGTTTCCCGCGCGCGAGATCCATCTGATCCCCAGCGAGACCTTTCGCGGCAAGCAACCCGCTCGCCGTGATGCGCACTGGCGCCATCCTGGCCTACGGGCTCGCCCGTGCGCTGGTCGCTGCATCGGGCGGCTGAGGCCCGCCGCGGTCGTCGGCTTCGGCGGCTACCCGACCATCCCGCCGCTGATCGCCGCGACGCCTGCGAAAAATCCCTACCGTGCTGCACGAGCAGAACGCGCGTGATGGGCCGCGCCAACCGCCTGCTGGCGCCGCGCGTCACCGCCATCGCCGACCGAGCTTTGCCGGCGTCACCGACGCCGACCCGGCACTCGCCGGCAAGACCACGCTCACCGGCAATCCGGTGCGCCCTGCGCGTGATCGCGGCCGCCGCGAGCCCTATCCGGCGCTCGACCCGGCGGACGCTTCAGCCTCCTGGTGTTCGGCGGCAGCCAGGGCGCGCGCATTTTGTCCGACATCGTGCCGGCGGCGATCGAGCTGCTGTCGCCGGCGCTGCGCGAGCGGCTGTCCATCGTCCAGCAGGCGCGCGAGGAGGATCTCGCGCGGGTCGAGGAGATCTACGCAAGGTTGCGGTGACCGCCGACGTCGCGCCGTTCTTCCCGACCTGCCGGCGCGCATCGCCGCCGCGCATCTCGTGGTGTCGCGCGCCGGCGCCTCCACGGTCGCCGAGCTTGCGGCGATCGGCCGGCCCGCCATCCTGGTGCCGCTGCCGCATGCGCTCGACCAGGACCAGCTCGCCAATGCCAATGTCCTGATGAAGGCCGGCGGCGCCATCCTGATGCGCCAGGACGTCTTCACGCCGGAGCGGCTGGCCGAGGAGATCGTGGCGCTTTCGGGCGATCCGGGCCGGCTCGCCGCGATGGCGGCGGCGGCGCGCGGGGCCGGGGCAACCGACGCGGCGGACCGGCTCGCCGCGCTGGTGCTGCGGGTGGCGGGGCTTGGTGGGGACCGCTGAGCAACTGTTGCTCACTGTATTTATTGCTGATCGCCTGTTTTCTGGCCTGGCGGCGGCCAGCGCACCTGGCCTGGCTCGGTTCGGAGGCGACGGGTGGCCCGGCTCGCTGCCGATCCCGCCAATTTCCGCACCTCGTCTGCCGGACCTCGTCGAGCCCTTGTTGTTTCGTTGTATTTTCGTTGTATTTGTTGTTCTCGTTGTTCTTCGTTGTTTTTCGCAAACCCTCCGCCGCGCACCCTCGCCTTCTCGATCGGGCGGGCAGGGCTCCGGCGCAGCGCCGCGATTGCGTCGCCGGAATGCCGGAGCCCCGCCCGCCATTGTTCCCGATTGTATTTTTCTGTTTTCATTGTTTTCTGTGCGCCCTCGCTCTTGCGATGAGCGGCGCTACGGCTCGCCGGACGCGCCGGGTTCGGGCACTGACCGGCCGTTGTTCCTCGATTGTATTTACTGTTCTCATTGTTTCCGGTCCGCTCGCGGCCCTTCGAAGTGCTTCGATCTTCATTCTCGAAGCGTTGACACACTCTATCGAGTACCCTATTACGGGTACAAAGTCAAGAGGCTTTTGCGGATTACAGTGTGGGGAACCGCGCCTTCGCGTCGGCGCTCAAAACAAGCTCGACAGGTCGCGACGACCGTCGACGACACGGACGATGTCCACATGCTCGTCTGCGACGATCCGATAGAGCACGAGATATGGCGGCACTGGGAAATATCGCACCGACGGCGCAATATCCTCGCGCGCCGGCCCGGCCGCCGGATAGTGGGCGAGCATGTCGCAGACCTAAATTCACCTGTAGGGTGGGCAAAGGCGGCCCCGGTGTCTCGATCTCATCTGCATCGCTGATCCGCCTTTGCCCACGCGGTCCGTATTCCCGTGAGTCTCCACCGCGTGGGCAAGGCGGAATAAACTTTTGTTGATCACCGGCGAGGTTTGCGCCGCCTTGCCCACCCTACGATTCCGGGCCTTCAGGATCGTGGCGATATCCGTCTTGGCAGGCGTGGAAAGCCGATATCGCGCCATCGAGGCTCAACGGCTCGCCAGGTGTCGAGATCCTTGTCGTCGACTTCCGTATAGTCGCCACGGTCGAGCGCGGCGACCCCGGCCTTGATGCGCTGGCGCATCCGGTCCAGCTCGAGGGCACCCCGGGCACGCCGCTGTTGCAGCGCGCGGATGGCGTCGCGCACGGCTTCGCTGGCGTTGCGATATTCGCCCGCCTTCAGCACCTCGTCGATGAAAGCGTCCTGCTCGCGTGTCAGGCTGATGTTGCGCGTTGGCATCGGGTTCTTCCAATTCTCCCGGAGAGATTTGGGCCGCCTTGCCCACCCAACGCTTTCGCCCTCATCATTCCGTCGTAACGTGCAATTGCAGGCCGGCGCGCCTCTGCAGATAGCCGATCACGCTGAAAAGGTTTTTGGCCTGCGGGTTCCCGCGGGGCCCGAACATGCGGATGAGGCTCTTCGGCTGCGTGCCTGTCGCTTCGCCGAGCTTCTCGAAGCCGACCGTTGCCTTGATGTAGTCGCGCAAAATGGTTTTTCCGGTCTCGACGTCGCCGGACAGCATGGTCTCGACGCCTTCGCGAAACAGCGCTTCGGCGAAGGCCGGGTCCGCCGCGACGTGGTGCTGCACCAGCTCCTTGAAACTCCTTGTCGTCGCCATCAATCTTCCTCCAGCATAATACCGACGGTAACATAAATGTTACCAGGCCGTCAACCATCGACGCTCCCTAGAGGCCAGGATCGCACACCAAGTGGGGCGGTCATGTGGTTCCAGCGCTCGCAACCCCGCTGCCCGCACCAACGGGTTCCGATGCTCAACCGGCAACCTCAACCCGTTGTCACGTTTCGGCAGCCTCGCGTGTCTTCATCTCCAGGGCGCCGATCACTGGAGGCATTCATGAGCCAGACACGCACGACCCCGGACCTCGCTGCCTATGCCGTCGTCGTCCTCGGCGCCGGCTATGCCGGGTTGATGGCGGCGCTGCGGCTCGCCCGGCCCGGCCGGCGGCTCACCATCGCGCTGGTCGGTGCGCACGACGCATTTCTCGAGCGCGTGCGGCTGCAGGAGAGCATTTTGGCTGAGGTCGCGCCACGCATCCCGTCGATCGCGGCCCTGGTCGCCGGAACCGGTATCGAGTTCATCCGCGGCAGCGTGACGGCGCTCGATGCCGGCCGGCGGCGGCTCCGGGTCGCGACCGAGACGGGGGAGCGTGCGATCGGCTTCGACCAGGCCATCTATGCGCTGGGGTCGACGATCGACGTGGACGGCATTCCGGGCGCGGCCGCGCATGCCTATCGGCTCGAGCCCGGCGACGGCCCGCGCTCCGCGGCGGCGCTGCGGGCGCGGCTGTCCAACAATGCCGGCCGGCCACTGCGCGTCGTCGCGGTCGGCGGCGCCGAGACCGGCGTCGAGGTCGCGGGCGAGATCGCGACCGCCTGGCCGGGTGCCGAGGTGACCATGGTAAGCCGGTCGCGCTGCGGCGATTTTCAAGGCGCGCGCGTCGAGCAGGCGGTGCGCGCCGCACTCGAGCGACTGGGAGTCGTGTTGATCGACGGCGAGACCGTCACCGAGATCCGCCCGACAGAAATCCTGACCGACCGTGGCCGCTCCATCGGCTGCGACGTCTGCGTCTGGTCGGGCGGGCTCAGGGCGGCGCCGGTCGCCCGCGCGGCCGGCCTGGCGACGGACCGGCAGGGCCGCATCCGGGTCGATGGCGGTCTGCGCTCGATCTCCCACCCGCATATCCTGGCAGCGGGCGATGCGGCGCATCCGGTCGCGCCGACCGGGGCGCCCTACCGGATGTCGGCGTTCGCCGCGCTGGTGTCGGGTGCTCATGCGGCGGATGTGATCGCGGCGCAGCGCAGCGGGCGGCGGCCAAACCCGTTCAGCTTCGCCACCTTCGGCCAGGGCGTCGCCATCGGTCGCGGCGGCGTCGGCTTCTTCAGCTATCCGGACGACAGGCAAAGCCTGCTCCTCCTGACCGGCCGCCGGCACGCCATGTCCGCGACTTCATCGTGTGGCTCGTCGTCTCCGTGCTCAGGGTCGAGCGGAAAATACCTGGCTTCTTCTTCTGGCCGGGGCGGCGGCGCGTGTCATGGAAGCAGGCAAACGAAGCGATCCAGAAAGTCCGGGAGGTCCAGGCGGCGTGAGCCTCGATCGCGCCTTCGCCGAATTGCGGCCGGCGATGTTCGGCCTCGCCTACCGGATCACTGGCAACCGCGCCGACGCCGAGGAGATCGTGCAGGACGCCTTCGTGCGCCTGCACGACGCCGCGCCGACCGACGCGGTGCGCTCGCTCAAGGCGTATCTGGCGACGATCACGGCGCGGCTCAGCCTCAATCGCCTGCGCGACCAGCGGGCGCGCCGCGAGACCTATGTGGGCGAGTGGCTGCCCGAGCCGCTGCCGACCGCGGACGAGCCTGGGGTGCGCGCCGAGGATGTCTCGTTCGCCCTGATGACGGTGCTGGAGCGGCTCTCAGCCCTGGAGCGCGTGGTGTTCGTGCTGCGCAACGCCTTCGATCTCACTTTCGAGGAGATCGCCCCGGTGGCCGGGCGCGACGCCGTCGCGTGCCGAAAAATCTTCAGCCGCGCCCGCGCCCGCATGCGCGAGGAGCGGCCGCGCTTCGCCGTCGACCGCGAGCGCCATCGCGCGCTGCTGCGCAGCTTTGCCGAAGCGGCGCGCGGCGGCGACACCGCGACGCTCATCTCGCTGCTCGACGACGACGTGGTGCTGCACGGCGACGGCGGCGGCAAGGTGTTTGCCACCCGCAAGCCGGTTACGGGGAGCCGCGCGGTCGCGCAATTCATCGTGGCGGTGACCCGCACGCTGCCGGCGGACGCGAGTATTGCCGAGACCGACCTCAACGGCGCGCCCGGGCTGGTGGTGACGGCGGGCGGACGCCCGGTGGTTGCCATCCTGATCGAGACCGACGGGACGCGCATCCGCTCGGCGTTCGCCGTCGCCAATCCCGACAAGCTCGGCGCGATCGGGGCGAAAGAGCCGGCGCGCCGGTAGGGTGGGCAAAATCGATGCGCGAACCGTGCGTCTCGCCCAGACCTCGCGTACGATTTTGCCCACGCTGTCCGCGCCGGCGTTCGCACGGCGCCTACGCCGCACCGCGTGGGCAAATCGCGCGCAACGCATCACCAAATATCACGCGCCGTGCCGGGCGATTTGCCCACCCTACTGTTGCTTCCCGCCGCCGCGCTCTGGCTCGCCCATCTGTCCCAACACCTCCGCGGTGTGCTGCCCCAGCTCCGGCGCCGGGTATCTGATCCGGCACGGCGCGTTGGCGAACTTGATCGGGAAGCCGATCATCCGCACGCTGCCGCGGCCGGGATGATCGACCTCGATCGTCATCTCCTGGCTCGCCACCTGCGGGTCGGCGAAGACGCCCTCGAGGCTGTGCACCGGCCCGCAGGGGACGCCGGCGGCGTTGAGATGGGCGACCCAGTGGGCGGCGCCCGCGGTCGCGAGCTTTGCCTCGATCAGCGCGTTGAGGCGCGCCCGGTGTTTCACCCGCAGCGTGTTGCTGGCGAAATCGGGATCGGACTTGAGCGCGGGGAGACCGAGCGCGTCGGCGAGCCGGCCGAAGAAGGTGTCGTCGGGCGGCGCGATGGCGATCTCCTCGTCGAGAGTCTTCGAACAGGCCGTAGGGCGCGGCGATCGGATGGTCGTTGCCGCTGCGCGCCGGCGCCTCGCCGGTGGCAAAGAAGGTCGACGCCAGATAGGCGAGCAGGCTGATCATCGAGCTCACCAGGCTGACGTCGACGTGATCGCCGGCGCCGCTCTTCTCGCGGCGCAGCAGCGAGGCGGTGACCCCGAGCGCACCGTAGAGGCCGGCGACCAGATCGCTGATCGGCAGCGCCGAGCGCAGCGGCGGATCCTCGGGCCTTCCGTTGGTGCTCATGAAGCCGCTCATCGCCTGGGCGATGAAGTCGAAGGCGGGGCGGTCGCGGTAGGGGCCGTCGGGGCCGAAACCGCTGATGCTGCAGGTGACGAGGCCGGGCCGGATCGCCTGCAGCCGCGCCTCGTCGAACCCCATGCGGGCGAGCACGCCGGGGCGGAAATTCTCGACCAGCGCGTCGGCGCCGGCCACCAGCGAGGTCAGCGCCTCGCGGCCCGAAGGCGTCTTCAGGTCGAGGGCGACCGAGCGCTTGTTGCGGTTCACGCCTGCGAAATACCAGCTCAAGCCCTCGCGCCCGGCGCCCTGCCGGCGCACCGGATCGCCGTCCGGCGGCTCGATCTTGACGACGTCGGCGCCGAGATCGCCGAGGATCATGCTGCAGAACGGCCCCGACAGCATGCGCGTCATGTCGATGATGCGATAGCCGGCGAGCGGAAGATGCGGCGGTTTGGTCATTGTCTTGTCCTGGTGCAGGTGAAGCATACTGGCGGCGCGGTATCGCTTATGCCAGGCTTGTTTTGGATGAAAGCTCCATTTGTTTGACGCATCGCGTGCCGCAAGTTCCTCCCTCCCCCCGCTCTTGCGGGGGGGAGGGAGGGGGTGGGGGGCGCCGCAAGCTCGGAGCAAATAATAGTCCCCCCACCCCGACCGGCCTTCGCTGCGCTTCGGCCACGTAGCCGACGCTTTGCGTCGGCGTTCTTCAATAACGCCGGCCGAAGGCCGGCTATGCCTCCCCGCCAACGGGCGGGAGGGTAGACTCGCGGCACCGCTGTGCCCGATCGCCACCTCATCAAGCGATAGCCTCTTGGCGTCCGGATGGCGCCGGGATCATAGTATGCTCGATCTCCCGCCGGCATGCCGGCCGACCTCCACCGTTCGTTTTCCACGAGGAACTCCGCATGAAAATGACCGCCGCGGTTCTCTACGAGCAGGGCCTGCCGCGCCCCTATGCGGTGAGCCTGCCGCTGCGCATCGAGGAGATCGATCTCGAGGGCCCCGGCGAAGGCGAGGTGCTGGTGAAGGTCGAGGGCGCCGGGCTCTGCCACTCGGATCTCTCCACCATCGACAACAGCCGGCCGCGGGCGCTGCCCGCCGTGCTCGGCCACGAGGGCGCCGGCATCGTCGCCGAGGTCGGCAGCGGCATCCCCGACCTCAAGGTTGGCGACCACGTGGTGTTCGTGTTCGCGGCAAGCTGCGGCACCTGCCGCAACTGCGCGCGCGGGCGGCCCAACATCTGCCGGACCTGGCCTGCGATGCGGGCGCGCGGGGAATTGCTCACCGGAGGACGGAGGCTCAGCCGCGAGGGCAAATTCATCGCGCACTATTCGGGGATCTCGTGCTTTGCCGAATATGCCGTGGTGGCGCGGTCGTCGCTGGTGAAGATCGATGCCAGCGTGTCCCTCGTCGACGCCGCGATGTTCGGCTGCGCGGTGCAGACCGGGGTGGGTGCCGCCGTCAACACCGCGGGCGTCAGGCCGGGCGATGTCGTGGCAGTGGTCGGGCTCGGCGGGGTGGGTCTCAGCTGCCTGCTCGGCGCGCGGGTCGCCGGCGCCCAGCGCATCGTCGCGGTCGACCTCTCCGACGACAAGCTCGGCTTGGCGCGCCAGCTTGGCGCCACCGACACCTTCAACGCCGGCGATCCCGGCTGCGTCAAGGAGATCCGCGAGGCGACCGGCGGGGGCGTCGACTACGCCTTCGAGATGGCGGGCTCGATCAAGGCCTTGACGCTCGCGGCCGACATCCTCGACCGCGGCGGCGCGGTGGTGAGCGCCGGCCTGTCGCCGGCCGCCGCCACCTACACGCTCAACCATTCGAGCCTGGTCGGCGACGAGAAATCGATCCGCGGCAGCTACATGGGATCTTGCGTCCCCGAGCGCGACGTGCCGATCTTCATCGAGCTCTACCGCCAGGGACGTTTGCCGATCGACCGGCTGAAGAGCGGCACGCTGCCGCTCGCCGACATCAATGCGGGCTTCGACCGCCTCGCCGACGTCGCCGCGGTGCGTCAGATCGTGACGTTCTAAATGCGGCGGCCGGGCTGACCTCGGAGGAGACATCCATGACATCCAGCGGCAACGGCGCATCCGCCGCCAGCATCGCGACGCGGCTTGCGGAAAAAATCTGCGCGTTCCGGCCGGAGGACATGACCGCCCGCGCGCTTGCCGAGGCGCGCACCGCCATCATCGACACGGTCGGCTGCACGCTGTCGGGAATCCCCGAGCCGTGCGCACAAATCCTGCTGGAGACCCCCGGCGTCGCCGACGCGCCCGGGCCGTCGCTCGTCTTCGGCACCAGCCGCCGCACCACCGCGCTCGATGCGACGCTGGTCAACGGCACGGCCTCGCATGCGCTCGACTACGACGACGTCTCGGGCGTGATGGGCGGGCACCATTCGGCGCCGGTGACCGCGCCGGTCTTCGCGCTCGGCGACGAGCTGCGGGTGTCGGGCCGGCGGGCGCTCGCCGCCTACATCATCGGCGTCGAGACCGAGGTGCGCCTCTCGCGCGCCGTCAATTTTCACCACTACGACAAGGGGTGGCACCCGACGGCGACGCTCGGCACGTTCGGGGCGGCGGCCGCCGCCGCCCATCTCATCGGGCTCGACGTCGCGCGGACCGCCAGCGCGCTTTCGATCGCCGCCTCTTTCTCGAGCGGCATCAAGGCGAATTTCGGCACCATGACCAAGCCCCTGCACGTCGGCCATTGCGCCCGCAACGGCCTCCTGGCGGCGTTCCTCGCCCGGCGCGGCTTCGAGTCGAACCCGGGGGCTCTGGAGCATCATCAGGGCTGGTTCGAGGTCTTCAACGGCGCCGGCAACTATTCGCCCGAGCGGATATTCTCCGGCTGGGGCGCCCCGTTCGAGATCGAGACGGCCGAGATGGGCTTGAAGCAGTTCCCGTGCTGCGGCTCGACCCATCCGGCGATCGCCATGATGCTGGCGCTGGTGCGCGAGGAGCGGGTGACGGCGGAGGCGGTCACCCGTATCGAGATCCTGGCGCACCGCCGCCGCCTGCCGCATACCGACAATCCCGACCCGCGAACGCCGCTGGCGGCCAAATTTTCCATCCAGTACGTGACCGCCCGCGCGCTCGCCGATGCGGGTGTGCGCATCCGCGATTTCGAGGCGGACGCCGTGATGGAGGAGCGGGTGCGCCGGCTGCTGCCGCTGATCACGACCGGGCCGCATCCCGACATGCCGGACGATAGCCCAAAGCAGTTCGGCGCCGAGGTGCGGGTCACCCTGCGGGACGGCCGCCGGCTCTCGCGTCGCATCGATCATCTGGTCTGTCGCGGCGGCGACAACCCGATGTCGACTGGGGAACTTTTTGAAAAATTCGAGGATTGCGCCCGGCGCGCCCTGGCGCGCGACCAGATCGCCCCGCTGTTCGAGCGCTTGGCGACGCTGGAGACGGTCGCCGACCTCGGCGAGGTGATGCAGCTGCTCGAGCCCCGCCCGCGCGAAACCGCGCAACGGACAGTCTCCGACGCGCCCCGCATGTTCGCCAGGCAAGACGCTCGCTTCGAGCCGTGACGGGGGAGTGCAAGAAGTACGGCGAGCGCTACCGGCTCAAGCCGAATGTGTGCCGCGAGCTCCCACCTCTCCCGCGTGCGGGGAGAGGTCGACCGCCGTAGCGTAGCGAAGGCGGTCGGGTGAGGACCTCCCACCCTTCGTCAACAGGAATTTTGGGCGAATGAGGCGGAAAGTTATGTCCACGGAAGTGGTCCCGAGATGGCGAGGGTAGCGCCGTGCTCAGCGCTGTCCAGGACGCTTCGCGCCGGCTGCGCCGGTGCCGCAAGCGGCATCCTGGACAGCGCTTGCGCGCGGCGCTCTGCCGATCGGCAGGTCGGGACGAAGGAATGGCCGCCTGGGTCGAACAAAGGAATGCGATCATGCCGCCATCGCGGTGGGCGCGCTCTTGTGGTCGGGATTGAACAGCGTCTGGCGTTCGAGCATCGTGCACAGGACGTAGAGCAGGCGATCACCCACGCCGCGCAACGCCCGGCCGTGAGAGTGGCCGCGGCTGCGCAACGCGGCATAGCGGCGCTGGCTGGCGGGATCGTGCTGGCTGGCCACCCGTGCCCAGTGATAGAGGGCATTCGCCAACCGCTTATTGCAAGCCAGCCGTCGGGTCACGTGGCATTGCTTGCCGCTGCGCTTGGTGACCGGGGCCTGACCCGACAACGTGCGCAAGGCATGGTAATCTCGTCGGCGCAGAGGCTCTGGGGCCTCGGCGAGCAGCGTGGCGAGGACGATCCTGCCGATTCCTGGCGAGGAGCGAAGGATCGCGACGTCGCGCTGCTCGCAGCTCTGCCCCGGCTCGTTCTCCGCGGCGGCCGCAAGCCTGTCGCAGAGCTCTTTCAGCTTGCCCTCCGCCTCCTTGACCTGCTGACTGATCAGCCGCAGGCGAGTGGCGACGATGCGAATGTGGGCGCTGGCTGCCTCGGCGGTGCCCGGGGCCACCGAGATCGGCTTGCGCCGCAGGATCTCCAACGCCTTGGCGGCATCGATGCGGCGAATGCGATGCTCTTTGAGGATGCGAGCGACCGTCTTCTCGCGCAGCCGCGCGGCCTTTGCAGGCGTCGGAGCCTGGTGCCACAGTTCGAGGAACCATCCGGCTCCAAGGTCATCGCCTGCGAGCTCGAGCGCCTGCGGATAATAGCGCCAGAGCTGCTCGCGCACCTGATTGGTCAGGCGAGTACGTTCGCGTTGCAGGTCCTCGTGGATGCGCGACCACTCGCGCAGCTCGATGACAGTGGGATCCTCGACCGCCAGGCGTCGCAATGCATGCCGGTCGGTGCGCAACGCATCGGCGAGCACGCGGGCGTCGCGGCTATCGTCCTTGGCGCCCGCCACCGTGAAGCGGTCACGAAAGCGGTCGACCTGCTTCGGGTTCATGGCATAGACCGCAAAGCCACGCTCCAGCAGGGTCTCGACGATCGGCCCGTGCGGCACCTCGATTGCCACCTCGATCTGCCCGGGCTCGGCGCCGCTCTTGCCGAGCAGCCAGCTGCACAGCTCTGTCAGGCCGGCTCCGTCGTGGGCAAAATCCTGCTCGGCCACAATTTGTCCTCGGGCATCGAGCAGGCAGACGCGGTGCTTCTGCGACGCCCAATCGATGCCAGCCAGCCAACGCGCATTCTCCGTCATCACTCCGATCTCCCGTTTGCTCCGGGCCAACCGCGACGCTTCTCGATCCCTGTACTGGCGCTCTCGGCGCAACCTCTCACTGGAGATCCGTCGCGGCCGCCCTGCCGGGGCACAAGTCCTCACCAGGTGCTCGGGGCGCGGGGGCATGTGGTCGCTCCCGGCAGGTCGGCCCGTTCGGCCAGTCTCAAGCCAGACTGGTTTACGAACGGAAAAAGGGTACAGGGGGCGTTGCCGCGCAACGTGCGCCGCGATTTGTTGCAAGAGCCCCTCACCCCGACCCTCTCCCCGCAAAGAGCGCTAGGGGATGCGCACATGTCTGAGGCTCCATCCGGCTGCGATGGCATAGAATTCGTCGAGGCCGTTCTTGAAAGTGATAGGACCGGGAGGCTTGGAGGAGGGATAGCCATTCCAACCTCCGAGCCGGGCGATGATCCAACCGGCCCAGGCGAGAGTTGCGGCAGGATGAGGGTTTTTCTGCAGGGCCGTGGGGCCTTCGTACTCGGCATCGAGTTTGGCCAGGACTTGGATTTCGTGTGGCGCGAAGGCGACGGAGGCCGGTTCGCAGGTGCTCCCGTCGCGGGCCTGGACGAGTTGGAGGGTGACGGAGGCGGCTTTGGTGGCGATGGCGGTGAGCTTGACGAGGCGCTCGGCGGTTGCGACCTGACTGTCTTCGAGCTTGAGGCCCTGAAGCTTCAGCACGCGCCAGAATTGCTCGATGATCCAGCGCTTTCTGTACCAATCGACAATCTGCCAGGCCGCCTCGGCATCGGCGACCTCATGGGTGGTGAGAAGGCGCCAGTGCACCGGCTCGCACCCTGCGGGGGGATCGGCTTCGACCACCTCGACGAGCATCAGCGGCACAGTTTTGGGCAGATCACGTTCGGTGGTGTTCTTGGGGCGGGCGAGTTCGACCCGACCGAACCGCAGGCTCAGCGTCGCCAGACGGGCCCGGCGTTTGAGAGCTCGGTCCGGCAGATCGACGAGCCGCGTCGTGGTCAGGGCAAAACGCTCGCCCGCCGCATAGAGACGTTCCCCGCTCGCCAGTCGACGGTCGTGCATGGAGCGGGTGATCAGATGGAAGTTCGGCTCCGGCAGCCTCGCCCACTCGGCGAAGATGTCGCTTTCGCGATCGGCCACCACCGTGACCATCGCGGCAGCGGCCAGCACGGGCTTGCTCTCGGTGGCGGTCGTCAGCCAGCGCTCGGATTCCTTGTCTTTCAGCCGGCGCTTCTGGTGGGCGACCTTGACCCGGCCTTTGCGCGTCCAGATCCGTCCCGCCACCAGGCCGAGGCAGCCGCCAGTCCCGGCATCCACCGCCAACATGGCGTGCAGCAGCAGGCCGCGACCGACCCCCTTGCCGATCTCGCCGAGCCCGCGCCGACGCCGCGGCGTCGTGGAGAAATTGATCTCGCTGGTGTCCTGGATCGCCAGCACATGCCGGCCGGCCACTGCCGATGCCGTCCGATCGCCCCATCCTTCGATCAGGCGATCAACAGTCACTTTGCGGTTTGCCAAAAACCGCCCAAACGCTACCTCCCGCGATCTGCGCCCGCGTCCGAGGCGGCGCAAGCAGACCGTCGGGCGCGCAACCATGCGCTGGAGCAGCGCCGCCCCCTTTTGTCGAGGCGACGATCCCCAAACCGACCCAATGACAAGGTTCTCAGCGACATGGCGACACCCCGGTTCGACCAAAGCGTCGCGCATAAAATCACACGCCATCGGCAAAGCGGAACCCAAAATGTTCATCCCGAGTTACTCTGCCGCACCAAGACGTGTGCATCCCCTAGCGCAAAGAGCGGGGAGAGGGAGCGCGTCGCGGCGCGGCTCGACATCCAAACCGGCTTCGGAGCCAAGTCCCAGTTCAAGGTGAGGAGACCAAGCGTCCTGCGCCGTTCACCCGGCGCGCATCTCCTCGGCGGCGTCGAGGACGGCGCGGACGATCTTGTCGTAGCCGGTGCAGCGGCAGAGGTTGCCGGCGAGCCAGTAGCGCGTCTCGGTCTCGGTCGGGTTCGGGTTGCGCTCCAGCAGGGCCTTGGCCGCCACCAGCATGCCCGGCGTGCAGAAGCCGCACTGCAGCGCCGCGTGCTCGAGGAACTTGCGCTGCAGCGGATGCAGCGTCTGGCCCTGCGCCATGCCCTCGATCGTGCTCGATCGCGTGGCCGTCGGCCTCGACCGCGAGCATCAGGCACGAGCAGACCAGGCGGCCGTCGACGGTGACGGTGCAGGCACCGCAGTCGCCCGAGCTGCAGCCCTCCTTGCTGCCGGTCAGGTGCAGCTCGTCGCGCAGCACGTCGAGCAGGGTGAGCTGCGGCTCGCAGAGGAACTCGGTGGGCTCGCCGTTGATGGTGGTGGTGACGTGGTGCTTGCTCACTAGCGGTCTCCTGCACGCTCGAAGGCGATGGTTGCGGCCCGGCGTGCCATCACGCCGGCGACCTTGGTCCGGTAGACGATGGTGCCGCGCTTGTCGTCGATCGGCTTGCAGGCGCGCCGCGCCGCCTGGTCGAGCGCGGCGAGCGCCGCGTCGTCGAGCTTGCGCCCGATCAGCGCAGTGGCGGCGTCGGCGACCAGGACCGCGGTCGGCGCCACGGCGCCGAGCACGACGCGCGCATCGGTGCAGACGCCGCCGGCGTCGAGCGTGACGCTGACGCCGGCGCCGACCACCGCGATGTCCATCTCGGTGCGCGGGATGAAGCGCAGATAGGCGTCGCCGAGCGCGGCGGGCGCTTCGGCAGGTGGAACTCGACGATGAACTCGTCGCGGGCAAGCGAGGTGCGCCCCGGGCCGGTGACGATGCGTCTCCACCGGGACCTCGCGGCGGCCGTTCGAGCCCGCCACCACGCAGGTGGCGCGCGCCGCGATCAGCGCCGGGACGCTGTCGGCCGCCGGCGAGGCGTTGCACAGATTGCCGGCGAGCGAGGCCCGGCCCTGCATCTGGGTCGAGCCGATCAGGTTGGCGGCCTCGACCACCCCGGGCCAGGCCTGCCTCAGGGCGTCGCATTCGCCGATCAGGCGCCGGACGTCGCCGCGCCGATCACGAAGCCGCCGTCCTGCTCGCGGATGCCGGAGATGCCGGGGATCTTCTTGGTGTCGACGATCAGGTCCGGCTTGGCGCGGCCGGAGCGCAGCTGAACCAGCAGATCGGTGCCGCCGGACAGGACTTTCGCGACGCCGGAGGCGCCGGCCAGGATGCGAACGGCCTCCTCGACCGTCGACGGCGCTGTATAAGCAAGCATGGACATGTCTCTCCCAAATGAGCCAGCCGGGACGCTAATGCAGCGACGTAGGGTCGGCAAGGCGGCCGAGGTCTATTGTGTCGGCATGGCGCGCATGCCGCCTTGCCCACGCGGGCCGGGGCATGCCGCCCGCGTGGGCACGGCGGACGCAGGGCTGTCCCGCAATCGGACGCGTTACGGCTTGCATTTGCCCGCCCTGCGCGACCGTGCTTCAATTGCGGGCACGCGCAACCGACGAGGCGAGGCAGCCGTGAACGATGCCATCTCCCGCAGATACCAGTGAAGCATTCAAGTGGGTGGGGACCCGGCCGGTTCGTCCGGACGGCGTGCCGAAGGTGACGGCACGGGCGCAGTACGGCGCCGACCTCGGCGATGCCGGGCATGCTGGTCGGCCGCATCCTGCGCTCGCCGCACGCCCATGCGCGCATCCGCTCGATCGATGTCTCCAAGGCGGCGGCGCTGCCCGGCGTCAAGGCGGTGGTGACGTCGGCGGACTTCCCGGAGCAGAAGTTCGCGTATGTCGGCCCGGAGCGCGTGGCGCAGAACTTCTGGCACATGACGCGCAACATCATGGCGCGCGAGAAGGTGCTCTACGAGGGCCATGCGGTCGCCGCCGTGGCGGCCGCCAGCAAGGCGATCGCCGACGAGGCGCTGGCGCTGATCGAGGTCGACTACGAGGTGCTGCCGCACGTCATCGACGTCGACGAGGCGATGAAGCCCGATGCGCCGCTCGCTGTTCGACGACATGATCACCCGCGGCATCGAGCCGGCGCCGACCAAGGCCGTCCAACATCTCCAAGCGCATCGAGTACAAGCTCGGCGATATCGCGGCCGGCTTCGCGGCGGCCGACGAGATCGTCGAGATGTCGTTCAAGACCGCGCCGGTGCATCAGGCCTATATCGAGCCGCAGGCCTGCGTCGCCCGCTTCGACGCCGACGGCCAGTGCGAGCTGTGGAGCTCGAGCCAGGGGCACTTCGTGGTGCGCGCCTATACGGCGCAGCTGCTCGGCATGAAGGTCGGCGACCTGCGCGTCTATCCGGCGGAGATCGGCGGCGCCTTCGGCGGCAAGACCGTGGTCTATGTCGAGCCGGTCGCCGTCGTGCTGGCGCGCAAGTCCGGCCATCCGGTGAAGGTCGTGATGAGCCGCGAGGACGTGTTCAAGGCCACCGGGCCCGACCTCGGGCTCCTCGATGACGGTGAAGATCGGCGTCAAGCGCGACGGCACGATCGCCGCCGCCGACGGGCTGTTCAAGTTCCAGGCCGGCGCCTTCCCGGGCTCGCCGGTGATGAGCGCGCTGCATGTGCGCGTTCGCGCCCTACGACATCGCCGAACGCGCGCGCGGTCGGCTACGACGTGGTCTGCAACCGGCCGAAGGTCGCGGCCTATCGCGCGCCGGGCTCGCCGATCGCGCGCCTTCGCGGTGGAGAGCGTGCTCGACGTGCTGGCGCAGAAGATCGGCATGGATCCGCTGGAGCTGCGGCTGAAGAACGCCGCCGCAAGGGCACCCAGATGCTCTCCGGCGCCAAGCTCGGCGCACGACGGCTATGCCGAGACCATCGAGGCGCTGATCGACCATCCGGACTACAAGGCGCCGCTCGGCAAGAACCAGGGGCGCGGCGTCGCCTCCGGCTACTGGTTCAACGGCGGCGGCGAATCGAGCGCCACCGTGCACGTCAACGAGGACGGCACCGTCGTGGTGGCGACCGGCAGCCCCGACATCGGCGGCTCGCGCGCCTCGATGGCGATCATGGCGGCCGAGACGCTGGGCGTCGACTACGACCAGGTGCGCCCGATCGTCGCCGACACCGCCTCGGTCGGCTACACCCACGTCACCGGCGGCTCGCGCGTCACCTTCGCCACCGGCATGGCGGTGGTCGACGCCACCAAGATCGTGATCAAGGACATGTGCGCCCGCGCCGCCAAGACCTGGGACGTCGATCCCGAGGGCGTGGTCTGGGAGAACGGCCACGCCAAGCCGGCGAGCAGCAATGTCGGCGACTTCAAGCCGCTGTCGATCAAGGAGATCGCCGCCAAGCGCGGCGGCAGACCGGCGGGCCGATCGTCGCGGCCGCGGGCGTGAACCCGGCGGCGGTGGCGCCCGGCTTCGCCACCCAGTTCTGCGACGTCGAGGTCGATCCCGAGACCGGCAAGGTGACGGTCCTGCGCTACGTCGCCGCCCAGGACGTCGGCCGCGCCATCCACCCGAGCTATGTCGAGGGCCAGATCCAGGGCGGCGTCGTGCAGGGCATCGGCTGGGCGCTCAACGAGGAGTACATCTACGACGCCGAAGGGGCGCATGGAGAATGCCGGCTTCCTCGACTACCGCATTCCGGTGGCCTCCGACCTGCCGATGATCGAGCCGGTCCTGGTCGAGGTGCCGAACCCCGGCCATCCCTACGGCGCCAAGGGCGTCGCCGAGGTCAACATCTGCCCGCCGATGGCGGCGATCGCCAACGCGATCGAGCGCGCGATCGGCAGCGGCTGACCGAGCTGCCGATGTCGCCGCCGAAAGTGCTCGCCGCGATCGACGGGGACGGCGGGGCGTAAACGCCACCTGCTTGCTGGCGGTGTTGCGGCAGGCGGCTCTGGCCGCCTCGCCGTACTCCGCAATACGCATGTTTCCCGAGCGTGACAGTGCGGAGGCGTTGGCGCGCGGTTTCGCCGGGCGCCGCAAGGGATTCTTCAATCGACCAGCGGATTGTAGGCCGATCGATCCATGTGCTCGGTGGAGGGCGCCATGGCATGTCTGCGGCCGCCGAAGACCCATCTTGAAAATGTGATGAGCGTCGACATCACCAGGCGGAGCACCCTGGCGTTGCTGGCGGGGCTTGCGGTGCCGGCGATCGCGCTCGGCGTCCGGCCGTCGGGATACGGGAGGACCACCAGACGCTACTTCGGCGGCGGCGGCATCCGCTCGAAGTTGGGCACGTCCTCAGGCGTCGTGTCCCACGCCGCCCGACCCTTGGTATAGACGACGGCCTGCGCGGCAAACCAATCGTTGTCGTCGAGGCATCCGACCGCGATGCCGATGACCCCGGGCCGCGCCGAGTTCTCTCCGTAGACGCGGCTGCCGCAGGTCGGGCAGAAATGTCTTGTGTTGATGTTCCCGCTGTCGGCCGTCGAGGCGTAGCTGGCGGTGGCGCCGCGGATGGCGACGTCATCCTTCTTGAAGAAAGCCAGCGACATATGCCCGGTTCCCGACGCGCGCTGGCAGTCCTTGCAATGACATTGAGCCATCCGCATCGGCTTGGTGCCGATCGTGTAGCTCACGGCGCCGCACAAGCACCGGCCCTGGGCAAATGATCCGTCCGACATCGTGGTCCTCACCTTGGCTCCATGCAGCATCCGGATGTCGTGATGCATCGTCCGGATCGGAGCAGGTTCGCATCGTAGATTGGCCGGGTCGACTTCTCAATGCCGCGGGTCGGCCATTTGCGACCCAGGGGTTTCAGGTGTATATACTTTCCCCTTAAGTCAAAAGTTGAGCGATCTGGCCCGGGCGGGCTCCGGGCGGGCCGGATCGGGCGCGGCAACGGAGGGCAAGCCGTGAACCGCCGGACATCTCTTGTCATCCGCCGCGGGCGACCGACGCGGCTCGTCGCCGGCCTGGCGACGTTTTTCGCCGTGCTGGCGGCCCTGCCGGCGGCCGCGGCGGAGATGACGGCGCTCGAGCAGGCATTGCGCGCCGCCGACTATCGGCTCTACCAGCCGCCGCGCTCGAACTGGGGGCCGGGCTTCGTGTTCGCCGGCGACGTCGCCGACGGCCGCATCAGCAGGGTCGAGGAGATCTGCCCGAACCTGTACGCCGATCTGTCCGCTCCGCAGGCGGCGGCGGTGGTGCTGCCGGACTACAAGGCGAGCGACAGCTTTTCGCTTGGGCTCGCCGTCGACTTCCTGAAGAAGCAGCTCGGTGCCGCCGATCTCGCCGCCGGCTGGGAGGGCACCACCGAGGTCACCTGGCAAAATATCCGCGAACTCTCCTATTCGCGCATGGACCAGTGGCTGGAGAGCGGCGAGCCGCGGCCGATTGCGCGGCGCTGCCGGCTGGCGATCGAGGACCTGAGGGCGAAGAACCGGTTCAAGGGCCGCCTCTTCGTCATCGTCCGGGCACTGGCGCCCGCCGCGCTGGTCTACGATTTTTCCCGCACCGTCAAGGGCGGGGCGAACGCCGCCACGCAGCTCTCCGAGCTCGTGCACGGCAAGCTGGAGGGCAGGGCCGAGATCCGCAACGCGACCCAGCTGGTGGTCAAGGAGCCGATGTTCGTCGGCTATGCGGCGCCGATGCGCATCGAGGACTGGCTGCCCACCGGGCTGGTGTCGGGCGAGGTCGTGGAGGTGCGCGGCGCCCGGTCCGACCTGATCGTGGAGTAGCGCCATGGCCCGGGACGGCGCGCTTGCGCTCCTCGCTGTGGTGCTGGCGCTGCCTGCGGCGGCGGATGCCGCATGGGCGACGTCGGCTTTCCTCGACCCCGGAAGCCGCGATCCGGACGCCGCCTGCCACGGCGCCGCCGCCATGGATCCGGAGATTCTTTATCGCGAGCGCGAGGCCGCGGTGTTCACCGTCATGGTGACCCGCGAGGGCAAGCTGGAGCCGAACGGCACCGCGACCCTGGTCGACGACCAGAACGGCATTTTTCTCACCGCAGCCCACGTGGTGCACTTCTATCGCGACATGCCGATTGTCGTGGCGAGGAAGGTCCGCGGCGAGCCGCGCATGCGGGAATTTCCGGTGCGGATCTTTCCCGGCCGCGCCGCCACCGACAACTGGCGGAAGGAGGACGTCGCCCTGCTCCAGGCGGAGAGCTGGCGGCCCCACGAGATGCCCGCGGTGCCGGTCCGCCTCGACGCCGTCAACGAGTTCATCAAGGGGTTTTTCGTCGGCCATGCCGAGGGCATGGACAGGACGGTGATCGGCGACTTCACGGTGGCGTTCGGCGAGGCCGGTGCGGGCAGCAACATCGTCTATCGCGGCTCGGTATTTCCCCATGCGAGCGGCGCGCTGCTGCTCGACGGGCGCGGCCGCGCGTTCGGCGTGGTGGTGCGCGACGCCGATCTCGCCAACCTGCCGCTTGCCGATGTCAGCAGCGACCAGCTGCGGAGAATTTTATGGGAACGGCAGACCTTTTCCGCCTTCCCGCTGCGGGTCGGGCTCGACCGGATCAAGTCCATTCCGCCAGGTGCCGCCGCCGCCGAGCTCATCCGGATGGTGACCGAGAAGGGCGTGAGCAACGAGTTCCTCTACGGGCTGCAGCACCGCGTGCTGACCCCGATCGACATGATCCACCTGACCGACACGGTGTTCTCGCCGGCAATCTGGCAAAAAGTTCCGCCGAGCGGCGTGGCCCAGCTGGTGCTGGCGACCTATCCGGTCGCCGCCGCCACCTGCACGCACAAATACTGGGCGGACACCTTTGCGCAGAACTATGCCGGCCCACCGGCGGACCCCGCCGCGGTCGGGCCGGCGCCGCAACGGGCCGGGCGAAGCTCGCCACCAGTAGCTTCGGCCCACGACCTCGGCGACATGCTTCGGCGCATCGAGACGCGGCCGCTCGCCGGCGCGGAGGACCTGGCGATATTCCGCGACCTGACGAGCCTGTGCGTGGAGCGCGCCATTGCGGCCGCCGGCCGCAACGAGCCGGCGCTTGCCCTGGTCCATGCCCGCGTCGGGCTCGCCTTCGCCCGGCGCGTCGCTGGCGAGGCGAGCATCCGGCAAGCGTTGGCGGCCGGGGTCAAGAACCGCGACCAGGCGGCGCTGCTCGCCAACCTGGCGGTCGCCGAGGACATGGCGGGGAATTCGTGAGGAAGCCCGCGCGGCGATCCTCGCGGCCGACGCGCTGGGCGGTTCTGCCGCCGCCTATCACCTGGCGGCGCGGCTGGCGTTTCGCGAGCACGCTCCCGCGGCGGCCGCCGGCCTGTTCGCCCGCGCGCATGCGATGCTCACCGACGCGGTGCCCGACGAGGCGGCGCTGCGCGCGGGCATCGAGGTGGATTTCAGGGTGCTCGCCACCCTCGCCCCGGGGCTGGCGGGCGCGCGGATCGACCGGTTCGACATCGCGTTCATGGCGGCCGACCGCCCCAGCCGCTGGTATGCGCTCGCCGCCGGCGAGGCGCGTCCGCCGACGTTCAGGACAGCCCTGCTCGAGCCGCAGGACGGCCGGACGGGCCTCGCGCGCACGGCAGCGAGAATCGGACGGCGGCGGCGGCGGTGCCCGCCATGGAGGCGCGTGACGCGAGACCGCATGTCGCGAAGGCGCATGTCGCGAAGGCGCATGTCGCGAAGGCGCATGTCGCGAAGGCGCATGTCGCGAGGAAGGCGCGTTCGCCAAGCCGCGTGTCGCGGCCCTGGCGTCGCCGGCGCAGCTGCGGTCGCGGCCCGCCGCCCGCGATGCGGCCCAGCGCAGGCTGCGGGCAGCGCGGGTCCACATCCCGCCGCGCGCCGCCTCCCGGATGCGACGCGTGGAGCATCGCTCATGCTGGCACGGGACCGCGCAGGTCAACGTCCATTCGGGCGGCCGAAGCCTCGTAGTGACCGTCGCTCGCGCGCCCGGCAGGTCGGCCGGGAGATGTCGTATGGCACGGCGCTAGCTGTTTCGTTATTCCGCCGGGACAGGCGCCAACGCCATGCTCCGGCGAAGTCCGCCGACCGGACCATCCCGCTCAGCAATTCTGCGGCACGTTCCGATCGGCCGTCGATCTCCCGCGCGGCCGCGGGAAGCGGGCGGCGCGGCTGCAGTTGAGCGCGGCTCCCAGCGCCTCGAGCGTGGCGGCGTTCGGACAGTAGCGGCACCACGCCCAGCCGGCATCGTCGCCCTGAGTTCGCCAAGTCGGACGCGCAGGTCCGCTGCCGGCGGCACAACGTGCAGAATGCCTGCAGCTCGCGGAACAGCAGCGGATCCTCGGCGGCGAGCTCGTCGCGATCGATCTCGAGGAGCGCCATGTGGCGGAACAGAAGGCTCGCATCGTAGGCGGTGCGCGGCAGCTCAAGCGGCTCGGGAGCCGCCGCGGAGGGATGTGGCCGAGCGTTCATCGGACCCTCCTCTCGGGCGTGTGCACGAACCACACTCGCGGTCGGAGAAAGGCGTGCATTGACATGGATCAAAGGATCGGCGGAATCGTGTCGGGCGGCGAACCGGTATCCATTTCGCCGGAACATGCTCGAGAAATCCATGTGTGGCGCATGTCCTTTGACGGCGAACCGCACCCTTCGCCGGGACATGCGCTAAAGCTGGAACAGGGCAAACCCGCCGAAGCCGATGATCATCAATCCGGCTCCCGCGAGCTTCATCAGGAACGCGGGCCGCCGCGCCGATCGCAATTCCATCCCATAGCCGGCGCGCTCCGATTGGGTGACGTCGTCCCGGGTGATGACCCGCTGGGCGTAGAGGCCCGTCGCGTTCAGCTCGTCTCCCACGGCGACGAAGACGAGGAGCAGGCCCAGAATTCCGATACCGAAGAATCCGAGCAGGCCGAGGATCAACAGGGGAAACAGGCCGATGAGGAATATCGGCAGCAGCAGCGGCACCAGGAACGCATCGGGATGCTTGAACCGCATGGCGGACAACTCGCATCGGCCGCCGCGATGCTATCACCCGGCGACCGCCGGCGATAGGCGCGACCCGGCCGCTCGCATCGGCCGCAATCAGGGATTGGAGCACCACCGTTCGGCCCCGGCACCGGCGGCCGGTCGTCAGATCCGCCGGTCCTTCTTCAGCTGATCGATGTAGGCGGTGATCTCCGGCGGCAGGGATTTGAGGCCCTGCTGGCCGACCATCGACAACATCGGCCTGACCCGCGACTCGCGCAGGAATCCGGGCTGCCGGTCCGGCGGAATGAGCTGGTCGACGATGAGGACCATGGTGACGAAGACCAGGACGATGCGCACCGCGCCGAACAGCGAGCCGGCGAGGCGATCCACCATGTTGACGCTCGGTCCCACCATCTCGCTGACGCAGAACCGCAACAGCGCGCCGAGCCCGACGCCGGCCGCCAGGAAGATGCCGAACACCACCATCCAGTTCCCGGCCCAGGGTGCTGCGAACGGCACGCCGAGCGTGTCGGGGAGCGCCGGCGTGATCAGCGGCGTCGTCGCCACCGCTATCGGCATGGCGGCCAGGTAGCCGAGAATCGTCGCCATGCTGCGCAGGAAACCGGCATTGTAGCCGGTGACCACGGCGATCAGCACGAGACCATAGACCGCGGCGTCGAAACTGTTCATCGACCAGGATATCCTGTCCGACCCGCATCCTGGCGCCGGCCTGGTTGACATCTCGCTTATCGGGTCCGCGTCGCGGCCCGTTTGATGGCGGATGCTTTACAGTGCGTAAGCGGGGCCGTGTGTCCCCGCGGGCAGCCGGAGGCCGGGAAGGGAAGACGTTACGCCCGGCCGGTATCCGGCCACTCCTCACACCCGCGAGCTCTGCCGGTAGAACGGCTGGTGCTTCGCCGGATCGTAATAGCTCTTGTAGAAATTCCTCACGTGCGGCAGCAGCGCCTTCGACAGTTTTCGCCGCTCGACCTCGTCGTCGGACAGCGCCTTCTGCAAGTCGTCGTGCAGCGCCTTCAGCGCGCCGTCGCGGTCGACGCGGGTGAATTTTCCGTCCGCATAGATCACCTCGCCGTCGCACATCACCGTGCTGACGGCCTGGCTCTTCGCCCGCTGTACCACGGCGTCGAGCAGCGGCGTCTCCTCGTCGAGATACGGATAGGCGATCGCGTTCCAGTCGATGAGGACGAGGTCGGCGGCCTTGCCCTCGGCCAGCGTGCCGATGGAGTCCCCGTAGGGCGTGGTTTTCGCGCCGCCTGAAGTCGCCATGCGGAAAACCTGGGACACGGTCGGCACGTCGTCGTCCATGCCGGGCACCCGGTGGGCGCGCAGCACCATGCGCAATTCCTGCAGCATGTCGCGGTCGTCGTTGATGCCGGCCTCGTCGAGGCCGATCGCCGTGTTGATGCCCTTGGCCTCGAAACGGTTGAGCGCCGCCACGCCCGAGCGCAGGCGGAAGTTGGACGAGCAGTTGTGGCAGATGCAGGTCCCGGTCTCCGCCACGCGGTCGATATCCTTCTCGCTGAGCCAGACGCCGTGGCCGAGCGTCATCTGCGGGCCGAGCATGCCGAAACGGTCGATATACTCGACCGCGGTGCAGCCGCCGCGGCGAAAGGCGTATTCCTTCTGCAGCGGCGTCTCCAGGAGGTGCATGTGCATCGGCACGCCGTGGCTGCGCGAGGCCTCGGCCAGCGTCTGCAGCGCCTGGTCGGAGCACCAGTGCAGGTTGGCGGGCGCCAGCTGGATCTTCACCCGCCGCTTGTTGCGGTGCCTGCCGTGGAGGCCCGCGAACAGCGCCATGCTGTCGTCGAGCCCCATCTTGATGCGGTCGAACCAGCGCTTCATCGCGGGCCGCAGCTCGGCCGGAAGGCTGTCGACGAACTCGCGGTCGGCCTGGTAGACCAGCCGGTTCTGGTCGCGCACCGCGTAGCAGTAGGACACCCGCATGCCGATGTCCTCGTAGGCGCTGATCACCTGGCCGGATTTCGCCTCGACCTCCGCAAATGTGCCGGGCATCCAGCCGTGGATATGCTGCACCGTGGTGATGCCCGAGGCGATCATCTCGAACGCCGAATAGAGCGTGTCGAGATAGAGGTCGAGGTTGCGGATCACCATGCGGGTGATGAACCACAATTCGAGCGGCATGTCGGGCGAGCCGAGCTGGAGCGGCGTGAGACCGACATGGTGATGGCCGTTGACGAATCCCGGGA
Source organism: uncultured Alphaproteobacteria bacterium (assembly GCA_963755055.1). Taxonomy (GTDB): domain Bacteria; phylum Pseudomonadota; class Alphaproteobacteria; order Rhizobiales; family Xanthobacteraceae; genus AP-16. Next base: position 180,593 of record CAVWIS010000027.1, on the reverse strand, counting down.
TCAGGATCTCGTTGCCGCTGCCGATCACCGGCACGCCCGGATGCCGGCGCTTGAGATCATCGTAGGTGCCGAGCGCCACCACGACGCCGTCCTCCTGCAGCACCGCGCCGTCGGCGATCTCCTCCCAGGCGTGACGGTCGACCGCGCGGGTGATCATGGCGCGGCTGCGGATCAAGGATGCGGGCATCGTTCACCTCCCTGGGTCTGTGTCTGGTTGAAGCAATGACTTCGTCATGCCCGGCCGCGGCACCCCATCGCGCATGCGCGATGGGGACCCCGTCGTGCCGGGCATCCACGTCTTCCTTCCAACAAGCAAGACGTGGATGGCCGGGACAAGCCCAGCCATGACGACGAGAGTGCGTTCCTCCTCGGTCGCTCCATTCCGGTCACGAAACCGCGAGGGCTTCCTGCTCGGCGAAGGCGCGGTCGACCTCGTCGCGCAGGATGTTTGTCAGCTCGCGGCGCAGCGCCTCGCTCTGCGGCGAGAACGGATCGCGCGGGCGCGGCATGTCGACCGGGACCACCACCTTGATGCGCCCCGGGCGCGCCGTGAACACCACGACCCGATCGGCGAGCGCGATCGCCTCCTCGATGTGATGGGTGACAAAAAGCACCGAGGCGCCGCTGTCGCGCCATACGTCGAGCAGAAAGTCCTGCATCTTGGCGCGCGTCTGCACGTCGAGCGCGGCGAACGGCTCGTCCATCAGGAGCACGTTCGGCCGCATCGCCAGCGCGCGGGCCACCGCCACCCGCTGGCGCATGCCGCCGGACAACTCGTCCGGCCGTTTTTCCATCGCCTCGGCGAGGCCGACCCGCTGCAGCACCCTTTTCGCCACCTCGCGGCGCTCGGCGGCGGGGACCCCGCGGATCGACAGGCCGAAGCTGACGTTCTGCCACACGGTGAGCCAGGGAAACAGCGAGGTCTCCTGAAAAATCAGGCTGCGGTCGGGCGACGGCGCGGCGACCCGGTCGCCGAACGACCAGATCTCGCCGTCGGTCTCCGGCTCGAGCCCGGCCACCAGATAGAGCAGCGTGCTCTTGCCGCAGCCGGACGGGCCGATCAGCACGATGAACTCGCCGGGCGCGATGTCGAGGTCGATGTCGGCGAGCGCCGGATGGGCGCGCCCGGTGCCGGCCGCCCAGATCTTCGAGACGCCGCGGCACACCACGGCGTCGCGCGAGGAGAACGGCTTAGAGGCCACGCAGCACCCCGGTGGTTGGCGGCACCCAGTAGAGGATGCGTTTCTGCACGCTGCGCAGCGCCCAGTCGGAGAGGAAGCCGAGCACCCCGATCAGCGCGATGGTGAAGAAGACCAGCGACGGATTGAAGGTATTGCGCGCCAGCATGATGACTTGGCCGAGGCCGTAACCGACGCCGGTCGTCTCCGCCACCAGCACCACCATCCAGGCGCCGAACAGGTTGAGGCGGAGCACCACCAAGAGGCCGGGCAGGATCGCCGGAATGATGACGCGGGAATAGATCTGGCGCTTCGACGCGCCCATGGTGCGGGCAACGTTGATGAAGTTGCGGTTGACCCCGTCGATCTGGCTGATGGTCGCCAGCACCATGTGGAAGAACAGCGCCACCACCACCATGAAGATGGCCGGGGCGTTGCCGATGCCGAACAGAAAGATCGCGATCGGCAGCCAGGCGATCGGCGACACCGGGGAGAGCAGCGTGATGGTCGGCAGCGTCAGCATCTCCACCGCCACCCAGTAGCGGATGGCGACGCCGACGCTGATCGACAGCATCGAGGCGATCGCCAGCCCGGCGAACACGCGTGCGGCGGACGAGAGGATGGTGATCACGACGGCGAGCGCCGGCGACGGCCCGGTATTGAGCCCGACGCCGATCTGCCAGCGCTGCGCCGTGTTGAAGAACTTTGCCTGCTCCGCCAGGTTGCCGAGAAAGACATGCGGCGGCGGCAGCAGTTTCGGGTCGGCGACGCCGACGGCCCAGAGGAATTCCCAGAGACCCGCAAACAGCCCGACCGACAGCGCGGTGACGCCGACGCGCCCGGCGGCGCGCACCAGCCAGTCCGGCAGGGCGCGCCGGGTTTCGGCGGGCGGGCGGGCGGCGCCGGCCGCAACCGTGCCCGCGCGCTCGCGCGCGACCGCCGCGGGCTCGGCCAGCGCCATGGTCAGGCCGACTTGTGCTTGAGCTTGCCGTAGAGGTCCGGGTTCTCGGCGATCACCTGCTCGAGCAGCGTCCAGTCGATCGCCTCGCGCCCGGGCTTTTTCTTGATGTAGCCCATCTCGACCAGCGAATCGGTGCGGTCGAGGATGAATTGTGTCTGCGAGCGGGCGTCGACCACGGCGGGCTGCTTGCCCATGGCGATCTTGGCGTTCTCCATCGAGGTCTTGTAGTAGGTGCCGACCAGTTTTTTCAGCACCTCGTCGCCCTCGGTCTCGGCCATCAGCTGGGCCTTCATCATGCCCTTGATCAGCGCCTTGAGTGCCGCGGGGTTCTGCTTGATCAGGTCGCTGCGGCAGGCGAGCACGCAGTCCGTATAGCCCTTGCCGTAGATGTCGGTGCCGTCGGAGAGCTTGTGCGAGCCCTTGACGTCGTTGAGGAGCGCCGTGCCGTAGGGCTCGATGGTGCAGATCCAGTCGAGGGCGCCGGCCTTGAAGGCCTCCACCGCCTCCGGCGTGTTGCCCATGTAGCGCACGGTGACGTCCTTGAAGCTCACGCCGTTCTTCTTCAGCCAGTCGTAGGGCATGACCTCGAGCGTATCGAGCTGGAACGTACCCAGCGTCTTGCCCTTGAGCTTCTCGGCGCTGTCGAGACCCGGCCGCGAGACGATGACGCAGCCCTCGATGCCGCCGCCGGCGACCACCTTGACCGGCGCGCCGGCGTCGAACAGCGCCATGAAGCTCGTATAGGGCATCAACCCGACGTCGACCTGGCCGATGCCGAGAAACGTCACCTGCTCGGCAAAGGTCGGGGTGTTGACGAATTGAAGCTCGAGCCCGTCGTCCTTGGCGGTCTGCAGCGCATGCGACAGGAAAATGTTGAGATTGCAGAACCCGGTGCCGTGGGTCGACTTGATCGAGGACGCCGCATGCGCGTCACCGCCGAGCAGCCCGGGTCCTATCGCCATGGTAAGCGCGGTCGTCGCCGTCGCCTTGATGAGGCTGCGCCGACTGAAGTCCAACACTCCGAGCTGGCCGGGGGCCATTCCGCCGTGACGATCACACATGGGTCGGGTCTCCGTTGCGGGGGCGGGCGTCGCGGTGCAGGCGGCTTCCCTGGAAAACAGATCGGACGCCGGCCGATGCTGCCGACGGCCGGGAGCGCCCTTGCTGCAGGCGACAGTTGCCCGATTCCCAGCAGATTCCATGCCAGACCCCGAAAGTGCGGCCACGGTTGAATGAACCGTCCTGAGCGGGGGAAGCGCCCGATCGGATGGCGCTCAGCTGTGCATTGCAGATGGGCAGCGTGCCGCCGAAATCGGCAACCCCGTCCGGCGGTGGCTGCCCAGATCAGATGCACCGTGCTCGCGCCGCCAGCTCTCGCGGTGCGCCACCCGGAAGGTTCGCATCGCCGGGCTTGCGGGCTCAAGCGGCCGGGAGGCGACGGTTCCGGGCCCAGGCGAAGAAGGTCGAGGCGGCGCATGCCATCGGAGGCCCGGAGACCGGCCCGATTCGCGGCGGGGTTGATTTACAATGAAAGTTTCGCCGGTTTGATCTCGATCAAACCCCGCCCGTCAAGAGGGTCGCAGATTGAATTGTACCATGTGCCGCGGGCACCTGAGATCGCGACGGCCCGAGCCATCGCGCCGACCGGCTGCCGGGAAAGGATCCGTCATGAAACGCCGTACCTTCCTTATCGCCGCAGGCGCGCTCGCGCTTGCCGCCCCGGCCTGGGCGCAGAGCCCGGTCGTCATCAAGTTCAGCCACGTCGTCGCCACTGATACGCCGAAAGGCAAGGCCGCGGAGAAGTTCAAGGAGCTCGCCGAGAAGTACAGCAACGGCAGGGCGAGGATCGAGGTCTACGCGAACTCCGCCCTCTACAAGGACAAGGAGGAGGTCGAGGCCCTGCAGCTCGGCGCGGTGCAGATGCTGGCGCCGTCGCTGGCCAAGTTCGGGCCGCTCGGAGTGCGCGAGTTCGAGGTGTTCGATCTGCCCTACATCGTCCCGACCAGGCAGGCGCTGCGCAAGGTGACCGAAGGGCCGCTCGGCCGCAAGCTGCTGGCCAAGCTGGAGCCCAAGGGGATTTCCGGGCTCGCCTACTGGGACAACGGGTTCAAGATCATCAGCGCCAACCGTCCCCTGCACAAGCCGGAGGACGTGCGCGGCCTGAAGATGCGGATCCAGTCGTCGAAGGTGCTGGAGGCGCAGATGCGCGCGCTCGGCGCCATTCCCCAGGTGATGGCGTTCTCCGAGGTGTACCAGGCGCTGCAGACCGGCGTGGTCGACGGCACGGAAAACCCGCCGTCCAACATGTTCACGCAGAAAATGCACGAGGTGCAGAAGCACGCCACCCTCTCCAATCACGGCTATCTCGGCTACGCGGTGATCGTGAACAAGAAGTTCTGGGACGGGCTCGCGCCCGACATCCGCGAGGCGCTGGACAAGGCCATGGCCGAAGCGACCGTCTACGCCAACGACATCGCCGAGCAGGAGAACGCGCAGGCGATCGCCGACATGAAGAAGTCGGGCAGGACCACGTTCTACGAGCCCACGCCCGCCGAGCAGGCGGCCTGGCAACGGGCCCTCGAACCGGTGACCAACGAGATGACCGGGCGCGTGGGCCGGGATCTGATCGAGGAATTCCGCAGGGAGGCCGCGGCGGTCGTCAACTGATCGACCACGATCTGAAGGGTCGGCGCAGCGATGCGCCGACGGTGCAGGCGTAGGTGGCGGGAATGTCCGGCGTGATGCGCATCATTCGCCAATAGTTGGTTGTCGTCCCGATGGCGGCGCGCATGCCGGGTCTCGCAGGCATGCAGGGCCCCCCGGGCAGTGCAGGGGGTATCATGCTTCGCATCCTCGACCGGCTCGAGGAGGTGGTGATCGCGACGCTCATCGGAGCCGCCACGATCCTCATCTTCGTCTCCGTCGTCCACCGCTACGCTTTCGGCATCCCGTTTCTCCATCCCTACATGGCGGCGATCCATCTCTCCTGGGCGCAGGAGCTGTGCATCTACATGTTCGTGTGGATGGCAAAGTTCGGCGCCGCCTATGGGGTGCGCACCGGCATCCATGTCGGCGTCGACGTCGTGCTCACCCGCATGGACGGCCGCTCCTTCCACCGCACCGTGCTGTTCGGTCTCTTGTGCGGCGCGCTGTTCACCGGCGTGATCGGCACGTTCGGGGCGCGCTTCGTGCTGCTGATGGCGCAGACCGATCAGGTCTCGCCCGACCTCGAGGTGCCGGCCTGGATCGTCTACCTGGCGATCCCGCTCGGCAGCTTTCTGATGTGCTTCCGCTTCCTGCAGGTCGCCTGGGCGTTCTTGCGGACCGGGGCGCTGCCGCACCACGACGCCGCTCACGTCGAGGGGCTGGAGCCGGTGGCGGACCTGCCCGCCGTCCCGGCAATGGCCGCACGGTAGGAGCGCATCATGGCATACGCACCTGCGGCGGATCATGAGACCAGCGGCGCTCCCTCTCCGAGCGAGGGATCAGGCATCGCCGGCTTCTTCTTCATCGGCATCCCGGTGATGCTGGTGGCGCTCTGCTTGGCGGCCAAGTTCGGCCTGGTGTCGATCCCCGCCGGCCCGCGTGCCGGGCTGATCTTCGCCCTCCTCATCTCGCTCATGCTGACCGGCATGCCGATCTCGATCTCGCTCGGCCTCACCGTGCTGATCTTCCTGTTCACGCTGACCGAGGTACCGATCGACGCGGTGGCGCTGAAGCTGTTCACCGGCATCGAGCGGTTCGAGATCATGGCGGTGCCGTTCTTCATCCTGGCCGGCACCTTTCTCACCCACGGCGGGGTGGCGCGGCGGATGATCGACTTCGCCACCTCGGTGGTCGGCCACTGGCACGGCGGGCTGGCGCTCGCCGGCATCGTGGCCTGCGCGATGTTCGCCCTGGTCTGCGGGTCGAGCGTCGCCACCGTGGTGGCGATCGGCTCGATCGTGCTGCCCGAGATGGTGCGGCACGGCTATCCGATGCGCTTCGGTGCCGGCGTCATCACGGTGGCGGGCTCGCTCGGCATCCTGATGCTGCCGTCGATCCCCAAGGTGATCTACGCCATCTCCACCAATACCTCGATCGGCGCGCTGTTCGTCGCCGGCGTGCTGCCCGGGACGATGCTCACCGTCATGCTCTGCACCGTGACCTGGTACATCGCCAGGAAGCGCAACTACCCGCGCATGACCAGGGCGACCTGGGGCCAGTCGTGGCGGGCGTTCCGCCAGAGCGTCTGGGGACTGATGCTCGTCGTCATCATCATCGGCGGCATCTACAGCGGCGTGTTCACGGCGACCGAGGCAGCCGCCATGGCGGCGGTCTACTCGTTCTTCATCTCGGTCTACGTCTACAAGGACCTCAAGCTCGCCGACGTCCCGCGGGTGCTGCTGCAGGCCGCCAACATGAGCGCCATGCTGCTCTACATCATCACCAATGCGGTGCTGTTCTCGTTCGTGCTCACCAACGAGAATATCCCCTACGCGCTCGCCGACTGGATCCTGGCGCAGAATCTCGGGCCGATAGGTTTTCTGCTGCTGGTCAACGTCCTGCTGCTGCTCGCCGGCAACTTCATGGAGCCATCGTCGATCATCCTGATCATGGCCCCCATCCTGTTCCCGACCGCCAAGCGGCTCGGCATCGACCCGGTGCATTTCGGCATCGTGATCGACGTCAACATGGAGGTCGGGCTGTGTCACCCGCCGGTCGGGCTCAACCTCTACGTGGCCTCCAGCATCGCCCGCATGGGCATCACCGAGCTCACCATCGCGGTGCTGCCCTGGCTCGGCACCATGCTGGTGTTTCTCGTCATCGTGACCTACTGGCCCGAGCTCACCCTGTGGCTGCCCAGGGTGCTCGGCATGCTGTAGCGGCGGCGCGGCGCGCGCGGCTGCATCTTGGCAGGGTGAACCCGCGTCGGACCGCGTGGGCAAATCGCCCGCAATGCATCACCAAATATCAACCGCCCTGCCGGGCGATTTGCCCACCCTACGACGTGCTCACTTGAGCTGGTCGGCGACCTTGTCGAGCCCGGCCTTGATGCAGGCCTCGTCCTTCTCGCCGCCCGGGGCCCCGGAGGCGCCTGCTGCGCCGATCACCTCGTCGCCGACCTTGATCGGCAGCGCGCCCTGGTTGGCGATGACGTTGGTGAGGTGGATCAGGCCGAGCGTCGGATTGTCTTTGAGCCGCTGGACCATCTCGCCCGAGGGAATGCGAAAAGTGCGGGCCGTGTAGGCCTTGCGAAAGCTGTTCTCGACGGTGTGCGGGCCGGTATCGTCGCCGCGCACCTGCAGGATGACCTCGCCGTTGCGGCCGACCACGGTGACCGACACCTTGTAGCCGTTGGCCTTGCAGGTCTCCATCGTGGTCTGCGCGATGACGAAGGCGGTTGCCGCGGACAAGTCCTTATGGCTGAGCAGCTCGGCGCTCGCCGGCGCGCCGAGCGCGCAGGCAATGCCGATCAGGGCCAGACGGGGCAGATAAGACATGACGTCTCCTCCTCGATGACGACCGCCTCGCCGGGCGGTGCGGGCGGAGACTAGCGGAATTCGCGCCACGCCGCGTCATCGCAATGCGGCGCGAGCGACCGCGGTGGCAGGGGCGCGCGCTTTGCACCCCGCGCCGCTTCGCGCCATAACGGCTGGCGAGTAGCCACCGCCCGGAGCGCCTCCATGAAGCTGCCGCAGGACATCGGCCCGATCCATTTCGTCGGCATCGGCGGCATCGGCATGAGCGGGATCGCCGAGGTCCTGAAGAATCTCGGCTACACCGTGCAGGGCTCCGACGTCGCCGAGAGCGCCAACGTCAAACGGCTCGCCGAGGCCGGCGTCCGGGTGGCGATCGGGCACGAGGCAAAAAACGTCGCTGGCGCCGAGGTGGTGGTGGTCTCCTCGGCCATCAAGCGGGACAATCCGGAGCTGGTGGCGGCCCGGGCGCTGCGGCTTCCCGTGGTGCGCCGCGCCGAAATGCTGGCCGAGCTGATGCGGCTCAAGCGCTGCGTCGCCATTGCCGGCACCCACGGAAAGACCACCACCACCTCGATGGTGGCAGCCCTGCTCGATGCCGGCCGGCTCGATCCGACCGTGATCAACGGCGGCATCATCAATGCCTACGGCACCAATGCGCGGCTCGGCGCCGGCGACTGGATGGTGGTGGAGGCCGACGAATCCGATGGCACTTTTCTCAAATTGCCGGCGGACGTGGCGATCGTCACCAACATCGATCCCGAGCATCTCGATCATTTCCATACCTTCGAGGCGGTGCAGGCGGCGTTCCAGGCTTTTGTCGAGAACGTGCCGTTCTACGGCTTTGCCGTGATGTGCAGCGACCATCCCGTGGTCCAGGCCATGGTCGGCCGCATCGAGGACCGCCGCGTCGTCACCTACGGGGAGAACCAGCAGGCCGATGCGCGGCTGGTGATCCACGACCATGCCAACGGCGCCACGCACTTCTCGGTGCTGTTTCGCGACCGCGCGGGTGCAGCGAGCCACGAGATCGCCGACCTCGCGTTGCCGATGCCGGGCCGCCACAATGCGCTCAATGCCACGGCAGCGGTCGCGGTGGCCAAGGAGCTCGGGGTGGCGGACGAGACGATCCGCCGGGCGCTCGCCGGCTTCGGCGGGGTGAAGCGGCGATTCACCTTCGCCGGCACCTGGAACGGCGTCACGGTGATCGACGACTACGGCCACCATCCGGTGGAGATCGAGGCGGTGCTGAGGGCGGCGCGGCAGACCACCGGCGGGCAAGTGGTCGCGGTTTTCCAGCCGCACCGCTACACCCGGCTCGCCTCGCTGTTCGAGCAGTTTTGCACCTGCTTCAACGACGCCGACGTGGTGATCGTCGCCAACGTCTATCCGGCCGGCGAGGCGCCGATCGCTGGTGCCGATCGCGATGCCCTGGTGCAGGGCATTCGCGCCCGCGGCCATCGCCGGGTGATCGCCCTCGACGGGCCGGCCGCGCTGGCGCCGACGGTCAGGCCCCTGGTGACGTCCGGCGACTACGTGGTCTGCCTCGGCGCCGGCAACATCACCCAATGGGCCTATGCGCTGCCGGCTGAGCTCGAGGCGCTCGGGGCGGCGTGATGGTATCTGCCGACATCGCCAGCCTCGCGGCCCAGCTGCCGCAGCTGCGCGGCCGGCTGCTCGCCAACCAGCCGCTCGCCGAGCTCACCTGGTTCCGTGTCGGCGGGCCGGCCGAGGTGCTGTTCTCGCCGGCCGACGAGGCCGACCTCGGCTATTTCCTGAAAAACCTCGCGCCCGAGGTGCCGGTCACCGTGATCGGGCTCGGCTCCAACCTGATCGTGCGCGACGGCGGGGTGCCGGGCGTCACCATCCGGCTCGGCCGCGGTTTCGGCGAGGTGGCGATCGAGCAGGGATTCCTCGTCCGCGCCGGCGCCGCGGTGCCCGACGTGAGGGTGGCGCGCGCCGCCCAGGAGGCGGGCGTGTCGGGTCTCGCCTTCCTGCGCGGCATCCCGGGCGCGATCGGCGGGGCGCTGCGGATGAACGGCGGCGCCTATGGGCGCGAGACCAAGGATGCGCTCGTCGAGGCGCGCGGGGTCGACCGGCGGGGTGTCGTCCGGGTCTATCCGGTCGCCGACTTGCATTACAGCTACCGCCACTGCGGAGCGCCCGACGACGTGATCTTCACCGAAGCGCTGTTTCGCGGCGAGGCCGGTGACCGGGAAAAAATCGCCAGCGAGATGGCGGCGATCACCGAGGCGCGCGAGTTGACCCAGCCGATCAAGAGCCGCACCGGCGGCTCCACCTTCAAGAACCCGCCGGGCGCCAAGGCCTGGCAGCTCATCGACGCGGCGGGCTGTCGGGGCCTGCGCATCGGCGACGCCCAGGTCTCCGAGCTTCACTGCAACTTTTTGATCAACCTGGAAAATGCCAGCGCCGCCGACATCGAGGAGCTGGGCGAGACGGTGCGCCGCCGGGTCAAGGACCATTCGGGCGTCGAGCTCGAATGGGAGATCAAGCGCATCGGGGCGGCGAAATCGCCGTGAATCGGCCTTGCGGCGGCAATTCCGCAAGGTCCCGTGACGCGTCGAAAAACCCCTGGCGGGGCATCCAGGCACCTCCGCTGGCCCCCCGCATAAACCAAATGTTTACCAAGAGGTCCGCAGACTAAGCCATTGCGGCCCATCGCGCTCGGGGTGCCGGTGCGCGAGTCCGCACGGATTTCCGCTACGGCGACAGTGCGGAGGGAACTGGGGGAATTGTCTGTCTCGCAGTCGATACGTGAGCGGCATGACCGAGACCTCGCGGGTGCCCGAGATCACGGCCGGTGCGGGTATGACCTTCGGTGAGCTGGTGCGATGGATGGTCGGGGACGCCTCGCTGAGCCGGTAATCCCTTCGGGGCAACCGGCCCGACCCGCCGATGCGGCGGGAGCATTGGCGCGTCTGCGCGCCAAGTCGGCCGCCAATAAGGCTCGCAAGAATGCGAAAAAGTCGAGCCGAATCAGCTGGATCGTGCGACGCTGGCTCGGGCGATTCGATCACCTGGCGCTGCCGCGCTTCGTCGGCGTCGGGGGGTCGGTGCTGCTGGTGCTGGGAAGCATCGGTTACGGCGTGGTGAAAGGCGACCATGTCAAGATGATCGTCGAGGCCTTGAAGGACGCGCGCGACGCAGCCGCGATTGCGGCAGGCTTTCCGGTCGCATCGGTGTCGCTGTCGGGCGAAAGGCACGTGAGCCGCTCGGAGATCTTTTCGGCCGCGGGCGTCGGCGAGCGCGCCTCGCTGCTCTTTCTCGACGTCGAGGCGGCGCGGCGGAAGCTCGAGGCGATCCCGTGGATCGCCGAGGCGACGGTGCGAAAGCTCTATCCCGACCGGCTGCAGATCACGCTCACCGAGCGCGTACCCTTCGCGCTCTGGCAGGTCGACGGAAAGATTTCCGTGGTCGGCGCCGAAGGCAAGGTGATCGGCCCGCTCAACGACCGGAAGTTCGCCGCCCTGCCGTTCGTGGTCGGCCGCGGCGCCGCCGTGAGGGCCAAGGCTTTTCTCGCGCTGCTCGACCGTCATCCGGCGATCCGCGACCAGGTGCGCGCCTCCATCCTGGTGGCCGAGCGGCGGTGGAACCTGAAGCTCAAGAACGGCATCGATGTGCGTCTGCCGGAACACGATGTCGACGTCGCGCTCGACACCCTCGACCGGCTCGACCGGGAAAAAGCGCTGCTCACCCGCGACATCACGACGGTCGATCTCAGGCTGGCCGACCGGGTGACGGTGCGGCTCTCCGATGCCGTCGCCCAGGCGCGCGAGGCCGCGCAGGCCAACGACAAGAAGCCCAAGCGCAAGGGGAGCGACGCATGAACACGCTGCAGCACGGCATGGCCCCGCGGATGAAGCCGGTGTCGCCGAAGCGCTCGGCGCTGATCTGCGCACTCGATGTCGGCACCAGCAAGATCGTCTGCGTGATCGCCCGGCTCGTCCCGTGCGGGCCGCAGGAGGTGTTTCGCCGGCGCAGCCATGCGGTGGAGATTCTCGGCATCGGCCATGTCCGCGCCCGCGGCATGAAGGCCGGCACCGTGGTCGATCTGGTCGAGGCCGAGCAGGCGATCCGCCACGCCGTCGATGCCGCCGAGCGCATGGCCAAGGCGCATGTCGACTCGGTGGTGGTCGCGGTCTCCGCCGGCCGCATCGGCAGCGAACTGTTCGCCGCCACCGTCGACGTGCGCGGACAGAGCGCCGCCGATACCGACATCGAGCGTGTGCTCGCCGCCGGCACCCGCCATTCGGTGCGCGACGGCCGCACCGTCCTGCATTCGCTGCCGATCGGGTTCTCGCTCGACGGCGCCCGCCAGATTCGCGACCCGCGCGGCATGCTGGGCCGCAAGCTCGGTGTCGACATGCACGTGGTGACGGCCGACGTCGCGCCGGTGCGCAACCTGATGCTCGCGGTCGAGCGCTGTCACCTTTCGGTCGGCGCCATGGTGGCGACGCCCTATGTGGCCGGCTTGAGCGTGCTCGCCGACGACGAGGCCGATCTCGGCGCCGCGGTGGTCGATATCGGCGCCGGCACCACGACGACGGCGGTATTCAGCGGCGGGCGGTTCGTCCATGCCGGCGGCTTCGCCCTCGGCGGCAACCACGTGACGCTCGATCTCGCCCGCGGGCTGACGGCGCGTATTGCGGATGCCGAGCGAATCAAGAACCTCTATGGCAGCGCAATCCCGAGCCCGTCGGATGATCGCGACATGATCACCGTGCCGCCGGTCGACGAGGACGATCGCGAGCCGCCGCATCTGGTGCCGCGCGCCCAGCTGGTGCGCATCATCAGCCCGCGCGTCGAGGAAATCCTCGAGATGGTGCGCGACCGGCTGGCCGCCTCGCCGTTCGCCGCCGATCCGCGCGGCCGGGTGATCCTGACCGGAGGCGCCAGCCAGCTCGCCGGCGTCGCCGAGCTGGCGGCAAAGATTCTCGGCCGGGAGATTCGCACCGGCCGGCCGCTCGGCATCGGCGGCCTGCCGGACTCCGCCAAGGGTCCGGCCTTCGCGGTCGCGGCGGGGCTCCTGGTCTATCCGCAGATGGCCTATCTGGAGCATTTCGAGGCACGGCATACCCGGCATCTCATGACCGGGACGGACGGCTATCTGGCCAGGGTCGGTCGATGGCTTCGGGAGAGTTTCTGAATGACCCGCAACCGAACGATCGAGACGATCACTCACCTGGCCGGTGGCGGACCGGCCAAACTCGCCGGCCGGCGCGCCGGCGTCCCTGAGAGGCAGTCATGACCATCAACCTGAAAATGCCCGACATCCGTGAGCTCAAGCCCCGGATCACCGTGTTCGGGGTCGGCGGCGCCGGCGGCAATGCAGTCAACAACATGATCACCGCCGGGCTGGTGGGCTGCGACTTCGTGGTCGCCAATACCGATGCCCAGGCGCTGACCATGTCCAAGGCCGAGCGCATCATCCAGATGGGCGTCCAGGTGACCGAAGGTCTCGGCGCCGGCTCGCAGCCCGAGGTCGGACGCGCGGCGGCCGAGGAGGTGATCGACGAGATCCGCGACCACCTCTCGGGCGCCCACATGGTGTTCATCACCGCCGGCATGGGCGGCGGCACCGGCACCGGCGCCGCGCCGGTCATCGCGCGGGCCGCGCGCGAGGTCGGCATCCTCACCGTCGGCGTGGTCACCAAGCCGTTCCAGTTCGAGGGCGGGCGGCGCATGAAGGTCGCCGAAGCCGGCATCCACGAGCTGCAGAAGGCGGTCGACACGCTGATGATCATCCCCAACCAGAACCTGTTCCGTGTCGCCAACGAGAAGACCACCTTCGCCGACGCTTTCGCCATGGCCGACCAGGTGCTGTATTCGGGCGTCGCCTGCATCACCGACCTCATGGTCAAGGAAGGCCTGATCAATCTCGATTTCGCCGACGTCCGCGCGGTGATGCGCGAGATGGGCAAGGCGATGATGGGGACCGGCGAGGCGAGCGGCGAGAAGCGGGCGCTCACCGCGGCGGAGGCGGCGATCGCCAATCCGCTGATCGACGATTCCTCGATGAAGGGCGCGCGCGGCCTCCTGATCTCGATCACCGGCGGCAAAGACCTCACCCTCTACGAGGTCGACGAGGCGGCGACGCGGATCCGCGAGGAGGTCGACCAGGAGGCCAACATCATCGTCGGCGCGACCTTCGACGAGAGCCTCGACGGGATCATCCGGGTGTCGGTGGTGGCGACCGGCATCGACGCGCTGCCGATCGCGGCGCACAGCCAGCCTCCCGCCACCACCGGCGGCTCGCTCGATTTCGCGGCTCGCCGAGCTCACCCAGAAGCTGCGCTCCAATACCCAGCGCCTCGCCGAGCGCGTCGAGCGCTCGGAGCCGGCGCCGCGCCCGGCCGCCCAGCCGGAAGCCGCCGCCATGACCGAGGCCTCGCGGTCGGTGCAGACCCCGGCGCCGACGCCGACGCTGCCGCCGGCAACCGCGATCGAGGACGTGACGATCCGGCCGATTCCGCCGAAACCGTCGCTGTTCATCGAGCCGGTCGACGAGCAGCACCCGCCGTCGGTCCCGCACGAGCCGCCGGCGCAGGCCTTCATCCCGCCGCAGCCGGAGCGTCCGGCACGGCCGCCGCGCATGCCGCGCATCGAGGATCTGCCGGCGCAGGCGCAAAAGGAGCTGCGTGCCAGCCGCGGCGAGGAGGTCGAGGCCACCCATCCGGTGCGTCGCACCTCGCTGCTGCAGCGGCTCGCCTCGGTCGGTCTCGGCCGCCGCGAGGAGCCCGAGGAGCCCGCCGCCCCGGCGCCGCGACCGGCGCCACGGCAGGCCGAACGGGCGCCGGCGCCCCCGGTGCAGCGTGCCGAAGCCCCGCGGCAGCCCGATCCGCGCGCCCAGGAGTCGCGGGCCCAAGATCCGCGGGCCCAGGATCCCCGGACCCAAGATCCGCGTGCCCAGGATCCCCGTGCCCACGAATCGCCCATGCACGAATCGCGCGCACCGGACCCGGTCTCCGAATACGCCAAGCGGCCTGCCGGTCCGCGGCAGCCGCCGCAGGGCCTGGACCCGCACGGACGGCCGACCCCGGTGCTCAACGCCTTCGACGACGACCAGCTGGAGATCCCGGCCTTCCTGCGCAGGCAGGCCAACTGACCGGCGGCCTGGCCCGCCGGCGGTCGCCGCCGGCGGTTCGGCATTGTGGCGCAGTGCGTTGGAATCATGGCTAGATCTTAGCGCGGCCGGGGCCGAATTGGGCGGCCGCGCGCGCCGTTGCGAAGCCGGTTCCGGGCGCCGCGCAAGGGCAGATTCAGGCGCCGGAAACATCCCTCGGACAAAGGTAACAGTCGGTAAAAAACCGTGAATTGGCGTCGCCGCGCCAACTGGTTAAGCTCCTGGTCGAAGGGGCTTCGTCAGGGGTTCGCCTGGGGGAGGCGAGGGGGAAGGGCCGCGGTCGCCGAACGGATCGCACCCACAATTATCTTCCTTGCTCGATGGCGAAATAGAGGCCTCTTGGGGTCGGTAACGGCGCTCGCGATGTTGCGGGCGCAGCGTGTGCCGTAGGGGTGCGGACAGATGAAAGCGGGCCGGCAAACCACGCTTGGTGATCGCGCCGCAGTATCCGGCATCGGTGTCCATTCCGGTCTTCCCGTCACATTGAGCCTGCTGCCGGCCGACGCCGGAACCGGCGTCGTTTTTGTCCGGTGCGGACCGGACGGCCGGCCGGATCGCGAGATCCACGCCCGCGTCGGCTCGGTGACGGCGACCGAGCTTGCCACCGTGCTGGGCGATGCCTCGGGCCCGGGCGTGTCGACCATCGAGCACATCATGGCGGCCTTGTGCGGCCTCGGCGTCGACAACGCGGTGGTCGAGCTCGACGGGCCGGAAGCGCCGATCATGGACGGCAGCGCCGAGCCCTTCGTCGCCGCCATCGACCAGGTCGGCATCGTCACCCTGGCGGCGCCGCGGCGCTACACCAAGGTGCTCAAACCCGTCCGCATCGCCTGCGGCGATTCGCTCGGCGAGCTGCGGCCCTACGGGCGCGGCTTCCGGGTCGAGGTCGAGATCGACTTTTCCCATCCGCTGATCGGCCGCCAGGCGCTCGCCCTCGACGTCGAGCCGGCCACGTTCCGCCGCGAGGTCGCCCGCGCCCGCACTTTCGGCTTCATGCGTGACGTCGCCAAGCTGTGGAGCGCCGGTTATGCGCTCGGCGCCTCGCTGGAAAACACCCTGGTGGTCACCGAGAGCCGCGTGCTCAATCCGGAGGGCCTGCGCTTCGCCGACGAGTTCGTCCGCCACAAGGCGCTCGACGCGATCGGCGATCTCGCCCTCGCCGGCGCGCCGATTCTCGGCGCCTACCGCTCGGTCCGCGGCGGCCACAAGCTCAACCACGCGGTGCTGTCCGCCCTGGTGGCCGACCCGACCGCCTGGACCGTGGTCGAGGAGCGGGCCCCGCGGGGACGCGGGCATGCCGATGTGGCTGCCGGCCTCGTCGCGCCGGCCTACGGGGCGGACCTGTCCTGATCGGGCGCCATATTGCGGGCTGATTGTCGGCATAATCGCATGGCGACCTGACCGCGTTTCGGCTATTGGTCGGGAGCGTCGCGGCGGATCGGCCGCCTCGCCAGGATACGGACAGATCGGGCCCATGGTCTCGCGTTTTCCCGCGTCAACCCTCGTTCCGCCGCGCGCACGCGCGCTGGTGCTGGTGCGGACGGCGCTGGTCGGCGTCGCGCTCATCGCTCTGCCGGGCTGCGGCAGCCTGCCCGACTGGTTCAGCGACAAGGCCCCGGCGGTGTCGGACGATCCGGCCGACCGGCTCTACAACGAGGGCCTCTATCTGCTCAACAGCAAGCGCGACTACAAGGCCGCGGCGAAGAAGTTCGAGGAGGTCGACCGCCAGCACCCCTATTCGGAATGGGCGCGCAAGTCGCTCATCATGTCGGCCTATGCGTACTACGAGGGGCGCGAGTACGACGAGTGCATCGGCGCCGCCAAGCGCTACGTCACGCTGCATCCCGGAACCTCGGAAGCCGCCTACGCCCAGTACCTGATCGGCTCGTCCTATTTCGACCAGATCCCCGACATTTCCCGCGACCAGGGCCGCACCGAGAAGGCGCTCACCGCGCTCGACGAGGTGTCGCGAAAATTCCCCACCTCCGAATATGCGGCGAGCGCCAAGAAGAAGCTCGAGGTCGCCAAGGACCAGCTGGCCGGCAAGGAGATGTCGGTCGGCCGCTACTATCAGGAGAAGCGCGACTACACGGCGGCGATCAACCGCTTCAAGGTGGTGGTGACGCAGTATCAGACCACGCGCCACGTCGAGGAGGCGCTGATGCGGCTCACCGAGGTCTATATGAGCCTCGGCATCGTCGGCGAGGCGCAGACCGCGGCCGCGGTCCTCGGGCACAATTTTCCCGACAGTCCGTGGTACAAGGACGCCTACGCCCTGGTGCGAGGCGGCGGGCTCGAGCCGAGCGAGAATACGAGCTCCTGGATCAGCCGGGCCTTCAAGAAGATCGGCTTCGGCGATGCTGGTTCGGCTATCCATACGTGACATCGTCCTGATCGACCGGCTCGATATCGACTTCGCCTCAGGCCTTTCCGTGCTCACCGGCGAGACCGGGGCGGGCAAGTCGATCCTGCTCGATGCCTTCGGGCTGGCGCTGGGCGCGCGCGGCGATTCGAGCCTGGTGCGCCACGGTGCCGAGCAGGGCCAGGTCACCGCGGTGTTCGAGGTCACCGGCGACCATCCGGCGTGGCAGGTGCTCGCCGCCAACGACATCCCGGTCGACGACCAGATGATTCTCCGCCGGGTGCAGTTTTCCGACGGCCGCACCCGCGGCTTCGTCAACGACCAGCCGGTCAGCGTGCAGGTTTTGAAGCAGCTGGGCGGCGCGCTGGTGGAGATCCACGGCCAGCACGACGAGCGGGCGCTGGTCGATGTCGCCACCCATCGCCTGCTGCTCGACGCCTACGGCGGTCTCGACGCCGACAGCGCCGAGGTCGGCCTGCTGTGGGCCCAGTGGCGCGCCGCCGACGAGGCGCTCGCGGCGCACCGCGCGGCGGTGGAGAAGAGCCGGCGCGAGGCCGATTGGCTGCGCCACGCGGTCGACGAGCTCACCAGGCTCGCCCCCCAGGCCGGCGAGGAGATCCTTCTCGCCGAGCGCCGCAGCGCGATGATGCAGGCCGAAAAGGTCGCCGCCGACCTGCGCGACGCCTACGATTCGCTGGGCGGCGCCAATTCGCCGATCGACGCGCTCGCCACCGCGCTGCGCCGGCTGGAGCGCCGCGCCGCCCAGGCCCAGGCCCTGGTCGAGCCGTCGGTCAAGGCTCTCGACGCGGCACTCGATGCGCTGGAGGAGGCGCGCAGCCGGCTGGAAGCGGCGCTCAGGGCGGCCGACTACGATCCGCGCGAGCTCGAGCGCATCGAGGAGCGGCTGTTCGCGCTGCGCGCCGCCGGCCGCAAATACAGCGTGCCGGTCGACGAGCTCGATCCGCTGGCGCGGCGCCAGGCGGGCGAGCTCGCGGCGCTCGATGCCGGCGCCGAGCGGCTCGGCGGCCTGGAGGCGGCGGCGCTCGCCGCCGATGACGCCTATCGGACGGCGGCCGCGGCGCTCTCCGCCGCCCGCCGCAAGGCCGGCAAGGCGCTGGAGAGCGCGGTCAATGCCGAGCTCAAGCCGCTCAAGCTCGAGCGCGCGCGGTTCTCCGCCGAAATCGCCGGCGAGCCCGATTTGGCGGGCCCTTCCGGCTACGACCGGGTGGAGTTCTGGGTACAGACCAATCCCGGCACCCGGCCGGGACCCCTGATGCGGGTCGCCTCGGGCGGCGAGCTGGCGCGCTTCCTGCTGGCGCTGAAAGTGGTGCTGGCCGATCGCGGCTCGGCGCCGACGCTGGTGTTCGACGAGATCGATACCGGGGTCGGCGGCGCCGTCGCCGACGCCATCGGGCTGCGGCTCGGGCGGCTCGCCGGGCGCGTCCAGGTCGTCGCCGTGACCCATGCGCCGCAGGTCGCGGCGCGCGCCGAGCGCCACTATCTGATCACCAAGGATACGCTCGACCGCGGCCGCCGGGTGGCGACCCGGGTCGGCGAGGTGCTGGCCGACCGCCGCCGCGAGGAGATCGCCCGCATGCTCGCCGGAGCGGAAATCACCGAGGAGGCTCGCGCCGCCGCCGAGCGCCTGATCCGCGCCGCCGCGGGTTGACCGTAACATTGACGGGTTTCGCCGCCGGCTCAACCCATCCCACGATTATTTGACGCCATGCCACGCGCCAAGCCGACCAAACAAACCGACGTCGATACGCTCACCGAGGCCGAGGCCAAGGTCGAGCTGGCAAGACTTGCCGGCGAGATCGCGGCGCACGACCGGCGCTACTACCAGGACGACGCGCCGGCGGTCTCCGACGCCGAGTACGATGCGCTGAGGCAGCGCAACGAGGCGATCGAGGCGCGCTTTCCCGCCCTGGTGCGCGCCGACTTGCCGTCGCGCCGGGTAGGCGCCCAGCCGGCGGGAAAATTCGCAAAAGTGCGCCACGCCCTACCGATGCTCTCGCTGGGCAACGCTTTTGCCGACGAGGAGGTCGGCGAGTTCGTCGAGCGCATCCGGAAATTTTTGCGGCTTCCCGCCGACGAGCCGCTCGTCTTCACGGCCGAGCCGAAGATCGACGGGCTGTCCTGCTCGCTGCGCTACGAGAACGGGCGCCTCGCCAGGGCGGCGACCCGCGGCGACGGCGCCGAGGGCGAGGACGTCACCCAGAACATCAGGACGCTCGACGACGTCCCGGAGAAGCTATCGGGCGGACGTGTGCCTGACGTGCTCGAGGTGCGCGGCGAGGTGTACATGCGGCGCGCCGATTTCCTGGCGCTCAACCGCCGGCAGGAGGCCGAGGGCAAGCAACTGTTTGCCAATCCGCGCAACTCGGCGGCGGGCTCGCTGCGCCAGCTCGATCCTTCGATCACGGCATCGCGGCCGCTCAAATTCTTCGCCTATGCGTGGGGCGAGACGAGCGCGCTTCCGGAAAAGACCCAGAGCGGCATGATCGCGTGGTTTGCCGCGCGCGGCTTCTCCACCAATCCGCTGATGAAGGTGGTCGCCTCGGTCGACGAGATGCTTTCCGTCTACCGCGACATCGAGACCCGGCGGGCGAAGCTCGACTACGACATCGACGGCGTCGTCTACAAGGTCGACCGCATCGACTGGCAGGAGCGGCTCGGTTTCGTGTCGCGCAATCCGCGCTGGGCGATCGCCCACAAGTTTCCCGCCGAGAAGGCGACCACGGTCATCAAGGCGATCGAGATCCAGGTCGGGCGCACCGGGGCGCTCACCCCGGTCGCCAAGCTCGAGCCGGTGACCGTCGGCGGCGTGGTGGTGTCGAACGCCACCCTGCACAACGAGGCCGAGATCGAGCGCCTCGACGTGCGCATCGGCGACACTGTGACCATCCAGCGCGCCGGCGACGTCATCCCGCAGGTGCTCGGCGTCGTCGCGGAGAAGCGGCCCAAGGATGCCAAGCCTTACCGCTTCCCGAAAACCTGCCCGTGCGGGCTGAAGACGGCGATCGTGCGCGACCAGACCGCGACCGGCGCGGAGGGCGTGGTCGCCCGCTGCAGCGGCGAGTTCGCCTGCCCGTACCAGAAGGTCGAGCATCTGCGGCATTTCGTGTCGCGCCGCGCCTTCGACATCGAGGGGCTGGGCGAGAAACAGATCGCGCTGTTCTTCGACGAGGGCATCATCCGCGAGCCGGCCGACATTTTCACGCTTGCCGCGCGCAACGCCGAGATCAGGCTCGAGGACAAGGAAGGGTTCGGCACGACCTCCGTGCGCAACCTCTTCGACGCGATCGCCGCGCGGCGGGAGATCGCGCTCGAACGTTTCATCCACGCGCTCGGCATCCGCCATGTCGGGGAAACCACCGCGCGGGTGCTCTCCCGCGCCTACGGCTCGTGGGTGGCTTTTCACGACGCCTGCCTGAAGGTTTCCGACGGCGACGCCGAGACGCGCCAGGAGATGGATTTGCTCGACCAGATCGGCGACAGCGTGATCGACAGCCTCGCCGCCTATTTCCGCGAGGAACACAACCGCGGCATCGTCGAGCGCCTGACCGCGCAGGTAAAAATCCTCGACGCCGAGAAGCCGAAGACCGCGACCCCGATCGCGGGAAAGACCGTGGTGTTCACCGGCTCGCTCGAGCGCATGACCCGCGAGGAGGCCAAGGCCATGGCCGAGCGCCTCGGCGCCAAGACGGCGGGCTCGGTGTCGAAGAAGACCGACTATGTGGTGGCGGGTCCGTCGGCCGGATCGAAGCTCAACAAGGCGAGGGAACTCGGGCTGACAGTGATGACCGAGGATGAATGGTTCGGGATGATCGGGGAGGGGTGAGGGGGCAGCCTTCAGCGTTCTTCAGACGTAACTATGGGGTGCTGCGATTCTGGGCGACCGAGAGCAGACGTACCGTACTGGAAGATAAATGACTTTCGTCTCAGTCACGAGCGAGTTTGCGATCGTGGTCCGCATGGCAGCACTGAGAGAGCGGGCCGTCTCGCTCGCCGCTTTGATGGCCGTCATGGAGGTTTCAGAACCCCTGGACCGCAATGACGAATTACTGTCATTCGGGCCGCATTTTGGTGGGGGAGCGCTTGACGAGTTTGTCAGCCGTCTGTCCGCCCTCGGGTTGCGGTACCTTGATGATTTTTTCGAGTTCGCAGGTGACCATCCGAAGTGGTGCGCCTTTGGTGCGCGCCTTGTCCCACCGGGCGCGATGGAAATTGGAACCAGGCTCGCCAACGTCGACCTCGAAGAGATTGAGATGCGATGTAACAGGGCGACTTCGGGACCATGGAAATCGTATGTGGAGGGGAGAGAGGAGATGAGCGGGTCCAGCTTCATCATGACAGGAGCCGAGGATATATACCTTACGGGAGCCACGGTTGCCGATCAGGATTTTATCGCTCACGCCAGGCAGGATATTCCGCAGCTGATTGAAGAAGTGAGGCGGTTGCAGGGGCTGCTTTCGCAGTAATAATATAAAGCAGATGAAATGATGCAATGCCTGAGATGGATACGCCGCCGAATTGGACCTTTAAGGTTGATGAAGTATCTTCTGGCGTTTACCGAGTGATTGCACGGCATCAACTTGGTGCCAGTATCGAGCTCACTGGAATGGATTGCGAGGATCTGTTGCGGCGTGCAAGAAACGATGCCGTCAAGTTTGAGAAGGATTTGGAGAGGCTGAGAAAAATCTGACGTGAGCCTGATCGGTCGAGTTGCGGAGACGGCAATCTCGGGGGTCAAGTGTTGCGGTTGCGAGGGTGCTGACCATGCACCCATATGACTTAAACGCCGAGAGAGACCGCATCCGCCTGAATTTTTCGACGGCGGTTATGGAGACCTTTGCGTTTCTCGATCGTCTCGGCTTTCGCCAAACGGATGCGTCGCCGACCATCGTTCGTTATCAGAAGGCCGACCTTGCGGTCCATGTCTATCACGGGAGGCGGTCCTACGAGCTGGGTTTCTGCAGAAGGCGACGATGAGCGTTCCTGGCGCGGCATAGCGCCGGCGTCGGCTTGGACGGGTCGGCAATCGACCGCACCAGGGCGCGCTGGTCTTCGAGGGACAGCCTGATGATCTGGGCTTCGGCAATCGTCGTCTGGGCTGCCTCGTAAGCTGCGGCTGCCACGAAATCACTGAGACTGCGCCCCTGGATTTCGGCTGCACGCCTCACGATAGCGAGCGCATCGGGCGAGATCCGCGCCTCAAGTCGGGCGGGACGCGGGGATTTTTCCGAGATTTTTTGATTCATGCTGAGGATGTACGGCAATCACGGAACATTTCAAGACGCCAACCAAAAATCGTCCTATGGCCCAGCCCGCTCAATGCCCGCCGCCGACAAAATCCTGCATTACGATCGACCCTACGACGCGCGCCGTCCGCGTCGTCGCCATGACCGATTTGAAGATGCGACGGACAGCGAGATCGTCCTTGCGCAGAAATGCGCGCTCCGGGTTTTCCGTCCACTCATATTTCCAGGCGCGGCAAGATCAGGTGTCCCTGGCTTCTCGCCTGGGCGGTTCTGTTTGTCCTTTACCTCCACGACCGCAGGCCGTAGCGTTCGGCGCCATGATTCAGGCCTTCGTGTCCTCGACATACAACGATTTGAAAGAGCATCGCGCCTACGTCATCGACCGATTGGCGGGCGGGGGAATTTTCGTCGACCCCATGGAGAGGTGGACCGCCGCCAGCGACGAGCCGAAGACGCTGTCGCAGGAGCGGATGCGGGACTGCAGCCTCTGCATCCTGCTTGTGGGTTTTCGCCGCGGCCATGTTCCCGATGGCGAGAGCCTGAGCATTACCCAATTGGAGTACAAGGAGGCACTGAGGAGGGGGATCGACGTGCTGGTATTCATGGCCAGCGAGGAAGCGGATTGGCCCGCCGAAGCCATCGCCAATCTTGCCAATGATCCCGCCATCGGGCGCTGGCGGGCGGAGCTCAAGGAGCACCAGGTCGCCAGCTTCTTCACGCCTCGTCCGGAGTCGATCGACGTCGATCGCGCGCTGCTGCGCTGGCTCCAGGAAAAATGGCCGGCCAGGCAAAGCCCTTCGACTGGCGAGCCCCAAGGGGACGCCGTGTCGATCGACATCCGGGCGTACAGCAATTCCGAAGGGGCGCTGATCGCCTGGCGTACCGCGCAGCCGATCATCGGATGCTTGGGCTTTTCGCTCCGACGCAGGGTGCTCGGCGACGCCGGCATAACCGAGGACGTGGTGGGGAGCTTCGTCGGTTTTCCTGGCGACAACAGCGCTCCGGTTGGCAAGCCGACGCCGAGCACGATCCACCCGATCCAGAACTTCAGATGGGCTCAGCGTCTCGATCCGCAACAGGAAGTTCGATATCGCGTGGTCCCGATGATAGGCCGGCCTGGGGTGCTGGCTGACGCCGCCGGACAAACTGGAAGCGGTTGGACCGGCTGGGTCAGCCCAAGCAGGGGCTCGCATCCGGGCTGCCGCGCATTCTTCACTCGCACGCACGTCACGGGATTGCTGGCGCGCGCGCTGGGCAACCGCGTCGGCACCGAGGACGCGACGCTGCGCGAGTTGGGACGCCGTGCGGACGTGCGCCGCAGTCTGGGGGGAGGGTTGCGGGAAACGCTTCTCCAGCTGCTGACCCGGGCCAGGCTGGCGGAGCAGCGTGTCTACGCCGCCTTGGGCGATCTGGACGACGCGGACCTGATCGCGGAGCTCAAGAGCCTGGGCAGCAGTCTCTGCCTTATGCTGGGAGCATTGCCCGTCCGGCCGGGATCGCTCGCCGATGCGACTGCGAAACTCCGGCGAGAGCTGCGCAAAGCGGGAGTCCGGGTCTATCAGCAGTCGCTTCGGAAGAACGCTTCGGCACGAAGCCACTTCGCAGTGTTCTGCGACAAATGGGGAGCCCCGATCAGCCTTTGGACCGGAAGCGCCGCGTGGACGACCAGGGCCCTGTGCCTTCGATCGAACAGCGGAATCCTCATGGAATCGGTTGCTCTCGCTCGTGCGTACCTGGACCTTTGGGATCAGCTGCGTGATGACCGCCCGCCCGGGCAGTCGCGGCAGCCAAGGAAGCTGTCGCTGCCGGTGCACATTCGCGAGAACGGGATGTCGATCACGCTATGGGATACTCCGACGCCCGGCAGCGGCGATCTGAGAGACGTCATCCGGCTGGTCCGAGGCGCGCGGCAGGGCATCATCTTCCTTGTCGACGGGAAGCGCGTCGCCGATGCGGTAATGGGCGAGATACTGGGACTGCTTCGCGACAAGGATCTGTTCATCGAGGGCCTGTCATGGTTTCGTCGGCCCGGAGCGAAAGGTTCCGCCCGCTACGAATACAGAGTGAACGATGAGGTCACCGTTATTGAAGGGCGGGCACCCGGTCGGCTAATCGACGGGACGATCGTGCTGGTCGACCCCTTCGGGCCGCATCCGACGGTCCTGACCGGATCGCACGACCTCAGCCCGGAAACCAGCGCAAGGAACCAGAGCGATCTGCTGATCATCGAAAACGCCCCGCAGCTCGCGGCGGAGTATGCGGTGTATGTGATCCAATTGCTGGACCACTATCGATGGCTTTCCTTCCTGGCAACCAGGCGCGCTCCGGCGCTCATGGGGCTGGCGCCGACCGACGCATGGCAGGGGCGTTACTTCAAGGGAACGAAGCGCAGCGAATTCAACTTTCTGTTCGGGTCGTTGTCGCCCAGCCGGTGAGCGAATCGGGCCAGCCTGCGATCCGTGTTCTCTTGGACACGCCTCAATGCCCGCCGCTCGCAAAATCCTGCATCAGGCTCGACCGCGCCACCCGCGCGTGCCGCGTCGTGGCCGGCGTGTTGCGGCTGCGTCCCACGAACCGCGGTACGCCGGCCGACACCACTGCGCCGATCGCCGCAATGTCGCCGTGGCGGATGGCGGCCAGGGCATCCGTCTGCGTGCCGCCGTCGGGCGCGTCGATGAGCACGATGTCGGCGGCGCGGGCGGCTTGCAGGAAGCCGCTGTCGAGCCCGTAGACCTTGGCGTTGCTGCCGGTCGCCGCACAGACGAAGTGCTCGGTCGGCAGGTCGGTCAGGCTCGACAGATGCGCGATCGTATAAAGCATGCCGAGCGGCATGATGCCGCTGCCGGTCGGGGTGTCGGTGGCGATGATGAATCGGTCGAAGGCGCCGTATTGCGCGGCTAGCCTTGCGCACAGCAGCGTGGTGCGCAGGTTGCCGGCGGTGCAGACCTGCAGCGCGATCTCGCTCTCGCGGATGACGCGGGCAAAATCCGCGTCGGGCATCGCGGTCGGACCGCCGTTGATGTGGAACGACACGTGCGGCTCAATGGCGAGCAGGTGGTCG
This sequence comes from uncultured Alphaproteobacteria bacterium, assembly GCA_963755055.1. Classification (GTDB taxonomy): domain Bacteria; phylum Pseudomonadota; class Alphaproteobacteria; order Rhizobiales; family Xanthobacteraceae; genus AP-16. Next base: position 155,164 of record CAVWIS010000027.1, on the reverse strand, counting down.
CCGGTAATCGCGCCGGAGCCGGGGATCGACGAGCCGCCGGTGTGGCAGGTGGTGATGAGGCCGGCGGCCTTGGCGTCGGCCACCAGCGGCACGTAGTCGAACGCGGTCTTCACCGCGCCGAAGCCGGCCTTGGCAAGCTTGACGCCCCTGGCGGCAAGGTCGACGAAGTCCTTACCTATCAGTCCGGGCTCGAGAATCACCGAGCCGGCGATCACCCGCATGCCGCCGGGGCGATAATCGGCGAAGCAGCGCTGCGCCGCGACCGCCAGGGCTTTTACGCCCTCCGGATCGCGCGGGCGGCCGGGCACGTGAACCTCGGAGGCGGAGATCGCCGTGGTGGTGCCGCCGTGCAGATAGCTCTCCAGATAGCCGACCGTGCGCTGGCGCGGCGTGTAGTCACCGAAGGTGACGTGGACGTGGGAGTTGATCAGGCCGGGGATCGCCGTCATGCCGCCGGCGTCGATGACGACGTCGGCCGCCTCGACTGCCGCCGCCGAGGCGGTGCCGACCGCGACGATGCGGTCGCCCTCGGTGAGGATGGTGTCGCCGGCGGCGAACGGATCGTGCCAGTCGCCGGAGACGATTCTTCCGAGATTGACGATGGCGAGCTTCATCGCAAAGTGCCGCTGTTCAGGTTCGAGGCGCGTTCAGCTCGTCGGCCAGTTCATACGAATCGAGCAGGCCATCGACCAGGCCGGTCGCCCCCTTCCAGTCGTAGGTGCGAAAGCTGTGGCCGGTGGTGACGAAGCGGGCGCCGGCATAGAACATCTCGTACTGGGTGTGGCGTGAGCCGAACTCGGAGCCGATGGCGTCCCAGGCGGCCTTCAAAAACTTCACCTTCTGCTCGGGCTTCATGCCGGCGGCGCGCTGGGTGAGGCGGATGATTCTTTCCACCTGCGGATCGGCAAAATCGTGCAGCGAGGAGGGCAGCATGATCAGCGCGCCGCCGGAAAGCTCGCGCAATGTCCGGATCACTTCCGGGTAGAGGTCCTGGGTCAACACCTGGGCCGAATACATGAAGTGCTTGTTGGGCACCCACCACTCGCCGGCCATCTGCCCGCTCGCCTCCATGCCGGACAGCATGGCCTCGACCATGCTGGCCTGGGCGGCGAGATGGCCGAGCTGCTCGCGCACCGCCGGGATGCTCGTCGTGCCGATCGCCTCGGTGATGCGGTGCGCCAGCCCGACCAAAAATTTGATCTTCACCGACAGCCGGATCTGCGCCTGGTAGTTCTGGTAGGCGTGCCCTTGCGTGTCATGGAACTGCGCCCGGCACATGTCGGTGTCGCGGTGCACGAAAATGCGCTCCCACGGCACCTTGACGTCCTCGAAATAGATCAGCGCGTCGTTCTCGTCGAACCGCGACGAGATCGGGTTGTCGAACACCGAGACCGCCGACGCCTCGTAGGATTTGCGCGACAGCACGCGCAGACCCTTGGCGTTCATCGGCAGCGCACAGGAGAACGCCAGGTCCTCCTCGCCGGGTTTGAGCGGCTGCAGGTTGGCGACCAGGACCTCGTTGGCCATGATCGAGCTGGTGCCCAGCATCTTGGCGCCGCGGATGGTGATGCCGGAGGAATCCTCGTCCACGATGCGGGCGACCAGATCGTCCTCCTGCTGGCCCCAGTCCTTGGCGCGCTCGGCCTGCGGATTGATGATGACGTAGGTGAGAAACACGTCGGCGCGGCTGGCATAGTCGAAATAGTCGATGAGCGCCTTGGCGCGGTCCGGGCTGTGGCGGGCAAACACCTCGATGCCCATGCACTGCCCGACCAGCGCCGAGGCCACATGATCGGGCGAGCGCCCCATGAAGCCGCAGGACAGCCGCGCCCAGGCCTGCAGCGCCTTGCGGCGTGCCACCATCTCGTCGTAGGAGCGCGGCATCTGCCAGGCGCGGTTGACGCGGCGGTTGGCGCCGTCGGGCACGAAGGTCATCAGCTCGAGATTTTCCGGCCGCGCCTGGAAATCATAGAGCGCGGCGGCCGAGCGGATCGCGTTGCGGAACGCCGGATGGGTGGTGACGTCGGCGACGAGTTTTCCGTCGATATGGACGGTGCGCCCGTCGCGCAGGGATTCGATGTGCTCCGCCCCGCTCTTGCAGATGGTCATGGTCGGCTCCGCTCGAATCGTAGGGTGGGCAAGGACGGCCGCGACATCGCGGTTTTGTTACGGCGTGTGCCCCGTCCTTGCCCACGCGGGATGGCGCATCGTGATTATACGCCGGACCATTGCGGCGGACGCTTGTTGAGGAAGGCATCCATGCCCTCGCGGAAATCCCGGCTCATGTAGCACATCAGGATCAGGTCCTCGGCGTTCTCGTGGGAGAGCCGTTGCTGCAGCCGGCGCAGCGCCTCCTTGGTGGCGCGCAACGTCAAGGGCGCGTGGCCGGCGATCAGCCGGGCGAGCTCGTCGGCGCGGCGCGCCAGTGCCGAGGAATCCTCCACTACCTCGTTGAGCAGGCCGATCGCCGCCGCCTCGGGCGCCTCCACCAGGCGCGCCGTGAAGATGATGTCCTTCACCCGCGCCGGCCCGATCAGCGCGGCGAGCCGGCCGAGGTTCGACATCGACAGGCAGTTGCCGAGCGTGCGGGCGATCGGAAAGCCGAATTTCGCCGTCCGCGTGCCGATGCGCAGGTCGCAGCACGACGCGATGCCGGCGCCGCCGCCGGTGCAGGCCCCGGCTATCGCCGCGATGGTCGGCACCCGGCACTGCTCCACCACGCCGAGCACCCGGTCGAGCCGCACCTCGTAGGCGATCGCGTCCTCCGGCGTCTTGAAGGTGCGGAACTGGTTGATGTCGGTGCCGGCCGCGAACGCCTTGTCGCCGGCGCCGGTGAAGATCAGCACTTTGAGCGAGCGATCATGGTTCGCCGCAGCGCAGATCTCCGAGAGCCGCTCGTACATCGCGAAGGTCAGCGCATTGCGCGCCTGCGGGCGGTTGAAGGTGATGCGCCCGATCCCGTCGTGCACCTCGTAGAGCAGCTCGTCGGTGGTGGTGGTCATGGATAATCCATTATTTGTAGGATGGGTTGAGCTCTTGCGAAACCCATCGGTTTCAGGAGTCAGGTATCAGTCATCAGTAATCAGCACACGGGCCCTGATCTGATTACCGACTACTGATTACTGACCACGGGCATTGATGGGTTTCGCTGGCGCTCAACCCATCCTACAGCGGTCGCGTGGCGGCTTTCAGCCATTCGCGGGTCTCGGCGGCGACCAGGGGGACGAGCGTCTCGGCCACTCTGGCGTGATAGGCATCGAGCCAATGGCGCTCCTCGGCGCTCAGCAGGACCACGTCGATCAGCCGCCGGTCGATCGGCGCCAGCGTCAAGGTCTCGAAGGCGTCGAGCGGCTTTTCGGCGCCTTCGACCGGCGCTGCCTCGACCACCAGGACCAGATTCTCGATGCGGATGCCGAAGGCGCCCGTCTTGTAGTAGCCGGGCTCGTTGGAGATGATCATGCCGCGCCGGAGCGGCGCGGTGCCGAGCTTGGAGATGCGCGCAGGGCCCTCGTGCACCGACAGATAGCTGCCGACGCCATGGCCGGTACCGTGGTCGAAATCGACCCCGGCGCGCCACAAATATTGCCGCGCCAGCGGATCGAGCTGTGCCCCCGTGGTGCCCTCGGGAAACACCGCGCGGGCGATGGCGATATGGCCCTTGAGGACCTCCGTGAAGCGCCGGCGCATCTCAGTCGTAGGCGTGCCGACCGCCACCGTGCGGGTGATGTCGGTGGTGCCGTCGAGATACTGCGCGCCGGAATCGACCAGATAGAGCTCGCCGCTGCGGATCGTGCGGTTCGAGCTTTTGGTGACGCGGTAGTGCACGATGGCGCCGTTCGGCCCCGCGCCGGAGATGGTGGGAAACGATACGTCCCTGAGCGCGCCGGTGTCGCGGCGAAATGTTTCCAGCGCGGCAACCGCGTCGATCTCGGTGAGCTTTTCCTTGGGTGCCTCGCGGTCGAGCCAGGCGAGGAAATTGGTAACCGCCGCGCCGTCGCGGCGCTGGGCGGCATGGGTGCCGGCGATCTCGGTCGCGTTCTTGATCGCCTTCATGGCGACGATCGGATCGGCCCCGCGAGAAATTTTTCCGCCCGCCTCGCCGACGATCTTTGCCAGCTGATGCGCGGCGGTCGCCTGGTCGAGGCGCACCGTCCGGCCTTCGGCGCCGAGCGCGGCGAGATCGGCCGCAAGCGCCTCGGGCTCGCGCACGTCGGAAAACTCTTCCAGATGATGGCGGACCGCGTTGTCGAGTTTTCGGCCGTCCACATAGAGCGCCGGCCGCCCGGCCTTCGGCACCAGCGCGAAGGCGAGCGGCAGCGGCGTATGGGCAACGTCGGCGCCGCGGATGTTGAACGCCCAGGCGACCGCGTGGGGATCGGACACCACCAGGGCGTCGGCCTTGAGTTTCTCGATCTCGGCGCGGATGCGTGACAGTTTTGCGCTCTCCGGCTCGCCGGCATGCGCAATGTCGTGCAGCACCACCGGCCCGCGCGGCGGCGCCGGCCGGTCGGACCACACCGCGTCGACCGCATTGGGCTCGAGCGGCACCAGCGTGGCGCCCACCGCCGCGCAGGCTTTGCTGAGTTTTTCGGCGCCCTCGACGGTGTGGAGCCACGGGTCGTAGCCGAGTTTCGCGCCGGAAGAGAGATTCGCCTCCAGCCAGGCGTCGGGCGGGTTGTCGACCAGATGCTCGACCGCAAACGCAGGGTCGACCTGGTCGCGCGCCTGGAGGGTGTAGCGGCCGTCGACAAAGAGCGCGGCGCGGTCGGCGAGCACGATCGCGACGCCGGCCGAGCCGGAGAAGCCGGTCAGCCAGGCCAGGCGCTCGTCGGCCGGCGGCACGTACTCGTTCTGCTGCCGGTCCGCGCGCGGAACGACGAAACCGTCGACCCCGCGGCGCGAAAGCTCGGCGCGCAGCACCTTCAACCGGTCGGCGGTGGCCGAGCGGTCGCCGGGGTCGTCAAAAGTCTGGAAGCGGGCCTGGAACATGGTGGGCAATCTATGGCCCGCGGCAGACCGCGGCAACGGGCCGCGCCGCGAGGGTGCCGGGGCCCGCATGCCGGCTTTGTGTGCACTGCAAAATATTCGCTCGCAATGCCGCCCTCCGACGCAACAAAATGGCGCCGCCATAAGCAGAAAAACGCAAGCATTATGCGTGACTTGCGGGTCGTATATGCGGTCCTCCGGATTGTCCGCGGGGACGACGCAGCGTACACTGCGTCGCACAAGTCTGGAGGAATACCGGGAGGTGTCTGGCTTCTGATCAGAAGGAGAGACACCAATGGCTGCAATCACCTACGGCGCCGCGACCCCGGCAAGACCGGCCGCTGCCCGCAATGGCTGGTTCCGCCGCTTCGTCGTCGCGCTGCAGGAATTGCGGATACGGCGGGCGGAACGCGAGCTGGCCCGCTTCCGGCACCTGATGCCGGACGAGCTGGAACGGGCCGCCCTCCGGCTCGATCGTCGCAGCGAGGACGCGCTGCCGTTCCTTCGCTGAAAGCATCTTTCCGCCGCGCCGTTCCGGAGTCATCTCCGGGGCGGGGCGGTGTCACGCCAGGGCTTCCTCAGCACCAGCGTCACCCAGCCGTCGAGATCGACGCGCCGCTCGAGAAATAGACGCTGCGTCCGATAGGCGGCGAGCGCGGCGGCGGCTTGGCTGCGCAGCAGGCCGGACAGCACGAGCCGGCCGCCGGGCGCGAGCAGCAGAGCGAGCGGCGCCGCAAAACCTTTGAGCGGCCCCAACAGGATGTTCGCCATCACCAGGTCGAACGGGCCGTGCCTGCGCAGCCGGTGCGCGGTCACGCCGGCCGCCCGAAACACCTGCGCGAAAGCTCCGACGCGGTTGGCGGAAAAATTCTCCCGTGCCACCAGGACCGCGCGCGGATCGATGTCGGTCGCCAGCACGTTTCGGCGCAGCGCTTTAGCGGCCGCGATGGCGAGCACGCCGCTCCCGGTGCCGACGTCGAGAACGGAGCGCGGGCGGCGCGATCTTCAGCAGGTGATCGAGCGCCAGCAGGCAGCCGCGCGTGGTGCCGTGATGGCCGGTGCCGAACGCCAGCGCCGCCTCGATCTCGATGCCGATGCGGTTCGCCGGCACATTTGCCCGGTCGTGGGCACCATGGACGACGAAGCGGCCGGCGGTCACCGGTCCGAGGCCGGCAAAGCCCGCCGCCACCCAGTCGCGGTCGGCGACCGTCGCGAAGGCGATCGCACGCGCCGCCTCCGCGCCGGCCGTCGCAGCGACGAGATCGCGGACCGCATCTTCATCCGGGGGGAGGCGGAACAGGATCTCGACCGTCCACGACCGTTCAGACTCGAACGCCGCAACCGCGGTCTCGGCCGGATCGAACATCTCGCCGAGCAGATCAGCGAGGCGCCGGGCTTCGCTCTCGCCGGCAGAGAGGCGGGCGACGAAGGTCGCGCCCGGCGGATCGTTCACGCCCGTTCCACGAAACTGTCCACCACCCGCTTCTCGCCGGCCTTGTCGAACGCGATGGTGAGCTTGTTGCCGTCGACGGTGACGATGTCGCCGTAGCCGAATTTCTGATGGAAGATCCGGTCGCCGATCGCGTACCGCGAGACGGTGCCGGTCGACTTGGCGACCAGTTCGCCCTCGATGGTGAGCGGCCCGCGCCGCTTCGAAGCGCTGCCGAACGGTTTGTCGCTGCGGTGGTCGCCGAGGCCGTTCGACGCGGCCGCTGCCTTGGCGCGGTTGGCCTGGGCGCGCTGCCAGCCCGGCGTCTCGTAGGGCGACCCGAACGAATCCATCTCGTCGAAGCGCGAGCCGGAGCCGCCCCAGCCGAACCCGCCCTTGGATTCGGTCACCTCCACATGGGCCTCGGGAAGCTCGTCGAGGAAGCGCGACGGCATCGTGGTCTGCCACGAGCCGTGGATGCGGCGGTTGGTGGCGAAGTAGATCTTTGCCCGGCGCCGCGCCCGGGTGATGCCTACATGGGCGAGGCGACGCTCCTCCTCGAGCCCGGCGCGGCCCTGGTCATCGAGCGAGCGCTGGTGGGGAAACAGGCCTTCCTCCCAGCCCGGCAGAAAAACCGTGTCGAACTCGAGTCCTTTCGCCGCATGCAGCGTCATGATCGACACCGCATCGGCACCGGCGCCGCCGTCGGCATCCATGACCAGCGCGATGTGCTCGAGGAACCCTTGCAGGTTCTCGAACTCCTCCATCGAGCGCACCAGCTCCTTGAGGTTCTCAAGCCGTCCCGCCGCGTCGGCGGAGCGGTCCTTCTGCCACATCCCGGTGTAGCCGGATTCGTCGAGCACGATCTGCGCCAGCTGGGTGTGGGGCACCCGGTCGCGGGCGGCGCGCCAGCGGTCGAACGCCGCGATGAGGTCGCGCAACGTCCCCCGCACCCGGGCCATGAGCTCCTCGGTCTCGGTGAGCACGCGCGCCGCCTCCATCAGCGGGATGCGCTCCTTGCGCGCGTAGTCGTGCAGGACCTGCAGGGTGGCATCGCCGAGCCCGCGCTTCGGCACGTTGACGATGCGGTCGAAGGCGAGGTCGTCGGCCGGCGAGGCGATGCAGCGCAGATAGGCGAGCGCATCGCGGATTTCGGTGCGCTCGTAGAAGCGCGGGCCGCCGATCACCCGATAGGGCAGGCCGAGCGTGACGAAGCGGTCCTCGAACTCGCGCATCTGGAACGAGGCGCGCACCAGGATGGCGATCTCGTTGAGCTTGTGGCCGGAGCGCTGCAGCGCCTCGATCTCCTCGCCGACCGAGCGCGCCTCCTCCTCGGAATCCCATGAGCCGGTGACCGTCACCTTCTCGCCGGCCGCGTCCTCGGTGCGCAGCGTCTTGCCGAGCCGCCCCTCGTTGTGGGCGATCAGCTTCGAGGCGGTCGCCAGGATGTGGCCGGTCGAGCGGTAGTTGCGCTCCAGCCTGATGATTGTCGCGCCGGGAAAATCCTTCTCGAAGCGCAGGATGTTGTCGACCTCGGCGCCGCGCCAGCCGTAGATCGACTGGTCGTCGTCGCCGACGCAGCAGATGTTCTTCGAGCCCTGGCCGAGCAGGCGCAGCCACAGATACTGCGCCACGTTGGTGTCCTGATATTCGTCGACCAGCATGTAGCGGAAGCGCCCGTGGTACTGGCGCAGCACGTCGGGATTGTCGCGGAACAGCCGGATGCCTTCGAGCAGCAGGTCGCCGAAATCCGCGGCGTTGAGCACCTTGAGGCGCTCCTGGTAGGCGGCGTAGAGCTTCATGCCCCGGCCGCCGGCAAAAACCGCGGCTTCCCCGGGCGGGACTTTGTCCGGCGCCAGCCCGCGGTTCTTCCAGCCGTCCATCATGCCGGCGAACAGCCGCGCCGGCCAGCGCTTCTCGTCGATGTTCTCGGCCTGGATGACCTGCCGGATCAGCCGGACCTGGTCATCGACGTCGAGGATGGTGAAATTGCTCTTCAGCCCTACCAGCTCGGCATGGCGGCGGAGAATCTTCACCCCGATGGCGTGGAAGGTGCCGAGCCAGGGCATGCCCTCGACCGCATGCCCGACCATCTTGCCGATTCGCTCCTTCATCTCCCGCGCCGCCTTGTTGGTGAAGGTGACGGCGAGGATTTCCGCCGGCCGCGCCCGGCCGAGGCTGAGGATGTGGGCGATCCGGGTTGTCAGCACCCGCGTCTTGCCGGTGCCGGCGCCGGCGAGCACCAGCAGGGGACCGTCGAGCGTCTCCACCGCGAGCCGCTGCTCCGGGTTGAGTCCCGCGAGATACGGCGCGCCGACGCCGGCCAGCGCCCGCGCCGCGATGCCGCCGGATGGGGGAACTTTGGCCGGGCTGCTCGACACGAGGTCCTTCTTGGCGAAATGGCGCGAATCTTCGCCCTCAATGTGGGTCAGGGAAACGCCCTTGTCGACCCGTCCGGCCCGCCCTGGTGCGGCCGGGAGGTGGTCACACCCAGGAAATATCGACGTTGCGGCGAAGCCACACGGAGGGACGGGTGCGCACCGGAAGGTTCCGCACCGGATGGCGAGCCCCGAGGGAGGGGGGCTGCCGCGCCGCATCTCTTCGATGATTCAATTGTGGGTTATAATCATCGCCGGATTCGGCCGCAATGGCCACGGGGATCATTCGGATGGCTCTAGAATCAAGGAAAGATGGAGATTATGTCGGGGCCTCAGCACGATCTATCCGACGCCGGACGATCCGTGCGACGACTCGCTCGCCGCGATTTGGCAGCCCCTAGCGCCGATTCCGAGGGGTCACAATGAAGGTGCGCGAGGCAATCCGGATGCTGGAAGATGACGGCTGGCGCTTGGTTGCTACTCGCGGGAGCCACCGGCAATATAAGCATCCGACAAAGACTGGTCGTGTGACGGTGGCCGGAAAGGGATCGGACGAATTGGCTCCGGGCACGCTGAACAGTATCCTAAAGCAGTCGGGACTCAAGGGCACGCGCTGATGCGATATGCGATCGTAATTGAAAAGATGAAAGACAATTACTCGGCCTATGTGCCTGATCTTCCGGGTTGCATCGCGACCGCCGCGACGGTTGAGGAGGTCGAAGAAGAAATCCGCGAGGCGATCCGCTTCCATGTTGAAGGACTGAGGGAAGACGGTCTCCCAATTCCTCCACCAACGAGCATAGTGGAATATGCCGACATAGTAAGCGGCGACAAGTGATCTCGATCGATATTGATCTCGATCGATATCGTAAGATCGCTATATTTATGATTAAGCTTCCAGCTATGGTCCTGGCGAGGCAGCGCACTGCCGGTGCGACCGTCATCTCCCACGGCAGATGATATGACGCCAACTCAGGCGCGCAGTCGCGCGCCCCGAACCTCTCTAGACACCGCGGTCGACGCGGGCCGGCGCCTCAGCCCTTCTCCGGCATGGCGATGCGGCGCCCGGCGGCCTCGGGGCGCGGCAGCATGCCGTGCGCCGTCTTCATCCGCGCCAGCCGCTCGGCGATGCCGTCGGCGAACGGCGCGGTTTTTCGCGCCTCGAGGTCGACATGCAGCGACATGTTCTCGGAGGTGGCGGAAACCCATCCCTCGGTCGCGTGAAAGAGCTGCTCGAAGAAATGGATGCGCTTGCTGTCGTAGTCGATGAGCTGGAAGGTGACGCGGACCGGATCGCCGGCATGGACCTCGCGCAGGTAGCGGACGTGGACCTCCGCGGTGAAGAACGACCGGCGCCGCCGCTGCACGTAGGTCGGCCCGATCCCCACCAGCTCGAAGGCCTCGTCGACGGCGCGATCGAACAGCACGTTGTAATAGGCCATGTTGAGATGGCCGTTGTAGTCGATCCATGTGGGCTCGACCCGCATCACCGAGGAGACGAACGGGGCGAAGAACACGGGCTCGAGGTCGGTGCGGTCGAGCATGGAGGCGGTCCGGGGCGCGAAGAGACAATCCAGTTTCCAGGCGAAGTTTGGCGGATTCGTGAGCAATTGTCGCGGTTTTATTTGAATTCGCCGGACCTGGTCCCTTCGGTCGGCACGGTCGGCGGGCACCGCCGGCGCCCGGCGGCTTTGCTGGTCATGGGTCGCGTCTGCTAGACCTGAGGTCAGGCATGATTTCGCGAGAACCCCGGATGTCCCTGGCGCTGCAGCAAAGCTCCCCCACCACCCGATGCGATGCGAAAGCCGTTGCGGCGGTCACCGCGGCGCTGGCGCCGCGGTTCGGCAACCGCATGGTCACCTCGCTGGCGGTGCGCCAGCAGCACGCCAACACCACGACCTGGATCGACAACGAGCCGCCCGACGTCGTCATTTTCGCCCATACGACCGAGGACGTGCAGGCAATCGTCAAGGCCTGCGCGGCGAGCCGCGTGCCGGTCATCTGCTTCGGCACCGGCACCTCGCTCGAAGGCCACATCAATGCCCCCTATGGCGGCGTGTCGATCGACGTCAGCGAGATGAAGCGGGTGATCGCGGTGCATCCGGAGGACCTCGACTGCGTGGTCGAGCCGGGCGTCACGCGCAAGCAGCTCAACGAATATCTGCGCGACCAGGGGCTGTTCTTTCCCATCGATCCGGGCGCCGACGCTTCCCTCGGCGGCATGACGGCGACGCGCGCCTCCGGCACCAACGCGGTGCGCTACGGCACCATGGTGGACAATGTCCGCTCGCTCACCGCGGTGCTGGCCAACGGCGAGGTCATCCGCACCGCGACGCGCGCCAAGAAGAGCTCGGCCGGCTACGATCTCACCCGGCTGTTCGTCGGCTCCGAGGGGACGCTCGGCGTCATCACCGAGATCACCCTGAAGCTCCACGGCATTCCCGAGGCGATCTCGGGCGGCATCTGCCCGTTCCCCACCGTCGAGGCCGCCTGCAACGCCGCCATCGCGACCATCCAGTCGGGCATTCCGGTCGCCCGGATGGAGTTGCTCGACGCCCTGATGGTCAAGGCCACCAATGCCTATTCGAAGCTGAGCCTGCCGGAGGTGCCGGTGCTGTTTCTGGAGTTTCACGGCAGCGCGGCGGGCGTCGCCGAGCAGTCAGAACGGTTCGGCGAGATCGCCCGCGAATATGCCGGCGGTCCGTTCGAATGGACCACCAGGCCGGAGGACCGCACCCGGCTGTGGCAGGCGCGTCACGACGCCTACTGGGCGGGCCGGGCGCTGCGTCCCAACGCCAAAGCGCTCGCCACCGATGTCTGCGTGCCGATCTCGCGGCTTGCCGAGTGTGTCGTCGAGACTCAGAAGGACATCGCCGCCAGTGGGCTGATTTGTCCGATTGTCGGCCACGTCGGAGACGGTAACTTCCACTGCGCGCCGGTGGTCGACATGGACGATCCGGCCGAGCTCGCAGCCCTCGAGGGCTTCATGGAGCGGCTGGTCGCGCGCGCGCTCGCCATGGACGGCACCTCGACGGGAGAGCACGGCGTCGGGCAGGGCAAGATGAAATATCTCGAGGCCGAGCACGGGGCGGTCGCGCTCGACGTGATGCGGTCGGTGAAGCGCGCGCTCGACCCGCACAACATCATGAACCCGGGCAAGATCGTTCATTTAGAATGAATCAGGCGGTTGACATACAATCGCCGTTAAACATGCCATAACGCCAGAGGTGACTGCGGCTGGGGGAATCGACGGCCGGCAGCCATCTCATCCCAGAGGGGCTCGGAGCACGTCGTGCAGGCGACCCTGCTCGCAGTGAGCATCGCGATCATCCTGGCGCTCGTCGCGGCGCTGGCCGGTCCGCATTTCGTCGACTGGAGCCAGTACCGCTCTGTCTTCGAGGCCCAGGCAACGCGGCTGACCGGCATGCCGGTGCGCATCACGGGGGCGATCGATGCGCGCATTCTGCCCACCCCGTCGCTGACGCTGCGCGGCGTCGAGGCCGGTCCGGCCGGCGACGCCGGCCGGGTCAAGGCGCGCGAGCTCGCCATCGAGTTCAGGCTCGGCCCGCTCATGCGCGGCCAGTGGCGCGCCGCCGAGATGCGGATCGTCGGGCCGGAGATCAGGCTCGGCATGGATGCCGGCGGCCGCCTCGACTGGCCGGCCATGTCGGCCGGCATCGATCTGGAGTCGCTGTCGATCGAGGGGCTCGCCATCGAGGACGGCCGCGCGATCCTGAGCGATGCCGGGGCCGGCGGGCGCCTCGTTCTCGACAAGCTCTGGTTCAACGGCGAGGTCCGCTCGCTGCTCGGCCCGGTGAAGGGCGAGGGCGGCTTTCTGGTCGACGACGAGCGCTACGGCTATCGACTGTCGGCGGGGCGGCTCGCCGACGACCAGGCAATGCGGCTGCGGCTGACAATCGATCCCGGCGACCGCCCCATGAGCGTCGAGGCCGAAGGGGCGGTGCGGATCGAGCGCGGTGCCCCGCGCTTCGACGGGGCGCTCACGCTGGCACGGGCGCGCGGCGTGTCGCGGGCCGGCGATGCCGCCGCGGTGCCGTGGCGGGTCACCGGCAAGGTCAAGGCGAGCGCGGCCGGCGCGCTGTTCGAGCAGGTCGAGCTGCAATACGGCCCCGACGAGCATCCGCTGAAGCTCAGCGGCGTCGTCGACGTCAAGCTCGGCAGGAAACCGCGTTTCGACGCCGTGCTCTCGGCGCGCCAGATCGATCTCGACACCGTGCTCGACCTGCCGGAGCCGGCGCGGCATTTGCCGCTCGCCGCCATCCGGACGCTGGTCGAGGGTTTGGGCGGAGCCGGGCTGCCGATTCCGGGACGCCTGGGGATCGGCATCGACACGCTGACGCTTGCCGGCAACCAGGTGCAGGCCCTGCGCGGCGATCTCGACGCCGATGCGGCGGGCTGGAACCTCGAGACCCTGGAGTTCCGCGCGCCCGGATCGGCACAGCTGCGGGTGAGCGGGCGGCTGGGCACCGCGTCCGAGCGCCTCACCTTCAGCGGCCCTGTCGCGCTCGACGCGACCGACGCGAAAACCTTCCTGGCCTGGCTCGAGGGGCGCCAGGATGGCGTCCGACGCCAGCTCGGGGTGCTGCATCTCGGCGGCGACGTGCGGCTCGAGCCGGGCCGCATCGCCGTCGAGCGGCTCAAGGCCGAGGTCGACCGGCAGGCCGTGACCGGACGGCTGTCCTATGCGTTTGCCGGCGCCGGTCCGACCCGGCTGGAAGCCGAACTGGTGGCCGCCGACCTCGATCTCGACGCGGCGCTGGCGGTGGCGCGCGCGGCATCGCTCGGCTACGCGATCGCGTGGCCAAGCGAGCTGCAGCTCGCGATCGAGGCGGGCGAAGTCACCTTGGCGGGCGTCGTCGCCAGGAAGGCCAGCATCAGGCTCAGGTCCGACCCAGGCGGGGTGGTGCTGGACAAGCTCTCGGTGGGCGATCTCGGCGGCGCCGCCGTCGATCTCAGCGGGCAGATCAAGCGGATCGACGCCTCGCCGCGCGGTGGGATGACGCTCGACCTTGATGCGCACAGTTTCGACGGCGTCCTGACGCTGCTCGCCAAGTGGGCGCCGCAGGCCGCCGAGACGCTGCGCCCGGTGCTGGGCCGACTGGCCCGCGTGAAGGCCCATGCGACGTTGAGCGTCGAGGCGGGCCCGGCGCCGGCGAGCCTCGTCAAGCTCGCCCTGGAGGGGAATGCCGGAGCGGTTCGCCTGGCGATGACCGGCGAGGCAACGGGCGATCCCTGGGCGCCGGCTTCGCTCGCCCTCGTCGTGGGCGCCCAGGCGGCCGCCGATGATGGCAAAGTTCTGATCGCCCTGCTCGGGCTCGATCGCGCCGTCGCGGTGGACAAGTCGCCAGCCATGCTCGGTTTCACGATGCGCGGGCGCGCGAACGACGAGCTGCGTGTCGAGAGCAGGCTGGCCGCCGGCGGCCTCGCCGTCACCGGTGGCGGGAAGCTTCGGCTGGCCGGGGACGATGGCCCCAGTGCCGGGCTCGAGCTCACTGCGTCGGCGGCCAATGTGACGCTGTTGCGAACCGAAGCGCAGGCGGTCCTGCCGGTAGCGCTCAAGACCTGGCTCAACATCGCCGGCAGCGTGCTGACCTTCCAGAGCCTGTCCGGCACGGTCGCCGGAACGCCGCTGCGCGGCAGGCTCGCGCTGGCGCTTTCGGCGCGCCCGCGCATCGACGGCCGCCTCGAGGCCGATACGGTCGATGCCGCCGGCGTCATCGCATCGTCGCTCGGCATGCCTGCGCGCAAGGCCGCCGCGGGCGAGGCGCCCGGATGGCCGACCGAGCCCTTTGGGCGCGGTGTCCTGGATGGGCTCGACGGCCGCATCGAGTTCACCGCGCCGCGTGCCGCGCTCACCCCGACGCTGGAGGCCCGATCGGTTCGCGGGGTCCTGCGGTTCGGCGCCGGCGAGGTCGCGTTCGAGGATCTCGAGGGCCATCTTGCGGGCGGCAAGGCCCAGGCTCAGCTGACCTTCAGCCGGATCGCCGAGGGGGTTTCGGCGCATGTCCGCATCGGCCTCGCCGATGCCGACGTCACCGCGCTGGTCCGCGGCGGGCCGCGGCCACCCGTCGCCGGCCGGCTGAGCATCCAGGTCGAGGCGGACGGCAACGGGCTCACCCCGGCCGCCCTGGTCGGGTCGCTCAGCGGCTCCGGGGTCGTCACGCTCGATCGCGGCCAGTTCGCCGGGCTCGATCCAAAAGTGTTTGCCGCGGTGACGCGGGCGGTCGACCAGGGATTGACCCTCGATCCGGGCAAGATCGGAGCGCTGGTGGCCACTGCGCTCGAGGGCGGCGACCTGCGGATCGCCCGCGCCGACGGCGCGCTGACATTGGCCTCCGGCCAAATGCGCCTGTCGAACGTCATCGCCAACGGCCAGGGCGCCGACCTGACGATCACCGGCAGCCTCGACCTCGCCGAAGGGGTGCTCGACGCCCGCCTGGTCCTGTCCGGCCCGGCGGAACGCGACGCTGCCGGCCTCGCCCGGCCCGACGTGTTCATCGCCCTGAAGGGCCCGGCGGCGTCGGCCAGGCGTACCATCGACGTGTCGGCGCTCGGCGGCTGGCTGATGCTCCGCGCCGTCGATCGGGAAACCAAACGCATCGAGAGGATCGAGGCGGAGCGGCGCGAATCGGCGCTCGGCTCGATTCCGCAGCCGCCGGCCGTGGAGGCTCCCGTGGTGCCGCCCGCCGCACCGGCACCGAGTACCATCGTGCCGGCATCGCCGAGCGCCGTCGTCCCTCCGGCGACCGCTCCGGCACCACCGGCCGCCGCACCGGCACCGCCTGCCGCGGCTCTGGCGCCGCCTGCCGCCGCTCCGGCGCTACCTGCCGCCGCTCCGGCGCCGCCTGCCGCCGCGCCGGCACCGCCGGGCACCGCCGTCCAGCCGCCGCATGCCCCGGTGCCACGACCGGAACGACGCGCACGGCCCGAGCCCGGCGAACAGGCGCCGGCCCTGCCGCCGCCGATCGACATCCGGCCGATCCCGGCGCCGGGAACGCCGCGGGCGCCGCGCGCCGGCAGCCCGTCCGCCGGGACCCGCCCGCCGATGCCGATTCCCGAGCCGCCGCGCCGGTCCTTCCTGGATTCGCTAATCGGACCCCAACGTTGAGGTGGAAGCCTCGGCTCCGCCCTGTGGCGGGGTCGACTTGCCGCCTTCGGCGTCGGCCAGCGCGCGATAGAACTCGAGCACGAACAACCGGATCGCCGACGACAGGTTGCCCTGCCGCCGGTCGCCGTCGATGCTGGCGACGATATCCGACAGCGTCACGTTGCGCGCCGAGGCGATGTCCTTGAGGCCGCGCCAGAATGCGTCCTCGAGGCTGACGCTGGTCTTGTGCCCGGCGATCACGATGGAGCGCTTGACGACGGGAGATTTCATTTGCCGTCCTCCCGATCGATGCGATGGGCGTCGAGCTCGCGAGCAGCCTTTTCGGCATGCGCTTCGTCGCGTGCCCGCTCGACCTTGCTGCGCCCGTGAGCGATGCGGTTCTCGGCGGCACGCTCGGCGGCTTGGCGTTTCGCCGCCTTCTTGCGGATTGTTCTGATGTTGACGAGTTCGCCCATTGTGTTGATCTCGTTTTTCTGGTTCGTCCGGTTCATCCCGATACCGCCTTAAAACTCAACACGGCGGCAGGCGACAATGTCCAGCTCTGACGAAAAGTTGATCGCGGCGCTCGGACAGAGAAGGCGACGGCAACCCACGGCGGGGAATTAGGCCACTCCTAGACCGCGGCCCTCCGGTTTCCAACAATACCAAGATACTAACGCGCTTTCCTACGAGGGAGAGCCGGAAGGTCGACGGGCGGAAACCGAAAAGCGCTCCAGATTTCGATACTTGGCCGCATTTTCTGGCAGAGGACCCAAAACCCGAAGACCGCCGTGGACGCCTGTTGAGGCCACTTTCCGGAAAGTGCCGTAACCGGCCCAGATTCTCCCCATCGATGATTGTACCGTCTACTGGCAATAATCACAGTGACGGTGCGCCGCAGCAACTCAGCGCGGCCCAGTCATCTTCTCCGGGCGCACGATCCGATCGAACTCATCGGCATCGACATGGCCGAGCCGGATCGCTTCCTCGCGGAGCGTCGTCCCGTTGGCATGGGCGGTCTTGGCGATCTCGGCGGCCTTGTCGTAGCCGATCCGGGGCGAGAGCGCCGTGACCAGCATCAGCGAGCGCTCCATGAGCTCGCGGATGTGCGCCTCGTCGGCCTCGATGCCGGCGACGCAGCGGTCGGTGAACGAGGTCGCCGCATCGGCGATGAGCCCCAGCGATTGCAGCATGGCGTGCGCCAGAACCGGCTTGAACACGTTGAGCTCGAAATGGCCCTGGCTCCCCGCGGTCGTCATGATCGTGTGGTTTGCGAACACCTGACAGCACACCATGGTCAGGGCCTCGCACTGGGTCGGGTTGACCTTGCCCGGCATGATCGAGGAACCCGGCTCGTTCTCCGGCAGCTTGAGCTCGCCGAGGCCGGATCGCGGTCCGGAGCCGAGCAGGCGGATGTCGTTGGCGATCTTGAACAGGCCGGTCGCCACCGAGGCGAGCGCGCCATGCACCAGCACATAGGCGTCGTGGGAGGCGAGCGCCTCGAACTTGTTGGGCGCCGTGACGAACGGCAGGCCGGTGATCGTGGCGATCCGCCCGGCGAACATTTTTGCGAATTTCCGCGGTGCGTTGAGGCCGGTGCCCACCGCCGTGCCGCCCTGCGCCAGCGGATAGAGTTCCCGGAGCGCGGCCTCGACGCGCCGGATGCCGGAGCCGACCTGCGCGGCGTAGCCGGAAAATTCCTGGCCGAGGGTCAGCGGTGTCGCGTCCTGGAGGTGCGTCCGGCCGATCTTGACGATGTGGCCGAAGGCCGCCGCCTTGGCGGCGAGGGCGCCGTGGAGATGCCTGAGGGCCGGGACCAGCCGCCCGACGATCTCCCGGGCGGCCGCGACATGCATCGCGGTCGGAAAGCAGTCGTTCGACGACTGGCTCATGTTGACGTGGTCGTTGGGATGAACCGGCGACTTGGCGCCGAGCTTTCCGCCGAGCAACTCGTTTGCCCGGTTGGCGATCACCTCGTTGACGTTCATGTTGGTCTGGGTGCCGGATCCGGTCTGCCAGACCACCAGTGGAAAATGATCGTCGAGCGCGCCCTCGCTCACCTCGCGGGCGGCCCTGACGATGGCCCGGTCGCGGCGGGCGTCGAGGAGACCGAGCGCCCGGTTGGTCTCCGCGGCGGCCCGCTTGACGAGCCCGAGGGCGTGGATCAGCGGGCGCGGCATGCGCTCGGTGCCGATCGGAAAGTTTTCCAGCGATCGCTGGGTCTGGGCGCCCCAATAGCGGTCCGCCGGGACCTCGATCGGCCCAAAACTGTCGGTCTCGATGCGGGTTTTCGCCATCATTCGCCCCGGAGCATGCTTGCCGAACATGCGCCTCAACGATTCCGGTCACGTCCCGATCAGGCCTGATCGGGAGCTTTCGCGGGCGCGACCGGGAGATTGCCCTGGCGGATCACACCGGACGGGCCCGGCGCGCCGTCATTTCTTGCGGAAGCGATCGAACCGCACGACCTCGGCGCCGCCGGACGGCGGGCCAGGCTCGTTGTCCGGCTTGTCCGGCTTGTTCGCCTTGCCGGACGCCTCGGCCTTGTGCTCCTCAGGAGCCTTCCGCGCCGCATCCGGAGCGGGCGGCGTCGGCTCCCCGGGCGTCGATCGCCGCACGGCGGGTCCGGTCGCGCTGCTCTTGGCGGGAACCGGCTTGGCGGGCTCCGCCGGGGTCTCGCTCTCCGCCGCGATGGTGGTGAACTGCAGCCCGAACTGCACCGAGGGGTCGAGAAAGGCTGTCACCGCGGAGAACGGCACGGTCAGTCGCTCGGGCACACCGCCGAATGACAGGCCGACCTCGAAACCTTCGTCGCTGACGGTCAGATCCCAGAACTGATGCTGCAGCACGATGCGCATCTCCTCGGGATACTGCGCCAGCAGCCGCTGCGACATCTTCACGCCCGGCAGCCTGGTGCCGAAGGTGATGTAGAAATGGTGATCGCCCGGCACCCCGTTCTTGGCGATGTCGCTGAGCACGCGGCGCACCACCCCGCGGAGTGCGTCCTGGGCCAGAAGGTCGTATCGGATATGGTCGGTGGGCATGGCGGCGGCCGGTTCGAACGTCTCCGCGGGACTCAGCGGCGGGACGAATGGTAATCCGCGAACGGATAATTGCCAGTCCGTTTGCGCCGCCAGGGACACCGGAAAACGAAAAAACTTCCTGCAGAGTCTTAAAGTGGAAGTGGGGGCTTCTGTTGCCAGGTGCCCCCGGACCCCGCCTGACGCTGCTAAGACGTCAGGGCTTCGATCGGTCTTTCAAACCGCTACGCGGCCTGAGCAACCGGAGCTAAGTTGTCGTTGGCAACTATAGCTTGGCCCGGTAACGGTGGAACCATGCCGAGCAAAAGTCCGCCCTTTACGCCCTCGTCGATCCTGTTTCGCCCCCGCCGAAGCCCGGCTCTCAAGGCCGGCTCCGGGCTCGGGTGGAGGCGCCGGGTACTGCCCCCGGGTCCGAAAGGTTTATTCCGACAGACGTTTATCGCCATAGCCGGCTTGCGCCGGCATCCCCAATATAGGGGTTGAACGTTAATGAAGAAAGGGCGTCGACAGGGCGACGACGCCGGGCGGCGGGCCACGTGACCTGTCGCGAGGCGGCGCCGGGGGCGCTAGACTGAAGCCTGTCGGCCGAGTTGCCGTCCTGCCCACCCGCGAGGTTCTCGAAGGCATGCGCCAGTATCACGAATTGATGGAGCGCATTCTCGCCGACGGCGTCGAGAAGCGCGACCGCACCGGGGTGGGGACGATCTCGGTGTTCGGCCATCAGATGCGCTTCGACCTGCGTGCCGGCTTCCCGCTGGTGACCACCAAGAAGGTGCATCTCAAATCGATCGTCTACGAGCTGCTGTGGTTCCTGCGCGGCGACACCAACATAAAATACCTCAACGACCACGGGGTCTCGATCTGGGACGAATGGGCGGACGAGCGCGGCGACCTCGGCCCGGTCTACGGCCATCAGTGGCGGTCGTGGCCGGCGCCCGACGGCGGCGCGATCGACCAGATCGGCCACGTCGTCGAGGCGATCCGCCGCAACCCCGATTCGCGCCGCCTCGTCGTCAGCGCCTGGAACCCGGCGGACGTCGACCGGATGGCATTGCCGCCGTGCCACTGCCTGTTTCAGTTCTATGTCGCCAGGGGACGGCTGTCCTGCCAGCTCTATCAGCGCTCGGCCGACGTGTTCATCGGGGTGCCCTTCAACATCGCCTCCTATGCGCTGCTGACCCTGATGGTGGCGCAGGTCTGCGACCTCGAGCCCGGCGAGTTCATCCACACCTTCGGCGATGCCCACCTCTATCTCAACCATGTCGAGCAGGCGCGCCTGCAGCTGTCGCGCTCGCCGCGGCCGCTGCCGCGGATGCGGCTCGATCCTGCGGTGAAGGACCTGTTCGCGTTCCGCTACGAGGACTTCGCCCTCAAGGATTACGAGCCGCACCCGCACATCAAGGCGGAGATCGCGGTGTGACGCGGCCGCAGGGCCGCATCGCGGTCGTGATCGTGGTGGCGGTCGCCGAGAACGGCGTCATCGGCAGCGCCGACGGCCTGCCCTGGCGGCTCAAGTCCGACCTCCGGCATTTCCGGGCGCTCACTTTGGACAAGCCGATCGTCATGGGCCGAAAGACCTGGCTCACACTCGGCCGGCCGCTCGACCGCCGGACCAACATCGTGATCAGTCGCGATCCGGCTTTTGCCGCGCCGGGCGTCGTGGCGGCGGGAAGCCTCGACACCGCGCTTGCGATCGCGCGCGCCGACGCGTGGCGGCGCGGCGCCGAGGCCGTCATGATCGTGGGCGGGGCGGAGATCTACGCCCAGGCGCTGCCGCGGGCCGATCGCATGGAGATGACGCTGGTCCACATGGCGGCCCGGGGCGAGACGCGCTTTCCCCCGGTCGACCGCGCCGTCTGGCAGGAGGTCGCACGCCAGGATCTGCCGGCCGGACCGGGCGACGACACTGCCTTTACGTTCCTGCGCCTGGAGAGGACGCCCGCGGCCGGCACGGCCGAAGGCCGTCCGCCTTGCGCCCGGGCTGGCGGGTGAAGGGCCTGTGGCATGAACTCGCGTTGTAACGCGCGGGCGGCTCCCCTATAAACCCGGCCGGGCTCGGTCGGAGCGGCGCCTCCCGGTCGACCGCGGGACACGCCGCCGGATCGCAAGGGTGATCGGGGCGTTGCTCGCAGCACCGATGCCGGTGGGCATGAAACTCCGCAGGCGAGTACCTAGATAGGACGCGCGTCGCGCCCGGACGGGCGGCGGCGGGAGGAGACAGGCGCATGCCGTGGAGCAATCAGGGGGGCGGCCCGTGGGGGTCGGGAGGAAAGGGGCCTTGGGGATCGGGACCCCCGTCCGGCGGCTCGACGCCGCCCGACCTCGAGGAATTGCTGCGGCGCAGCCAGGACAAGCTGCGCACCGTCCTGCCCGGCGGCAGCTTCGGCAGCAAGGGCTTCGCCCTGATCGCGCTGGCCGTGCTGGTCCTGTGGGGCTTCTCGGGTTTCTTCCGGGTCGAGCCGGACGAGCTCGGCGTGGTGCTCCGCTTCGGAAAATATGTCCGTGATGCCAAACCCGGTCTGAACTATCACTGGCCCTATCCGGTGGAGACGGCGCTGACGCCGAAAGCCTTGCGGGTCAACAAGATCGACATCGGCATGCGGATGGTCGAGGAGCGCCGCGGCGGCGCCGGCTACCGCGACGTGCCGGAGGAGAGCCTGATGCTCACCGGCGACGAGAACATCGTCGACGTCGATTTCTCGGTGTTCTGGCTGATCAAGCCCGCCGGCGTCGGCGACTTCCTGTTCAACATCCAGAATCCCGAGGTCACCGTGAAGGCGGTGGCGGAGAGCGCCATGCGCGAGGTGATCGGGCGCTCGCTGATCCAGCCGATCCTCACCGGCGCCCGGCAGAACATCGAGGGCCAGGTGCAGGAGCTGATGCAGAGAACCCTCGACCACTACGGATCGGGGGTGCAGATCAGCCAGGTCCAGCTGCAGAAGGTCGATCCGCCGGCCCAGGTCATCGACTCGTTCCGCGACGTGCAGGCGGCGCGCGCCGACGCCGAACGCGCGCAGAACGAGGCGCAGGCCTATGCCAACCGCGTGGTGCCGGAGTCCAGGGGACGGGTGGCGAAGATCACCCAGGATGCCGAGGCCTATCGCGAGCAGACGGTCGCCGAGGCCACCGGCCAGACGTCGCGCTTCCTCAAGGTCTACGACGAGTACAAGAAGGCGCCCGACGTGACCCGCCAGCGCATGTATCTGGAGACCATGGAGCGCCTGTTCGCCGGCACCGACAAGATCATTCTCGACGCCGGCAGCGGCGCGACCGGCTCGGGGGCGGTGCCCTACCTGCCGCTCAACGAGCTGCTACGCGGGCAACCGGGAGGCACCAAATGAGGCTCGGACTTGCCGGCGGCATCGTCGCCGTCCTCGTCATCGCGCTCCTGGTCATCGGCTATGGATCGCTGTTCACCGTCTATCAGACCCAGCAGGCGCTGGTGGTCCGGCTCGGCGAGCCGGTACGCATCATCACCGAGCCGGGCCTCAACCTGAAACTGCCGCTGGTCGACAGCGTCATTCCCATCGACAAGCGCATCCTCGACCTGGAATTGCCGGCCCAGGAGGTGATCGCCTCCGACCAGAAGCGGCTGGTGGTCGATGCCTTCGCCCGCTACCGCATCCAGGATCCGCTGAAATTCTATCAGACGGTCGGGTCGCAGGAGGCCGCCAATTCCCGGCTTTCCACCCTGCTGATCTCGGCGCTGCGCCGGGTGCTCGGCGAATCCTCGTTCATCCAGCTGGTGCGCGACGAGCGCCCGCAGCTCACCGCGCGCATGCGCGACCAGCTCGACCGCGAGGCGGCCGCCTTCGGCATCTCGGTGATCGACGTGCGCATCCGGCGGGCCGACCTGCCGGAGCAGAACAGCCAGGCGGTGTACTCGCGGATGCAGACCGAGCGTCAGCGCGAGGCCGCCGAGTTCCGCGCCCAGGGCAGCCAGCGCTCGCAGGAGATCCGCTCGCGCGCCGACCGCGACGTCATCGTGCTGATCGCCGACGCCACCAACAAGTCCGAGCAGATCCGCGGCGAGGGCGATGGCGAGCGCAACCGGATCTTCGCCGACGCCTTCGGCCGGGATCCCAACTTCTTCGGCTTCTATCGGTCGATGCAGGCCTACGAGGCGGCACTGCGTCACAACGACACCAAGATGGTGCTGAAGCCGGACAGCGAGTTCTTCCGTTACTTCGTCGATCCCAGCGGGAATGCCAAGCCGCAGGACAGCGTCAGGAAGTAGATCGTGCCGGTCAGGCACCGGGTCGCGCGTTCGATGCATGATTTTCTGGTGGGGCTCGGCCTGTTCTTCGCGCTCGAAGGCCTGTTCTTCGCGGCGTTCCCGGGGGCGGCGAAGCGGACCGTGGCGGCCGTGCTGGAGAGCCCGGACAGCGCGTTGCGCGGCGTCGGCATCGTGTCGGCGGTGATCGGCGTCGCCCTGATCTGGCTGGTGCGCGGTTGAGGCGACATTTTGGCGCCGCGGCCCTCGCCGGGCCGGCGGCTTCAACTGTTCGTGTTGCGGCGACAAGGACACCATTCGCGTGAGCACGCAAACCCTCGCTGCGGCGAACCGCTTTTACGCCCGAATCCGGTCGCCTATTGCGGCCGGACCGCGGCAAACCGCTGCCATCGACCGTGGAAGCCTTGCTTCCGCAAGTCGACTTGAGGCACTGTCCCGACGATCCCTTCCGAGGAGAATCAACGCCATGGCCGGCACTTTCGCCCATTTCGCCCATCGCATCCGCCAACCGGCCGTTGCGGCGCTCGCGGCCGCGGCGCTCGTGCTCCCCTCGATGGCGGCACCCGCCGCCGCCCGCGGACCGGACGGGATCGCCGAGGTCGCCGAGATGGTGATCGACGCCGTGGTCAACATCTCGACCTCGCAGACCGTCGACTCGCATGCCGGCCCGGCGCCGCAGCTGCCGCCGGGCTCGCCGTTCGAGGAGTTCTTCGACGAGTTCTTCAAGAACCGGAGAGGGCAGGGCGACAACCAGAACCGCGAGCGCACGCCGCGGCGCGTCAGCTCGCTGGGCTCCGGCTTCATCATCGATGCCTCCGGCATCGTGGTGACCAACAATCACGTGATCTCCGACGCCGACGAGGTGAACGTCATCCTCAACGACGGCACCAAGCTCAAGGCGGAGGTGATCGGCCGCGACACCAAGACCGACATCGCGCTGCTCAGGGTGAAGACCGACAAGACCGCTCAAGGCGGTGAAGTTCGGCGAATCCGACAAGCTCAGGCTCGGCGAATGGGTGATCGCCATCGGCAACCCGTTCAGCCTCGGCGGCACGGTGACCGCCGGCATCGTGTCGGCGCGCAACCGCGACATCAATTCCGGTCCGTACGACAACTACATCCAGACCGACGCCGCCATCAATCGCGGCAATTCCGGCGGGCCGCTGTTCAACCTCGATGGCGAGGTGATCGGCGTCAACACCGCGATCATCTCGCCGTCGGGCGGCTCGATCGGCATCGGCTTCGCGGTGCCATCGAAGATCGTGGTCGGCGTCATCGACCAGCTCCGCCAGTTCGGCGAGACGCGCCGCGGCTGGCTCGGCGTGCGCATCCAGCAGGTGACCGACGACATCGCCGAGAGCCTCGGCATGAAGCAGCCGCGCGGCGCGCTGGTCGCCGGCGTCGACGACAAGGGCCCGGCCAAGCCGGCCGGCATCGAGCCGGGCGACGTGATCGTCAACTTCGACGGCAAGGACATCAAGGAGATGCGCGACCTGCCGCGCGTGGTCGCCGACACCCCGGTCGGCAAGGACGTGCCGGTCACCGTGATCCGCAAGGGCAAGGAAGAGACCAAGACCGTCAAGCTCGGGCGGCTGGAGGACGGCGAGAAGCTCGCGGCGCTCAACAAGACCCCGCCGGCGACGCCCGAGGAGAAGTCCGTCGTCAAGAAGACGCTGGGCCTCGACCTCGCCAACCTGAGCGACGAGCTGCGCAAGCGCTACAAGATCAAGGACACCGTCAAGGGCGTGGTCATCACCGGCGTGGATTCCGGCTCGCCGGCCTCCGACAAGCGGCTCTCCGCCGGCGACGTCATCGTCGAGATCGCGCAGGAAGCGGTGGCCAACGCCGACCGACGTGCAGAAGCGCATCGAGCAGCTCAAGAAGGACGGCCGCAAGTCGGCGCTCCTCCTGGTCGCCAATGCGGAGGGCGAGCTGCGCTTCGTGGCGCTGACCTTGCAGTAGGGTCGGCGAAATCGGGGCGAGGCGACGCGACGTCCACGGGACTCTGCGCACGATTTTGCCCACGCGGCGAGCGGATCGATATCGCACCGCGTGGGCAAATCGCCGGCAACGCTTCATCAGGTCCGACGGTCATTGCGGGCGATTTGCCCACCCTACGAACTACAAGAACTCGTCCCGCGAAAAGCCCTGCAGATAGAGCAGCGCGGTGAGATCGCCGTGGTCGATCCGGGCGTGCATCCGGGCGGCGACGACGGGTTTTGCCCGGTAGGCGACGCCGAGGCCGGCCCATTGCAGCATGGCGAGGTCGTTGGCCCCGTCGCCGACCGCGAGCGTCGCGGCGGCCGGCAGATCGAGCTGCCCGGCGAGCTCGCGCAACGCGGCGAGTTTTGCCTCGGCGCCGAGCACCGGCTCGGCGACGCCGCCGGTCAGCCGGCCGTTCTCCACCAGGAGGCGATTGGCGCGGTTCTCCTCAAAGCCGATCTCGCGCGCGATGCGCTCGGTGAACAGCGTGAAGCCGCCCGATACCAGGCAGGTATGGGCGCCCGAAGCCCGCATGGTCCGCACCAGGGTCGGGCCGCCCGGCGTCAGACGGATGCGCTCATCGATCACCTCGTCGACGATTCCCACGGCGAGGCCCGCCAGCAGGGATACCCGCTCGCGCAGCGCCGGCTCGAAGGCGATCTCGCCCCGCATGGCGCGTTCGGTGATGGCGGCGACCCGCGACTTCAGCCCGACCCGCTCGGCGAGCTCGTCGATGCATTCCTGGCCGATCATGGTGGAATCCATGTCGGCAACCAGGAGCTTCTTGCGCCGATGCGCGACCGGCTGCACCACGACGTCGAGCGGCCGGCCGGCAAGCGCCGCGCGCAGCGTCGCGGTCACCGCATGCTGGTCGTCGCCGGGCTTTGCGCTAAATGGAATGTCCGCCGCGACGCCGGCGGCGAGCCAGCGCGGCTCCCCCGCGCCGGGACATGCCGCGGCGGCGCTGGCGAGCGCCGCATCGTCGAGCGCCGGCGCGGCGGGATCGGAGATGAGCGTCGCCACATGGGTCATTCGAACGATCGCGAGCGCGCCGGGCGAAAACGGGCGGTGCTTATCGCAGGGCCCACCGCGAGCGGCAAGTCGGCCCTGGCGCTCGCGCTGGCCGAACACCTCGGCGGCATCGTCATCAACGCCGATTCGATGCAGGTCTATCGCGACCTGCGCATCATCACGGCGCGACCGACGCCGGCCGAGGAGGCGCGGGTTCCGCATCGGCTCTACGGCCACGTCGATGCGGCGGAGGCCTACTCGGTCGGGCACTGGCTCGCCGATGCCGGGGCGGCGCTTGCCGAGGCGCGGCGGCTCGACAGGCTGCCCATCGTGATCGGCGGCACCGGGCTCTATTTCAAGGCCCTGACCCACGGGCTGTCCGCGGTGCCTCCGGTTCCGTCGGGGATCCGCGAGGCCGTGCGGGCGCGGCTGGCGGCGGAAGGCCCGGCGGCGCTCCATGCCGAGCTGGCGCGCCGCGATCCGCCCGCCGCCGAGCGCCTGAAGCCCGGCGACCGGTCGCGCATCGTGCGCGCGCTGGAGGTCCTCGACGCCACCGGCCGCCCGCTCGCCGACTGGCACCGCGACGGCATGCCGCCCCTGATCGATGCCGGCGAGGCGATCGAGGTTTTCCTCGACGCCGACCGCGCCGAGCTGGCGCGCCGGATCGACGCCCGCTTCGATGCCATGCTGGCGGCCGGCGCGCTCGACGAGGTGCGCGCGCTCGACGCCCGTGGCCTCGATCCGGCCTGTCCCGGCATGAAGGCGCACGGCGTGCCGTGGCTTCGCCGCGTGCTCGCCGGCACCATGACGCTCGCCGACGCGGCGGCGGAGGCCAAGCGCGACACAAGGCGCTATACCAAGCGCCAGTTCACCTGGTTCCGCCATCAGCTCGCCGGCTGGAGCTGGATTGCCCCTGCGGAAGCCGAACGGGCCGTCCTTGCCGCCCTCGAGGCGCTTCCTGCTTGACCTTCGCGGCCGCGCTCGTTATAACGGCGCGCAACGAAATGCCGAAAGGATGCGCTTATGCGCAACTTTGTTATCCTCGTAGTAGGGAGGCGCACCGCCGGGGGTGGCTGAACCCACCCCACGAGGTATTGGCGGTGCGCGCAAAGGGGCTCTCGGAGCCCCTTTTTGATTCGGACTTTTGGCGAACGTCCTGGCCGAGCAAGTGGAGCTGACGTGTGATGGCGAAAGACATGACCGGTGCCGAGATGGTGACCACCGCGCTCGCCGATCAGGGCGTGCAGTACATCTTCGGCTATCCCGGCGGCGCGGTGCTGCCGATCTACGACGCGATTTTCAGCCAGGACAAGATCAAGCACGTGCTGGTGCGCCACGAGCAGGGCGCGGTGCATGCGGCCGAAGGCTATGCCCGCTCGACCGGAAAGGTCGGCTGCGTGCTGGTGACCTCCGGGCCGGGCGCCACCAATGCGGTCACCGGATTGACCGACGCGCTGATGGATTCGGTCCCGATCGTCTGCATCACCGGCCAGGTGCCGACGCACCTGATCGGCAGCGACGCCTTCCAGGAATGCGATACCGTCGGCATCACCCGTCCGTGCACCAAGCACAACTACCTGGTGCGCAACGTCGACGACCTCCCGCGGGTGCTGCACGAGGCGTTCTACGTCGCGGCGAGCGGGCGTCCCGGCCCGGTCGTGGTCGACATCCCCAAGGACGTGCAGTTCGCCAAGGGCACCTATACGGGGCCGCGCAATGTGCAGCACAAGACCTACCAGCCGAAGCTCAAGGGCGATCTCGACAAGATCAAGGCCGCCGTCGAGATGATGAGCGAGGCGAAGCGCCCGATCATCTATTCGGGCGGCGGCGTGATCAACTCGGGGAGCGAGGCGAGCCACCTGCTGCGCGAGCTCGCCAAGGTCACCGGCTTTCCGCTGACCTCGACCCTGATGGGGCTCGGCGCGTTTCCCGCCGCCGACCCGCAATGGCTGGGCATGCTCGGCATGCACGGCACCTACGAGGCCAACCTCGCGATGCACGACTGCGACGTCATGCTGTGCATGGGCGCCCGCTTCGACGATCGCATCACTGGTCGCATCGACGCCTTCTCGCCGGGCTCGCGGCGCATCCACGTCGACATCGACCCGTCCTCGATCAACAAGAACGTCAAGGTCGACATCGGCATCGTCGGCGATTGCGGCCACGTGCTGGAGGACATGATCCGGCTGTGGCGGTCGTCCTCCAAGGCGGTCGACAAGAAGGCGCTCGCCGACTGGTGGAAGCAGATCGACAAGTGGCGCGGGCGCAAGAGCCTCGCCTACCGGCAGTCGAACGAGATCATCAAGCCGCAATACGCCATCGAGCGGCTCTATGCGCTGACCCGCGGACCGCGACGTCTACATCACCACCGAGGTCGGCCAGCATCAGATGTGGGCGGCGCAGTTCTTCCACTTCGAGGAGCCGAACCGCTGGATGACGTCGGGCGGCCTCGGCACCATGGGCTACGGCCTGCCGGCCGCGGTCGGCGTGCAGATCGCCCACCCGAAATCCCTGGTCATCGACATCGCCGGCGAGGCCTCGGTGCAGATGACCATGCAGGAGATGGCGACCGCCGTGCAGTACCGGCTGCCGATAAAAATCTTCATCCTCAACAACCAGTACATGGGCATGGTGCGGCAGTGGCAGGAGCTGCTGCATGGCGGCCGCTATTCGGAGAGCTACAGCGAGGCGCTGCCGGATTTCGTCAAGCTTGCCGAGGCCTATCATGCGACCGGCATCCGCTGCGACAAGCCGGGCGATCTCGACCATGCAATCCGCCGGATGATCGACACCGACGGACCGGTGATCTTCGACTGCGTGGTCGATCCGGCGGAAAACTGCTTCCCGATGATCCCCGGCGGACGCGCCCACAACGAGATGATCCTCGGCGACGCCGCCGAGAACCTCGAGGACGCGGTCACCGAGGAAGGACGGATGCTGGTGTGAGCAAGCTGCCTGCTGCCCCGGTTGGGGTCCTCGAGACCCCGGGATCGGCCTTTCGGAGTATCGTTTCATGCTGATGAAGAACCCCGCCACCGAGCGTCATACGCTCTCCGCCCTGGTCGACAACGAGCCGGGCGTGCTCGCCCGCGTCATCGGGCTGTTCTCGGGACGCGGCTACAACATCGACTCGCTCACCGTCTCGGAGACCGAGCACCAGCACCACCTGTCGCGCATCACCATCGTGACCACCGGCACGCCGATGGTGATCGAGCAGATCAAGAACCAGCTCGAGCGCCTGGTGCCGGTGCACAAGGTGGTCGACATGACGGTCACCGGCCGCGCCATCGAGCGCGAGCTCGCCATGGTCAAGGTGCGCGGCACCGGGGACAAGCGGGTGGAGTCGCTCCGGCTGTCCGACGCGTTCCGCGCCCGGGTGATCGATGCGACCGTCGAGAGCTTCGTGTTCGAGATCACCGGCAAGACCGACAAGATCGACCAGTTCGTCGAGCTCATGCTGCCGCTCGGCCTGGTCGAGGTGTCGCGCACCGGCATTGTGGCGATCGGGCGCGGCCCGGAGGAGATGTGAGCCTTTACGGGCTTGTCGGGAAGCGCCAACGGCCCTAGAAGCAGCCGGGTTTTCCGCTCCGCAATCCCGGCAACCACAACCGAAACGACAAGGCGGGCCAGCGGCCGCCGATAGGGGATGACCATGCGCGTTTACTATGACCGCGACGCCGACATCAACCTGATCAAGGGCAAGAAGGTCGCCATCATCGG
This sequence comes from uncultured Alphaproteobacteria bacterium, assembly GCA_963755055.1. Taxonomy (GTDB): domain Bacteria; phylum Pseudomonadota; class Alphaproteobacteria; order Rhizobiales; family Xanthobacteraceae; genus AP-16. The sequence goes on along the minus strand of CAVWIS010000027.1, from coordinate 125,274 downwards.
CTACGGCAGCCAGGGCCACGCCCACGCGCTCAATCTGCGCGATTCCGGCGTCAAGGACGTCGCGGTGGCGCTGCGCAAGACCTCCGCCGGAGTGAAGAAGGCGCAAGGCGAGAAGCTGACCGTCATGGAGGCGGCGGAGGCCGCCAAGTGGGCGGACGTCATGATGATGGTCACCCCCGACGAGCTGCAGGCCGAGATCTACCGCGACCATCTGGCGCCCAACATGAAGCAGGGCGCCGCCCTGATGTTCGCCCACGGCCTGAACGTGCATTTCAACCTGATCGAGCCGCGCGCCGACCTCGACGTGATGATGATCGCCCCGAAGGGTCCCGGCCACACCGTGCGCTCCGAATACGTGCGCGGCGCCGGCGTGCCGGTTCTGCTGGCGATCCACCACGACGCCTCCGGCAATGCCCACGATCTCTGCCTGTCCTACGGGGCGGCGATCGGCGGCGGGCGCGCCGGCATCATCGAGACGACCTTTCGCGAGGAATGCGAGACCGATCTGTTCGGCGAGCAGACGGTGCTGTGCGGCGGGGTCGTCGAGCTGATGAAGGCCGGCTACGAGACCCTGGTGGAGGCCGGCTACGCGCCGGAGATGGCGTATTTCGAGTGCGTGCACGAGATGAAGCTGATCGTCGATCTCATCTACGAGGGCGGCATCGCCAACATGAACTACTCGGTCTCCAACACCGCCGAGTACGGCGAGTACGTCTCGGGTACCGCGCGTGATCACGCCGGAGACGCGCGCCGAGATGAAGCGCATCCTCGCCGACATCCAGTCCGGCCGCTTCGCCAAGGACTGGATGCTGGAGAACCGGGTCAACCAGACCTCGTTCAAGGCGATGCGCGCCAAGATGGCGGCGCATCCGCTCGAGCAGGTCGGCGAGAAGCTGCGCGAGATGATGCCGTGGATCAAGCAGAACGCCCTGGTCAACAAGGCGAAGAACTGATCCGCCGGATGGGATGACCTGCCGGGGCCGGTACGCCGCCGGATCCTCCGGCGGCGGCGCCGGGTCCGGCAGTGGCGTTGCAAGGCGGGCAATCCGTCACCACATCATTGGCATGGACCCGCATCTCGACGACGTCTCCCGCATGACCGATGAGGACGTGCTCGCGCTCGACGCGGCGGTGGCGGCGCTGGAGCGGCCGGGCCTGGCGGCGCAGCTCACCAATCTGGTGGGCAAGCCGATCGAGCTCGCCGGCAGGGCGCTCCCGGAAAGCGCGTCGCGGGCGATCTCGGTCGCCGTCACCAAGGGCCTCGACGCGGCGCTCGGCGTGGCGCTGCGCACCATGACGAACGAGCCGCAGCCCGGCTCGCCGCACCTGCACAAGGCGCTGGCGGCGGCGTCCGGCGCGCTCGGCGGCGGTTTCGGCCTCGCCTCGCTGCCGATCGAGCTGCCGATCTCCACCACCATTATGCTGCGCGCGATCGCCGATATTGCGCGCAGCGAGGGCGAGGACCTCGGCCACCCCGAGACCGCGGTGAGCTGCGTGGAGGTGTTCGCGCTGGGCGGACGCAACGGCGCGGTCGACGCCTCGGAAAGCGGCTACTTCGTGGTCCGCGGCATGCTGGCGAAATCGGTCTCCGAGGCGGCGCGGTTCATCGCCGAGCGCGGGATCCTCGACAAGGGCGCGCCGGCGCTGGTCCGCTTCCTCGCCCAGGTGGCAGCGCGCTTCGGCGCGGTGGTGAGCCAGAAGGTGGTGGCGCAGAGCGTCCCGGTCATCGGCGCGCTCGGCGGGGCGGCGGTGAACTACGCCTTCATCGACCACTTCCAGACCGTGGCGCGCGGGCATTTCACCGTGCGCCGGCTGGAGCGGACCTACGGCGAGGAATTCGTGCGCGGAGCCTACGAGGAGCTCCGCGTGGGCGCCGTCGGGCCGGGCGCGCGGCCGCAGTGATTCGGACCTGGCCGCGGAACCCGGTCAAACTTTTCTTCAGCTTTCCGGCCGGATTGTCGTAAGCTCGCCGGCGTGCGGCGGGCGCCGATGGCGCACAACGAGCCATTGCCGGACATCGTGGTCCGCCGCAGGCTGTTGCTTGCAGAACCCGCATGAAGGGAGGAATCCGTGGCAACCAATCGTCGGATCGAGGTCAAGCCCATCGCGGGAGCGCTCGGCGCGGAAATCCTCGGGGTCGACCTCGCCGACCTGGACGACGCGACGTTCGAGGAGATCGAGGCCGCCTGGCTCGAGCATCTGGTGGTTTTCTTCCGCAACCAGGAGCTCACGCCCGAGCAGCAGATCGCCTTCGCCAAACGTTTCGGCGCGATCCACCATCACCCGTTCATGAAGGGGATGGAGCAGCACCCCGACATCCTCGAGATCATCAAGGAGGAGGGCGACACCAAGGCGTTCGGCGAGGTCTGGCACACCGACCAGATGTTCAATCCAAAGCCCGCCAAGGCGACCATCCTGTACGCCAAGGAGACCCCGGATGCCGGCGGCGATACCATGTTCGCCAACATGTATCTCGCCTACGAGACCCTGTCCGAGCCGATGAAGGCGCTCCTGAAGGACGTCAAGACGTGGAACATCGGCGACCGCAAGAAGCTCGGCAACGGGATGGCGCGCGACGGCCGCTACGTCGGCAACGAGAAGATGGCCGCCAAGGTCCGCGATCCCGGCGACGTCGAAACGGAGGCGGCGCACCCGCTGGTGCGCACCCACCCTGAGACCGGCCGCAAGTCGATCTACATCGGCAATCACACGCAGACGCTCGAAGGCTTCAACGACGCCGAGGCGCAGCCGATCCTCGCCTTCCTGCGGGCGCATGCGGTCGAGCCGGAGCACACCTGCCGGTTCCGCTGGGAGGTCGGCTCGCTGGCGATCTGGGACAACCGCTGCACCCAGCACCGCGCGCTCAACGATTACCACGGCAAGCGCCGGCGCATGCATCGGATCACCATCGCGGGAGATACCCCGTTCTGACGCCGGGCTGCGGCGAGGCGCTTCGGCGCCGGCCGCCCCGTCCTCCTGCCTCGCTCCTGCGGCCACGGCAGCAGGATTGCTCTACCGCGTCTGCCCGCGCGCCCGTTGACACCCGGTCGTGCGGAAACCAAGGTGGCCGCCGCCGCCGGCGCATCCGGGCGGCGAATCAGAAACCGAACGGAGGACCGGCGCGATGCATCTCGGGGTCACGATATTTCCCACCGACTACTCGATCCAGCCGCACGACCTCGCCCGCGAGGCGGAGGCGCGGGGCTTCGAGTCGCTGTGGCTGCCCGAGCACAGCCATATCCCGACCAGCCGCAAGTCGCCGTGGCCGGGCGGCGCCGAGCTGCCGAAGCATTATTACGACAGCTACGATCCATTCCTCTCGCTTGCCGCCGCCGCCGCGGTGACCTCGAAGATCAAGCTCGCCTTCGGCATCTGCCTGGTGGTCGAGCGCGATCCGATCCATACCGCCAAGGAGGTCTCCACCCTCGACCAGCTCTCCGGCGGGCGCGTCATCTTCGGCATCGGCGGCGGATGGAATGCCGAGGAGATGGCCCATCACGGCACCGCCTTCGAGAGCCGCTTCAAGCTGATGCGCGAGCGCGTGGAGGCGATGAAGGAGATCTGGACGAAATCGAAGCCGAAATTCTCCGGCGAGTTCGTGAAGTTCGACGAGATCATGCAGTGGCCGAAGCCGGTGCAGAAGCCGCACCCGCCGATCGTGGTCGGCGGGGCATTTCCGCATGCGGCGAGGCGCGCCATCGCGTACGGCGACGGCTGGATCCCGATCGGCGGGCGCGGCCCCGATCCGGTCGAGGTGCTGCCGGAGTTCCACCGGATGGCGAAGGAGGCCGGCCGCGATCCAAAGAGCCTCTCCTTCGACCTGTTCGGCGGCCCGCGCGACGCGGACTCGCTCAAGCGCTACCGCGATGCCGGCGTCACCCGGGTGGTGCTGATCGTGCCGCCGAAGGGACGCGACGAGGTCCTGCCGATGCTCGATGAGGGCGCCAAGCTGATGAAGGCCCTTTGATCGCGCCGGAGCGGGACATCGCCGAAGCCCGAGGGCCAGCGAGCAGGGCGGCGAATGTCGCCCTCGTCTGGTTGCTCGGGTTCCTGGCGACCGCCGGCACGGTGGCGGTGCTCGCCGCCTGGGTCGACGAGCCGGTTGCCTATCTGGTCGACCGGCTGGGCGGCCGGCCCGAATTGCTGAGAGAACTGGTCCCTACGCCGGCCCTGTTCGCCCCGCTCGCCGGCCTCGCCGCGGCCGCGTTTGCGCTCCGCCGCCTCGCCTCCCGTCCATTCGGCCGGCCGGACGAGGTCCTGCTGGTTGCCTGCATCAGCCTCGGCATCGGCCTCGCCGCCAAGCAGTTGCTCAAATTCGCCTTCGGCCGGACCTGGCCCCACGTGCTCATGGAGGTCGGGGTCTACGGCTTCTTTCCCTTCCGCGTGGGGCCCGAATACGCCTCCTTCCCGTCGGGCCATACCGCGGCGGTCTGGGCAGTCGGCTCGGTCCTCTGGATCTGGTGCCCGGCCTTGCGGCCGCTCTGCCTGGCCGGCGGTATTTTGGTCGCGGCCGCCCTGGTGATCCTGAACTACCATTTCGTCGGCGACGTGGTGGCCGGAGCCTTTCTCGGTATCACCACGACCGTGCTGGCGGTCGGCGTCTGGAACCTGCTTCCTCGCCGCCTGCGTGCCGACCGGCGGGCGGCGGCCGACTGACGCAGCTTGCCTGAGGGGACGCTTGCCCATATTCATCCGGCGTCCGGCAGTGTGCCGAGACGGAGGCGCCGTTGAACAGGCTCGACCCGGCGACCCGCGACAAGCTCAGGACCGTCAGCACCGCGACGGTGACCACGGCGCTGTTCAAACGCGGCTTGCGCAACCAGTTCATCCAGGACGTCCATCCGCTCAACCCCGGGGCCGGCCCCATGGTGGGGGAGGCGTTCACGCTGCGCACCATCCCGGCGCGCGAGGATCTCAACCCGATCACGGTTTTTCAGGATCGCGGCCATCCGCAGCGCAAGGCGATCGAGGAATGCCCGCCGGGCGCAGTCCTCGTCATCGACAGCCGGAAAGATCCGCGCGCCGCGTCGGCGGGATCGATCCTGGTCGCCCGGCTGATGCAGCGCGGCGTCGCCGGGGTGGTCACCGACGGCGGCTTTCGCGATTCCCACGAGATCGCCGGATTTGCGATTCCCGCCTATCACAACCGCCCGGCGGCGCCGACCAACCTCACCCGCCACCAAGCCATCGACATCGACGTGCCGATCGGGTGCGGCGACGTGCCGGTATTTCCCGGCGACGTCGTGGTCGGCGACCCGGAAGGCGTGGTAGTCATCCCGGCGCACATGGCCGACGAGATCGCCGCCGAGGCGGTGGAGATGACGGCGTTCGAGGATTTCGTCGCCGAGGAGGTGATGAAGGGCCGCTCGATCCTCGGCCTCTATCCGGCGACCGAGGAGCAGACCCGCATCGATTTTGCGGCGTGGCGAAAAGCCAACCGGCGCTGATCGCCGGACTTGAAGATGGTCAATCGCAGGGAGAGACGCCCATGTCAGCCACCGTCGTGTCGAGCACCGAGACCAACAGGAACTTCGTCGGCGGAGCCTGGGTGGAAGGTTCTGACGCCGGGGAGGACATCAATCCATCGAACACCCGGGACGTGGTGGGGCGTTTCGCGCGCGGCGATGCCGCCCAGGTGGATGTGGCGGTCGCCGCCGCCCGGGACGCCTTTCCGGCCTGGTCGCGCGCCACCCCGCAGCTGCGCCATGACATCCTCAAGCGGGTCGGCGACGAGATTCTGGCGCGGCGCGACGAGCTCGGCCGCCTGCTCGCCCGGGAGGAGGGCAAGACGCTTGCCGACGGCGTCGGCGAGGTGGTACGCGCCGGCCAGATCTTTCTGTTCTTCTCCGGCGAATGCGTGCGGCTGGCCGGCGAGAAGATTCCGTCGGTGCGGCCCAATGTCGACGTCGAGGTGACGCGCGAGCCGCTTGGCGTGGTCGGCCTGATCACGCCGTGGAATTTCCCCATCGCGATCCCGGCCTGGAAGGTCGCCCCGGCGCTCGCCTACGGCAACTGCGTGGTGCTGAAACCCGCCGACCTGGTGCCGGGGAGCGCGCATGCGCTCGCCGACATCATCGCCCGCGCCGGCATCCCGGCCGGCGTGTTCAACCTGGTGATGGGCCGCGGCGCGGTGGTCGGCAAGGCGTTGCTGGACCATCCCGGCGTCGCGGCGATCTCGTTCACCGGCTCGGTGGCGACCGGCCGGCAGATCGCGCAGGCCTGCGTCGCGGCCGACCCGATGAAGAAGGTGCAGCTCGAGATGGGCGGCAAGAATCCGATGGTGGTGCTCGACGACGCCGACCTCAAGGTCGCGGTCGAATGCGCCGTCAACGGCGCCTATTTCCAGACCGGCCAGCGCTGCACCGCGTCCTCGCGGCTGATCGTCACCGAGGGGATTCACGATCGCTTCGTCGATGCCGTCGCCGAGCGGATCAAGAAGCTCGTGGTCGACGATGCGCTCAAGGCCGGGACCGAGATCGGGCCGGTGGTCGACCAGGCGCAGCTCGACCAGGACCTCTCCTACATCAGCATCGGGCGCCAGGAGGGCGCCGACCTGGTGACCGGCGGCGAATTGATCAACCGGGCGACGCCCGGCTTCTATCTGTCGCCGGCGCTGTTCAGGAACGTCGACAACCGCATGCGCATCGCGCGGGAGGAAATTTTCGGCCCGGTGGCGACGGTGACGCGGGCGAAGGATTACGACGAGGCGCTCGCCATCGCCAACGACACCTCGTTCGGCCTGTCGGCGGGCATCTGCACCACCAGCCTGAAATACGCCGCCCACTTCAAGCGCAACGCCGAGGCCGGCATGGTGATGGTCAACCTGCCGACCGCCGGCGTCGACTATCACGTGCCGTTCGGCGGGCGCAAAGGCTCGAGCTACGGCCCGCGCGAGCAGGGCCGCTACGCCCAGGAATTCTACACCACGGTGAAGACCGCCTACACCTTCAGTGGCCAGTAATCAGGAGCCGAAATGCCTTCCTTCTTCATCGTCCGCGCCACGATCTCCGATCCCGCCAGGCGCGCGGCGTTCGACGCGTGGTATCGAACGGAGCATCTGCCGGACGCCGCCAAAGCGTTCGGCGTCGAGCGCGCCTGGCGGTTCTGGAGCGACACCGATCCCGCGGTGCATCAGGCGACCTACCAGTTCGCCGACCGCGCCGCGCTCGAGCGTGCGACCACGCCCGAGACGTTGAAGCCGCTGGTCGCCGAGTTCGACCGCGTCTGGCCCGGTATCCGGCGCTCCCGCGAGGTGATGACCCTGGTGGAGGAATTTTCCAGGCCATAGGTCAGCGCAGATCGGACGCCACGGTTCTGCCCGCCGGCCTGCCATCAGAGCGGAGCCTCGCAGTCTGATTACTGATCGCTGACCACTGATTCCTGATCCTCAGATCCACCCCGCCCGCCGCAGCCGGTAATAGATGTAGCCGCACAGGCCGGCCATGAACGCCATCACCGAGGGATAGCCCCACGGCTGCTCGAGCTCGGGCATCCATTTGAAGTTCATGCCGTAGATGCCGGCGATCGCCGTCGGCACCGCCAGGATGGCGGCCCAGCCGGCTAGGCGCTTGGTGACCTCGTTCTGCTGCGCCGAGGACAACAGCAGGTTGGCCTCGAGCGCCGCCGTCACCAGGTCACGGAGATTGTCGATGCTCTCCACCACCCGGATCACGTGGTCCTGCACGTCGCGGAAGTACGGCCGCATGCTGTCGTCGGCGACCGGCGCGTCGAAGCGCATGATGCGGGCGCAGACTTCCTCGAGCGGCTGCACGGCGCGACGCAGCAGCATCAGCTCGTGGCGCAGCTCGTAGATGCGCTCGATCTCGCGCCGGCCCGAGGCGTGGGAGAACACCGCGTCCTCGAGCTCGTCGCCTTCGGATTCGAGGTCGTGGATGACGGGAAAGTAACGGTCGACGATGAAGTCCATGATGGAATAGACGACGAAGCTTTCTCCCATCGACAACATCTTTGGCGCCGCCTCGCAGCGCGTGCGCACGTCCGGTAGGGAACGGCCGAGCCGTGGCGCACTGTCACCACGTAGCCCTTGCCGGCGAAGATGTGGGTCTCGCCGTAGCGGATCTTGCCGTCCTGGAGATGCGCGGTGCGCAGCACGACGAACAGCGACTCGCCGTAGATTTCCAGCTTCGGCCGCTGGTGCGCCACCAGCGCGTCCTCGACCGCGAGATCGTGCAGCCCGAAGCGCAGCTGCACCGTCCGCAGCAGCGACTGGTCCGGCTCCTCCAGGCCGATCCAGACGAAACGGTTGTCGGCCGGCTCGGTGCAATGCGGCTGGGTAAGATCGACGGCGCCGATGCGGCGCCCGCCCTCGTACACGGCGCTGTTGACGATCTGGCTCATCGGCCGGCCTCCCTGCGCCCCGCAACGTCCCGTCCCTTCGTGAACGGTCGATTGTAGTATCCGGCGCGACATTTGCCTCAATGGTTTCTCGTCGGCTTGGCCGATCCATGCTCGGTCCGGGTCGGCAGCGGCGGCAGCCTATGTGATCGGGCGCAGCTCTCGGGTAATGTCGCCCTCGACGTCGGGAGGGCCTGCCGGCCGGTGCCGACCAGATCCTGGAGGAATGGATGCAGATCGGATTCAACCTGCCGCTCGCCGGAGCCCTGTCGGCGCCCGACACGATGACGCGGATCGCCGTCGAGGGCGAGGCCATGGGCTTCGATTATGCCTGCCTCAGCGATCACGTCATCGAGCCGAAGGCCATCCACGCGCGCTATCCGTATTCGGAAACCGGGGAATTCCCCAGAGGGGCGCGCGGCGAGCGCCACGAGCAGCTGACCACGATGGCGTTCCTCGCCGGAAAAACCAAACGCATGCGGTTCCTCACCTCGGTGATGGTGGTGCCGCACCGGCCGGCGGTGCTGTCGGCAAAAATTCTCGCCACCATCGACGTGCTGTCCGGCGGCCGCACCATCGTCGGCGTCGGCGCCGGCTGGCTCGAGGAGGAATTCGTCGCCCTCGGCGTCCCGCCGTTCGCCGAGCGCGGCGCGGTCACCGACGAGTACATGCAGGCGTTCCGCGAGCTGTGGACCAAGGACGACCCTTCCTTCGACGGACGCTACGTGAAATTCTCCGGCGTCACCTTCGCGCCGAAGCCGGTGCAGAAGCCGCATCCGCCGCTCTGGGTCGGCGGCGAGAGCGGGCCGGCGATGCGCCGCGCCGCCCGGCTCGGCGACGGCTGGTATCCGATCGGCACCAACCCGGCCCACCGGCTCGATACGCTGGCGCGTTTCAAGGTTGCCGCCGAGCGCCTGCGCCGCCTGACCACCGAGGCCGGGCGGGATCCGGCGAGCGTCGTGCTCGCCTACCGGGTTCATCGTCACGGCGCCCAGGTGCCCGCCACGGCCGACAACGGCGAGCGCCGTCTGTTTTCCGGAACCGCCGCCGACATCCTGGCCGACCTCGCCGCGTTCCGCGAGCTCGGAGTCGCTGCGCTCGATTTCAATTTCCCGGCGCCGACCGCCGACGAGGTGCTCGCCGCCATGCGCCAGTTCCGCGACGAGGTGATGAGCAAAATGTAGGGTGGGTTACGGCGCCGATGAGGCGCGTAGGGCACAGGGCCTGATCGCCGTAACCCGCCATGTCGCGGCACGGCTGCGGTGGGTTACGGCGGAGCGGGGTCGCGTTTAGAACCGCGCTGCGGCGGCCGCCTAACCCACCCTACACACCCGCGCGCCGGACATTGGCGCTCTGGGCCGGGATGCCGGTCTCCTCGAAGCAGACCCGCGCCAGCGCCGCGACGCCGAGGCGGATCTCCTCCTTGGAGGGCAGCGCGAAGCACAGGCGCATGTACGACTTCGCCGGCTCCGGCTCGCACGACCATTCGGGGCCGGGATTGAACACGATCCCCGCCTTGGCGGCCGGCTGCACCAGCTTTCTCACGTCCACCGCGTCGGGCAGCCTGATCCACAGAAAAATGCCACCCTTGGGGCGAAACAGCTCGACCGCCGTCCCGAACTCCTTTTCCAGCGCGTCCACCATGGTGTCGAGCTTGCCGTTGAGGACGGCGGTCAACAACTCGGTATGTCTTGCGAACTCCTTGGAAAAATACTCTGCGACGATCATCTGCTCGAGCCCGCCGGTGCCGCTGTCGGCCTCGCGCTTCAGCGCGACGATCCGGCTCAGCATTTCCGGCTGCGCCACCAGGTAGCCGAGCCGCAGCGCCGGCGCCAAAGTTTTCGAGAACGACCCGATGTGGATGACCTGACGCGGGTCCATTCCGTACAGCGAAGCCGGCCGCTCCATGCTCCACACCAGGTCGGCATAGCACTCGTCCTCGAAGATCGGCACGCCGTGCGCGCGCGCCAGGGCGATCAGCTCGCGCCGGCGCTCGGCGGTGAGGATCGATCCGGTCGGGTTCTGGATGGTCGGGATGGTGTAGATGTATTTCGCCGCGATGCCTCTGGCCTTCAGGTCGTCGAGGATCTGCGCCAGCGCGTCGGTGCGCAGCCCGTCGCCGTCGATCGGCATTTTTACGATTTTGGCCTTGAGCCGCTTGAGCTTGGAGATCGAGCCCGCATAGGAAAACTCCTCGACCAGCACGGTGTCGCCTTCCTCGATCAGGAGGCGATTGACCAGATCGAGGCCCTGTCCGGATCCGGCCGTGATCAGCACGTCGTCCACCGTGCAGGCGATGCCGGGTTTTCCGGCGACCTTTGCCACCACGAACTCGCGCAAGCCGCGATAGCCCTGCGGGCCGTCGGAGTTGTAGAGCGCCAGGTTGGCGCCGTTGCGCTGCAGCACGGCGGTGGCGCAGGCGGCGAGCGCGGCGGCCGGGATCTGGGTCGGATCGTTGTGGCCGCCGATGAAATTGTGCTTGGCAAAGCCCGTCCAGCGCGGGGCCGGCGGCGGAAGCTCCCTGGCCAGGAGATGACTGAAGGCGAATGCCGGCTCGCTCATGGTTCCTGCTTTCTGGATATGGATCTGGACTTCACCGGGTGTCGATCTTCCATACAGAGGCCGGCGGATCAAGCGTAGGATGGGTAGAGCTCTTGCGAAACCCATCAATCTGAGTGCCTGGGCGTGATGGGTTTCGCGAAGAGCTCAACCCATCCTACAGCCGCGGCGGAAACCAGTCGAACAGGTCGAGGCCGCCGTCGACCACGATCGATGCGCCGGTCACGTAGCGGCTGAAGCGGTCGCACAAGAGCACCACCGCCATGGGCGCAATGTCGTCCGGGGTGCCGGTGCGGCCGAGCGCGATCTTTTCCGCCATGGCCGGGTCGGTCGTCACGCCGCCGGTCACGATGGCGCCGGGCACCAGCGCATTGACGCGGATGCCGTGGGCGCCGAACGCCCGCGCGCATTCCTTGACGATCATCGACATGCCGGCCTTGGCGGCGGCGTAGTGCGGCAGGTTGCGCGGCCGGTGGGCGTGCAGCGAGGTGACGAACAGCATGCGCCCGGGAATCTTCGCGTCGATCATGTGACGGGCGATTCCGCGGGCGAGGCGGAAGCCGGCCGTCACGTTGACCTCCAGCATGGCGTCGAACGTGTCGTCGTCGACACCGAAGATCGTGTCCTGCTCGCGGCGCCCGGGCGAGGCGGCGTGGACCAGGATCGACAGGCGGCCGAATTTTCCCACCGTCTGCTCCATAACGCGGTCGACCTCGTCGCGCGACCGCAGGTCCGCCCGCATGAACGCCGCGTCCCCGGCGGCGGCCAGCGCTCGCGCCGCCTCCTCGCCGGCCTCCTGGTTATTGTCGGCGAGCACGACCCTGGCGCCGTGGCGGACCATCTCGGCGGCGATCGCCCGGCCGATCCCGCCGGCCGCCCCCGTCACCAGCGCGGTCTCGTTGTCGAGCAGTCGCTCCATCTCAGACCTCGTCCTTATCGATCATCGATCCGGTAGAACGCCATGGCGTTCCGCCAGAAGAAGCGCTCCTGATCGGCGGGCGGCAGATCCGCCAGCATCCGCCGCATGGCGCGCACCAGCTCGTCGTAGCCGACGCGCAGCCCGGCGACAGGAAAATTCGACGCGAACATGCAGCGCTCGATGCCGAAAATCGCCAGCGCCTCGCGCACCACGCGGCGGTTCAATTCGTAGTCCCAGGCCGCATCCTTGAGACCGAACTCGGAGACCTTCAGGTGCACGTTGGGTTGCCCGGCGATCCGCTCCATGGCGCGCCGCCACGCGGCGAGCCCGTCCTCGCTGCGATCCCAGGGAAAGCCCGTATGGTTCAGCACGATCGGCGTCTGCGGGAATGAGCGCGCCACCTCGGCGGCCTCGGCGAGATGCCAGAACGGCACGCGCAGGTCCCAGGAGAGCCGGTATTTGTCCAGCAGGGCGAACCCTTGCAACCATTTGTTGTCCTGCATCGTCCCTGCCGCGCCCGGCGTCATCCGGTCTGCGGCCTGCGCGGTGACCGGCTTCGAGCGGATTCCGCGCACCAGGGGAAACGCCGCCTGGCCGGCGATCACCTCCTCGGCGGTCTCGGTGTGGAACCACGCATGGGCGACGATGGCACCGGGAAAGCCGTGGACCGCGTTCACCTCGGTGAGCCAGCGGGTCTCGCCGATCTGGTCGTTCCGGCTCATCTCGGCCTCGACATGGACGGTGGTCAGCACGTTGTGGCCGCCCGCGTCGCGCCGGTAGTCGGCTGCCAGGTAATCCCGCTTCAGCGCCGCATAGTCGCCGAGAAAGAAATGCGCCTCCGGCTGGTCGGCCAGCCAGGGATAATGGTTCCGCCCGAGGTCCCACAGGTGATGATGGGCATCCACCAGGGTCACGGCGTCGGGCGAATCGTTCCAGCCGCCGGCAACCGTCGCCCGCCGCCCGCTCTTGTCGATGATGTCGATAGCGAACCTCCCCTGGGCGGCGACCGCGCCGCCCATTTTGCGCGGCGGGAGCCTTCGGCACAACGCTACCCGAGGACGCCGCTGAGGGGCCTAGCCAGACGCCGCGCCGATCCTGTAGTGTCGCCCCGAGGGGCCCGGACGTCACGGCGGGCGGGCTCGGACACAAGAAATACAAGAACAAGGCATCCTGACAACGGCTGGGGAGGGAACATCATGGCTCGTGTCAATCGACGGACTGTACTGAAGCTTTCCGGCGCCGGCGCCATCGCGGCGCGGACCGGAGGGATCGCCGGCATCCTCGCGGCGGGCCGGGCACCGGCCTTCGCCCAGGCGACGACCGTGCACTGGCTGCGCTGGAACGACTTCGTGCCGGCTTCCGACCAACTTCTGCGCAAGGAGATCACCGCCGAGTGCCAGAAGGCGCTGGGCATCAAGCTCAATATCGAGACCATCAACGGTAACGACATCCAGGCGCGCGTCACCTCGGCGGTCCAGTCGGGGAACGGAGCGGACATCATCTGCGTGCTGAACAACTGGGCGCAGCTCTATGCCGAGAGCGTCACCGAGGTCGACGACGTGGCCGAGGAGCTCGGCAAGGCGCAGGGCGGCTTCTACGACACGTCGAAGGCGGTGGCCCACGACGGCAAGCACTGGGTCGCGGTGCCGTGGACCATCGTCGGCCTGCAGATCGCCTACCGGAAATCCTGGTTCGAGGAGGTCGGCTACGGCGGCGGCAAGTTCCCGGAGACCTGGGAGCAGCTCCGCGAGGCGGGCAAGAAGCTCAAGGCCAAGGGCCGCCCGCTGGGGCAAACCCTCGGCCACACCTTCGGCGATGCTCCGGCCTTCGCCTATCCGTTCCTCTGGTCGTTCGGCGGCAAGGAGGTCGAGGCCGACGGCAAGACCGTGGTGCTCAACAGCAAGGCGACGGTCGAGGCGGTGAAATTCATGGTGGCGTTCTGGAAGGAGGCCCACGACGAAGGCGGGCTCGCCTGGGACGATTCAAGCAACAACCGGGCATTCCTCGCCGGCACCTGCTCCGCCACCAACAACGGCGCCTCGATCTATATCGAGGCGCTGAAGAAGCCCGACGCCTACAAGACCGAGAAGGACACCCCGCTCAAGGACGACATCCTGCATGCGCCGCTGCCCAAGGGACCGGCCGGGCAGTTCAGCTTCCACGTGCCGTTCTCCAACATGGTGATGAAGTACTCGAAGAACCAGAAGCCGGCCAAGGATTTCCTCCGCTGGATCAGCTCCAAGCAGGTCTTCGAGCCGTGGTTCGTCTCGCAGAAGGGGTTCTCGGTCGGCCCGACAACCGACTGGGAGAAGCACAAGCTGTGGAACGATGATCCGGTCATGCTGCCGTTCAAGTCGGCGGCGCGTACCGGGCGGTTCGCCGGCTATGCGGGACCGTCGACCCGGAAGGCCGGGGAGGTGGTCACCAAGTACATCATCACCGACATGTTCGCCAAGGCCGTGCAGGGCACGCCGGCCGAGGAGGCGGTGAAGCAGGCGCATGACGAGCTGGTGAAGATCTACGCCTGACGCGGAAACGCCCGCGCGCAGAGGTGGGAGCGACGGACCTTCGTCTCGGTGACGCGAGTCGCCAGGGTTCGTCGCTCGGAATGACGGCGGAGAGCAACTTGGCCCTGACCTACGCTGCCCGGAGTCCCTACGTGGCGACCCGCCGACGCGGGCCGGTGGCACGATTGCTTGAGGACGAGCGCTGGCTGGCGGTCCTCCTGCTGCTGCCGACCGTGGTGCTGCTCGGGCTGTTCATCGCCTATCCGTTCGTCAAGGGCGTGCTGTTGGCGGTGACCGACGCCAAGGTCGGCGTGCCCGGCGTGTTCGTCGGCATGGCGAACTTCGACAAGATCTGGAACGACTCGATCTTCCGCGTCGCGGTGCGCAATACGTTCGTCTATACGATCGTCACCACGGTGTTCAAGCTCGGGTTCGGGCTGTGGCTCGCCATGCTGCTCAACCGCCACTTCAAGGGCAAGGCGCTCACCCGGGCCTTCATCCTGCTCCCCTTCATCATCCCGACCGTGCTGTCGACCTTCGCCTGGAAGTGGATGTTCGATCCCACCTTCAGCGTGATCAACTGGGTGCTGTTCAAGGCGAACCTGATCCACGGGCGGATCAACTGGCTCGGCGACCCGGATCTGGCGATGATCTCGATCATCATCGTGAACGTCTGGCGCGGCGTGCCGTTCTACGCCATCAGCCTGCTCGCCGGGCTGCAGACGATCAGCCCGGAGCTGCAGGAGGCGGCGGCGATCGACGGCGCCAAGCCGTGGCAGCGATTCTGGCACGTGACCTGGCCGCTGCTGCTGCCGGTCACCATGGTGGTGGTGCTGTTCTCGGTGATCCAGACATTCGCCGATTTCCAGCTGGTCTACGTGCTCACCGGCGGCGGGCCGGCCAACGCCACCCACCTGTTCGCCACCTACGCCTACCAGATCGGCGTCGGCACCGGCCTGCTCAGCGAGGGTGCTGCCATCTCGCTCGCCATGTTCCCGGTGCTGCTGGTCGTGGTCATCGTGCAGCTCCTCTATATCCGCCGGGTGGAGACGCACTGAGCCATGATCGAAGGTCCGCGGTGGAAGCGCTGGGTATTCTTCTATATCCCGTTGGCTCTCTTCGTCTTCTCCCTGCTGTTCCCGTTCTACTGGATGGCGATCACCACGGTGCGGCCGGACGGCGAGCTCTATCGCCCGTGGAACGCCGTGAACTACACGCCGTTCTGGACCAACCATCCGACCTGGGAGCACATCACCTTTCTGCTCGAGGAGACGCTGTTCAGCACCTGGATGTGGAACACCATGCTGATCGCGCTGGCCTCGACCCTGATCTCGCTGTTCTGCGGGCTGCTCGCCGGCTATGCGCTGTCGCGGCTGAAGTTCCCGTTCGCCGGCGGGCTCGGCACCGGCATCTTCGTCACCTATCTGGTGCCGCAGACCCTGCTGTTCATCCCGCTCGCCGACATCATCCGCAATTTCCGGCTGGGCGACACGCCGTGGGCGCTGATCCTGACCTATCCGACCTTCCTCATCCCGTTCTGCACCTGGCTGATGATGGGCTACTTCAAGGCCATCCCCAAGGAGCTCGAGGAGTGCGCCCGCATCGACGGCGCCTCGCGCTTCAAGGCGATGGTCTACATCATCTTTCCGATCGCGGTTCCCGGCATCCTGTCGGCCGGGATCTTCGCCTTCACCCTCTCGTGGAACGAGTTCATCTATGCGCTGGTGTTCATCTCCTCGCCCGAGCAGAAGACCGTGCCGGTGGGCGTCACCTCCGAGCTCATCCGCGGCGACGTGTTCTTCTGGGGGCCGCTGATGGCCGGCGCGCTGCTCGGCTCGATCCCGGTGGCGTTCGTCTACTCTTTCTTCGTCGAGCACTATGTCGCCGGCCTCACCGGCTCCGTGAAGGGATGAACGCCCGATGGCGCCGGTTGTCATCAGACAATTGAACAAGAAGTTCGACGAGAATCATGTCGTCAAGGACGTGAACCTGGAGATTCGCGACAAGGAGTTCGTGGTGCTGGTCGGCCCGTCGGGCTGCGGCAAGACGACGACGCTGCGCATGGTGGCGGGGCTGGAATCGGTCACCGCCGGCGACATCTTCATCGGCGACAAGGTGGTCAACGACCTGCCGCCGATGGATCGCGACATCGCGATGGTGTTTCAGAACTACGCGCTCTATCCCCACATGAGCGTCTACGACAACATGGCGTTCGGGCTGAAGATGCGCAAGTTCGAGCGCAGCGAGATTGCCGGCCGCGTCCAGGAGGCCGCCGCCATCCTCGGGATCGAGGATCTGCTCAAGCGCAAGCCGCGCCAGCTCTCCGGCGGCCAGCGCCAGCGGGTGGCGCTCGGCCGCGCGATCGTCCGCCATCCGCAGGTATTTCTGTTCGACGAGCCGCTGTCCAATCTCGACGCCAAGCTCAGGGTGCAGATGCGCGTCGAGATCAAGAAGCTGCACAACCGGCTGGGGACGACGGCGATCTACGTGACCCACGACCAGGTCGAGGCCATGACCTTGGGCGACCGCGTCGTCGTCATGCGGGACGGCTGGGTCCAGCAGGTCGGCGAGCCGATCGAGCTGTACAACAAGCCGGCGAACCGGTTCGTCGCCGGGTTCATCGGCTCGCCGGGGATGAATTTCGTCACCGTCGCGGTCAGCGGCTCCGACGGCGCCATGACGGTCGGCAGCGAGGGGATGCGCATCAAGGTGCCGGCCGCGCTGTCCGGCCGGCTCGCGCCCTATGCGGGACGGCAGGTGGTTCTCGGCATTCGTCCCGAGGATCTGCGGATCGCGACCGGCGCCGATCCGGCCGACCTCTGCTTCGACGTGATGGTCGAGGTGGTCGAGCAGCTGGGCTCGGAGATTCTCCTCGATGTGGCGGCCGGCGGCACCACGATGGTGGCGGCCGTCGAGCCGACCGTCAGGGCCAGAATCGGCGACAAGCTGCGGCTGGCGCTCAATCCGGACCGCCTGCACTTCTTCGATCAACAGTCGGAAGCCGCGGTGTGACCGGTTCGCCGGGGACCAGCAGCGCGACCGGTCCGTCGCGCAGGATCTCCGACACCAGGAGACGATCGCCACGATCCGGCAATCGGTCCGATCCCAGCGCATCGTGCAACCCGGTCTTGGGCATCCCGGTCGGGAGGTGGATCGTGGTATCGCCCCAGACCGATTCCGCAACCGCGATGCGGTCATCGGGGCCGAGCAGGCGTCCGGCCAGCCGCGTCGCGACGGTGACGGCGATCATCTCGTCGCACTGCCGCACATAGGCGACGACGTGGTCGGCCAGGGGGCCGATGACACGCACCGCCGCGTAGTCGCCCTCGGCGAAGAGAAGCGGGCTGGCGCGCCGGACCGCGAGCGCGCAACGGATGACGCGCTGCTTGATGCGGCCGTCCCGCCAGCTCTTCGCCAGCTCGGCGAACGAGGCCGCGGTCGTGAGAGCGTCGGTTCTGGCGGCGAAATCCACCGGCCGGCGGTTGTCGGGATCGACCAGGCTGAAGTCCCAGAATTCCGTCCCCTGGTAGATATCCGGTACGCCCGGCGCGGTCAGCTTGATCAGCACCTGGGTCAGGCCGTTCACCGCGCCGGCCGGCGCCAGCCGATGGGCAAAGGCCGCGATCTCGTAGATCAGCCCGGTGCTCGGCCGGTCGGCGAAGAGCTCGTACAGAAAGTCGCGGGCCGCCGTCTCGTAGGGCTCGTTCGGCGCCGCCCAGTCGGTTGCGAGCTTGGCCTCGCGCAACGCTTTTTCCTGCCACCGCGCCAGGCGGTCGGCGAAGGCACGGCAGGCGTCCCGGTCCTCCGCGGCAAGCTCCGGCGGCCACGCGCCGACCATCATCTGCAGCAGGATGGCGACGTCGCCCGACGACGGCGCCGCCGCCCCGTCCACGCTCCGGCGCAGCGCCGCGCTTCGCGTCATCCAGCCTTCGATCGTCTGCGACCAGTCGGCGGCGTGCTCGCTCAGCACCGCGAGCCGTGCGCGCACGTCCTCGCCGCGCTTGTGATCGTGGGTCGCAGTCGCCAGCATGGCGCCGGGATAAAGATCGTGGCGCGTGCGCATCTTGCGATGAAAAGCCCCGATGCCGTCGCTGAACTTGCCGGCATCGAACCCCACGTCGGTCTGCGACAGCAGCAGGCCGTGGCGATAGAACGCCGTGTCCTCGACCGCCTTGGCGGCGAGCGGCGCGCTGAGCTGCTGGAATCGCGTCATCGCAACGGCGTGCAAGGGCCGGGCATCGGCGGCAACCGGATCTCCACCGACCCACGCGGCGACGTGCTCGAGAATATCGCGGTCGGCACGCAGGGACGTCTGTCTGGCGCCCTCCACGGCCTGCCCGAGATGGGCGGCATCCGCCTCCGAGCGGCGGTCGACGCCGGCATAGATCCGGTAGACTCGCAGATGCGCGAGGATCTCTGTCAGGCAGCGCCGGATCGCCGCGCGGCTGATGTCACGGGTCGCAAGGTCGGCCCGCGCCACGCGGTGCAGGCTCGCAACCGCCGCACCGAGCTGGGCGGAAAAACTGCGGTCCAAGAGTTCGCGCCGGCTCGCCTCCTCCTCCTCGGCAAAGATGCGCGGCCGTCCGCTCACCGTTGCCCACAGCCTCCCCAGCGGATCCTCGCCGCGCGGATCGTGGAACAGCTGGCTCACCTGCTCCATGAAGGCATAGCCGCTGGTGCCGTCGCACAGCCAGTCGGCGGGCAATTGCTCGTCGGGCCCGAGAATCTTCTCGACGATCAGGTAGGCGCGCTGCGCCGCAAGGGCGCCCGGCCGGTGTCCCTGCAGGGCATCGAGGCGCGAGCGCAGCCGGCGGCAATAGCCGCCCGGGTCGGTGAGGCCGTCCACATGATCGACCCGGACGCCGTCGATCGATCCCTCGGCGTAGAGCCGCAGGATCAGCGCATGCGTCGCCTCGAACACCTCGTCGTCGTCGGCGCGCAGCGCCGCAAGCTCGTTGACGTCGAAGAACCGCCGCCAGTTGATCTCGTCGTTCGCCGTCCTCCACCATGCCAGCCGATAGTGCTGGCGCTCCAGCAGATCGTGCAGCCGGCGACGCCCATCGACCCTCGTCGCGTCGAAGCCGCCGGCCGGACACCGCCCGATATCGGCGACCCCGTCCGGCGCGATCGGCAGCAGATGACTGAAATAGCGTATCGCCGGTCGATCGCCGTCCGCGGCAAGCGATATCTCGCCTTCCTGCAGCGCCTCGCCGTAGGGCCGCCCGAGGATCGGCAGCAGGACTTTTCCGCGCAGCGCAGGATCTTCGGCGTCCCAGTCGATATCGAAGAATCCCGCGTAGCGGCTGGCCCGGCCGTGCTCCAGCACATCGAGCCACCACTCATTGTCGGTGCCGCCGACCGCCATATGGTTTGGAACGATATCCACGATGATCCCGAGGCCGGCCTGTCGCAACACGCCGACCAGCCGGCAAAATCCCTCCTCGCCGCCGAGCTCGGGATTGACGCGTGACGGATCGACCACGTCGTAGCCGTGGATCGAGCCCGCCCGGGCGGTGGTGATCGGCGAGGCGTAGACATGGCTGACGTTGAGCTGCGCCAGGTAAGGCGCCAGTCCGGCGGCATCGTCGAAGGTGAAATCCTTGTGGAATTGCAGGCGCATCGTCGCGCGCGGCGGCGTCATCGTCTTCTCCGCCGGTCGAGCGAGCGGGCGCGGGCGGCGACCTCGGGGGCGGCAAAGATCCGATCCGCCGCGGGCGCATAGCGGCGGCGCCAGTTGGGATGCTCGGCGATCGTGCCCGGAATGTTCGGCTGTTCCTGCATGCCGAGCGCGTCCTCGAGCGGCAGCAGAGCGAGCCGCGACGGCGTACGGGAGATGAACTCGACCGCCGCATCGACGGCGCGCGCCGGATCCTCAGGCATGGGCTCGGTGGCGGTTGCGGCGCCCGCGTCGCAATACGCCTGCCACAACAGCTTTCGGTCGATGGCGCGGGAGCGCCTCTCCGCGCTCTCGGCATCGGCTCCGGGCCGATCGATGCGCGCGCGCGTATCGATATCGGCCCCGCTCCACCAGCCGGCCACCGTCGGCAGGTCGTGGGTGGTCGTCATGGCGACCGCCGATTCCGACCACGCATCGGGCGAGCGGAATTTTTCCCCGTCCCGCTCGAACCACATGACCTGCATCCCGGCGATCCCGGCCGCGTCGAGCTTTTCGCGAAAGCCGGCCGGCACGGTCCCGAGATCCTCGGCGATGACCACGGCCCGATGACGGAACGACTCGAGGCGAACGAGCCGGAGCAGGTCGTCGAGCGGGTAGGCGAGATAGGCCCCCTGATCCGGCTCGGCGCCGTCGGGAACGAGCCACAGCCGCGTCAAACCCATGGCGTGGTCGATGCGCACGCCGCCGGCATGCCGCATGGCGGCGCGCAGCGTCGCCAGGAACGGCGCGAAGCCGTCTTCGATCAGCGCCTGCGGAGAGAACGCGGTGAGCCCCCAGTTCTGGCCGAGCCGATTGAACAGGTCGGGCGGCGCGCCGATGTTGAGGCCGACCAGGAGGTCGCGGGGCCGCGACCAGGCGTGGCTGCCGCCGCTGTCCATCCCGACGGCGAGATCGGCGATCACCCCGATCCGCATGCCGGCGTGCCGCGCGTTCTCCTGTGCGGCCGTCCACGATCGGCTGGCGACCCATTGCAGGAACACGTGGAACGTGACGGTGCGGGCGTGTGCGGCCGCCAGCGTCTCGACCTCCGCGCCATACGGATCCTGCCATTCGACCGGCCAGCCGCGCCAATGCCACACATCGCGGTCGGCGGCCAGCCGCTCGGCGTGCAAGGCCTCGAAGCGGGCGTGCTGCTCGAGCAGATCGCCACCGGCCGTGCGAAATGCCGCAAAGTCGCCGGTCAGCGTCCCGCCGCGGCCGTGCTCGATCTGGACCAGAAAATCCTCGAACAAACGGCGCAGCAGCCCGAGCTTGGCGGCGGTGGCCGCCGGCCAGTCGACGAGGTCGGCGGATTCGAGCCTTGCGGCTTCGCCGGCAAGCCCGGCTTCGCTCAACGCGGCGCCAACCTTGTCGCCGCCGAAGAGCATCGAGGGGTCGGCGTAGAGCGGATTGAGGAACAGGCGGCTGGACGGCGAATAGGGCTGGTAACGGCTGGGCTCGGCGCCGAACAGGGCGTGGCCCGGGCTCAGCGCGACCGCATCGGCGCCGTGCCGCGCGGCCGCCGCCGCGATGGCGGACACGCCGCCGGCATCCCCGATGCCGCAGTCGCCGGCGCGCCGCAGGCCGTAGAGCTGGACCGCCAGCCCCCACAGACGCGGGCGCGCCTCGATGTCGGCGAAGGTGAAGCAGCGGGTCGGGGCGACGGCCAGGGTCACGGTCCGATCGCCGACATGGATCTCATGGTATCCGGGCGTGCCGATCGCATCCAGGATCAGTCGTCCTTCCGGATCGTAACCCGGCGCGACATCCTGCCTGGTGCCGTCCTCGAGGATCAGCAGCGCGCTGGCCGGCGTGTGACCCCCGCCATGCGGCAAGGCGATCGTTTCGCCGACAGTCGCCGTGGCGAAGGCCGGCAGGCTGTCGCGCGCGGAGGTGAGACGCAGCCGCTCGCGGCTGTCGGCAAGATCGTGGCTCGTGCCGGAAGGCAGGTTCAGCGCATCGAGGACACGCCGGAGGGTCTCGGGCGCGACCTGCCGCGGCATGCCGGCGGCATCGGTCCATTCGACAGCGATGCCGGCGCGGCGCGCCAGATCGCGAACCGCGCTGTCGCTCACCGCTTGGCCTCCAGATACGCCAATGTGGTCCTCGCCGGAAGGTGGCCCGCCCGTGCGCACTCGGCGGCGCCCGCACGTCCTTCGAACAGGAGGTCGCCGGGCGGAGGGGAGAGCTCGACCGGCTCGGTGCCGAGATTGACGGCGAGGGTCAGGATCGCGCCGTCCCCCATCCGCCAGCATGCCGAGACGGCTGCGCGGCCGAGCCGCACGGCGCCGGCCGTGCGTGTCCCGGGCAGCCGGGACACGATCTCGGTGCGACGGAGAGCGAGCAGGCGGCGATAGAGATCGCTCCGTGCCTCGGCATGCTCGGGATCGGCTTGAGGCACGGAATCGTGGAAGGAGGCCGGCGCGTTGGGATCCGGAATTGTCTCCCGCCGCACCGGATCCGCGAAGGCGGCAAACTTGGCAAACTCGCGACGCCGTCCGTCGCGCACGGCGTCCGCCAGGCCGTCGCGATGGTCGCTGAAGAACAGGAAAGGCGTGGTGCTGGCATATTCCTCGCCCATGAACAGCAGCGGAATCTGCGGGCAGAGAATTTGCAGGGCGATGGCGGCTTCGAGGGCGGCGGGCTCCGCCAGGGCGGTGAGCCGCTCGCCGAATGCGCGGTTTCCGACCTGATCGTGATTTTGCAGGAACAGCACGAAGGCGGTGGGTGAGAGGCCGTCGCTCGGCGTGCCCCGCGGTTGGCCGTCGCGATGCGGCGATGGCTGCCCCTGGTAGACGAAGCCCTCGGCGAGACAGCGGGCGAGCCGGGCCGCAGGGTCGTCCTTGTAATCGGCGTAGTACCCCTCGGTTTCGCCGGTCAGCAGGACATGGAGGACGTGATGGCCGTCGTCGTTCCATTGCGCGTCGAATTGCCCGTGCAGATGGCCGGCGACGTTGCCGTCATGCTCGAGCACCAGATGAACATGGCGGCCGGGCTCGACGGTCGCGCGCACCGTCGCCGCCATCTCGTCGAGCCAGTCGGACTCGGCGATGGCATGGACGGCGTCGAGACGCAGGCCGTCGAAGCGAAACTCCATCAGCCAGTAGAGCGCGTTCTCGGTGAAGAATCGCCGCACTTGCGGCAGGCGAAAATCGATCGCGGCGCCCCACGGGGTCGCGACGTCGTGGCGGAAGATCTTCGGCGCATAGCTCGCCAGATAATTGCCGTCCGGGCCGAAATGATTGTAGACGACGTCGAGGAAGATCATCAGATCGAGATCGTGCGCCGCGTCGACCAGCGCCTTGAGCTCGTCGGGCGTGCCGTACGAGGTGTCGGGCGCGAACGGCAGGACGCCGTCGTAGCCCCAGTTGCGCCGTCCGGGAAAATCGTTGACCGGCATCAGCTCGACGGCGGTGATGCCGAGCGCCGCCAATCGCGGCAGCTCGCGCGCGACGCCCGCAAAGCCGCCCAGCGTGCCGGCATGCAGTTCGTAAAGGACGGTTTCGCTCCACGGCCGGCCGCGCCAATCCGGACGGCGCCAGCGGTAGGCCGTGGGATCGACCACGACGCTGAAGTCGTGGACGTCGCCGGCCTGGGCGCGCGAGGCGGGATCCGGCACGGTCTGGCCGCTCGCGAGCCGGAAACGATAGTGCGTCCCGGCGCCGAGGCGGGCTTCGGCCTCGAACCATCCGTCCTCGCGGCGGCTCATCGCGATGGTCGGTCCGCCGTCGGTCTCGAGCAGGAGCGACGGCTGGGCCGGAGCGAACAGGCGAAAGCGCGTGCTCTCGGGACCGATGACGGTCGCGCCGAACGACAGCGGAAGGCGGAATGTGTTGCCCGCCGTCATGAGGCGTCGCCCCGATAATCGGCGGCGACGAGAACGGCGCCGTGCGCCGCCACCTCGATCCGGCGCCCGTCGAAGGCCTGCTCCGGCGAATCGGGCCGCGCGCTGTCGATCAGCATGCGCGCCGGCAGGTGCGGGCGCGGCATGACGATCGACAGGTCCCGGTCGGTCGGGTTGAGCAGGAATGTCAGGATCGAGACCGTGCCGGGGAGGGTTCGGGCAGCGCGCCTGAGCACGATGACGCGCTCTGCCGGATTGTTCCACGCGTCCACCCCGATCGGCTCGCCGTGCTCGTCGAACCAGGCAATGTCGGGGATGCCGGGCGCCGGCTCCTCCCTGCCGTGCATGAAATGCCGCGAGATCAGCACCGGGTGCGTCCGGCGTATGGCGATGAGCCTCTCGACGAAGGCGACGAGCTCGCGCGCATCCGGCTTCTCCGCCTGCTTCCAGTCGACCCAGCTCAGCTCGTTGTCCTGGCAATAGGCATTGTTGTTTCCAAGCTGGGTGCGCCCGAGCTCGTCGCCGGCGAGCAGCATCGGCGTGCCGTGCGACAAGAGCACCGTCGCCAGCATGGCGCGCTGGATCCTGGCGCGTCTCCGGCGGATCGTCGGGTCCGCAGTCGGTCCCTCGACGCCCCAGTTGGCGGAAAAATTCTCGCCGGCGCCGTCCTGGTTGTTCTCGCCGTTGGCTTCATTGCGCTTGGCGACGTAGCTCACCAGGTCAGTGAGCGTGAAGCCGTCATGCGACGTTGCGTAGTTCACCGAGGCCCAGGGCCGGCGTCCGTGGCGATCGAACAGGTCGCTGGAGCCGGAGAGCCGCGAGGCGAAATCCGGCCGCTGCCCGGAATCGCCGCGCCAGAAGCGCCGCACGCCGTCGCGGAAGCGGTCGTTCCATTCGGCAAAACCCGGAGGCTGCTGGCCGAGCTGGTATCCGCCCGGGCCGATGTCCCAGGGCTCGGAGATCAGCTTGACGCGCGACAGAACCGGGTCCTGCCGCAGCGCGTCGAAGAAGCCGCAGCCGGGATCGAAGCCGTGCGCCTCGCGGCCGAGCGTGACCCCGAGATCGAAGCGGAAACCGTCGACATGGAACGACGTGACCCAGTAGCGCAGCGAGTCCATGACCATCTGCAGCACGCGCGGATGCGACAGATCGAGCGTGTTGCCGGTGCCGGTGTCGTTGACGTAGCGGCGCCGGTCGTCGGCGACCAGCCGATAGTAGCTCGCATTGTCGAGCCCGCGGAACGCCAGGGTCGGGCCGGTCTCGTCGGTTTCCGCGGTGTGATTGTAGACCACATCGAGGATGACCTCGATGCCGGCGGCATGCAGCCTGACGATCGCGGTCCGCATCTCGTCGGAGCTGCCGCTTTCCAGATAGCGGGGTTCGACGGCGAAATATCCGATCGTGTTGTAGCCCCAGTAGTTGCTCAGGCCCCGGCGCACCAGGCGGAGATCCTGCACGAAGGAATGGATCGGCATGAGCTCGATCGCCGTGACGCCGAGGCCGCTCAGGTAGCCGATCACATGCTCGTCGGCGAGGCCGGCGAAGGTGCCGCGCGCCTGCGGTCTGGCGTCCTCCCGCAGCATGGTGAGGCCGCGCAGGTGGGCTTCGTAGATGATCGTGTCCGCCCACGGCACGTTGGGCGGACGGTCGTCGCCCCAGTCGAAGGTCTCCGCGCTGACCACCGCCTTGGGCATGCCGGGCGCGCTGTCGCGGCGGTCGAAGGACAGGTCGCCGCGCGGCGAGCTCCTCCGATAGCCGAACAGCGCATCCGACCAGCGCAGCTCGCCGGCGAGCTGTCGCGCATAGGGATCGAGCAGCAGCTTGTTGGGATTGAACCGGTGGCCGTTCTTCGGATCATATGGACCGTGCGCCCGGTAGCCGTAGAGCTGCCCGATCCCGGCATCGGGCAGATAGCCGTGCCAGACCTCGTCGGTGCATTCCGGCAGCGGCAATCGGGCGATCTCGCGCCGGCCCGATGGGTCGAACAGGCAAAGCTCGATGCGCTCGGCATGGGCGGAGAACACCGCGAAATTCACGCCGTGCCCGTCCCGGGTGGCGCCCAGCGGGTACGGCGAGCCGGTCGTCAGCCGCTGCGATGGGCCCGGAGGCATCGGTCAGCCCTGGTAGCGCAGCATCACGGTGGACAGCGGCGGCAGGATGAGGTCGAGCGACTGGTCCATGCCGTGCATCGGCACCAGGGTGGCGCGGACCTCCCCGGCATTGCCGAGGTTGGAGCCGCCGTAGAGCTCGGAATCGCTGTTGAAGATTTCTCGCCAGGCACCCGGGCGGGGAACGCCGACCCGATAGCCCGGACGCGGGACCGGGGTCATGTTGCTGAGCGCCAGGACCGGCGGTGCGTCGCCGGTCCCCAGGCGCAGGAAGCCGAACACCGAGTTCGCCCGGTCGTCACCGATGACCCAGCGAAATCCGCTCGCCTCGGTGTCGAGCGAGTGGAGAGCGCTTTCGCCGGCATAGAGCCGGTTGAGATCGCGGACCAGCCGCTGCACGCCGGCATGCGCCGGGTCGCTCAGGCGCGCCCATTCGACCTCGGCGTCGTGCGACCATTCCGATTCCTGGGCGATCTCGTTGCCCATGAACAAGAGCTTCTTGCCGGGATGCGCCCACATGAAGGCCAGATAGGCGCGCAGGTTGGCGAAGCGCTGCCAGCGGTCGCCCGGCATCTTGCCGAGAAGCGAGCGCTTTCCGTGCACCACCTCGTCGTGCGAGATCGGCAGGATGAAGCGTTCGGAGAACGCGTAGAGCAGGCCGAACGTGAGATCGTCATGGTGATAGGGCCGATGGATGGAGTCGCGCTCGATGAAGCGCAGGGTGTCGTGCATCCATCCCATGTTCCATTTGTAGGAAAATCCCAGCCCTCCTTCCGACACCGGGCGGCTGACGCTCGGCCAGGCGGTCGATTCCTCGGCGATCATCATGGTACCCGGGCAGCGCTCGGCCACCACCGAGTTGAGATGGCGCAGGAAATCGATCGCCTCGATGTTCTCGCGTCCGCCATGGATGTTGGGGATCCACTCTCCGTCGTTGCGGCTGTAGTCGCGATAGAGCATCGAGGCCACCGCATCGACGCGCAGCCCGTCGACGTGGAATTTTTCCAGCCAGAACAGCGCGCTGGCGATCAGGAAGCTGTGCACCTCGCGGCGTCCGAGATTGTAGATCAAGGTGTTCCAGTCGCGGTGAAATCCTTCCCGCGGATCCTGATGCTCGTAGAGCGCGGTGCCGTCGAAGCGGGCGAGCCCGTGCGCGTCGGTGGGAAAATGCGCCGGGACCCAGTCGACGATCACGCCGATTCCCGCCGCGTGGCAGGCGTCGACGAACCGGGCAAACCCGTCCGGCGGTCCGTGGCGGCTGGTGGGAGCGAACAGGCCGAGCGGCTGATAGCCCCAGGAGCCGCCGAACGGATGCTCGGCGATCGGCATGAGCTCGATATGGCTGAATCCCATCTCGCTCACGTAGGGAACCAGCCGCTCGATCGCATCGTCCCAGGACGGCGATGCATGCCCGCGGCCGCGGATCCACGAGCCGAGATGCACCTCGTAGATCGAGATCGGCGCCTGTGGCGCGTGGCGCGCGGCGCGCGACGCGATCCACGCCTGGTCGTGCCAACGGAAGCGGTCGGGCGGCGCCACGATGGAGGCGGTCGCCGGCGGCGGCTCGGTCTGCCGCGCGACCGGGTCGGCCTTCAGCGGAACGTGGGCGCCGTCGGCGCCGATGATGTCGTATTTGTATCGCTCGCCCGCTCCGATCCGCGGCACGAAAATTTCCCAGAGGCCGGCCGGAGCCCGCACCCGCATCGGATGACGTCGGGCGTCCCATGAATTGAAGTCGCCGACGACGGCGACGCGTCGGGCATTGGGCGCCCATACGGCGAAGCGCACCCCCGGCACGCCGTCGATGGTCATTTGCTGCGCGCCGAGGACGCTGCCGATCTCGAAATGGCGGCCTTCGTTGAACAGATGCAGATCGAGGTCGCCGAGCAGCAGGCCGAACGCATAAGGATCCTCGGTCTCCTGCACGCCGCCGGGCCAGGAGGTCCGCAACAGATAGGGATCGGAGCTGTCGACCTTGCCTTCGAACAGCCCATCGGCCGCGCCACGGTCGAGACGGCCGAGCGGCGCGCGATCGTCGCGGCGCAGCACCTCCACGGCCGCGGCGCCGGGAGCAAAGGCCCGCACCACCCTGCCATCGGGCGTGTCGTGCGGCCCGAGGACGGCGAACGGATCGGCATGGACGGCGCCGGCCAGCGCTTTCGCGGCGCCTCGGTCGAGGCGCCAGGAGGGTGCGAGGTCAGCCTCGGTCATCGGGATCTCCACCACGATCAAGAACGCGTCGCGCGAGCAGCGACAATCCGGCGAGCGGCACCGACAGCCAGGTGGGGCGGTTGGCCGCCTCGTAGGTCAGCTCATAGGCGGCCTTCTCGATGAGATACAGATCGAGCAGCCGGTCGTTCATGACATCGCCGCGGGCCCCGACCGCGCCGCGATAAGCGGCCAGGAACGCCTCGGGCGCGTACGAGCGGAAACGCGCAATGAAGGCATCGCGCCGCGCGTCGGATACCGACGCCGAGGCGATGCTCTTGCCCTCGAGAATGGTGGCCGCCGCATAGTCGAACGAGCGCAGGAGACCGGCGACGTCGCGCAGCGGGCTCGACTTGCCGCGGCGCTCGGCCAGCGGCCGGGCCGGCTCGCCCTCGAAATCGATCAGGAAGGCGTCGCCGTTGACGACGAGCACCTGGCCCAGGTGGAAGTCGCCGTGGATGCGGGTCATCAGCGATCCTTCGCCCGCAGCGGCCAGCCGGCCGAGGGCGGCGACCAGATCGGGTCGCTGCCGGCGGAGCCCGGCCGCCCTGGCCTCGTCCTCGGGCCGCTCAAAGGCTCCGTGCCGGTCGATGACGTCGAACGCGGCCCCCAGCCGGGCGGAGGCGCGCTCGAGCCAGGACGCGGTGTCGGCCGCGGTCGCGATCTGCGGGGCAAACACCGGATCGGCGGTCTCGCGCGCCAGCACGATGTGCATCTCTCCGAGGCGGCGTCCGATGTTCGCCGCCAGCCCCTCGTAGTCGGCGATATGCTCGGCGATCGTCTCGCCGAGATTGGAGGCGCTGAGGTCGTCGATGTCGCGAAGCAGGTGATCGAGCAGCCAGGACCATGCGTCGCCCTGATTGCGCACGAAACCTTGGGCGACCGCCAGCGAGTATCGCGTCCCGTCCGGGGTGACGCGGGCAACCTCTCCCAGCATTGGGGGGATGTGGGCGAAGCCGTTGTCCGTCAGGTAGCGGCCCATCTCGGCTTCAGGATGATGTCCGCCGGCGATCCGGCGAAAAATCTTGAGCATGACGGCGGCGCCGACGATGAGCGACGAGTTCGACTGCTCGGCATTGAGCCAATTGACCTCGGCGTCGGCAGGCAATTGCAGCGCGCTCACCCGGTCCGGCGTCGGCTCGAAGCGGATCTCGCCGTCGGCGCCCGACAGGCAGGCGCCTTCGGCGAGCGCGGCGACGATGCGGCGGGCAAAGCTCGGAACCGCGAAGGCGTCGGTGAGAAGGCCGACCCGCCGCTCGCGACGGATATGGGCGAGCGCCAGCTGATTGGGGAGCGCCAACGCCGCCTCGCCTTCCCACAGGACCGCCAGCGGGAGCAGCCAGCGCGTGGTGCCGGAACTCGTCCTGGTCTCGACCTCGGCGAGAAAGACCTCGCGCTGGCGCCCGGGCAAGCGGGCCAGATAGACGACGCGGGCCCACTCGAGCGTTTCGTCCTTGGCGCCGAACCACCGGCGCTTGGCGAGATAGGGCGGCAGGACCTCGCGCTCCAGCACATGGCGGCCGGTGCCGAGAAGCGTCTCGGCGAGATCGTCGCGCAGGACGATGGTCTGGTATTCGGGCATCGGTTCCGGTGCCGGCGTGTGCCAGGGCGGCCAGTCTCCCTCCCGGGCGAGGATGAACCAGTAGAATCCGAAAGGCGGCAGGGTGAGCAGGTAGGTGAGCTGCCCGATCGGGGGAAACAGCGATCCGGCATTGAGCTCGATCGGCACCCGTCCGGCGAACTCCGACAGGTCGAGCTCGACGGCCTGCGGGCTGCGGGCAAGGTTCGCCACGCACAGGATGGTCTCCCCCTCGTGCTCGCGCAGATAGGTGAGGATCTTGCGGTTCTTCGGATAGAGGAAGCGCAGCGAGCCGCGACCGAAGGCGCGGTGCTGCCGGCGCACCGCCAGCATGCGGCGCATCCAGTTGAGCAGCGAATGCGGGTCGCGGCTCTGCGCCTCGACGTTCACCGATTCGTAGCCGTAGAGCGGGTCCATGATCGCGGGCAGCACCAGCGCCGCCGGGTCGGTTCGCGAGAACCCGCCGTTGCGGTCCGGCGTCCATTGCATCGGCGTGCGCACGCCGTCGCGATCTCCCAGGTGGATGTTGTCGCCCATGCCGATCTCGTCGCCGTAGTAGATGACCGGCGTGCCGGGCATCGACAGCAGCAGCGAGTTCATCAGCTCGACGCGGCGCCGGTCGCGCTCGAGCAGCGGGGTGAGGCGGCGGCGGATCCCGAGGTTCAATCGGGCGCGGCGGTCGGCCGCGTAGGTCTCCCACAGATAGTCGCGCTCGAAATCGGTGACCATCTCCAGCGTCAGCTCGTCGTGATTGCGCAAGAATATCGCCCACTGGCAGTTGTCGGGAATCGGCGGGGTCTGCCGCATGATGTCGGTGATGGGAAACCGGTCCTCGCGGCCGATCGCCATGTACATCCGCGGCATCAGGGGAAAGTGGAACGCCATGTGGCACTGGTCGCCGTCGCCGAAATAGTCCTTGGTGTATTCCGGCCACTGGTTGGCCTCGGCGAGCAGCATGCGGTCGGGAAACGCGGCATCGAGCTCCGCCCGGATGTGCCTGAGCACCGCATGGGTCTCCGGCAGGTTCTCGTTGTTGGTGCCCTCGCGCTCGATCAGATAGGGCACCGCGTCGAGCCGCAGGCCGTCGACGCCGAGCTCGAGCCAGTAGCGCATGACTCCGAGCATCGCCTTGAGCACGCGCGGATTGTCGAAATTGAGGTCAGGCTGATGCGAGTAGAACCGGTGCCAGTAATAGGCGCCGGCGACCGGATCCCAGGTCCAGTTCGAGCGCTCGGTGTCGATGAAGATGATGCGCGTGCCGGCGTACTTCTGGTCGCTGTCCGACCAGACATAGAAGTCGCGCGCCGACGATCCGGGCTTGGCGCGGCGCGCCCGCTGGAACCACGGATGCTGATCGGAGGTATGATTGATGACGAGCTCGGTGATGACGCGGATGCCGCGGGCGTGCGCCGCATTGATGAAGCGCCGCACGTCGGCCATCGTCCCGTAGTCGGCGTGGACGGCGCGGTACTCGCTGATGTCGTAGCCGTCGTCGAGCCGCGGCGAGGGATAGAACGGCAACAGCCAGATCACGTTGGCGCCGAGGTCGGCGATGTAGTCGAGCTTGGAGATCAGCCCGGGAAAATCCCCGATGCCGTCGTTGTTGGCGTCGAAGAACGACTTGACGTGGAGCTGATAGATGACCGCGTCCTTGTACCACAGATGGTCGTCGGTGGCGGTGCCGGCCTTCACGGCGGTGAGCACGTTCATGGCCGATGCCCCGGCAGCGGCGCGATGCGCCAGATGGCGAACGGCAGCTCGGCAGGATCGAGGCGCACCCGCTGGAGCTTGCCGGTCCAGACGAATCGGTGATCGCGCATCAGGTCCTCGGCGGCGAGCGAGCCGTGGTCAGGGAGGCCCCATTCCCACAGCGGCAGCTCGAAGGTGGCCTCCTGCACATTGTGCGGATCGAGGTTCACCGCGACCAGGATCATGTCGGGCCGCGCCGGGAGCGACTTGCCGTATACCAGGATCTGGTCGTTGTGGGCGGTGTAGAATGTCACCCCGAGATGGCTGTGCAGCGCCGGATTGGCCCGGCGGATGCGGTTGAGCCGGGTGATCTCGGCGACGATGTTGCCCGGTGCCTCATGGTCGCGGTGGCGGATCTCGTATTTTTCCGAGTTCGAGGTATTCCTCGCGGCCGGGCAGCGGCGCCGCCTCGCACAGCTCGAAGCCCGCATACATCCCCCACAGCCCCGACAGCGTCGCCGCCAGGGCGGCACGAACGAGAAAGCCCGGGCGCCCGGACTGCTGCAGGAACACCGGGTTGATATCCGGCGTGTTGACGAAGAAATGCGGGCGGAAGAAATCCTTCGGCTCGGTGGTGGTGAGCTCGGTGATGTATTTGATGAGCTCGGCCTTGGTGTTGCGCCAGGTGAAGTAGGTGTAGGACTGGGAGAAGCCGATCTTGGCCAGCCGGTACATCATCTTCGGCCGGGTGAACGCCTCGGAGAGGAAGATCACGTCGGGGTGGCGCGCCCTGACGTCGGCGATCATCCATTCCCAGAAGGGCAGGGGCTTGGTGTGCGGATTGTCGACGC
This sequence comes from uncultured Alphaproteobacteria bacterium, assembly GCA_963755055.1. Classification (GTDB taxonomy): domain Bacteria; phylum Pseudomonadota; class Alphaproteobacteria; order Rhizobiales; family Xanthobacteraceae; genus AP-16. Next base: position 92,999 of record CAVWIS010000027.1, on the reverse strand, counting down.
GGAACAAGAGGACCCCCTGGTCGACCCAGAACAGGACGATGTCGCGCAGCGCGGTCCACAGGTCGGGCAGCGCGGTCTCGGCGTAGAAATCGACGTTGACGATGTCCTCGTACTTCTTCGGCGGATTTTCGGCAAAGCGGATCGAGCCGTCCGGCCGGAAACGAAACCAGCCCGGGTGCTGGCTGAGCCACGGATGGTCGGGCGAGCACTGGATGGCGAAGTCGAGCGCGATCTCGAGCCCATGCTGGTGCGCCGCCGCCACCAGCCGGCGAAAATCCGCGAGCGTGCCCAGCGCCGGATGGACGGCGTCGTGGCCGCCTTCCTCGCTGCCGATCGCATACGGGCTGCCCAGGTCGTCGGGGCCGGCGACCAGGCTGTTGTTGCGGCCCTTGCGATTGGTCTTCCCGATCGGATGAACGGGAGGCAGATAAAGCACGTCGAACCCCATGGCGCGGATCGTCGGCAGCCGCCCGATCACGTCGTCGAACGTGCCGTGGCGCCCTTGCTCGGCCGCGGCCGAACGCGGAAACAGCTCGTACCAGGCGGCGAAGCTTGCCTGCGGCCGCTCGACCTCGACCTGGACGGCGGGCTCGTATTGGACCAGGAATTTTCGTTCGCCGAGCGCCGCCATGGCGTCGCGCGTCGGGCCCTCCAGCAGGATGTCGATCGCCCGCTCGGGATCGGCCGTGCCGAGCCGCGCCAGCGCGTCGCGCAGGGCGCCGGCGTGCGGACCCGCGGCTCTGCCGAGAGCGGCGTCGAGGAGCTTGCGCACCTCCTCGATCTCCAATGCCAGGTCGGCGTTGCCGGCGGCGCGCTTGATGGCGATCTCGCGGGCGAGGGTGCGATACTCGTCCGACCAGGCCTCGATGCTGAAGGCATGCCGGCCGAGCCGGCTCGGCGCAAATTCCCCCCGCCAGCGATCGTTCTCGACGAGCCGCATCGGCGCGCGCCGCCAATCCCTGTCATCCGCCGCGCGCCAGATCAGCTCCGCCATGATGACGTCGTGCCCGTCGGCAAAGATGTCGGCTTCGACCACGATGCTTTCGCCGGTGACGCGCGCCACCGCAAAGCGACCCGCGTCGATCAGCGGCGTGATCGTCTCGATGGCGATGCGCGGCGACTTCAGCGCGGCGTTCAGCAGTTGCGCGTCGCGCCGGCGCTGCCGGACCGGGGCGCTGCGCCGGACCTGCAACAGGCGAATCTCGCCGGGCGCGAGCGGTGCTCCAACAGGACCGGCCTCCTCGTAGGGCGTCGGGTCGCCGAGGGCGACGCCCGCCGCCGGCGTCAGGGGGTCGAGCTGGAGATCGGGCGTGCGCGGCTGCAGCAGATCGGGATTGATGAGCACCACGATCGCATTCTGCGCCTGGCGGACGTCGTCGGCATCCACCCGCAGGATCGCGGTCGCCGGGTCGTCCGGCCCGGTCAGGCTCCGGGTCTCGCCGCTCACGCCGAGTGCCGCAACACGGTCGACCAGGGCGTTGGCCGAACGGATGTCGCCGGACAGATCGATATTCCACTGGCGGCGGGCCTCCTCGAGGTCGTCCGGCCCCGAGCGGATCGCATCCATCGGCTGCCGCGACGCGAACTCGAAGCCCATCGGGACGAGCAGCCCATTGCCGGTGGTCGCGGCCAGGCGCAGGGCGTGGCGGTAGGCGGTCGCCAGGTCCTCCTGTGGTGCCAGCCGGTTCGACAATCGCTGCCCGAACGGCGCTTCCGGGCAGGCCATGATCGGCGCGATGCGGCGCAGCAGCTCGGTTTCCTCGACGAACCAGCTGGCGCGACGGTCCCACCAGGGCAGCGAGGAAAAGACGCCGTCGAATCCCGCGCCGGCGAGCGCCGCGAGCTGCGCCCAGCTGGCACCCGGAGTCCAGGCCAGCGACATGACGTCCTGCGGGGCGCGCTTGAGATCCCGGTTGAGGCTGCGCCAGAAATCGGCCGGCAGGTTTTGCGGCTCGACGAAGCGGAAACCCGCCACCCCGACATCGAGCAGGCGGCCGAGGCGGCCGGTCCACAATGTCAGCAGCGCCTCGGCGATGTCCGCCCGCTCGCCGTCGGCGTGGGCGGCCCGGGTGGAAACCCGCGCGGCCCGCGGGTCGGGCAGATGCGAGCCCGGCGCACCGTCGCGGAACGGCCCGGAATTGGCACCCGCAAGGGGCCCGTCGCGATCGACCCGATCCACCACGACGTCGAGCAGGAATCTCAGGCCGGCCGCCGCGCAGGCCCCTGCCAGCCCGCCGATCGTCCGGTCGGCAGGCTCCGCGGAGCCGAGCCTCGGATGGGTTGATTCCAGATCGCCGGCGAGAAATACGTCGCCCGACGGTCCGGGAGCGAACAGCGGCGCCGAGGCCACGTGATCGAAGCCGAGATCGCGGCAGCGCTCGAAATGCGCGATCCAGCCCTCCGCCGGGCCGACCATCAGCGGGTGCACGTAGTATATCTTCGGGGATGACCGGAATAACCTGTTGGTCGCAATCACTTCGTCGCGACTGATCGGTGAGCGCATCATCAGGTCTACGGGATGTAATGGCTGGAGGGGCGGAATGCGGCGAGCCCGGATACCGCACCGGGCCCCACCCTACTGATCAAACTTGTGAATCCGGATTTGGTTCCCTCTGCTCGGTCGGCCTGGACGGCGAGTTGGGCGGCGCTCCCGGCGCGCTCTCTTGCCCCTGGGGAACTCCGACGGTCCGCCTCCATGTCGACCGCGCCGGCGCGGGCCCCGGGGCCGGCCGAATTGCCGTCCACGGCCGGGCGAGGGCAACCTTGTCCGCACGCGGCCTACTGTCCATATCGCCGCTGGCGCTGCTGGAAGGCACGCACCGCCCGCAGGAAATCGATGCGCCGGAATGCCGGCCAGAATACGTCGGTAAAATAGAATTCGCTGTACGCACTTTGCCATAGAAGGAATCCGGACAGCCGGATCTCGCCGCTCGTGCGGATGATCAGCTCGGGATCCGGCAGGTCCGGCGCATAGAGGTACTTGCCGATGGTCTGCGGGGTGACCAGCGAGACGACGTCCGCGAGCGTCTTGCCCTGCGTGAGCTGCTCGCGCAGCAGCGCCTGCACGGCATCGGTGATCTCCTGGCGCCCGCCATAGGCGGCGGCGATCGTCAGATGGAAGCCGTCGTATCCCTTGGTGGCGGCCTCGGCGGCGCGCACCGCCTCCAGCGTCGACGGCGGCAGCAGCTCGAGCCGGCCGACGGTGCGCACGCAGATGCGCCGGCGATGGATCTGCGGGTCCTCGGCCAGGAGCTTCAGCTTGGCCTCGACCGCGGAGAGAATCCCGGACACCTCCTCGGGCCGGCGCTCGAAATTGTCGGTGGAGAACACCCACAGCGTGACCGCCGGAATGTCGAGCTCGATGCACCAGTCGATCAGGTCGTCGAGCCTGTCGGCGCCGGCGCCATAGATCTCCCGGGCGTTCTTCAGATTGTGCTGCCGGCCGTAGCGGCGATTGCCGTCGAGAATCAATCCGACGTGACGCGGCACCGGGCGCGCCCGGACCTGGCCGACCAGACGGTGCTCATAAAGACGGTAGGCGGCGGCGAGCAGGGAGGGACGGAATGCCGGCATGGGTCGGTTATACGCTATTTTCGCCCGCGTTATTTTCGATCGCGTTGATTCCGCCTCCGTGGCATGTGAGGGAGAGGAGGCAGGAGCATGAGCAGACGGTTCGGCCGGGTCCAGTTTCGCGAGCTCGCATGGACGGCAGGGCCCGCCATCGTGCTGCTCGCCGCGGTGTCGTGGTTCGCCTCGCAGTTCGTCACGCCGGCGCCGCCGCAGCGGATCGCGATCGCCGCCGCCAGCCGGGGAAGCCCCTACTATCGTCTCGCCGAGCAGTACCGCGACTTCGTCGCCCGCAGCGGCGTCGTGCTGGACATCCGCGAGACCGCCGGCTCGCTGGAAAATCTGCGGCTGATGAAGGACGGCGCGTCGGGGGTCGCGCTCGGCTTCCTGCAGGGCGGCATCGCCAGCGTGCGCGACGCGCCCGAATTGCGCTCGATCGGGCGGCTGTTCCACGAGCCGTTATGGGTGTTCTATCGCGGCGAGCCGCGGATCGACCGGCTCTCCGCGCTGGTCGGCAAGCGGGTTCTGGTCGGCCCGGCCGGCGGCGGCACCAACCAGCTCGCCCTCAGGCTGCTGGCCGCCAACGGCGTGACCGCCGCCAACGCGACGCTGATCAACATGGAGCTGCCGGACTATGTCGAGGCGCTGGAGAGCGGGCGGGCGGATGCGGGCCTGCTGGTTCTCGCCCCGGAGGCCGCCACCATCGCCCGGCTGTTCGAGGCGCCCCACGTCAAGCTGATGAGCCTCGCCCAGGCGGACGCCTATTCGCAGCGCTTTCCCTACCTGTCGAAGGTCGAGCTCAAGCAGGGCGTGGTCGATCTCGGCCGGAACATCCCGGCATCCGACAGCATGCTCGTGGCGACGATGGCGGGACTGGTGGTGCGCGACGATCTGCATCCGGCGCTGGTCAACCTGATGACCCAGGCGATCGTCGACGTGCATGCGATGCCGATGATCGATCCCAACGGCCGTGCCGGGATTCTCGGCAGGCCCGGGGAATTTCCCGTGACCGCCGACCCGGAATTCCCGCTCGCCGCCGATGCCGCCCGCGTCTACAAGTCGGGCCCGCCATTCCTGCAGCGCTATCTGCCGTTCTGGCTCGCCACCTACGTCGACCGCATGGCGGTATTCCTGCTGCCGTTTCTCGGGATCGGCCTGCCGCTGATCCGGTTCGCGCCGATGCTCTATACGTGGCGGGTGCGTGCCCGCATCCTGCGCTGGTACGGCGAGCTCCGGAAGGTCGAGACCGGGATCGGCCCGCGCTCCTCCACCGAGGACTTCGATCGCGCCTTCGCGGCGATCGACCGCATCGAGGCGGCGGTCGACCGGCTGTCGATTCCGCTGGGTTTCTCCAATCAGGTCTATGATCTGCGCGAGCACATCAATCTGGTGCGGCGGCGGCTGGCGGCGATCCGCGTGCAGAAGAGGCCCGAGGAGGTGCCGGCCGATCGCCACACCGTCGGGCCGATGGCGGCGCGGCCCCCGGGACGCTGATCGCGCCGCTCAGCGCGCGGTGCGCCGCTGCAGCATGGTGGTCGACACCACTGTGAGCACCAGCGTCGTGCCCATCAGGATGAAGGCCAGCGCCGCCCCGAACGGCCAGTTCGACTGGCCGGTGATCTGCTGATAGACCTGCGGCGCCATCATGTGGAAGCGCGGGCCGCCGAGCAGGATCGGCGTCGCATAGGCGTTCATGCTGAGGATGAACACCAGCACGGTCCCGGCGATGACGCCCGGCATGGCGAGCGGCAGCACGACACGGCGGAACGTCGTAGCCGGGCGGGCGCCGAGATTCTCCGCCGCCTCCTCGAGGCTCGGATCGACGCCCTCGAGCACGCTCTGCAGCGTCAGGATCATGAACGGCAGCACCACGGCGACGATGCCGATCACCACGGCGAGCGGCGTGTAGAGGATCTCCAGCGGCTGATCGATCAGTCCGAGCGCGAGAAAAGTCTGGTTGACGAAGCCGCGATTGCCCATCACCGCCATCCAGCCGGCGGCGCGGACCAGGTTGCCGACCAGCAGGGGAAACACCACGCAGATGATCAGCGCGCTCTTCCAGCGCACCGCGGCGCGCGCGATGAAATAGGCGACCGGAAATCCCAGCACCAGCGCCAGCGTGGTGGAGATCGCCGCCACCATGATGGTGCGGGTGAGCACGTTGCGGAAGAACGGATCGCCGAAGATCGCCGCGTAGTTCCGGAAGGTGAAGGCCTCCCGCATCATGTCGAAGCGGTCGTATTCGTTGAGGCTGTAGCGAAAGAGCAGCACCAGCGGCAGCGCCAGAACGACCAGCACCACCAGCGTGGCGGGCAGGGCGAGGGCGAAATTCCGGCGGCCCGCGGCCGCTTGCGCGGTGCCGGCGACCGCATCCGCCGCCGCGGTGCCGGCTGCCGCGCTCATGTCAGCCGAGGAATTCCCGGTCCCACCATTGCTTGATGCTCTGGCTCTCCTTGGCCATGTAGTCGTAGTCGTTCTTCACCAGCTTGGCCTGCTCGGCGGCGTTGAAGGTGAGCTTTGCCGCCAGCTCTGCCGGCAGCTCGGCGTTCGACACGACCGGCGCGTAGCCCATCTTCTGGGCGAAGCCGATCTGCGCCGCCGGCTCCAGCGACGCATTGAGGAACGCGTAGGCGCCGTCGCGGTTCGGCGCGTTCTTCGGCACGCCGAACTCAAAGACGATCGGCACCGCGCCCTCGCTCGGTGCCACGTTGGTGACCGGAATGCCGGCATTCTGCCACTGGATCGACCGCGCCCGCCACATCGGCGTGATCCACACCTCGCCGGACTGCAGGGCCTGCGCCATGGCCTCGTTGGTCGGTAGCACCCGGACGTCGAGCTTCTTGAGCTCCATGAGCTTCTGCTTGCCGGGGCCGAAATCGGAGGGAGTGCCGCCCGCCGCCAGCGTCGCCACCAGCATGATCTGGGTGAACAGCAGATCGACCAGCCCGACCTTGCCGCGATATTTCGGATCCCACATGTCGGCGTAGGATTTCGGCTGAGCGTAGTTCGGATTGTAGACCAGCACCATGCCGCTGTAGATGTGCGGGATCGAGTAGGGTTTGCGCAGCTCCGCGACGGCATGCTTCAGGTTGGGGATTTTCGTCGGGTCGAGCGTCTCCAGCCCGCCCGACAGCGACATGTCGTACATGTCGACATCGGAGAGGCAGACGATGTCCACGGTGCCGCGCGGCAGCCGGCGCTCGGCGATCAGCTTGTTCTTGCGCGGCCCCTGCGCGCCGACATCCCACTGGGCGGTGACCCCCTTGGGCTCGAGCAGCGGCTTGACGATGTTGGCGTCGAGCAGGTTCTGATAATCGCCGCCCCAAGTGCCGATGACGCAGTTCGTCGACTGCGCGAGGGCATGGCCGACGCCGAGGCCGGCGCTCGCCGCGAGCGCACTCGTCCCGAGGCCGAAGGCGCGGCGGGTGAGCGCGAATTGTCGGTCATGGTCGAGCGGCATCAGGAATCCTCCGTCGGCAATGGACTGGGGGCTGGGTCGGACGCGTCGAGCACCAGGCTGGCATCGGCCGGCCAGGCGACCCTGACGGGCTCTCCCGCCGCCGGGCCTGCGCCATTCTGCAGCGCGGTGGGCGCGTGCACCAGCACCGTTTCCCCGGTTGCGAGCTCGATCATAGCCTCGGTGGTCGGTCCGAGAAAGGTGACCACCCGGGTGACGCCCTCGATCTGGTTGACCGGTGCCCCGTCGGCGGTCGCGCCCATGAGTTGCATGCGCTCCGGCCGCACGGCGAGCACCGCGCGCTCCGGCCGCGCCGTGCCGGCAAAGCGCAGGTGCCGGCCGGCGGCGGTGCGGAACACGCCGGGCTCCACCACCTCGCCGGCGAAGAAGTTGGATTTGCCGATGAAGTCGGCGACGAAGGCCGAGCGCGGCGCATCGTAGAGCTCGCGCGGCGTGCCGACCTGGGCGATCACCCCGTCCTTCATCACCACCAGGCGGTCGGCGACGGTCAGCGCCTCCTCCTGATCGTGGGTGACGAACACGGTGGTCAAACCAAGCTGGCGCTGCAGCTGGCGGATCTCCAGGCGGACCTCGTGGCGCAGCTTGGCGTCGAGGTTGGACAGCGGCTCGTCGAGCAGCAGCACATCGGGGTTGATCACGAGCGCGCGCGCCAGCGCCACGCGCTGCTGCTGGCCGCCGGACAGTTGTTTGGGGTATCGCGATTCCAGCCCGGTCAGGCGCACCAGGCGCAGAGCCTCGGCAACCTTGGCGGCGATCTCGGGCCTTGCGACCTTTCGCATCTCCAGCCCGAACGCCACGTTCTGGCCGACCGTCATGTGGGGAAACAGCGCGTAGCCCTGGAACACCATGCCGGTTGCGCGCCGGTAGGGCGGCTCGACCGTGACGTCGCGATCGCCGATGCGGACCGCGCCGGCCGTCGGGATGATGAAGCCGGCGATCATGCGCAGCGTCGTGGTTTTTCCGCAGCCCGACGGCCCGAGCAGCGCCACCAGCTCGCCCTGGCGGACGGCGAGCGAGAAATCGCGCACCACGACGGTGGCGCCATAGGCCTTGCTGACCCGGGTGAGCGTCAGCTGCGACACTCAAACCACCTTGGCGAGCTTCACGAACCGGTCGGTGAGCGCCAGCCCGAGCCCGATGATCGCGATCTGCACCACCGACACCGCCGCAATGGTCGGATCGAACTTCCATTCGAGATACTGCAGCATGGCGATCTGCAGGGTCGAGCGCCCAGGCCCGACCAGGAACAGCGACATCTCGAGGTCGGTGAAGGAGACGATGAACGAGAAGATCCCCGCCGCCACCACGCCGGGGCGGATCATCGGCAGGGTGATGCGGCGAAAAGTGGTCAACGGCTCGGCGCCGAGATTCATCGCCGCCTCCTCCGCCGCGCGGTCGAGGCCGCCGAGGCTCGCCGAGACCAGCCGCACCGTCCACGGAATGGTGAGCATCACGTGGGCGAGGACGAAACCCGGCAGCGTGGCGATGATGCGGATGCCGGTCCACAGCTCGATCTGCACGAAATAGATGTAGATCGTGGTGCCGGCGACGATGCCCGGAACGATCAGCGGCGAGAGCAGGAAGGCGGACAGCGCCTCGCGCCCGGGAAACCGGCCGCGCACGATGGCAAAGCTCGCCGGCACGCCGAGCGCGAGCCCCGCGAGCATCGAGACGACGCCGATCTGGATCGATGTGGCGAAGCCGTTGAGGATTGCCGTATTGGCCCAGGCCGCGGCAAACCACGTCAGCGTATAGCCCTGGGGCGGGAAGGTGATGATCTCGTTCTTGAACACGCTGACCCACAGCACGAAGATCAGCGGGATGAACATGAACCCGAACACCAGCGCGACAACGGCAAGGTAGAGCGCGCGCAGGGCCGAGGGCCTCGGCCGTGGTATTGGCGCGGCAATATCGGCGCTGGATGACATGGGTTCCCCTCGGGCGGGGGAACGCTAGAGCATATTTTGGCGCAGGGGAACGGGCTTACGGGAAATGCGCGGCGCCGGCGCCCCGGGGATGGTAGCGAACGCCGCCGGCGGGTTCTACCCCGTGACGCCTGATATGCTGTGCAAACGCAGGCAACACCGAAGCTTCCAGCGATCGGCGCTCGCTCAAATCGCGTCGAAGTCTTCCACCGGAAGGTTCTTTGCCTCGACCATCATCTGCATCACATTGATTGAGCTCGACGCCGTAGCGGCGTTGGGGTTTTTCGGGGTGTGCGCGAAGATGGCGGTGGCGCCGCAGATTGCAACGATGGCGGTGCCCAGGGCGAGGGCGGATACGATGGTTTTCACGGCTATCCTCCTGATGGCTTGATTGGGTTTGCGAAGGCTGAGCTCACTGGCCGCCCGACTGGCGGCCGAGCTGGTTGCAGAAGCTAAACAGCTCGGCAACGTCTGCGAATCACGCAGCCGTGGCTCGCGCCGAAGTGACCGCAACCTCGCCGTTGCGCGCCGAACGCATGATCCACATCCCGGCAAGCGCATAGGCGATGATCGCCACGATGGTCCCGCACTGGTACGCGATGGTCGGCAGGCCGCCGGCCAGGATGTCTCCGAACTCGCTCATGATATCCTCCTGGGTGTTTCGCTTCCGGCCTTTGTCGCAGCACCGACCATTTTGGTTCATGTGCGGCGTGTCACGGGCGATTTGAACCGATTGTCCTGCTCGCTCGACTAATATCAACCTGCCGTGGGCACCGCCTGACGCAGCCTCCCGGCTGCGCCGGTGACGCGCGGGTTCGGCCCGCTCATCCGACGCGCCGAGTGTCCTCCTCGTCTCGGAAAAACCACATCATGAACACCAGGAAGTCGCGATGAACCAACCATACCTGCGTCACACGGTGCGCGCCGGCGCGCTGGCTCTGCTTCTCATGACCGCAACCCAGGCCGCACGGGGCGAGGACAAGCAAATGACGCTGTTCAAGATCATCACCGTCAAGGACGAGATCGTCATCGGGTTGACACCGGACGAGCTCGAGCGGCTCGGCGGGCACGATGTCGGCGCCCTCGCCCGGGCGCTGGCGCTCAAGGGCGAGCTCACGCTCTGGCAATACGCGGTGCGCAAGGGTGCCAACGGCGATCTGCAGCAGGCGCCGCTGCGCCAGGTGGCCGTCATGGCGAACAGCTCGCTGCGCGTCGAGCCCTATCCGACGCCGCTTGCGGTCCTGCCGCACGACTGACGCCAGTGCCGCGAACCCGAAGTTCGCTCATACGGTGCGGCACACGCGGTTGCGAACTTCGGGTTCAAAAGCGGCACTAAGAATCATAGACTTGCTAGTGTCCTGATCAATTCCGAAGTTCGTACAGAACGTGCGGCAGATGCTTACGAACTTCGGAATCGGGACACTAGCATCCGACGATACGGCCGGTCGGTCTCGTGCCGACCGGCCGGCTGCGCGCAGCTGGTTCGACATTCGGGCACCGGGCATGATTGGAACGTCACGTCGTCTGCTGATCCTCTTCGCCTCGTTCTTCCTCGCTTCGGACCTGCGGTCGGAAAATCTTGGCTGCGCCGCGGCGCCGGCCTGCGCCCCGCCGCTCGTGGTCGCCCAGGCCGGCGCGGCGCGCTCGCGGCTTGCGGCTGCGACCGACGACGTCCTGCCGTCGCCGCCTGCCGCGCCTGCGGCGAAACTTTCAAGCCAGACCGTCTCGGCGTCGCTCGACGGCGAGGCGATCCTCGAGGTCGACGCGCCCGGCCGCTTCGCCATCCGCGCCGAGAGCCGCACCGGCGTGGCGCTTCAATTGGTCGACATGATCGGCGGACCCGGCGATGTCGCCGGCGAAGCCGGCGTGCGCGACGGGCGCCTCGACGTGCTGCTCGACAAGGGCCGCTACAAGATCCGCAGATTCGGCGCTCCCGGCGCCCAGGGCGATGCGACGCTCGTGGTGCGGCCGTTCCGCGACGCCGAGGCGGCGAGCGCGGCGCTGTTGCGCGGCGGCACCCTCGACGGCGAGCTCGGCGATCTTGAGCAGCGATCCTACTGGGTGCTGGTGGGCGAGGCCGGCCGCATCTCGGTCGAGGCGGTCGGGCGCGCGCTGGCCGATCTACGTCTGTGGCGCAACGGCCGGGATCTCATCGATCTGATGCCGGCGCTCGGCGCGGTCGAGCCCAAGGCCGGCCATCCGTTGACCCGCGCCCGCCTCGACGGCGCAGTGGTGCCGGGGCTCTATCTGGTCACCGCCTATGGCGGCTTGCCGCTGCCCTGGGCGGACGGCGAGACGATAAATCCGTTTCATGTTCGCGCCGGCCCGCCGCAGAGCCTCACCGCTGGTTTGCTCGAAGGCGTGATCGGGCCGTTCGGCTCAAGCGTGTTCGAGGCGCCGCCCGCCGCCACCCATGTGCGCGTCGAATTGCCTGATCCGGCGCCGTTGCGTTTGACTGCCGCGCGCGGCACGGCGCCGCCGCAGGCCGCCATGATCGCCCGCAACAGCCGCGAGCCGCTGGCGCTCGTCAATCTTTCGGCTGGGCGCGATCCAATCCGCATCGAGGTCGCGGGATCCGAGGGCCAGGCATTTCGTCTCCGCGCCATGCGGCCGGCGGCATCGCTGCGCCTCGACGGCGCGGGACCGCATCTGATCTCCGTCGATGTCGCCGGCGAGGGCGGCGACGAGATTCCGGCGACCGTCGTGCTTGCCCGTTTCGATCAAAACAGGACCGGCACGGTGCTGGCGTCGAGCGCGCTGCGCATCGGCCCCGGCCAGGCGTTCCGCCGGAAATTCAATCTGCGTGGGTCTTCCAGCCTGCTGCTCGAGGTCGCGGCTGCCGGGCCGCTCACGGTGACCACCGAGGGGCCGGGGGTCCGCGTCGCGCTCGAGCCGCTGGTCGGCAACACCGCGCCGCGCGCCGACGGAAAACTGCCGCAGACGTTCGACGTCGAGCCCGGCTGGTACGTGCTCAAGCTCGAGCCGGTCAAGGATGCGGTCGGCATCCTCGACCTGACGGTCGGTCAGCCGGGCCTGCGGCCGGATCCCGCCGCGCCGTCACCGGCGCGGACGACAATTCCTCTCGGCCTGTTCGATCTGGCAAAGACCTCCCGCTATCAGGTATTCGTCAACAGCGCGCCCGGCCTGGTCGCCGGCCCGGCGGCTCGCGCGGTGCCGGTCGATCTCGGATCGGCGCCGTTCACCGTCCTTCAAACAAAAGCCGCGCCGCAGCCGGTGTCGCCGCAACCTGCTCCGCCGCAACCGGCGCCGACCAACCAAAGGCCAATCCGCGAGCAGGGCCCGCAGGCCCGGCCGGCCGTGCCGCTGCCGCAGCCCGCGCCGTCGCGGCCGCAGGCGGCCGCGGCGCCGCCCTTCGATCTGCCGGTGCGCGCGCCCCAGGGCGGAACGATCTCCATCACCGAGGCGAGCGGCGCCCCGGTCGAGTTCTCGGTTCTCAACGAGGCCGCCGACAAGGACGATCGTACGCTCATCCTGCGGATTGCGCCGGTCGATCGATCGCGCCTCTTGGTCCTGTCGTGGTCGCGCGCGGCGCCGCGCGAGCCGGTGCCGCCGATCGCGTCGGACGGCGATCTCGAAATCCTGCGCGCCGGACAAACAAAGTTCTTCGATCTGCGCCGCGACGAGCAGAAGAGTTTTCGGCTCGACGTCGGCGAAGGCGGGCTCCACCGCATCGAGACGCTCGGGCGGCTGAAGACCTCCGCCACCATCGCGACGCCGTTCCTGCCGAAGCTCGACCGCGCGTCCGACAACGGTCCCGGCCACAATGCGCTGCTGCAGACCTACCTGCGCGCCGGCACCTACCGGGTCGACGTGTCGGCGTCGGACTCCAACGGTCGTCTCGGCCTCGTGGCGGCGCCCGCGCCGCTGATCGATGCCGCCCTCCTGGTTCCCGGCGGCAGCTCGCGGGCGAGCCTCGCCGAAGGGCGCGGCGCGATCTTTCCCATCGAGATCGCCGAGGCCGGAACCTACCGCCTCGACCTCTATGGTCTCGGCCGTACGCTGGCGGCGCGGCTGGAGGACGCCGGCGGCTGGCCGCTGACGCCACCCGGCGAGCTGGCGAAGCTCGAGCGCAAATTGGCGGCCGGCCGCTATCGCCTGGTCGTGCTGCCGCAAGCGGTCGACGCCCGCGTCGTCGCGCGGCTGCGCCGGATTGTTCCCCCGACCGAGCCCGAAGGTCACGGCCCGCATACAATCGCGTTCGACGCGGTGCAAAAATTCCAGTGGCGCGAGCCGGCCGCCAAGGACGCCGAGCGCATCCCTGACCGCTGGCAGTTCGCCCTGCAGGGACCAGCCGACATCGTGCTCGAGGTCAGCGACGGCATGATCGCCGATCTCATCAGGACCGACGGCGAGGCGCGGTCGGTGGCGAAGATCATCTACAAGCGCGGCTTCTCGGGGGCGCTGCCGGCGGGACGTTACGTCATCGAGGCGAAAAGCCTCGGCCGCAACGATCGTCTCGACTACGAGCTCACCCTGCGCTCGAAGGATCTGCAGCCCGGCACCGCGCGCTTCGTCGAGCTTCCGGTGACGGTTCCTTTCGCCATTGCGGAGGATCGCGTCGTCAGCATCACGAGCTTCGGCCGCACCGATTTCGGCGCCGTGCTGAAGGAGGAGAGCGGTCGCGTCGTCGAGCGGCTGTCCGGTCGCGCCGACGACTGGAACATCGGCCTGTCGCGAAGGCTTCCCGCCGGAAAGTACCAGCTCGAGCTGACAAAGTCGTCCGCCAAGGGGCGCGACAATCCGGAGACCAGATCGGAGGACGACAACGAGAGCGCGCCGGCGGGCGAGGAATCGACCAGGGAGGCCCCGGGAGCGGTCGAGCTCCTGCTCGATCTGCCGGCACCGGCGCCCGTTGCCGAATTGCCGCTGTTCGGCTCCAAACAGGTCTCCGGGCCGCAGGTGCACCAGTTCGCGCTTCCCGCCATCGACGCCGGTCATCTGCTGGTGGTCGCCGCGCAGTCGAGCGCCGAGCTGGTCGTGTCGCTGGAACGCCAGGACGCCTCCGGTCGCTGGCGCGCGATCGGCTTCGACCGTGACAAATCTCCGGTGGTTGCCGTGCCGGCGGACGGCGACGCCGGCCGGCCGTGGCGGCTCGCGGTCTGGGCGATCGACGGCGGAGTTGCGCCGATCACGCTGGCGGCGCGCGGCGTCCGCCAGCCCGCGCAACCAGCCGGCCGGGTGACCCTGGCGCCGGTCGGCATCGACGGATTGCCGCCGGTCGGCGTCGCGCTGGTGGCGACGCCGTCGGCCGGATTGGTCGTGCTCGGCGATCGCGTCTCCGGCCTGCGCCAGGGCTCGGCGCCGGGACGCGCGCTGGCCGCCGCGGATGCCGGCGTGCTGGCGCCGCAATCGGAGCAGTTGTGGCTCATCGCCCGCAACGCCGCGGAGGCATTGGTGTCGATCGCCGCAAAGCCTGCGGCAGCGGGCGAGATCGCGCTCACGCTCGCCGAGGGCGATCGGGCGACTCTGGTGCAGGACGCCGTTCCGCGCGACCACCTGCGGGTCTGGCGCGCGGATTCCGCCTTCGGCCAGCCGGGGCTGGACGGCGGCCGCCGCATGGGCGTCGCGCCGGGAAGCGCCTTGGCGCTCGCCGGCACCGGCAAGCTCACGGTGTGGAATGCCGCCGGCGGCGAGCCGCTGCGGGTGCGCCTGACATCGGCCGACGTCGCGCTGCGGCCCATCGTGGCGGTCGATACGCAGCTGATTGTCGGGCTCGCCCCGCGCTCCGCCCAGCCGCTGCGATTGGCCGGCGACCGCCGGCAAGTGCAGATCAATCTTGCGGCCGGGACTGCCGCCGTCGCCACGGCTTCCGACGGACGAACCCTCACGGTGTGGAGCGGCAACGAGGCATTGACGCGCACGTTCGGCGGAGAATTTTCCGACGTCGTGCTGATCAATCCCGGCGACCAGCCCGCGCCGGTCTCGCTGGCGCTGGCCCCGGCGGCGCAGGAAACCGAAAAGCTCGCGAGCGGCCAGGCGCTGAAGCGGTTCTTCGGCGCCGCCGGCTCGTTGTCGCTCACGGTGGACGCCTCATCCGGCGACCGCCTGGTGGTCGCCGGAGCCACCGCGACATTCGTCGGCGACGACGGCGCGGTCATGCGCGGCTCGTCCCTGCCCCTGTCGGGACCGGGCGAGCTCACGGTCGATCACGAGGCGGGTCTCGTCGCGGTCTGGGTCGAGCGCGACGGCAAGTCCCCGTGGCCGGTCGCCGCCCCCGCGGCGATCGCAGCGCCCGCCGTGGTCAGGCTCGAGGGCCAGGCAATGACTTTCGCACTGGATCAGCAGGCGCCGGTGCTCATCCATGCGCGCACCAATGCGCCGGTGATCGTCTCGCTGCGTCAGGGCAATGCTGGCGGCGAGCCGATCCTCTTTCCGGCCGGCGCCGAGCTGCATCGCTACATCGCGGCGGGGCCGGCGGAGCTCAGGCTCTACTCGCCGCATGACGGACCGCTCGCCGGCTCGCTGGAGCTCACCGCTACCCCGATCGTGCAGGTCGCCGAAGGTCTCGGCGATTTGCAGCCGCTCGCCCCCGGCGCCACCGCGCTGTTCGGCTTCGAGGTGACGCGCGCCACCACGGTCGGCGTCGGCGTGCGCTCCGAGCCGGACCGCGCCATGGTGCGGCTGCTCGATGCGACCGGCCGGAGTTTTGGCGAAGGCGTCGCCCAGCTCGCGAGGCTCGAGCCCGGGCGCTATCTCATCGAGGCGCGCGCGCCGGCCGACGGCCGTCCGCTCGTGGTGCGCGCCGCGGTGATCGGCATCGCTCCGCGACCCGCCGGGCCGCCGCCCGACGTCGCCGCGCAATATCTCGAAATGGTCGGCCTGACGCCCTCCGGCACGCGTTGAGGAATTCTTCCATGACACGTTTGGTCCTGTGGTTCGCCCTCGTCCTGTCGGTCGCAGGTTTGGCGCCACCTGCCGGCGCGCAGGCACCGCTGCAGCTCGATCGTCTGCAGCGCGCCGACGGCGCGAGAATCGTTCCGGAAAAATTCCTGCGCAGCTGGGATCCGGTCACCCTGTTCTTCGATCGCGACGTCGGCCCGGCCAATGGCGGGCCGGAGGATGCGCCCGAACGGCTGGTCACCATGCGGCCGGCGACCGCGGGCGCCTGGCAATGGCTCGGTCCGCGCGCCCTGCAGTTCCGCCCGGCCGACGCCTGGAAGCCGCTGCAGGCGATCGAGATCGCCGCCGACGGGACGCGGATGCGTCTCGTTCCGCTGCTGCCTGTTCCGGTATCGGCCAGCCCGACCGATCAGGCCGAGGGCATCGCCGACCTCGACCAGGTGGCGCTGACCTTCGAGGATCCGGTCGACGTGGCGGCGCTGTCGCGCCTCCTGTCGATCGAGCTCAGGCCGGCGCCGGGGCTCGGTCGTACCGGCGGGCAGGTCCTCTCGCCTGGGGATTTTTCCGTTGAGCCACTGGAGCGCGGCAAGCGCTCAGACAAACAGACCTATTTGGTGAAGCTGAAGTCGCCGGTGCCCGACGGGCGCCTGCTGGTCCTGCGCCTGAAACTGTCGGACCAGCCGGGGCTCGACGATCCGAGCTTCGAGACGCAGCTGCACAGCGCCGTTCCCTTCACGGCGACCGGCGCGCGATGCGGGCGCGGGCTCGATCGCGAGACCGTCGACGGTGTCATGCAGTGCTCGCAGTCCGACACCTCCTCGTCGTCGTCCGACGACGAGGAGCGTCCCGGCGCCAGGATCGTGCGCCGCCGGATGGCAGTGAACTTTTCGGCGAAGCCGCAGCCGCTCGATGTCGTGCAGGCGCGCGAGGCGCTGCGCATCACGCCGGCGGTCGCCGATCTCAAGGTCGAGCCCGACGGCTCGCGGCTGCAGGTGTCGGGGCGGTTCCTGGCGGAAACCGTGTATGAGCTGCGCATCGCGCCGGGCAGCATCCTGGATCAGCGCCAGCGGCGCCTCGAGGGCGCGCCGTTCGTGCAAAAGTTCGCGTTTGCCGCCGATACGCCGAGCCTGAAGTGGGACGCCAACCAGGGCATCGTCGAGCGCTTCGGTCCGCAGCTCGTGCCGCTGCGCGGCGGCGGCTACGACCGGGCCGACATGCGCATCCATGCGATCGATCCGCTGTCGCGGGATTTCTGGCCGTTCCCGCGCGCCGGCGTGGAAACCAACGACGACGAGTCGCCGCCGCTGCCCGGCAACGAGCCGGAGCGATGGACCGAGGTTGCGGACGCGGCCGCCGCGGCGATCGCGGCGCGCATCAAGGCGCTCGGCTCGCCGGCGGTGTCGGAGCTGCTGCCGCTGCCGATCCAGCGCGGCAGCATCGAAGCCAAGTTCGGCCTCGACCTCAAGCCGCTGTTCGCAAAGGTATCGCCGGCGCCGAGCAGCCCGGCGACCTATCTGGTCGGCCTGCGACCGGTCGACGGGGGAAAGCGACGCTGGCTGCGCGTCCAGGTCACCGATCTCACGCTGAGCACGATCGAGGAGGCCGAGCCGGGTGCGCTTCGCCATCACCTCGCTCGCCACCGCGCGGCCGATTGCCGGCGCCGAGATCCGCCTGGAGGGCGTGCACGACAAGAGCTTCGTCACGCTGGCGCGCGGGCTCACCGACGCCGGACGGCGCATTCACCTGGGCCCCGGCCAAGACGCGCCGAGGCGGAGATCAAGCGCATCGTCGTGACCAAGGGCCTCGACACGCTGGTGCTCGAGCCCGGCAACGGTCCGTCCGAATATTCGAGCGAGAACTGGACCAAGCCGGAGAATCGCCTGGCTGTCCTGGACGGTCAGCCCCGACATCGATCGCAGCGAGGCCCGGCGCGCGGCTCTGCCACCTGTTCGTCGAGCGGCCGATCTACCGGCCGGAGGAGCCGGTCCACGTCAAGGGCTACGTCCGCACTTATCTCGGCGGAAAGCTGTCGTTTGCCGGCGGCGGCGGAACGCTCGTCGTGTCCGGTCCGAGCAATCAGGAATGGCGCATCCCGGTCAAGCTCGACGCCATGGGCAGCTTTTATCACAAGTTCGACGCGGAGACGCCGGCGACCGGCGACTACACGGCACGGTTCGAGCCGGACGGCGACGCCAAACCGGGCAACCGGGCCGAGCCGGACGATGACGGCGAGCACGCCGAATCAAGCAAGAGCTGCGGCGAGACCTCGTTCAAGAAGGAAGCCTATCGGCTGCCGACCTTCGAGGTCCTGCTCAACGCGTCCGCAGCGCGTGGCGCTCGACGGGGAATTCTCCGTCGACGTGCTGGCGCGTTATTTCGCCGGCGGGCTGGTGGCTGATCGGCCGGTCAAATTGCGCGCCACCCAGTTCCCCTATCCGTGGACGCCGCCGGCCCGCGAGGGTTTCCTGTTCTCGACCGATGCGCGGTTTTCCTCCGACGGCAAGTTCAAGTCGACGCCGGTGCTCGAGCGCGACGGCCGCACCGACGCCGGCGGCTCGGCGCGCATCACCTTCGACACCACGATCGAGCCGACCGCGCAGCCGCGCCGCTATCTGATCGAGGCCACCGTGACGGGCGACGACGACATCCAGGTGCGCAACCTGCGATCCGTCGTGGCGCTGCCGGCCTTCGTGCTGGGCGTGAAGGTGCCGCGCTATCTGCCGCAATCCGGCGCGGTCGAGCCGGAGATCCTGGCGGTCGATGCCGAAGGCCAGCCGCGTGCCGGAATCCCGCTCACGGTGCGGCTGATCCGGCGCAACTGGATCTCGACGCTGCAGGCCAGCGACTTCAGCCAGGGCGCCGCCAAATACGTCACCCAGGTGATCGACGAGACCGTGGTCGAGCGCAAGATGACCAGCGCCGCCGAGGTGCAGAAGCTCGCCTTCGAGGCGCGCGAGGCCGGGGTCTACCTGGTGCAGATCGAGGCGAGCGACCGCATCGGTCGGCGCCAGCAGGTGACGCGTCGACTTCTTCGTCGGCGGCGACACCCCGGTGACCTGGGCGCGCCCGCCGGCGCAGACCGTCGACGGTGACGACCGACAAGGAGGCGTATGCGCCCGGCGAGACCGCGACGCTGGTGATCCAGAGCCCGTTCCAGACCGCCCGCGCGCTTGCCGTCGTCGAGCAGCCCGAGGGCCAGTTCCGCTACGACTGGGTCGACATCGCCAACGGCTTCGGCCGCTATCCGGTGACGACTCCGCAAGGAGCAGATGCCGAAGCTCGCGGTGCATTTCCTGGTCATGCGCGGGCGCCTGGCCGGACACGCGCGCCGGATCCCGGCGCCCCGTTCGACCAGGGCAAGCCGGTGACCATCGCGGCGACCAAATGGATCACCGTGACGCCGGTCAAGAACATCGTCGACCGCCAAGCTCGACTATCCGCAGAAGGCGCGGCCCGGCCAGGAGATCGAGGTGACGCTGCGGCTGACCGACGACACTGGCAACGCCGCTCGCCGGCGAGGCGACGTTCTGGATGGTCGACCAGGCGGTGCTGTCGCTCGCCAAGGAGCGGCCGCTCGATCCGCTGCCGAACTTCATCGTCGAGCGCCCGACCAAGATGGCGGCGCGCGACACCCGCAACATGGCGTTCGGCGTCATCCCGCTCGAGGAAGTGCCGGGCGGCGACGAGGCGCTCGACGAATGGGGCACCGAGAACAACATCTCGGTGCGCAAGAATTTCACCCCCGTTCCGATCTATCTGCCCAAGGTGGCGGTCGGCGCCGGACGGCATCGCCAGGATCAAGGTGAAGCTTCCCGACTCGCTGACCGTGTTCAAGCTGCGCGCCAAGGCGATCAGCGGGCCGGACCGTTTCGGCTACGCCACCGGCGAGATGCTGATCCGCCAGGAGCTGGTCGCGCAGCCGGCGCTGCCGCGCTTCGTGCGGCCGGGCGACACGTTCGACGCCGGCCTGATCGGCCGCGTCGTCGAGGGGCCGGCCGGGCCGGTCGCGCCACCATGGCGGCCGACGGCCTCGAGCTCAAGGCGGCCGCCGAGCAGCGTTTCTCGTGGACGCAGAATCGCCCCGCCAGGCTCGATTTTCCCGCGACCGTGTCCGAGCCCGCGCCGGGCAGGCAGACCGTGCGCCTGCGCTTCGGCCTGCAGCGCGACGCCGACCGCGCCGTGCGACAATGTGGAGATCGACCTGCCGGTGCGGCCCGATCGCTCGCCGGTGCGCCGCCATGAGATCGTCGATGTCGCGGCCGGCGCCACGCCTGACGCTGCCGCAGCTTGCCGACGGCGTGCGTCCGGGCTCCTATACGCCAGAGCATCACGCTCGCCGCCGATCCCTCGCTGGTCCGGCTCGTCGCCGGTCTCAATTATCTGGTCGCCTATCCGTATGGCTGCACCGAGCAGCGCATCGCGCTGGCCGGCGCCGGCGCTGGCGCTGAAACCCTTCGCGCCGATTCTCGCGGCCTCCGGGCTGCAGGACCGGCTGGCCGGCGACGTGCGCAACACGCTGCGCGCCATCGAGCAGAGCATCGACGCCGACGGTCTGGTCGCGTTCTGGCCGCGGGCGCGCGGCAACGTATCGCTCACCGCCTGGGCCTACGCGTTCCTCGTCGCCGCCGAAAAGGCCGGCGAGCCGGTCGACAAGACGCTCGGCGAGCGCCTGGCGAAAGTCTTGAAGCTTTCGCTGCGCTCCGACTACGCGCGGCTCTTGACCGGCGAGGAGATGCGCGAGCGCGTCGAGGCGCTGACCGCGCTCGCCGACGGCGGCAGGATCGAGCCTCCTACGTGGCCGAGCTCGCGCGCCGCGCCGCCTCGATGCCGAACGCCAGCGTGGCCCAGATCACCTCGGCGGTCGCGAAGTTGCCGGGGGACGACAAGCGCGTGCTCGGCTCGCTCACCGAGACGCTGTGGAGCCGAGTGAAGATCCTGTCGCGCGACGGCCGCATGACCTATGCGGGGCAGGCCACCGATGGCGGCAACCCGCTGATCCTGCCGTCGGAGACCCGCAATCTCTCCGAGATCACCCGCGCGGTGGCGCTGGTGAGCCCGGAGGATCCGCGTCTCGACATACTGCGCGACGGGCTCATGCGCGTCGGTGGCGGAGACGGTTGGGGCAGCACGAACGCCAACGCCGCGGCGGTGCGCGCGCTCGCCGCGCTGTGGCAGAAACCCTCCGCCGAGCTTCCCGTCACGGTGACGCGGGGAGCGGCGGCGGAGCGGCTTGTGCTGACCGGCGACGCGCCGGTCGCGCGCAACGTGAGCGGCAATTCCGGACCTGCCCGCATCGACAATGCAGGACCTGCGTCGCTCGTGGCGCTGGTCGACACGCGCTATCAGCCGGCGGCACCCGGCTTTCGCGCCGAGCCCGTTGCCCGCGGCTTCGTCGTCACCCGGCAATCCTATCGGGTGCCGGCCGGCGGGGCGCCGCTCGAGCGCATCGATGCCGACGCCGAAGGCGCGCTCCGCCTCGCAGTCGGCGACGTCGTCGAGGAGGTGGTCGAATTGGTCAATGCCGAGGACCGCAACCATGTGGCGATCTCGCTGCCGCTCGCCGCCGGCCTCGAGCCGCTCAACCCGGCGCTGGCGACGGCGCCCGCCGAGGCCGCGCCGTCGGCCGGACCGACCTTGCCGCCCACCTGGGTGTCGTTTAACGACGACCGGGTGTTCTACGCCTACGACAGCCTGCCCAAGGGCAACTATCGCTTCGTGTTCCGCACCCGGGCGCTGGTCCCCGGCAGTTTCACCCAGCCTCCCGGCGAGGCCGAGACCATGTATCAGGCGGGCATCCACGGGGCGAGCGCAGGACGGCGCATCGTGATCTCTCGCTGAGACTCTTCGCGCGATGCGCAACCGAAGCATACTCCTTCGCTATGGCGGCGCGCTTGCCGCCGTGGTGCTGCTCGCCGGCGCGGCGGTGTTTGCGAAGAACGTCGCCGAGGAGGCGCGGCTCGTCGCGCCGCATGCCACGCCAATTCTCTACGATCGCAATGGCGTCTTCCTGAGCGAGATCGGGTTCGAGACCCGCGGCGAGACGAGCAGCGAGCGGCGGATCGACTACGGCTACTGGCCGCTGGACAAGAAAATGCCCGACCGCGTGGTGCGCGCCACGCTGGCGCTGGAGGACCGGCGCTTCTGGGATCACCCAGGCGTCGACCTCTTCGCGATCGGCCGCGCGCTCTGGCAGAATCTTGGCGGCGGCCGCGGGCGCTCCGGTGCCTCGACGCTCGCCATGCAGATTGCCCGCATGCAGCATCCGGCCGAGCGCAGCTATTTGCCAAGACCCGCGAGGCGGCGACCGCATTGGCGCTGACGCTGCGCTACGGGCGACAAGCGCTGCTGGCGCACTACCTGCGTCTCGTGCCCTACGGCAACGGCAGCCACGGCATCGCCCATGCGGCGCGCTGGTATTTCGACAAGCCGGTCGAGGATCTGAGCTGGGCGGAGATCGCGCTGCTCTCTGCCATCCCGCAATCGCCCACCCGGATGAACCCGCTGCACGCCGAGGGCCTGGAGCGGGCGCGGCTGCGCGGCGCCCGCATGCTCGACGAGCTGGCGCGCCGGCGCGTCATCGGCGACGGTGAGCTCGCGCTGGCCCGCGAGCAGCTGGCCGAGCTGCGGCCGCCCCGCCCGCCGCGCCGCCCCGACGCGTTGCACGCGGTGATCCGCCTCGACACCATGGCGCGGCTCGGCCGCCTCGCTCCGACGCGCGACGCGGATCCGCGCATCCGCACCACCCTCGATCTCGAGATGCAGCGCAAGGTCAACCGGCATGCGCGACGCTTTCTCAAAGTCTGGCGCTCTTCGGGCGCCGAGCAGGTCGCCGCCATGGTGGTGGAGCGCCGCAGCGGAAAAGTTCTGGCCAGTATCGGCTCCGGCGACTATCGCGACCGCCGCGCCGGCGCGGTCGATTTCTCCCGCACGCCGCGCTCGCCCGGCAGCACGCTCAAACCCTTCGTCTATGCGCTGGCGCTCGAGCGCGGCGCGCTGGAGCCCACCGACATCCTGGCGGACCTGCCCGAAGGCTCGTCCGGCATCAACAATGCGGACGGGCACTTCCTCGGACCCATGCTGCCGCGCCAGGCGCTCGCCAACTCGCGCAACGTGCCGGCCACCAACCTGCTGCGCTCGGTCGGCCTCGACTCCATGTTCCGCTTCCTGCGCGATCTCGGCCTGCACGATCTCGAGATCGCCCCGGAGAAATTCGGCCTCTCCATGGCGATCGGCTCGCTGCCGACGACGCTGGAGCGGCTGGTGCGCGCCTATGGGGCGCTCGCCGACGACGGCCGCCTCGCCGATCTCGTCTGGTACGAGGGCCAGCCGCGCGACCCCGCGGTCCGCGTGCTCTCCGCCGACACGGCGCGGCTGATCACCTCGTTCCTCGCCGATCCGATGGCGCGGCTGCCGACCTTTCCGCGCTACGGGCCGACCGAATATCCGTTTCCGGTGGCGCTGAAGACCGGCACCTCGCAGGGCTATCGCGATGCCTGGACGGTCGCGTGGTCGCAAAGATATCTGGTCGGCGTGTGGCTCGGCCGCGGCGACGCCGGCACCATGACGCAGCTGAGCGGCGCCGGTTCGGCGGCGCGGCTCGCCCATGCGATCATGCTCGATATCCACGGCTCGCATCCCGGCGACCTGGAGGATACGGGATTCCCGCCGCCCGCCGGCAGGGTTGCGGTCGAGCTGTGCGTGCTCGGCGGGATGCGCAGCGCCGGCAGCTGCGGGCCGACGCTGATCGAATGGGTGAAGCCGGACGACATGCCGCCGGTCGAGCAGCCGGCCGTCCTGGCGGCGACCGCGCCAAGCGAGCGACTGGCGCTGACGATTCCCGCCGCGCATCGCGCCTGGGCCAGGCAGGAAGGCTACTCGGTCGCCGAGCCGGCTGGCGCGCCCGACCGCGTGCGCCTGTCGATCTCGTCGCCGGAGAACAACAGCCGCATCTGGCGCAATCCCGAGATGCCGCCCGCGCTCGACCGCCTGGCGCTCAAGGCCGTGGTCGAGCCCCGGGTCGACCAGGTCGTCTGGTACGTGGACGGCGAGCCGTTCGCCGTGGCCGATCCCGACCAGCCGGTGTTCTGGCCGGTCAAGCCCGGCGCCCACCGCTTCCAGGTCCGCTTGCCGTTGCAGAGCGACGGCTCGCGCCCGGTGCGGATCGTCGTGGAGTAGGCGCGCGCATGTTCCGGCGAAGTGGATACCGGTTCGCCGATCAGAACATGCGCCACTTGACGATTCGGGAGCGTACTCCGATCAGACCTGATCGGAGTACGCTCCAGGCTCAGTTCGCCCGGGTCCAGGTCTGTCCCTTGCAGATCAGCCCGCCGAGCGCGCAGCCCTCGAGCTTCAGCGCGCTGGGGCCGGTCAGCGTGATGTTGCCGCTGTAGGTCTTGCCGTCCTCGGCGTTGTAGACCTGACCGGCCCACTTGTCGGCTCCGCTTGGCTTCATGCCGAGCACGATGGCGACGCCGATCAGCGGCCGGGTGCGCTTTCCGGTATCCGCATTGTTCTTGTCGGTCTTCGGCCGCCCGGTCTCCGGATCGTTGGGCTCCTTCAGCCATTCGATCGTCCCGCACAGCGCGCCGCCGCAATCGGCGATGCGGATCTTCGACCTGCCGTTCTCGGTGAGCCATGACCCCTTGGGATCCGCCGCCAGGCTCGGACAGGAACCCAGCAGTCCCACAAGAAAAATGGCCATCGTGGCGGCTCGCGCGGCGGTGATCATCGGCAACTCCCTCCCATTGCGGCACGGTGCAGCAATTCGGCCACCATCATAGCCGGACTTGACGGCGCGGGAAAAGCCGCGTGCTCTATGCCCCGGCCCGTCGGCAGACCCGAGGCCATGCGCCGGAGATCATCCATGGATGCCGTAACATTGTTGCGGGAATTCTGCGACGCCGTGGAACAGCGCGATGGCAACCGCTTCGCCGCCCTGTTCACCGAGGACGGTGTCTATCACGACGTGTTCTACGGGGCGTTCGCCGGACGCACGAAGATCGCCGAGATGATCGATGCCTGGTTCTACAAGACCGCCGCCGATTTTCGCTGGGACATGCACGATCCGGTCAGCGACGGCCGCCTCCTCTACGCTCGCTATACGTTCAGCTACAAGTCGCTGCTGCCCGAGGCGGAGGGCCGGCGCGCCATGTTCGAGGGCGTGGCGATCATGAAGCTGCGGGAGGGAAAAATCGCGGACTATTGTGAGGTCGCCAACACCGGCACTGGCTTCGTCGACATGAACTTCGCCCCGGAGAGGATTTCCAAGATACTTCGGCGCCAGGCCGGCGAGCTGAAGGCGCGCCCCGAGATGGCCCGTCATCTGGCTTAGGTTTCCTGTCTGCGGCGCCGCAGAATTCAACTCGTTTTGCCTTGCATTCATCCGCGCGATCGGAGCCGCAAGCCCGCCCGGGTGGCGGCGAGCGTCGGGGGCGGGTACGGCGAGGATGTCGGTGCGCAAGGATGAACGTGAGCGAGACCGACCGACCCGATGATCGCCGCAAGCGTACCGTCGTCTTCATCCACGGGATCAGCGGCGGGGCGCGGATGTGGTCGCCCCAGCTGACGAGCTTTGCGGCGCAAGGCTTTGCTCCGGTCGCACTCGACCTGCCGGGCTACGGCGACCGGCCTCCGGTGGAGCATCTGGATTTCGAGGAGCTTGCGGCCGACGTGGAAGCGGCGCTCGAGCGATTGCAGGCCGACCGCCCGGTGCTGGTCGGCCATTTCCTGGGTGGCATGGTGGTGCAGACCATGCTGCGGCGGCAACCGAGCAACTATGCGGCGGCGGTGCTCGCCTGCACCAGTGCCGCGTTCGGCAATCCCTCGGGTGATTTCCAGAAGAAGTTCGTGGCCGCCCGGCTGGCCCCGCTCGATGCTGGACAGACCATGACGGATCTCGCGCTCGGCGCGGCAGGCGAGCTCACCGGGCCGCACGCGGATGCCGCCGTCCGGGCGCTCGTGGTCGAGGCGATCGCCGCGACGCCGGCCACGACCTATCGGGCTGCCGTGCGCTGCCTGGTCGGATTCGACGAACGACAGAACCTCGGAGTCATCCGGTTGCCGATCCTGTGCCTGTCCGGCGAGCACGATCCCAATGCACCGCCCGCCGTGATGGAGCGCATGGCGGCAAGAATTCCCGGCGCCGGGCACATCCGTCTCGGCGGCGTCGGCCATTTTCCCAATCTCGAGGCACCGCGCGCCCACGATGCCGCGGTGTTCGACTTCCTGCTCCATGCACTGGAGCCGCAGAAGCAGCGGCCCTGAAGGTCGGGAAAAGAGGTTCTGGCCGGCGCTGCCGATGATATGGTCGGCGCCGCCGGCGACGCGTACGGACCGGCATCCCAACGAGGACCAGTCACGATGAATCGCATTCTCATCACCGGTGCCGCCGGCAATATCGGAAAAACCCTGCGCGAGGGTTTTCGCGGCCGCTACAAGGTGGTCCGGCTGTCCGACATCGCGCCGATGGAGCCGGCGAGGTCCGGCGAGGAGGTGGTCCCGGCGGATCTTTCGGATTTTTCTGCGGTCGACGTCGCCATGGCGGGCGTCGACGCGGTGGTGCATCTCGGCGGCATCTCGGTGGAGGATTCGTGGGAAAGAATTCTGCCGGCCAGCATCGTCGGCACCTGGAACATTTTCGAGGCCGCGCGCCGCCACGGCGTGCGGCGCGTCGTCTATGCGAGCTCGCATCACGCGGTCGGCTATTATCGCCGCGGCCGCACTATCGATCGCAATGTGCAGCCGCGCCCCGACGGCCCCTACGGGGTCAGCAAGGTGTTCGGCGAGGCGGTGGCAAGAATGTTCGCCGACAAGCATGGCATGACGGTCGCCTGCCTGCGTATCGGCGGCTTCCTGCCCAGGCCCAAGGATCTGCGCACGCTGCGCATCTGGCTGAGCCCGCGCGACTGCATCCAGCTGGTCGGCCGCTGCATCGACGCGGCGGATTATCACTTCATCGTGGTCTACGGCGTCTCCAACAACGAGCGCGGCCGCTATCTCAACACCGGGCTGGAGTTTCTCGGCTATCGGCCCGAGGACAATTCGGAAACCTACGCCGCCGAGATCATGGGCCAGCCGGATACCGAGGGAAAAATCTCGCGCCAGTTCCACGGCGGGCCATACACGGAAGTGAATTTCGACGGCGACCTCGCCAAGATCGAGTGACTAGTGCACCGATTCCGAAGTTCGCATCACTTCGCGGCACCCTCTCGTGCGAACTTCGGAATCAAGAGGTGCACTAGCAACTTTATGATTCTAGTGCGGTTTTTGGATTTGAAGTTCCGATGACGAGCGGTCGGCACAACTGATCGGAACTTCAAATCCACCGCACTAGTCACGCCCGCCGAAGGATCGTCACCAGCCCGCGCGCGGGCTCGACCCGCACCTCGTCGCCGGTCGCGATCAGTGTGGTGACGTCGCCGGCGAAGCGGTCGACCAGCGCCAGGTCGGCGAGTGCGGCGCCCTGGGCGAGAATCGGGTTGGCGCGATTGAACACGAGGGCCGCCGGCGCCAGGGCGCGCTGCGCCATCTCGTGCAGCATCCAGGCGGAGGCGACGCCGCCCTTGGCGGTGTTGAGCACCAGGATTCGTCCCACATAGCTTTGGCCGAACAGACGGTGGGTCGGCCGCGAGAAGGTGCCGGCGATGCGGTCGAGGTCGTAGCGCGCGCTGAAATCATCCGCCGCGACCAGCGCCAGCCCGGTGGCCGCCGGACCGATCCCGACATGGCAGGCAAGCTCAATGGGCGTCACAGGATTTTTCCCGCAACCGCGCTGTCGACACAATGCTCGAAGGTCGACAGCGTCACCTTGTAGCCGTAGCCGCCGAGGATATTGACGAGCTTTGCCGAGTTGGTCATCAGGCGGCTCCAGCCGTTGGCCTCGGCGATCTCCCGCGCATAGGCCTGGTAGAAGCAGATGCCGGCGAGCACCATGGCGCCGGCAGCCTCCATCCGCCGGGTCAGCCCCATGCGGTCGGCGGCGAATTTTATCTCCGGGGAGGTGGTGATGATCAGCGTGGTGTCTGGATGGATCGTCCGGCCGTCGAGCGCGTCCGCCACCATCTGCATCTCGAACAGGGACAGCTGCGGCGCCGAGAACACCACGACGTCGAGCTTCTCGCCCGGCGCCGCATAGCCCGCATAGAACGCGTCGTAGTCGTCTCGCCCGATCGACTGCGCCGCCGGAACATTGCCTTCGAAGGCCATGCGCGCGGTCGGCGCTTCCGGCGTGATGCCGGGCATGTGAAAAAGCGCGACCGACCCAAAACTCGCCAGCGCGGCACCGAAATGCTTCATCTCGTCGGAGTTCGGCCTGCCTTCGATCCCGGCGACGACCGGCACCTCCCAGTAATTGTTGGTGCGCCGCCCGACGATGCCGCCGAGCACCGCCCAGTCGCTTAAGGTTCGCGGCTGCGCCGTCACGGCGAAATGCCGCGTGCCGCGGCGGTGGCGGTCGAGATGGTAGCCGTAGCGCGGGGTGCGACCGGTGAGCCCCGCCGCCAGCGCCGACGGGCCGCCCTCGAAATTGCTGCGCGCGCCCTGCACGCTGTTGGCATAGATCGCGACGCCGGTGTCGCCCATCGCCAGGTGCTCGCCGCGCACCGGCGGGAATATCGTCTGGTAGTTGATGCAGGTGTCGGTGAGCAGCACGCCCAGCGCCTCGAAGGCGCGGGTGAGGCGGGCATGCCGCTCCGCCATCTCGGCGGTCTGTCCGAGGCGCCGGTAGGCGGCAGGATCGACGCTGCGCGGATCGGTGATGGTCGGAATGCGCACCCGGCGCTCTTTCGCTGAAGCGCCGGCGAGGTTTTCGAGGAATTCCACGCCCGCATCGCCCGGCGCTTCGCCGTCCGCCATGATGTGTGCCTGGCCGACCGCCACCATGTCGTCGGCATCGAAGAATTCTCCGACCGCCAGCTGATGCCGCATCGCCCAGGCGCGCACCGGCCCGAGCTTTCCCGCCAGCATGGCCTGCTCTTCGTCGTTCAGCCGCATGAGCTTTCCTCGCGAATCAGAAGACTATACGCCGGAGCGGTAACCGGTAGGGTGGGCAAGCGCGGCCCCGACGCTTCGATCACGCACGGCGCCCGATCCGCCTTGCCCACGCGGTCAGGCCTTCCCGGCACGCATATCTGGACCGCGTGGGCAAGGCGGAACACGCTCCTTGCGTTCGCGGGAGTCTGTGGCCGCCTTGCCCACCCTACCGGTATCTACCAGTGTCCCGGTTTCAAACGCACCTCGCGGCCCATATAGTGCCGCCATGGAATCCTCCGATCCGCACTGGTGGCAGCGCGCCATCATCTACCAGGTCTATCCGCGCTCCTTTCAGGACAGCAACGACGACGGCGTCGGGGATCTTCGCGGCATCACCGGGCGGCTCGCCTACCTCAAGGAACTCGGCGTCGATGCGCTCTGGCTGTCTCCGATCTTCCGCTCGCCGATGCGGGATTTCGGCTACGACATTTCCGACTATCGCGACGTCGATCCGCTGTTCGGAACGCGTGACGATCTCGACCGCCTGATCGAGACCGCTCACGACCTCGGGCTGAAGATCCTGCTCGACTTCGTGCCGAATCATACGTCCGATCAGCATCCGTGGTTCGTGGAAAGCCGCGCCTCCCGCCACAGCCCGAAACGCGACTGGTACATCTGGCGCG
Source organism: uncultured Alphaproteobacteria bacterium (assembly GCA_963755055.1). Taxonomy (GTDB): domain Bacteria; phylum Pseudomonadota; class Alphaproteobacteria; order Rhizobiales; family Xanthobacteraceae; genus AP-16. Next base: position 63,516 of record CAVWIS010000027.1, on the reverse strand, counting down.
ACCCGGGTCCCGGAGGCGGGCCTCCCAACAACTGGCTCTCGGAGTTCGGCGGCAGCGCCTGGCAGCTCGATGCGGCCACCGGTCAGTACTACTACCACGCCTTCCTCGTCGCCCAACCCGACCTGAACTGGCGCAACCCGGCGGTCGTCGCCGCGATGCACGACGTCATGCGGTTCTGGCTTGGCCGCGGCGTCGACGGGTTCCGCGTCGACGTCATGTGGCACCTGATGAAGGACGACCAGTTCCGCGACAATCCGGAAAACCCGCGCTGGCACGCCGGCATGCCGCCGCACCAGCGGGTGGTACCGCTCTACTCGGCGGATTTTTCCGGAGTTCACGACGTCGTGGCGGGCTTGAGAAACGTCGTCGACGAGTTCGACGCGCGGCTGCTGATCGGCGAGATCTATCTGCCGATCGAGCGCCTCGTCGCCTATTACGGCGAGGATTTGCGCGGGGCCCATCTACCCTTCAACTTCGCGCTGCTGGAGACGCCGTGGAATGCGCGCGACATCGCGCGCCTCGTCGCCGCCTACGAGGCGGCGCTGCCGCCGGGCGGCTGGCCGAACTGGGTGCTCGGCAACCACGACCGTCCGCGCATCGCAAGCCGCGTCGGCCGCGCCCAGGCGCGCGTCGCCGCCATGCTGCTGCTGACGCTGCGCGGCACGCCAACCCTCTATTACGGCGACGAGCTCGGCATGGAGCAGGTCGTGATCCCGCCCGACCGGGTGCGCGACCCGTGGGAGAAGAACGTGCCGGGTCTCGGGCTCGGCCGCGACGGCGTCCGCACCCCGATGCAATGGGACGCGAGCAAATTCGCGGGGTTTTCCGCCGTGGAGCCGTGGCTGCCGCTCGCCGCCGACTTCGCGCTGAGCAGCGTGGAGATGGAGCGCTCCGATCCGGCCTCGATGCTCAACCTCTATTCCCGGCTGATCCGCATCCGGCGCGAGCATCCGGCGCTCCAGCTCGGGTCGTCCCATTCTGTCTCGACCCAGGGCGACGTGCTGGTATTCGCCCGCGAGCTCGATTCCTCGCGCATCCTCGTCATGCTCAATTTTTCGGCCGAACCGGTGACGCTGCAGGCCGAGCGCGTCCACGGCACCATCCTCGCGTCGTGCTTCGGCCAGCGCGAGGGCGACGAGGTCGATGGCCGCATCGAGCTCAAGGGCAGCGACGGCCTGATTGTCGAGCTGACCCCCGGTTCCGAGATGCCCCACGACGCGCCGGGCGTCGGCTGAGCATCGTGCCGCCAGGCAATTCGTATGACCGGAAAAGGCCGGGGGCTTTGCCCCCGGCAAGTGCCATGACGTTGCGATAGTCGGATCGCTCAATCGTCGGCGATATCGCTCACTTCTGCCGGGCCGCCACCAAGCCGCGGGCGGCCAGCCAGATCAGCGTCGCGATCCCCACGGGCGGCAGGACCAGGATGGCGGCGAGCCCGATGAAGGGGGCGGCGAGGAGCATGCCGACGTGCCTGGCGATGGTGCCGACGGTCCGCACCGCCTGGTATTCGCCGGCGGCCCGTGCAGCCATCCAGGCGAGAACCGCAAGGCCGACGAACGGCAGGGCGGCGATGTAGGCGAGCCCGATGAAGGGCGCCGCCAGGAACAGGACGACGTTTTTCAGCGTGCTCTCGCGCGCCGGAGCGGCAAGCTCCGTGGCGGCTTCGGTGGTCTCGGCCGGCTCCGTCGCCGGGGTCAGGGCCCGCCGCGCGCTGCCTTCGATCGTCGCGGGCGACAGCGGCTTGTGGATGAACTCGGCGACGCCCGCCGCCTTCGCACGGGTCTCGCTCTCGGCGGTGCCGTAGCCGGTGATGATCACCACGGGGGTCCACGGATGCGTGGCCTTGACGCGTTCGGCCACCTCGAGCCCGCTGATCCCCGGCATCCTGATGTCGGTATAGACGACATCGTAGCTCTCGGTGGCGAGCTTCATCAGCGCCTCGTCGCCGTCCTTGGCGGTAACGACAGCGTAGCCCTTCTTCGAAAGGACGCGGTCGAAGCTCTTGCCGATCACCGGGTCGTCATCGACAACGAGCACTTTGCGCAATGCGGTCATGGCTTTCTCCTTTTCGTGTTTGTTCAAACCGGTCGTCCGACCGGTCATGCTGATCCAACCGACGCTGTCTGGTGCAGCGTCCATTTCTTCTGCCGGATGGCTCCGTCGGTGGCGTTGATCACGTCCGCCGGACCGACCGGCTTGGCGAGGTAGTCGTGGGCTCCCAGCCGGACCGCTTCCTTGGCGGTGTCGATGCTCGGGTATCCGGTGATGATCACCACCTGGCTGTCGGGCCATCGTTGCTTGATCGTCCGCAGGACGCTGATTCCGTCCCGGCCGGGCATCCGCAGGTCCATGAGCACGACATCGAATGGCTGCTTCTCCATCGCCTGGAGGGCCTCCTCGCCGTCACCGGCGGCTTCCACGTCGCGGAAGGCGCCGATCAGCGAGCGCAGGTAGCTGCGGCGGACCGTTTCATCGTCATCGACGACGAGGATTTTGGCTTTGTCGGTCATGTCGGCCACCTGGGTTTTGTCGATCTCGTTGGTTCTTGACACAGGTAAAAGCAAGCCGCGTGCCAGAAATTTGCCAGCGACATAAATATGAATTAATTCAACGGCTTATTGCCGTAGACGCCGATACGAGCGGCCCTTTGCGGTCCGCTCGCGCGGTCCGAAGTACATTTTTGTTGTACGGACGGGTTTGCGCACGGCTTCGGAAGCCGTGAGTCTTCAATGTCTTAGGCAGAGGACCATGATGTACATAATTGTTGTACATCATGGTCCTGCTTTCGAGCCGGTTCGTTGCTCGATCTCGCACGCGCGGCTGCGGCACCGCCACCGCACCTCACGACCAGCGAGTCCCGGTCTCGCAGGCGATGCAAATCCGTCGGGTCTGAAGATGCCGAGAGGAGTCAGTTGATCCGGCCGCGCGACAGTCGCCGTGCCGAGGCGGATCAAGGTCGAAGGTCGAGCCAATGCTTCCCCGCCGGGATGTCGTCGTCGTCAATCAGATCTGGGAGTGCTCTCAGCGCTGGGCGTCAGATGTCTGTGCTGCCGCGCCGTCCGGCGTCGTGCAATGATGCCCGACATTCGGGCAGTCAATACCATGGAGTAAGCGGTACCACGTACTGCCGAGGTAGACGAATAGTAAAGGCCTGCGTGTCAAATAAGCGCACGTACCAGACATGGCGTACGCCCTGTTCGCCGACATGATCGGGGCCGACCGTCTACCCCTGCACCCGCTTGCGCGGCCGGCGCTTCGGTCCGGAAGAGAAAATCCCATGCACAAGATCGTATTGTCCCGGCTTCTCCTGATCATTGGAGTGGTGCCGCTGGTGGCGATGGCCGTGTTCGCCGGCACGCTGACCTATCAAAGCTGGTCGCGCTACGACGATCTGGTGCGGGCCTCCTCGCTGGTCCGGCTCGGTGTCGCGGCGGGGCGATTCGTCTCCGTCGCGATGCCGGCGGAGGGGGCCGCGAACCGCGACTATCTGGCCGGCGGCGACAAGGCCAAGCTCGATGCGCGGCGCCGGATTTCCGATGACCTCTATCGCGCCGTACGCGAGGCGGCGGCAGCCAGCCCGGTCAAGGACCCCAGGATCGACGAGCATATCAAGGCCCTCGGCGACGGGATGCGCGATCTCGCCGCCATGCGCGAGAGGATCGATGCCAAGACGGTGACGCCCGCCGTCAGCACCGCCCTCATGGTGATGGTGGCGGGTCGCGGCATAGACGCGGTCGGCACCATTGCGGCGGTCGCCAACGATCCCGTTCTGTCGCGCCGCCTGCTTGGGCTGTTCTATGCGACGCTTCAGTTCACCGACGGTCTGTTGGCGCAGCGGTCTGCCGGCCAGGCCGTCCTGCAGGACGGGCAGGTTCCGCCCGCCGTGTTCCTGCTGCTGGCAAACAGCGTGACGCGCCAGGCGGCCTTCGGGAAGCTGTTCAACGACTTCGCTCCGCCGGAAATGGTCGCGCAATACCGATCGTTCGAGCAGGCCAATGGCCGTCAGCTCCAGGAGCTTCGCGAGCTCGCGCTCAGGAACTCCGGAACCCCGGCGTCGGCCGATCAGGTGAAGACCTGGATCGCTCTCAGCGCCGAGATGACCACGGTCCTGGGCAAGGTCGTCGACGGCACCGCCGACCTCATCAGCGCCGAGGCCGAGCAGATGGTGGGCGCAGCCTGGCGCAGCAGCGTCATGTATCTGGGCGTCAGCCTGGCCGTGCTCGCGATCGTGCTGCTGATCAGCCGCATGGTGCAGCGCACCTTGCGCGATCTGTTCGGCGGTCTTGCCCGCACGATGGAGGCGTTGTGCAACAAGCAGCTGGACGTCAAGGTGCCGAGTCTCGAGCGCGCCGACGAGATCGGCATGATGGCCCGCTCCGCCGAAAATTTCCGCGTCAACCTCGTCCGGGTCGAGGCGCTGGAGGCGGAGCAGAAACAGGCCTTCAACAATTTCGAGCACGAGGCCGACGTCCGCAACCTCAAGAACCTTGCTGGCACCGTCGCCAGCGTCAACGATGTCGCCGTCGACCTTGCCTATCTTGCCAGCAACACGGCCAACGTCACCGGAAGCGCGCAGACCATCTCCACGGCGGCGGCGGAACTGGTGGCTTCCGTCGATGAGATTGCCCGCAACAGCGAGGGCGCGGCAAGCGATGCCAATGCCACCGACGAGACCGTCACGGCGGGACGCAATTCCGTGGCGCAGGTGAACGCGGCAATCGGCAATATCGCTGCGGCGGTCGAGGAGACCGCGGCGAGCGTCGACGAGCTGTCCCGCGCGTCCGAGCAGATCGGACAGATCCTGACCGTGATCGAGGCGATCGCCGGGCAGACCAACCTGCTGGCGCTGAACGCCACCATCGAGGCCGCCCGCGCCGGCGAGGCCGGCAAGGGCTTCGCGGTCGTCGCCACGGAGGTGAAGAGCCTTGCCACCCAGACCTCCAAGTCGACCGAGGACATCACCCAGCGGATCTCGTCGCTGCGCGGCGGGATGAAGGCGATCCTCGCCACCATGCAGCGTTCGAAGACGGCGGTCAGCGACGGCCAAGGAGCCATCTCGGAGGCGGCCTCCAACATGGATCGCATCACCGCCCAGGTCAGCCACGTCTCCGCCAAGATGCAGGGCATCGCCGACATCCTGCACCAGCAGAAGGGCGCGAGCGCCGAGATCGCCCGCTCGATCGACCAGGTGGCGAATACCGCGACCGAGAACGAGAACCTGCTGGTCGGCATGGCGACGAAGCTGCACCAGAGCAACGACCGGTTCTCCGACAATGCCAAGACCTGGTTCCGGGCCGACTCGGGCCGTGCACTGTGCGAGATGGCAAAGATCGACCACGTGCTGTTCAAGAAACGGGTCGTCGACGTGCTGATGGGGCACAGCCAATGGGCCGCAAGCGAGGTCCCCGACCACCACAATTGCCGTCTCGGCAAGTGGTATGACGGCCCTCAGCTGCCGGAGATCAAGGGAATGGCGACGTTTCGGCAAGTGTCGGAGCCGCATGCCCGCGTGCATGCGGCCGCCAAGACGGCGCTCACGGCTCACGCCGCCGGCGACATGCCGGCAGCGCTGCGGGCGCTCGCCGCGATGAACGACGCGAGCCACGAGGTGCTGCGCATGCTGGGCGAGCTGTCGACGGCCTTGGAGCAGGGCACGGCGGCCCCGGCGCAGAAGCGCGCATAACGCTGGATCGGTTTCAATCAGCCTTGACCGGTGCGGATTCGGCAAGTCGCCCGACGTGATTTGAAACATCGGGCCGTATTGTTTCCGTTTCGCGCAAGATTGGTGCGCGATCCCCCGCCGAGAAGGGGCGGAGCAATTTTTTCTCGAGCGTATCCGAAACGCAACATCAGAAGAAAGAACGGACAGGCCCACAGGAATCCAGTTGACTTTTGTCAGCAAGCATCACAGATATCGCCGCGTCTGACGCTGCGTCGACTGCTTGCTGGCCTTGCTTTCGCCACGAACCGGACGACAAACGCACAGACGGACCGTGGAAGACCCCGCCAATCGGCGGTTCACCAGGAAAGTTTCGAGGAACCCGATGCGCCGCACAGGCTCATACGTCGCCGCGACAAGCGCGCCCAACGCACGGTCTGATCGACCGGGCGATCGGCTCGTCGCGCGCCCGTCTGGGCGGGATTGCCTCGGGCAATCCGAGCTATCGGCGAATGTGAAACCGGAATAACCGGCGCGGGCCATCCCCTCCGCCGGTCAGGCAGGAGGACGAGAGATGGCCTGGACATCCCGAGCATCCCGACGATCCAGTCGCGAGCTGGCGTTTACCCAAGGGGCGCACGCGCGCACGCGCGTGTCGTGGATGCCTGCATTCCATCGAAGAATGTCTTGCGGCGTCGAGTGATGCTCGGCGCCACACCGTCGACCGTGCGTCTTGCGCGATCGGCGACGCATGCCCGGAATTCGGCGTGGAGATCGCACTTGCTCCACCTCGGCGGACCCGCAAGGGTCCTGTTGTCTGACATCGTGAACGTCCAGATTTGGCCAGCGGCGCCGCTCTCCTGCCCGAGCGGCGTCCTGTAACGGTCGACCGACTTTTGCATTCGGGCGGCGCCGCGGCCATTTGTCGATTTTCTGAGCCGGCTTAGCACAGCGGTAGTGCAGCGCCCTCGTAACGCGAAGGTCGGAGGTTCGATCCCTCCAGCCGGCTCCAGTTTCAGCGCAATCGGATTGAGTAGCGCCAGTAGCCCAACAGGTAGGAGGCAACTCCCTCAGAAGGAGTGCAGTGCAGGTTCGAATCCCGCCTGGCGCACCATCTTGCGAAAATTCGAAGCGAGGTGTCGAAAAATGACCTGAGATCATGCCCCCTTAGCTTAGCCCGACCCAAAGCTGCGGTCTTACACACCGCGATCCCAGGTTTGAATCCTGGAGGGGGTACCAGGTTTCAGTAATCAGAAATCAGGGATCAGGGATCGGGCAAGCGGACCGGTTACCGTAGCGGGCCGAACGGGTCGGACTTTTAATCCGATTGGCGAAAGCCACATCGTGGGTTCGAATCCCACCCGGTCCTCCATATCCGGACCTGTGACGCCGAGCGGCCGAAGGCACTGAACTCATAATCCAGCAGCGAAAGCTCACCGGACGATGACTCCTCGCGATCTCGTCGGCAAGCTGGACGTGCTGCACGTCGAATGCGCCAAGTGCGACCGTCACGGCCGATACCGGGTCGACCAGCTTGTGGTCCGCCTAGGGTTCGAGGGCAAGCTGACCGACTGGCTGTCGAAGCTGACGGCGGACTGCCCACGCAAGGGTTACTGGTCCGATGCGTGCGCAGCGCGGTTGCCGACCTGGTGAAGTTGTCGCAATGACCGGCAAGCCCGCGATGGAGAACCGGCTGGTCTTCGCGCGCTCGGCGGGTTATTGCCCGGCCGCGCCTCCCGCGGCTCCGCGCCATAGGGGCTCGAAGGGACCGTCTCGGAGCGGTTCGACCCCATCGCTCAGGTGGGTGCGGTCAAAGTCAAAAAACCACCACACGCCCTGTGGCGAGGCGGGTGTTATGCCGCACAAGGTGATCGTCATCACACACGGCGTGAACCTAGCGCCCGCCTCTATAAGACCAAACACATGGTGACAGGATCACCAGCCACACAATGGAGTATGGAATGACACATGACACCGAAAACTGCGAATTCCGCACGCTGACTTAAAGTGAATTGAATACCGTCAGTGGTGGGGCATGCGACTGCGGTGTGTCGTATGAGCTAGGACGGCTGCGCGGCGTGACGGAGATAATGTTGGCCCAGTATGGCTTTAATGCGAGATTGGTGCATCAGCTTGGCGGCCTGTAATTGACATTTTCGGGCGGCACGCTCGAAGAGTGATGAGCGGCGGGCGGCCGGCTGCCGTCCGCCGCTTTTCCGACCAGCTGGCCGCCCGGTCCGCAAGTCTGGAACGCGCTCCCATCTGGAGCAGAACCGACGTTGACGACAAACCCGACCGCTCATGACATCGCCGCCAAGCTCTCGGTGCTTGAACCAATCTTAGTAATCAGTAATCAGAAATCGGGGATCAGTAATCAGGGATCGGGCCAGCGGACCGGTTACCGTAGCGGGCCGAACGGGTTGGACTTTTAATTCGATTGGCGAAAGCCACATCGTGGGTTCGAATCCCACCCGGTCCTTTACATCCGGACCTGTGACGCCGAGCGGCCGAAGGCACTCGACTCTTAATCGAGCAGCGAAAGCTCACCGGAGGTTCGAATCCTCCCAGGTCCCCCAGTCAAGCGTCTGTACCCCAATTGGCAGAGGGAATGCGTCGAGAGCGCATCCAGTGGGCGTTCGAGTTGCCCCAGACGCACCAAATTCCTCGGCCCTGTAGCTCAGTGACAGAGCGGCGCACTGTCGATGCGCGTGTCGGGAGTTTGATTCTCCCCAGGGTCGCCAGATCTCGAGCGCGCCTGAGTCCCCTCATCACGGAAGCGGGGAGCAGGTTCGCAATTCGACAAGCCGAAACCGGATCGTCACCACCAGAGGAGAGTGTCATGCGAAACGAGAAAGACCTCGACAATCTACCCTGCTTTCGAGACGTCGCGTAAGCGGAGGAGGGGGTTACCCGTCGGAAACCCGCGTCAAGCGCGGCCGACGTGTCGTGCACGGCGACAAGGAGCTCGTCGAGAAGCTCGGACGCAACGACCTGTGCCCGTGCGGATCCGGACGAAGCTTTCAAGCGGTGCTGCCTGCGCTCCGGCCGGTTCGACGGGTCGGTGCGCGATCACTACGTTCGCGATTGAGCGGAACCCACCGGTCCGTCGGTCGAAACCGGCCGCGTTCTCGCGGACCGCATCGATGTCCCGTAGCTCAGCCGGAAGACAGAGCGTCGGTTTCCGGAGCCGAAGGTCGGGTGTTCGAGCCACCCCGGGACAACCATTTGCTCGTCGTCGCGAGAGCGGCGGATGACAGGATTGGAGCGTGGTGCGCGGCGGCGCGCAACCGGTCCCGAAAACCGGGCCGACCTTCGGGTCGAGGGTTCGACTCCTTCACGCTCCGCCAGTAACAGGAATCAGTGGTCAGTAACCAGTAATCAGTGACCACAATCGTAGGATGGGTTGAGCGTCAGCGAAACCCATCAAAACCGACATTGGCACGACAGCGACGCTGACTTTCTGATCACTGACTACTGTTACGCGGACGTAGCTCAATGGCAGAGCGCGAGCGCGCCATGCTCGAGGCCGCGGGATCGGTACCCGCCGTTCGCTCCAATCAGGAGTTGGTAATCAGTAATCAGAAGGTCGGCGCCACTGGCTCTGATTACTGACGACTGATTACTGACTCCTGTTACGGGATGATAGCTCAACTGGGAGAGCGTCCGTCTCGCAAACGGAAGACGCGGGTTCGAGTCCCGCTCATTTCCACCAATTCGTTCCCGAGTTGTCCAATGGCAGGACATGCGGTTGTTAACCGCCGAATGTGGGTTCGAGCCCTACCTCGGGAGCCAGTACGCGGCCATCGTCTAAACGGAATAGGAACCTCGGCTTTCATCCGGGGTAATGCGGGTTCGAGCCCCGCTGGCCGCACCAATGAACCGTCGCCGTTCTGCCGTCTCGGCGCGTACTGCGGCGCGCAAGCCGCGGGCGACATTAAGCCTTTGTTAACCGTCGTTCGATAATCTGCAGGGATACCAAGCGCATGCCCATGCGAATGGGCGTGGTCTACGGCCTCGGCGCGGATGTACCGTCGAGGCCGTTTTCGTTTCTCAACCCGGACCCCGCGAATTGGCTCACCGCCGCCGCGCCGGCTTGGCCGGCGCCTTGCCCGCATTCCTCTTGCTCTTTGCGCTGCCCGCCCTGGGCTTTCCCGCCTTCGCCGGCGGCTTGTCCGGAATGATCGGCAGCAGCACGAAATTGTCGCGCCCGTCGCCGAGATGCAGCGTGGTCCTGCCGCCGTAGATCCTGAGCGGCCGGTCGCGCGGGTCGTCGTGCAGGAACGGCCCGTTGCCGGTGAACTCGTTCTTCATGTTGGACAGTTTTCCCCCCGAGCCGCCCGGATACACATAGTCGCGGCCGCGCACGCTCAAGGCCACGCGAAAACCTTTCGGCACCACGATGCAGGTCGGCACGATCTCGATGTCGAGCTCGTAGATTTTTCCGGGCGTCAGCGGCTCTTTTTCGTCATGGGTGTGATAGGGCCGGAACGGCAGGGTGAGCTTGCTGTCGAGCTTGCGGTGCGAGGCGCGCAGCCAGCCCTGGCCGATCGCGGTGTGCGGGTCGAGCGCGCCCTGGAACACCACCTCCTTCATGTCGGGCGAAAATACCCTGAGCACCAGGAAAAGGTCGGCATCCTCGGTCGACGACGAGACGTGGAGTTTCGCGGCGACCGGGCCGGTGATCTCGGTCGCCTCCGCCAGCGGCTCGGTGAGAAAAGTGACGCCGTCGCCGAGCGCGTCGAACGTGACCTTGGCGGAGCCCGTGGGCGCATCGGTGGTCAGCTTGTGGCTGCCGGTCGCCAGATGGAATTTCGTCCACCGGGTGCGCGGGATCGGCCAGTCGTCCTCGTGGCGGATGACGAAGTTTTCCCCGGGATGGCGGATGTTGAGCTGCACCCGCGGCTGCTTGTCGAAGCCGTTGCGCTCGCCCTTCAAAAAATACCCGAAGAATTTCTTCTGCAGGTTGACGCCGTAGTCGGTGTAGTAATGCGTCCAATGCTCGATGCCGTGCACCTTCAGCCACTTCTGCCTGGCGGCGGACTGGAAGAATCCCTCGAAATTGCCGCGCGGGTGCAGCGGCTGCCCGCCCCAGTTGGCGGCCGACAGCATCGGCACCTTGATCTTCGACCAGTCGGGAAACATCGCCTTGTAATAGTCGTCGTCCAGCGGATGGGCGAAATAGGTTCTTCCCAGGTCGTAGCGGTTGGCGCCCATCTGCTCGGCGGTCAATGTCTCCGGGCCCGACACCCAGTCGCCGTTCATGCGGCTGCGGTAGCCCTTGGTGCCGAGGCCATACTGCACCGTCTTGATCTGCATGTCGTACCAGTTCTGCGCGAACGTGTTGTAGATCCCGCCGTTGTGGCTGAGCTCGCGATAGAAATCGGCAAAGCCCTCCCAGATGCAGATCGCGGCGAGATGTCTTGGCTGCATGCTCGCGACCTTCCACTGGTTGACCGCGTAGTAGGAGATGCCGCTCAGGCCCACCTTGCCGTTCGACCAGGGCTGGCGGCCCGCCCATTCGATGCAGTCGAAGAAATCCTGGTTCTCGCGCGGCGACCAGTGGTGCACGAAGCCCGGCGAGCGGCCGCAGCCGCGAGAGTTGACGCGGACGCAGACGTACCCGTCCGGCACCCATTTTTCCGGGTCGCAGACTTCCCAGCTCTGGTACTTGTTGGTCGACCCCGCCGTCACGCTCGGGTGCTTTTGCGTCATGCGATCCCAGGCGGTCTTGTAGCCGTCCTCGAAGTGCAGCCATTTGCCGTACGGCCCGTAGCTCAGGATCACCGGGTAGCGTCCCTTCCTGACCGGAGCGAAAATGTCGGCGCGCAGCACCAGGCCGTCGTCCATGGTGATCGGCATGTCCCAGTCGATCCGCATCCCGTCGCGGACTTCGCTCACCTCGCGATAGCTCATGGCATCCCATCTCCCGGAAAGTCAGTCTTGAACCTAGGTACATGACGCCGAGCAAGTGCGCCGCTCGGGATATGCTCGTGTTTGGCTCATCTCTTCGCAATCACCGGCAGCAGCACGTAAGCCTGGCGGTCGGGCCCGGCGTGCAGCGTCACGTCGCCGCCGAACACCGCCGGCGGACGGTCGCGCGGATCGTTGTGGGTGAAGGGCCCGACCCCGGTCCACACCTTCCCCAGCGTCTCCAGCCCGGCGCCGGGCTCGCCCGGAAACACGTAGTCGGTCCCGCGCACCGAGAGCGCCAGCCGATAGCCCTTGGGCAGCGCGATGCAGGTCGGCCACACCTCGACGTCGACCTCGTAGATCTCGCCGGGCTTGAGCTTCTGCTCCTCGTCGTGGGTGTGATAGGGGCGATACGGCAGGGTGAGTTTCCGGTCGAGCTTGCGGTGCGAGCAGCGCAGCCAGCCTTGCGCGATCGGCGTGTGCGCGTCGAGCGCGCCCTGGAAGGTGACCTCCTTGAGGTCGGGGGTGAACGCCCGCACCACCAGAAAGAGGTCGGCGTCCTCGGTCGCCGAGGACACGAACAGTTTTGCGGCGATCGGGCCGGTGATCTCGACGTCGTCCTCCAGCGGCTCGGTGAGAAAAGTGACGCCGTCGCCGAGGCCCGCATAGGTGACCGAGGCCGCCGCCGTCTGCTTGCCCGCCGACATCGTCATGTCGGCCGGATGCAGGTGGAATTTCGTCCACCGGGTCCGCGCCAGCGGCCATTCGTTCTCGTGGCGCTCGACGAACTTTTCGCCCGGATGACGCACCTGCAGCAGCACCTTGGGCTGCCGGCTCCAGCCGGTGTCCTCGCCCTTGAGGAAGTGCCCAAAAAATTTCTTCTGCAGGCTGACGCCGTAGTCGGTGTAGAAGTGCGTCCAGTGCTCGATGCCGTGGCATTCCAGCCATTTCTGCTCCGAGGCGGAGCGCACGAAACCCTCGAAATTGCCGCGCGGATGCAGGCCCTGGCCGCCCCAGTTGGCGGCGGAAAAAAGCGGCGTCCTCACCTTGCTCCAGTCGGGCATGCGCGACTGCCAGTAGTCGTCGGTGTCGAGCTTGCGCGAGATGCAGTCCTCGTAGAAGTCGCGGCGGTTCTCGCCGAGCTGCTCCTCCGAGAGCGTCTCCGGACCCGACACCCAGTCTCCCGTCATCCGGCTCTTGAAGCCGCGGGTGCCGCGCCCGTTCTGCACGGCGTAGACCTGCGCCTTCGACCAGTCCTGCACGAAGCCGCGGCAGAAAATGCCGCCATGATGCGCCATGTCGCGGTAGAAATCGGCCGCGCCCTCCCACAGGCAGATCGCGGCGAGATGCTTCGGCTGCAGTGCCGCCGCCTGCCACTGGTTCTCCGCATAGTAGGAGATGCCGTTGAGCCCGACCTTGCCGTTCGACCACGGCTGCACGCCGGCCCAGTCGACGCACAGCGCCAGATCCTCCGCCTCGCGCCGCGACCAGATGTCGATGACGCCGGGCGAGCGGCCGGCGCCGCGGCTGTCGACGCGGATGCAGACATAGCCGTCGGGCACCCATTTCTCCGGATCGACCACCTCCCAGTTCTGGTACTTGTTGGTCGAGCCGGTCGGCACGTCGGGCTGGTCGGCGCACATGCGCTCCCACTGGTCGGTGTAGAGGTCGGCGAAGTGCAGCCACTTGCCGTAGGGGCCATAGGTCATGATCACCGGATATTGTCCGTCGGCGATCGGCCGGTAGATGTCGCACCTGAGCACGATGCCGTCGTCCATCGTGATCGGCATGTCCCAATCGATGCGCATGCCGTCGCGGATCTCGCTCTTCTCGCGGTAGTCCATGGGTTCCTCGGTTGGCGGTCGGAAGCTTTCTGGCAGGTGGAGCCCGCCGACATGCGGGCCGGGATTGAAGCTATGTGACGTCGATCGTTCGGCTATGCCGGCGCTCGCTCCCGCAAGATCATCCGCGTTCTCGGCCGCGGTTTGGCGTCATCGTAGGATGGTCATTCCCGATCCGCAACAACGATGGTGGCCCGCCGCCAATCTCGCCGTCGAGATGCGGTCCGGGTTGCGACGCTCCGCCGAGCTGCGGCACAAGCAAGCGGCGAGCTTCAAACGCAAGGCGCGCTGGTCACAATGCGTGACGCCCGGCGGCTTCAACCCCGGTCGACGACGTCGACCGGGGAGGCGCGACCGGCCATCAGAACCGATGCCGGGCGCGGAAACCCCAGAGCGGCCGCGTCCGAAACGCGGAGCGCGCAGCGGGGTGTTGATTGGCTACGAATGACGTTCCCACCGGAGCGTTGGTCGCACAGATCCAATTTCCCTGGATCTTGACCCTGTGATAGCCGTGCGAGCACGCCGCGGCGGACTCGGCCATGCCGACGAGCGCCGCGACAGCGACGATCGGGACGGCCATTCTGCTGATGATTGCCATTTGATCGACCTTTCCTGGACTGGAAGAGCACCATGCCCTTCTCGGCAGTTGGTCGTTCGAGGCGGGGGACCGTTCAAAGAAAAGAAGAACTTTCGACTGAGACGAGAGTTTGTTTGCTCTAACAAACACGGTCTCGACACAGCCTGAAGGTTAGCCACGTTCCCGGCGATCGTCGGCGCCACCGTTCTGCCGGAATTGTCTGCGGCAGCCGTCCGACGTCAGCACGGTTTCAAGCTCTGGCCGCGTTGCTCGTGGCCGGCATCGCCACGCGGCATTGCCGGTCGTCACGAAACCGGACAACTGGCTGCCGCATTCGCTGGACATCCCGGCTGACGCCCGGCGATGCATCGTTCGAACCACTTGGGCATCTGCTCCGACCAAAGTCAGATGGCGAGCCCTCGCCTCCGCCCGAATCCGAGGACTGCCGCGATGCGTCGCCGGACCCATGGCCGCCGACGAGATCCGGGCGGGGCCTGGCGGCGGATCTCAAATCCGGGCTCGATCAGCAATCGGCGGGAGCCATGCGATGTTGCGCGAACTGGAGACCAAGCGTCTGTTTCTCCGCGAGATGCGCCTGGAGGACGCGCCGGCGCTGCAGCTCTGGCAGAGCTGCCCGGCGCAGTGGCGCCATCAGGCCATCGAGCCCGAGGAGTTCGCCGATGGCGCGGCGCGGATCGCCCGCTATCTCGAGCATCGCGGAGCCGGGCATCAGCGCCGCCTGTTCGTCTACGTCGCGGTCCTCAAGTCGAGCGGGCAGATCGTCGGGACCGCGGGCCTGTCGCGCTTCCAGCCGGCTATCGCGAGCCTCGGGCTCGGTGTGGCGAGCTCGCATGGAGCCCGCGGATACGGGACCGAGCTGGCAACGCGGCTCCTCGCCTATGGCTTCGAGGACGTCGGCCTTCATCGGATCAGCGCCGATGTGGCAATCGAGAATCTTGCCTGCATCAGGGTGCTGGAGAAGGCCGGCATGGTCCGCGAGGGCATTGCGCGGGATTGTATCCGGGCGCAGGGCCGGTGGTGGACCGAGGCCAAATACGCGATGCTCAGGCCGGACTACACCCAGCCGGTTTGACCGCGCAATCCCGGCGGCTCGTACGTTCATACGATCGCCGATCTCCGGCGTAATTCGCTGGAGGCGCGAGGCGATCGTGCGGCAGCATTCGAGCCGAGAGCTGGGCCAGGGCCTCGGGCTGACTCCGCGATTACTGATCACTGACTACTGATCACTGATTCCCTTCTCGCACACGTAGCTCAATGGACCAGAGCGCCCGGCTACGGACCGGGAGAATGCAGGTTCGACCCCTGCCGTGTGCTCCATCTTGGCGGATCGGCGATCCCTCCGGTCCGCAAGCTTTCAACCAGGGCGTGGCGCAGCTAGGTAGCGCTCCCGACTCGGACTCGGGAGGTCGTTGGTTCGATTCCAACCGCCCTGACCATTTGCCATCGAGCCTCGCTCGATGGCGTCCTCCGGAGAGTTGGCCGAGCGGCAAGGCATCGCGGTGCTAACGCGACGAGACCGAAAGGTCGGGCAGGTTCGACTCCTGCACTCTCCGCCACTTTCACATTCTCCCTTGTTCGCCATCGTTCGATATCGTTCTCAGGAAACGCCACTACCGCAACGATTTGTGCGAATTATGATCTTTACGAGTTCGTCATCGTTCGCCATATTACGGATGTAGGTAGCGTAGGTGGGGGTGTAGGTAGGGGTAAAAGCCATGGGACGGGTAGTGCAGAGAATGACCGCCTTGAAGGCCGAGAAGGCGACCAACCCCGGTCTTCTTCACGATGGCGGCGGGCTCTATTTGCAGATCACCAAAGCAAAGGCTGGCGGGGCGACCAAGTCCTGGCTGTTTCGCTACAAGACAGCGGCGGGGTCGTCCCGGTGGATGGGCCTCGGCTCGCTCGTCGATGTGAGCCTCGCCGAAGCTCGTCAGAAGGCCGGTGGTGCTCGCAAGCTGCGCGAGCAGGGCGTCGACCCCGTCGAGCAGCGCAAGGCCCAGCGCGCCCAGGAGCGGCTTGCCGACGCCAAGTCGATGACGTTCGACCAATGCCGCGACGCCTACATCGCCGCCCATCGCGCCGGCTGGCGTAATCCGAAGCATCGCCAACAGTGGACCAACACGCTTGCGACGTATGTGACGCCGGTGTTCGGCAGGCTGCCGGCGCAGACGATCGACGTGGGGCTGGTGATGAAGGTGCTCGAACCGATCTGGTCGACCAAGCCGGAGACCGCAGGCCGCGTGCGCGGGCGGATCGAGTCGATCCTCGACTGGGCCAAGGTGCGCGGCTATCGCGCGGGCGAGAACCCGGCCCGCTGGCGCGGTCACCTCGATCATCTGCTCCCCGCCCGGGCCAAGGTGCGGAAGGTGAAGCACCATGCCGCCCTATCCTACGGCGAGATCGGCACGTTCATGACCGAGCTGCGAGAGCGCGGCGGCGTTGCCGCGAAGGCGCTCGAATTTTTGATTTTGACCGCGGCGCGCACCGGCGAGGTGACCGGCGCAACTTGGTCAGAGATCGATTTGAAGGCCCGCCTGTGGGTCATTCCGGGCGACCGCATGAAGGGCGGCCGGGAGCACCGCGTGCCCCTCAACGCGCCTGCTATGGCCGTCCTGAGGCATATGGGGACGATCCGGCAAGGCGATCACATATTCCCCGGCGATCGCCGCAACATGCTCTCCAACATGGCGATGGATATGTTGTTGCGCCGGATGGGGCGCGATGACGTCACGGTGCACGGGTTCCGATCGACCTTCAGGGACTGGTGCGGCGAGGCGACGTCGTTTCAGCGCGAGATCGCGGAGGCCGCGCTCGCCCATGTAGTCGGGGATGAGACCGAGCGTGCGTATCGCCGCGGCGACGCGCTGGAGAAGCGCCGTCGCCTGATGGATGCGTGGGCCGAGTTCTGCGCGAAGGCGCCGGTCACCGGCACGGTGGTGCCGTTGCGATCGGTACGGTGAGATCCGGCCGTCCCGGCGCGGAAATGCCCGGACGGTGTAGACCGTACCACGAGGCGGCCGGCATTGAGGCCGTCCGGGCGCCGCTGAAACCGCCCCGGACCCGGGGGCGCCGACCCGCTAATGCGGCTGGGCTCCTAAGGCCTGGGAGGGCCCCGAGTTGCCCATATCCGGCTTGCCCTGGTTGCCCATATCGCGCGTCGTCTTGACGGTAGCGCCATTGTCGGGGGTGAAAACGACAGTGTCTTGCCCAAGACGGCGCCCGACAGTACGCCGAGGGGGATCGGAAAAATAGCTGCTGGAGAAGTAGACACTCGCGCTCGCAAGGTCTATTTTTCCTTCACTCGCCTTCGGTGGCGGTCGTGGGGTGTAACCACGTAAAAAGTAGCACTGGACCACGGTCACGCGAGGCCGTGAGATCAAGAAGCCGCTCGCGAGATCGGCAAATTCGCGCTCCTCCATATCGTGAACCGCACGACAGCCGCGCCTGTGCGCGGCGTCTGCCGAGTGAGGGTGCGCCCATGCCGGATGCTGTCATCAATAGTGCCGACGAACATTGCCACGCTGCCAGTCAGACTGCCAGTATAGAGGCGCTTGTCGTCCCGCCGAAGATCGCATGCAAGATGTTGAGTTGCGGGACGACGCAGCTCTACGCGCTGCTGAAGTCGGGCGAACTTAAATCCTATCAAATGGGCCGGGTTCGTCGGATCGTCGTGACGTCGATCCACGAGCACATAAAACGGCGCCTCGGAGCTACGCCCACCAAACCCATCGCGATCGAAAAAGCGACGGCAGCAAGCCTTAAATCGCGCCGCGTCAAGCGTGCCGTGACATACGCCGCAGAACGGTGCCGCCGTGCCCGCTGACGAGGTCAGCAAAGACGTTTCTCCTGTCGGGGCGCAGCGCGTCGAGCAGACCGCGCCGAAGGGCGATGGTGCCATGGCTCCAGCATCGCGCAGGCCGTCAGACGAGGCCCCGACGTCTCTGCGGGGGAGGTCAGCCATGACCTCCCGGCGCTTTCGTGTCACCGACGAGGTTCCAGCGACCGCGCTGACGTGGACGACGTCGCCCCAACGCATGCGCGCATTGCAAAGCTGGCGGCGCGGCATCTGCATCGCCTTCAGTGGACATCAGGCGGTGCTGACCGTCGCCTGGGCGCTGCACGGGCTGTTCACCTTGAAGGACGGCTTCGCCTACCCGACCGATGCCTTCCTGGTCCGTGACACCGGGCTGCATCGCACGTCGGTCGAGCGCGCGCTCACCACGCTGGAGCGCAACGGCGCCATCGCCCGCGTCCATCGGGTGGGACAAAACGGCGAAACCCAGCGCCACATCTACCCGAGCGTGGCGGGCCTACTCGCTGTCATGGCGGGTAGGGTACCCGCTGCCGCAGCGGGTGGGGGTACCCGCAGTGGGACTGCGGGACATAACTACAAGAACAACAGGCGCTCCAAAATGCCTCGAACGCAGCTTGACGCAGCGCTGTGCCATGCTCGGGCACCCGCTGACGGGCGACCGCTTGCCCGCGACATGCTGGACCCTGCCGACGGGGCACCGCCCGAGCCCCACGCTCCCCTGGAAAGCCCACGGCCGCCCGACAGCCCGCCGGTCGACGGGGGAACGCCCGAGACCGCCACAAGCGACCCCGTCGTGCTGGCAAGCCGCAGGGCCAGCAGGAGACACCCACGTGAGGACCGCACCTGTCAGCAATGCCACAGCCCCGTCGACGGGCAAGAGCGGCTGATCAGCGGGGTGTGGCTGCACCCGGAGTGCTGGCCGTTCTTCAACGGGACACGGCAGGCGGAGCTTGACGCTCAGACAGTGGATCTCCGCCACGGGAAGCAAGGTCAACATCGATGAGCAACTGTCGCAAGCTCGAACGCGACCATCGGCATCTCGTCCGCCACCGCCGCATGCACGGCGGGCTGGTTGTTTGTCCGGTGGACGAGCTGCGATGGCTGACCCCCCAAGAGCGCGGCGACCGCGTGTCCCTGTCGGTCGAGGAACGCGAGCGGCTGCGCATCACAGCAATGCGGCCCGCTGGCATGAACGCGGAGAGCTTCGCGGCGTACCAGCGGTCTTGCGCCCGCCAGCGAGACATCCGGCGAAGGGCTGAGAGCGCCCCCGGCCGAAGCCGCCGAAGCCCGTGCCGCTCTCTGTGACGAGGCCGTGGGAGGCCGAGGGCAAGAGTTGGCGCGCGTGGTTCTGCCGGCGGGCCAAGCAGCGCGCCGCTGGCGTGTGGTCCGTGTATACTGAGGACAACGCGGTGCGGCAACCCGGCGGGGCAGGCTCGCCCATGCGTTTTTCCTCGACCCCCAGTATGGGGACAGCCCTCGCAAAAAGTCGCACCAGCGACAGCACCGGGCGCCTCCATGGGCATGCCAAAGCCCGACAGCGTTCGATCTCACTCGCTCCCCCTCGAGCTGCACGACCCGACCGATGACGACCGGGGCGATGACGAGCAGGGCGACCGGCGCGGGACAATTTTTCGCGGTCGATCGACGAGCCTGGGGTGCGGTCTGCTCCCTCGGGCTCAATGAAGCCATCGCGTACCTAGCCCTCGCCCGCGGAAGCGGCGGCGACAACCGAACGACCTCATGGTCGGTCAATGCCGTTGAGAACTACACAGGCATATCCCGACCGCGCGCAAAGAGCGCGATCAGGCGCCTCATAAGTGAGCAGTTTATCCGCCTGCTCCAGGCGGGCTCGCGGCCTCGCTATTATCTGGCGCTTGCCCACGAAATTCTTGCCTCTAAATCATCTGAGCCGGATCCGGACTGGATATGGTTGCCAAATTCGATCATAGACGGCGTGAGTAATGAAACACCTCCAATTGGTCTCCTGAGGCAAGTTCAAAATATATCCGTCCTTCGGCTCTTCGTGGACCTGTATGGCGCTCACGTACTTGCAAGCGACGGCGGAATTCATTGGCGGCAAATCCGAGAGCAATATACGCGATATGAAGTCGGACAGCGCGGTCCGTTCAAAGTGTGGGGTTTTGAGAGGGGCGGCTGGGAAGCTTTTCTTGCAGCGCCTTTTGTTGCCCCATATTTGACCGGCAAGACCGCGATGCGCCCCGACGGGAAAGGTCGAGAGGACACCGGTATTCGCGTGTTTTGGGGGGCGTGGAATTCGCTGATCCAGGTCCGGCTCGTAGAGGCGGTCGCGCACCTCATTGAGGCGGATACCGAGCAGGCCGAGATCGTTCACCCCAACGCGATTGAGGGCGGACAAGAAGCGGAACACGCGATTGCGGTGGCTGCTCATCAGGCTGGGCTGGCGTTGCTTACATCGGGCCAACAAATAGGCGTGGCCGACCGCGGATTGTGCCTTGTTCCGGTGTTGGCACACATGGACAAAGTACAGCTCGTCGGGATCGCGCGCCTTCGCTACCGACCCAAGACAAAGGCGACCGCGGCATGGTGGGCGAAGCAGTCGGATTGGGTCGAAATTGCTCGCCGCTACGAGGGAATTGCGGAGGGAGCTGCTCCGGCCCAGAGCCGCCGTGCAACATCAAGGTGACATCAAGGGAAATCAAAGTGAAGTCAAAGGACGTACAGGAAGAATGTACGAGCACCCCGATGCTGCGCATCGGACGCGCGCGATATCGGTCTCGGGTGGATTGGTATCTACCTATGCGCGTCATCGAACAAATGGGTAAAGTCAGAACCAGTTCCGATCTCGCCAAGCCGAAGCCCTACACCGTCGAAAAGCTATCCGGCGGATGTGTCCTATGTCGGATTATTGTGTAGTGGATGACAGCATGGCCGTAGATGTCGCAACTCTTCGAGCAGCCGGACTGTCGGCAGAACAGATCCTGGATGCGATCGAGCTGGAGGAAAAAGAGCGTATCGCAGCTCGGCGTCGAGCGAACTGCCAGAAGGCACGAAAATATCGCAACGCTGGCAAGCCGGCCTCGCCAAGGGATTATGCCCAACGCATTCCGACAGACTTTGCACCAACTGCCAATGACATGGTGCAAGCTCGACTACTTGGCTGGTCGGACGAGAAAATATCCCAGCAGCTCTGCCGCTTTTTTCGACCACGCTCTGGCCACCGGCGGGACGTCGGTCGACTGGCACGCGAACTGGCGCAGGTGGATCATGCGCCAGTTTCAGGCGGAAAAATCAGGAGCTTTGATGCCGGCCCGAACTAGCCAACCGCCTCGCTGGAAGCGCGTGGGCGAAGGGTGACGACGTGCCGGCCTCGTATCGCCGATCTAAGTAGGGGGATTTAGACCATGGCTGCAGGACGAAAAACCGGCGGGCGCAGGAAGGGCGTCCCAAACAAGGTGTCGGCGAAGATCATGGCTGAGGCCCGCGCGACTGGTAAGTTTCCGCACGAGATAAGCCTTGACAAGGCGCGCGAGTTCCGCGAGCGAGAGCTGGCCTTCCGGCGCGCGGCCAACGACCCGAACGTCGCCCCAGAGCTGCAGGCCACGTACCTGCGCAAGGCCGACAAGCTCGCGATCGATGGGCAGGTGTTCTGTCGTGACGCGGCGCCGTACTACGCACCCCGGCTATCGGCAGTCCGGATGGGCGGTGACGCCAATGCTCCGCTCGGCGGCAACATCAACATCCGGCTGATCGACTACAAGGCGGCCGATCTAAAATGACCAGCTCGAGGAGCTGGCGAGGCGACGTCGATCCGAACCGATGTCGAGGTCGACGTGGCGTGCCAGGTCACGTAGACTGGTTTCCGATCATGTCGGGGGGCCGTTTTCTCCTTGGGTCGTTTTTGGCTTTTCGTGTAAATCTTGTAACTTAGCGGCAAGCTTCGCAAGCGTAGGGGGTCACGCATGTCCGTCGCAAACGACGAAGACGAAGATTCGGGCGTACCAAAAGAGCTGTTTGGGGATTGGCTTCGGGCGGAGATGGCGAAGCAAAATATCTCCATACAGGAGCTGGCGAACCGGACAGGACTTTCTTACCCGGGCGTGTGGAACATAGTGCGGGGTCACACGCAGTATCCGCAGGTGGCCACGAGGAAAAAAATATCAGAAGCGTTGAACTCGCAAGTTCCAAGCGAGATTGAGGCGGAGATTGCCACACAATCGTCCGTTTCAGGATATGAGTGGACAGACTTTAGCCCTTACGACTTGCAAACGATCCCGCAACGAGGTGGAATTTATGTGTTTTACGACATCACTGATCGTCCAGTGTATGTCGGAAAATCCAGAACCAACGTTCGAAGCAGGATTAACGATCATCAGACAAGATTTTGGTTTAAGCAGCCGCTAGTAATGCGAGGCTCGTTCTTGGCAGTCGACGACCCAACAATGTGCGACAAGATCGAAATGATCCTCATAAAATTTCTAGGCAATCATGCCCTGCTAAATTCGAAGGGTGTCACTAGAGACCCAGAGTAATTTTTTGGGTCCGCAACAATAAACCCTGCTCGAGGCTTTGTTCGGTCGGTGGCGGAACCTCGGCGAGCCGGAAAACCGCACCGGTGGGCACCGGGTCGGCACCGGTCAGGCATTTCGGGCGAGCCCGGCCCTGAGGCCCAGCTTGAGGCGATCGAGGGCATGCTTGGTGCCGCCAACCTGATCGAGGAGCAGCGCCCCTACAACGAGCTTAGGATGCGGGCGCGGTGGGGGCTTGGGCGAGCGCTGGCGAAGCTGGACCGGGGTGTCGGTCCAGGCCGGGGAAAAAGGTGTCTGCTAGCCATAGATCTTTTCGTCGCCTACTAGAGCGCATCGGCACCATGCCAGAGAAGAAACTCGATGCGGCGCTGCAGGAGGCACGCGAGCGCGAGACGCTGAACAGCTACGCCCGGCTGGTCGAACTAGTCTACTTCCCGGCGAGCGCGGCCTTATTGGTATCAAGCCAATCGGAAAAAACGACACCAGACGATTGCCAATGCAGCAGTATCATCGCATCAAGAATCCGGTCAAGGGATTGGCTCGTTCCCGCTGATCTATGCGGACCCGCCGTGGAAAGTTGAGATCTACAGCGAAAACCGCCTTGAGAGAACGCCTGATTTGGCAGCGGGGCCCGGCCGAGGACTCGATTCCAACTCAACAATTTGATGAAATCTTCTGTATCATGGCCCTTCCGTCCATGAGAATGGTTTGGACCGTGGCATCACCTATGCACGAGGTGCCGTTGGGGCGCGTAAAGCGATATCTGACATGCACAACGTTGTCATTGACGCGATCGATGCTCGAGACCCGAAGGGGATCGCGTAAGCTGGAATAGAATTGTGAGATGTTCTTTTCATTAAACGGCCCAATGCCGCGTTTTTCTGGAATAACCAAGGCTGCCGCGGCGGTGCCATCCGCCCGCGACAGTGCCTCGTAGAACGCGAGGACGGCATTGACTGGATCATAAAGCGGAGCGGCGGCGGCCTGCTGATTTTGTGCGTTTGGTGTTGACGGGCTCCCTGGAGGCTCGACAACCGTCACCTTCTGTTCTTCCCTTGCCCGCTCCAGCGCGAACAACCGCGCCATCGCCTCGCCCCGTCGCGCGCTTGCGGGGAATTGCTCGATGAAGCGGCGCAGTTGTTCGGGGTCCTTGGTGCCACTCACGACGCCCCAAGTCACCTCGTCCACCGGTTGCCCAGCGCTCGCGGCCGGCGCCGCAGGCGCGCCGGCAAAATAGAAGGTGCCCGCGATCGGCGAAGACGACACCCAGGGCTGCTGGGCGCCACCGGTCGAGCGTTTCACCACGAGCCCGACCTCATTGAATGCATCGAAAATTCCGAGGCCCGGCTGGCGGATCGTTGCCGCCAATGCCTTGGTGTACGGACTGTTGCCGTCGGCGCCGTCCTGCGCGATGTTGCCGGGCTGTGTCGCATAGGAGATCAGCGTGCCTTCCGGCGCCTGCATCTGGGCGAGACCACGGGTCGTCGCGCGAAAGCCCCGGTCGCCGAACGGATTGTTGCGGCAGGCATCAAGGATCACGATATTGAGCTTGGTGCCTGCACTCTCCATCTGGCGAAGCACGAGGGCGGTATCGACCAACTGAAAGTCGACGTCGGATTTGCGCGTCGGATTCGCGCTGACCGGCACGAGATAGTTCGCGCTACGCACCTGCACCCCGTGCCCGGCATAGTAAAACAAGCCGACATCGGCGCCCTGGATCTGAACGCTGAACATTTGCACAGCGTTGTCGAACGCCGGCTTGTCGAGGTCAAGCTGCGCGCCGCCCCCAACCAACGTGAAGCCAAGCGCACGCAGGGTGACAGCCATCAGCGTGGCGTCGTTCGTCGGATTATCGAGCCGGGTCACACTGCGATAGGCCGAATTGCCAACTACGAGCGCGACCCGCTTGTCCGCCACCGCCGGTTCCGTGGCGATGACCCAGAGAAGTGGAATAACGCCGACAAGAGGCAGAAATCGTCGAACCGCCCCCACTATATCGATCATCCCCCAGCGCATCGCGACACCATCCCCAAAAAGCTCTGGAAGCCACATGTGTTGTGCGGAATATCCGCGGGCTGCGTCGATCCCGGCATGCCCGTCGACGAGGGCCGATATCGGCCCTTCAGCTCGGCCTCGATCATCCTCATCCACGATCATCACGCAGGCGACGGCGCCTTGGCGGTACGCGAGCCAGTACATGCCGGCGAATTTGGCTTGGAACCGCCCGGAGTTAAGATAATACCGGCGCGCCCTCACGTCCCCTGGGCGCGGTGGTCCTGCCAATGCGGACGGGCGTCGGCGCCGATCATGCCGCAGCGCGTGCACACCAAGCGCGGCCCGAAGGCCGGCACCGGCGTGCGGTCCGGCCAGCCGGCGACGTCGAGCACGGCGCTGTGGAGGGACGACTATCGTGCCATGTGACGCTCTACCGATTTGGCTTCTGGTTTGGCCGCCACTTGACACACCCGCACGCCGTTCCGAGGAAGGATCCAACTCTGTTTATTTGCCCGGCTGGCCAGTCGCATCCATGATCGCCTTGGTAACGCACGGCGAATGTCTCCTTGCTTCGTTCCCCGATCGAACCCCGGCGGCCATCGAGTAAGCCCCCAGCAGTCTGCGTCCCGTAGTCGAACCACAGCATTTCGGATGGGCCGGAGTACCGCATAAATGCCATCACCGACCCATACTCTGTTCCATGCACGAAGGCGTTCTTCGCGATTTCGTCATTGCAGAGTGGGGAGCGGATTCTTATTCTCGCCTTTTGAGCACGAATGCATTCCAAGGCGCCCGCCCTCCCTGACGACTTTGTGGACCCCTGACAAAAAGATTATTTGGGCACACGCTGAGGCGCACGTCGCACCGGGTGGCACGATAGTCGTGACTTTCTCTTGGTCCATGAGCGCGACGATTGCGAAGGCTTCTCTCACGAGTCCGCCGCCACTGTTAAGGAAGACGTTCTTATTGCCGAAGGGGTCTCTCTCGGCTGATTGGAGAGCAATGCGGAAGCGTTCAGGATCGCCAGCGACGATGTCCCCGTCAGCTAAGGGCCTGTTCATGAACTATCGCTTCGAATTTTACGTTGCGGCTTGATGGTGTAATTCCAGTCACCCTGGAAATCGTGGCGAGAGATGTTGATATCGTTCATCTCGTCGTCGGAGACTTTGACGCCGGCGGGATAGGTCTTGTGATCGATCTCGCATCGCACCTTCAGCCCCGCATCGGTGGTGGTGGCGCTGATCAGCTGTACAATGGCTTGATGACTGACGAGCGGCTTGCCGCGCCAGTTTTGCGTGATGAACGAGAACAGGCGGTGCTCGATCTTGTTCCACTTGCTGGTGCCGGGCGGCAGATGACAGACCGTGATGGCGATGCCGAGCTCGTTCGCCAGGTTCTGCAGCTCACGCTTCCACAATCGGACGCGGACGCCGTTGCTGCCGCCGCAATCGGCCGTGATCAGGAGCCGCGTCGCGTTGCGGTATCGCACACGCCCCATGGTGCGCCACCAACGGCGGATGGCGTTGACCGCGAAGCTTGCCGTATCCCGATCGATCCCGACGCTCACCCACCCACTATTGTCCCCGATGTCATAGACCCCGTAGGGCGCCGCCCGGCCGAGCTCAGGAATGACGAAGTCGTGCACGCGGACCGGCTCGGGCTGGCCCTTCGGACGGTATTCACGCCCGCCATTCTTGAAATCGCCCACCAATTCCTTCTTCTTGGTATCGACCGAGATCGCCGGTTCCCCTGTCGCCAGCGCTCGCTTCACCTTCCTGTTGATGTATTCAAACTGCTCATTGCGGTCGGGATGGCTCGCACCCTCCCGGGTCTTGCGATTGGCTTGCAGGCTGTACCCCATGCCTCGCAGCAGGTCGGCCACGACATTATGGCCTATCTGGTGACCACGCTCACGAAGCGCCGCCGCCAGGTTGCGAAGGCTCCTGGCGGTCCACAGCAGCGCGGCCTCCGGATCGCCGCGCGTCGTCGGCTCGACCAATTCCTTGAGGTCCGTCAGCACCGTCGGGTCAGTGACGACCAGCGGCGGACGTCCCGCGCCGGCCCGGCGGACACGATCGGCCGCCGCAGCCGGCTCGCCCTCCTCGCGCAGTTCGTCCAGCCCACGGCCGATCGTGCTGCGAGCTATCCCGGTAATCCGCGCAACCGTCGCTATTCCGCCCCACCCAGCCGCCAGCGCCTCCGCTGCCGCAAACAACCGCCGCCCGCGCTCGTCCAGATACGGTCCGAGCGAAGCGTAGCGCAACTTGATCGCCGCATCGTCAATCACCCCGTGATTCTAAGGGCTTGGAAACCGCCTGGGAATCCCCTTGTCGGAAAAATCAATTCGGCAAATCTTCAACGGGCCCTAAGACTAAGCGAAAGCCGTCAGGCATCGGCAGGATGGAAAAATCCATCGCGGACGCCAGTGTGGCACTCAACGCGGCGAGCCATAGTGCCAACGATATGCTTCGCGCCAGTATCAGCTTAGGACCCTCCCACTTCACCGGCTCGCTACGAGAAGCGCGACGAGAGGCCAGGGAAACGACAACCGGCCGAGGAGTACGAGTTCTACCGCACATTCGGCGGCGGTCCGGTCTCGTTTCCCTCCCGACTGGGTGGGGATTCATCCGGGGGAGGCAGTTCCGGCATCAGGGTACGCGACGCAAAAGCCAGCACGTCCATGCGCCCCTGGGACGGCTCACACGCCCGTTTGGCGCCGAGCCCGCCAACCCGCCGAGCGGAGGGCTTCCCCAGCGGGCTTCCGTCTTGCGGACGGCAAAATCGCCGGCCCTGCCAAAAGGCCGCTTTCCGTCATTCCCCTTCAAGTCCCACGGGGCATCTCCCCGGTCATCCCGGCCGCCCCACGGCCGTCCGTTTTTCCCGTTATGTCGGACGCCGGCCGCGCGGGCCACCGAGCGGTATCGATGAGTTTGTTTGCTTTGAGTTGCCAGAACGGCGAGCCCGAGCAGGAGGGCGAGCGCGATCACCGCCGTGCCGATGGAGAACATGATCCGGCACTTGTGACCGGCAGATATCGTCGAGGCAATGAGCTAGATCAATTCGTGCAAAATGCCGTTCGTGGACGGAATGGCAGGCCTCAGCGAGGACCTGCTCGCGATCCGAAGGGTGCCCACCGTGACCGAATGGCCCTCAGGAATCGCAGGAGGGCCGTGGAGTGGCGTTTGGGCTCGGAGCGAGGTTCTGCGCCGCGAGTGGAAAAACGCGCCGGTCAGTCTCTGAGGCGCCGCAAAGCCCCTTTCCCCTCCGACGGGCCAATGTCGAACTGCGCGAGCTAACCGATGTCGAGGTCGACATCGCGTGCCCGCTGACCGGTTTCCGGGGCCCACGGGTGTCGTCAGAATTGCCGAGGGCGAGCCGGCGCGCATTGAGGCCGTGGCGAGCGCCCTGAGCGAGGAGGCCCGCAACTGGAAAATGGCCACAAGCATCGTGGACGCGGCATCGAGAGCACGTCCGCTTTCACCCCAGGCAGCCACCGAGCATCGCGCGCCCGCGCTAGGCCGCAATATGCCAAGAGCGGAAGGTGGATTGCGGAGGGATTCAGATCAGCCTGGCTCAAGGCCCTTCGCCTTCAGGATTGAAGTGGCCCTGGGAGAGGTTAGGAATTCAATGAAAGCTTTGGCCGCATTTGGCGTCTTGGCCTGGACAGGGATGACCGTGGTAAAGAGCTGGAACTCGCGGATCTCGGCGGGCAAAGGTCCGACCAACTCCACACCGGGCGCCTGAACAATTTCGCTTATCATGGCGAGACCAATCTCAGCATCGCCGCTCGCAACCAGCTCAAAAAGGGGCGCCGCAATCGGTTGAGGTGGTATCCCCCGGGCCGGGTGTTTGATCTTTGGCTTTAGTTCGGCGGCCATGCCGAGACGGTCAAAGAGGCGAGCCCCGAAAAGCGCTGTTGGCCCGCCTGTGGCCGGATCGAACAACGCGATCGAGCGAGCGTTGAAAAAAGTACGTTTGAACGCCTCAACTGAATTGATATCGGGCTTCACCGCCCCCTTCTTCACAAACACCCCATATGCGACTTTGGCAATCACAACCCGAGTAGTCGAATCGAGCTTGCCCTCGTTCTGAAGGCTTTCCCATTGTTGAGGTGATACGATCGCCAGATCAGCGGGGTCTCCTCTACGAACGAATTCGGTAATTCGATTGATTGCCTCGAAGGTTGGTTTGACATTGTGGCCGCTGGCCTTCTGAAACTCGGGAATAACGTCGTGCATCCACAACTCCAATGCCGCAGCGCATAGGAACGTGATGTCCTCAGCGTGCGCCGAACTTTGAACTGGCATTGCAAGAGCCGCGATAATTCCGAGCAAAGCCTTCCTGGAGCTCATGGTCTGTCCCCCCGTCACGCTTTGTGTGCAGCATGCAAAGGCTACATGCCCCTACGGCGCTACACAATCTCAAGGCACCTGCCGGTTCTTATGATTTTCGGCGCCACTTCTCTTTTGGGTCAAGGGCGGCTGTCGCCGGCAGTTCGACGTACGGCCGGTCTACCTCCAGCTCCGGGACAACCGTTGCCGGACAAAATAAAGCTCTGCCTATGGACCGACGATCCTGAATTCGGAGTTCATACCATTCAGTCACAATCGCCGCTTTGTCCCCCTTAAAGGCATGCGCGCTTCCTGATGCCCCGCGACGGCTCCATGACCCCGCGCGATTTGGTCGGCAAGATCGATGTGCTCAACGTCGAATGCGCGAAGTGCGACCGCCACGGCCGCTACCGGGTCGAGCAGCTCCTCGTGAGGCTCGGGCCGGACGCGAAGTTGACCGACTGGATCGCCGGCCTCGCCGGCGACTGTCCGCGCAAACAGTCGCCCGGCCTCGCCGACCGATGCGGCATCCGATGCGCGGACCTGTTGAAGCTCGTCCGATGATGGCGAAGCCGCCGACGCCGGCAGCGATCGCCGCGGCGCTCACGGTGCCGGATCGCGTGCTGCTGTTCTGCCTCGCCTCCGGAACGGATTGGCGAAAGGCCGGCGTGAGCCACGCCGCCGCACAGGTCATGATGGTGAGGGGCCTCATCGAACGCGAGCACGGGACAACCTACCGGCTAACGGACGACGGACGCGCCGTGCTCGACGCGCTGCTCGCGCGGTGACCCGCGCGCGCCGGCATGCGGGCCGCGAGTTTAGGGCCCGCCGTGGGCCCTAAACCTGGGGAGGGTGACCATCAGGGCGTGCTGGCGATGTCATGGGACTCGCATCTCCCCGGGCCCGAATGCTATGCCGGTTGTATGCTGTGGCGCTCTCCACCACCCGCCGAGCCGTGCCTGCCGACCCTGGCTCAAGCCGCACCGCGGCCCCGCCCACCAAGGCTCGCCCAGGAGCCGCGGGAAGTAGCTGACCAAATCGACCGTACCGGCCTGACGAGGTTCGAGGAGTGACAGACGGAAGTCCTGCATCCGGCCTTGATGTGCCAAGTTCTTAGCGGCGCTCGATGCTGTGAGCGCCTATACCTTTCTCGCCTTGACGATCGCAGGGGTACTTGCGCTCGCATTGCCGACACCTTTCGTAGGTATTGATCTCGCGCCTGTTCGCCACGCGTGGGGTGGGTGGATCCTCGCCGGTACAATTCTGTTTGGATGCCTGTGCGTCGGCAAGGCCGCTCGCTTCGCTCAATCATCTGTATCGAATGCCCGCAAGCGGCGTCTTCGGCTTAGCTTGGTCCCTTTGCCCGCGGGTTCGTTTTTTGGGGTCCGGGTCAATCGGCACGCGCGCACACGCATGTTCACGCTAGGTTGCAAGTCACCAACCCAAAGGGTCCTGGTTCGCCCGTGATGATTTCGCGGGTGGAGATGCGACGCAGCGGCGCGTGGTGGATCCTGGCCTACCAGGATTGCAGCACAGTACGTGTTGACGACGACTTTGTGTTCCCGGGTGGCCTTGGGCCGACGGTGCCAACGCGCCGCACGCGCCTGATGATCATCGATTGCGATCTCCGATCGAGACCGCCAAGGTACACGGAGTCGCTACGCCTCCGCGTGCGGATAGTTGACCAACTGGGTCGTCGTCATTCGAAAGCCCTGACAATCCGGAAGGCGCCGGTACGGTGAATGCTCTCGGCAACATATCTGCTCCATGGGCATTGTCTCGAAGCGGCGCGATCGGCCGTATCGGTCCGGCCGATCGAGGACGGGGATGAATGTGAACAACCTTGGACGCGCCAGCTGCGACGCGCGAAGCCCCAGCGCCTCGCCCATCGTGAGGCGCTGGTTCGTGCGATCGGGGCACGGGAGGGCAGTTCCAACCGGCTCCGCGCCAAGATTGCGGTTGCGGAGAGGACCGCATTTCCGATCTGATCTGGTGCCCGCCAATCGGCCGACTGCCCGTGTGGCCTTCTACATCCGCTGGCACTTGGGCACCCAGGCCGGTGGCTGGCTGGTCCCCGCAGGTCGAAGATAGAGTGGGCTCTTGGGGTGACACCCTGGCGGGCCTCTGGCGTCGCGCGGTGGCTCTTTCGTCCGCGCCGCTCGGCAGAGTTTGGTGCTTGGTACACCCCTGGCGCTACGATGGCGCGAGAGACAGGAGACCGGTTGTGGGGGCTTTGCGCAAGCATAACGTGGAAAACGTGCATCATTATTCGCCCCTTCACTACCTGCCGTTCATCGGCCGCTCAATGGCATTCCGCAACAAGCCCTCGCTTGCGAACGCGAGATTTCCGCCGACCCATCTCCGATCAATGTCGAGCCACCATGATGTAGCGCGCGGGTTTGGAGACTTTACGCACCTGACGCTAGACAAGCATCCGCGAATTCTTAAGGTCAAGCTCGCAGCCGGCTTCCCACACATCGGCTTGGCTGTGCCGGCGGAGGCCATTGAAGCCACCGACTTCGACCTATGCCGGTTCAACGTGGCCATGACGCGGCAATTGCGTCGTGATGGCATGCCGGGCTTCGAAGAATCGGCAACCAACGGTCGCTATTACGAACAACAGCAAATCCCGACCGCGCGAACTGAAGCCGATAAGGAAGCAATGCTCGCGGAACACCTGCCTGCCGGCACCATGATCGAGGTGCTGGTCCGGGGTGATCTCCCCCTGCCGCAGAACACGACGGTAATTTGCTACTCAGATCCGGATGCCGATCTCGCGCGCAAGATCCTGAGCGAGGTCGGTGCGCCGTGGCCGATCATTACAGAACCGCCGCCCGGATCATATCCACGGAGCAGCTCTTACGCAGCTGAGGTATCTCAGTTCGTCGAATTTGCACTGGCCGATCCGAACTGGCGTGGGAACGGCCTCGAATATGATAGGGTGTAGACTTGCTGCCATACCGGTTCAAGCCCGGACAGAGTGGCAACCCTGGGGGCGCGGCTTGCCGGCGGATCAGGCCCAGCATTGACCCTGAGATAGCCGTGAGAGACTCGCCAGCGCGTCCTTGTGGTTGCGATGAAGTTTCCCCTGGAGCAATACCAGCCCTTCCTGCGGGGGAAATTGGGAGGATGCCAGCAGACGCCCGGCCCACCGATCTGCATGCTGTTCGACTGCCTAGGGCTCGAACGAAAACGCGGGATGAACCGACAAGTATGAAAAGATGAAATAGCTTATCAGTCGCTAGTTTCGTTGGGAAATCGGCGTACTTTCTATTGACTGGTATTCCGACTGATATTAAAATGCTTCATCGGGATAAATTCATACGGTGGAAGGCAATGGGACAGGGCAAACAGGCCAAGGTTCTCTCCGACGCCCAGGTGAGAGCGGCCCTGGCGGCATGCGATGGGCATCGCTACCCGCTTCGTGATCTGGTGATGATCCTCCTCAGCGTTCGCGCCGGCCTTCGGGCCAAGGAAATTTCCTGCCTGAGGTGGGGCATGGTGACCGACGCCGAGGGTCAGGTGGGCGATGCGCTGCATCTCCCCAACAAGGCCTCCAAGGGCGCGAACGGCGGGCGGACGATCCCGCTGCATGCCGAGCTTCGGACCGCCCTGGTGGCGCTCAAGGAGACCCGCAACGTCGATGCGGACGATCGCGTCATCTTCAGCGAGCGCACCATCGGGATGAGCCCGACAGCCGTCCAGGTGTGGTTTCATCGGCACTATGCGGCCCTGGGGTTCGCCGGCGCCTCATCGCACTCCGGCCGACGGACTTTCGTCACGAAGCTGGCGAAGAAAATCGTCGAGGCTGGCGGTTCCTTGAAGGACGTGCAGGAACTGGCCGGCCATGCCTCGCTGAGCACGACCCAGCGCTACATCCAGGGCAGCAACGACGCCAAGCGTCGGGTCATGGGATTGATCTGAGGTCCGACGCCCTGGCCCCCCGGGGGCAAGCGTGCGGCGATGAAGACCATCCTGCTGATCCAGTTTCGTCGACGTCGTGCAGACGCACCTTGTGGCCGGAGAGCCCAATATCGGCGAGCAGATAGACGCCGCCGATGCCCGCGCCGATGATCGCCGCCGTAAATTTGCCGTTCTGACGCAAGATGCGCCCCTGGAAAAAATGCTGCCAGCAGGGTTGATAGTCCGCGTCGTGACGTTGCCCGAACCGATGGCATCCCAGCAACAGTCAAGGTCGAGAACCTGTTCCTGCGCACCAAGGCGATCATGCGGACGCGTCCGATCTTCCATTCAATCCGATGCCGCAATCCGCGGACACGTCTTCTGGTCCTCCTGGCGCTCGCCATGCAGAAGCACCCGGAAGACCACGCTAGCGAGGTGACGACGTCGGACAGACGGCAGGTCGAACGGAAGCGTCGTATCGTCGGTCATGGCGGCTGTGGCGCAGTGTTGATACGCGAGGCAACTCGTGGAAACACCAATCGGGCACCTTTCGCTACCACAGTCTCAGATATTCACATGCTGGTGCCTAATCTGGGTTAGGAGCAAAATCTTTTGTGCCCTTTCGCTCTTTGCGATGCATCGCATGGAGCCAAGCCGCGAATCCGACATTCCGCTGCGCTTGCGATTACAACACTCTTCGAGAATTGGGTCGGCCACATCAAGAAAGCGGGCGGCGACCTCGGCAGCAGGAACAGCTTCAGCGATCACAACCCCGGACGCGCGTATCAAAAAAATGCTCTCTGTGATTTACCTCACAGTTCGATCTTTGAATTAGATGTTATTGACGCGACAGATCGAGTTGGAGTGCGGACCAGCAACGGAATGTCTGGTGTTCGACGATATTAATCGTACAGTAGAGGCTTTGCTCAAGTCCGACTTGCCGTCGGACATCTCGAGTCAGGTCTCGATCAGCTTTGCGACGCCGGACGACTCGTTCCCGCCCTCCGCGCTGGCGCTGCCGGCAATCAATCTGTTCCTGTTCGAGATCCACGAGAACACCCAACTCCGGGAGTTCGAGCCGTCGCTCAAGCGGCGGTCGGATGGCTCGCAGGTGCGGGTCCCACCTCCCGCGCACGTCGACTGTCACTACTTGGTCACCGCAGTCGCCGAGTTCGACGGTCGGCTCGGAGCAAGACGAACTCCGCATCCTGGGCGCGGTGCTCCGGGTGCTGCTGCGCTATCGCGTCCTGCCGGAGGCGGTGTTGCGCGGCGCGCTGGTGGGCCAGTCACCGCCGATTCGCGCGGCCGCGGTGCGCCAGGGCATGCATCCGTCCGGTGTCGAGCTCTGGCAGAGCCTGAAGGGCAAGCCGCGCGCGACGTTGCACTACACACTCACCGTGCCGGTCGACACGACCGTCCCCGACGCCGTCGGCCCGCCGGTGCTCACGCTCAATGTGGGGGGCATATGACCCGGCCCGGGTTTCAGCCGATCGACAAGATCACCCATCGCGCGGCGCTGGTCGGCCGCACGATCGACAAGCGCGCGCTGACGCCACTCGCGGGTGTCGTGGTGACCATCACCAGCGGCCCGCCGGGATGGCTCGCGCGGGTGGCGGCGCTGCAGCAGGGCCAGCCGGCCGCGCGCCCCGATCAAAAGATCACCGATGCCGGCGGGTCCTTCCGCTGGCTCGACTTGCCAGCCGGTGCTTACACGCTGAGCGCGTCGCTGCCGGGGACGCGCTACGCGGCGGCGACGGGATCGCTCACCCTGGTGTCCACCGCGGTCGGGACGCTCGAGCTGCAGCTCGCCCCGACCGCAGTCTCCGGCATCGTCAAGGCCGGTTCGCCGGCCACTCCGCTGGCGATGGCGCGTGTCCGGTTCGCGGACAGCGACGACGTCGGCTACACGGCGGCCGATGGCAGCTACACGCTGTCGCCGATCGAGGCCGGCACCAACCGCGCGCTCGAGGTCAGCGCGCAGAACTTCATCACCACGACTCAGGCGGTGACTCTGTCACAGGGACAGACCACCACCGCTGTAATCATCACATTGACTCACAGCTAGCTGCGCGCGCGCTGGAAGCGCGCCGGAACGAAGAGGAATTCACTTCATGCCAACTTACACTGCACCAGGCGTTTTCGTCGAAGAAGTCCCGGCCGCTGCACCGATCGTTGGTGTCGGCACCAGCACCCCCGTGTTCATCGGCGTATGGGCCGATGGCGCGAGCGAGCCGACTCCGGCGGGCACGGTGGTCCCGATCCTCAACATCACCAAGTTCAAGGCCGCATTCGGCGACTTCACGGCGCCTCCGGGTACGGGGCAGACGCTGAATGCCGGACTGAACACGCTCGGCCACGCGGTGAAGGGCTTTTTCGAGAATGGCGGGACGTTCTGTTACGTCGCGCGCGCCAAAGTCGAGACCGACATCGGCGGCGTCGTGCTTCCGAAGCTCGAGGCGTTCGACGACATCTCGATGGTGGTGGCGCCGGGAGTGCCGGCGGCGACGGCCAGCATGACCGCGGTCACCGATATCGTCACGCACTGCAAGAACATGGGCGATCGGATCGCTATCCTCGATGCGCCGGCGAACGCGACCGATCCGACGCAGCTCGCGCCGCTGCTGCCGACCGGCGGCTCCGCGGCCTATCAGGCCACCGACTTCGCCGCGCTGTACACGCCCTGGCTGGTCGTGTTCGACGACGCGACCAAGGGCGAGAAGACCGTGCCGTCGAGCGGCCACATCGCCGGAATCTATTCGCGGGTCGACGCCACGCGCGGCGTGCACAAGGCCCCCGCCAACGAGCAGCTGTTCGGCGTGATCCGCCCGTCGGTCCAGATCGGCAAGACGGCGCAGGGCACGATCAACCCGCAGGGCGGCAACTGCATCCGGATGCTGAACGGGGCGATCAAGGTGTGGGGTGCCCGGACGCTCGCCGGTGACACGTCGCTGCACAAGTACGTGCCGATCCGCCGCCTGTTGAGCTTCCTCTACAAGTCGATCGATCACGGCACCCAGTGGGCGGTGTTCGAGCCCAATGGCCCCGATCTGTGGGCGCGGATCATCCGCAACGTCGGCTCGTTCCTGACCAACGTGTGGAGCCAGGGCGCGCTCGCCGGCGCGGTGCCGCAGGAGGCGTTCTACATCAAGTGCGACGCCGAGAATAACCCACCGGATCAGCGGGCCAGCGGCCTTTTGATCGTCGAGGTCGGTGTGGCCACGGTGTTCCCGGCCGAGTTCGTCGTGTTCCGTATCCAGCAGTTCACCGGTCCGATCAAGTAGTCGCCATGGCGTCGTCGTTCAATCGCCCGGGGGTGGTGGTGGAGTTGTTTCCACCACCCGTGGGCGCCGCGTTTCGCACTGGCGTCGCCGGGTTCGTCGGTCCCGCGGTTGCCGGGCTGCCGCTCGTGCCTCCGGGCCCGGCGCTGCCGCCGCTGCCGCAGACCCTGCTGTTCACCAGCTGGCCCGACTTCGCCGACACCTTCCGCGACGGCAACGGTTGGCTCCCCGGCATCTGGCTCCCCGGCGAGCTGCTGTGGGCGGCCGTCCAGGGCTTCTTCGCCAACGGCGGAACCCGATGCTGGGTCGTGCTGTACGACAAGAATGCGAGCGCTGATCCGCTCGCCGCCGTCGATATCGGCGTGACCGCACTGGCTGCGATCGATGACGTGGACCTGGTGTGTGCGCCATCGCTGCTCGACTCGGATTTGCTCACCGCGCAGCAGCAGCTCCGGCTGCAGCAACAGCTGATCTGGAGCGCCGAGAATCGCGGGCGCGACGACTGGTTTCTGATCCTCGATGCGCCGCGGCCGCCGGCCGGCACGCTGACCGTGGAAGCCCAGCTCGCCGCGCAGCTCCCCGGTTTGCGCGACGACCCGACGTTCACCACGCTCGGCGGCACCGCGTATCATATGCAGCGGCCGAACAATGCCGCGGTCTACTACCCGTGGCTGGTCCCGGGAGGCGACGTCGAGCCCGCGCCGGGTGCGGTCGCCACATCGATCCCGGCGAGCGGCCACGTCGCAGGGACCTTCGCGCGCACCGACCTCCAGGTCGGCGTGCACAAGGCGCCGGCCAACGAACCGATCGACGGCATCGTCGACGTGCTGGCCGACGTCGATGACGTCGCTACCGCCAATCCGATCCGCGCATATCCAGGGCGCGGTATCCGGGCGTGGGGTGCGCGCACGCTTGCGGTAGTGGCCTCACCCGGGGATCTCGACGCCTACGTCGGCGTTCGCCGGCTGATGGTCACGCTCGACCGCTGGCTGGTTCGCGCGTTCGAACCGATGGTGTTCGAGGCCAACGAGGTTCGCACCTGGGTGCGGATCCACCGCGAGCTGAACCGGCGGCTCACCGCCATGTTCGAGCAGGGCGCGTTCCAGGGCAGCACGCCCGACGAGGCGTTCTACGTCAAGTGCGACGACGAAAACAATCCAGTCGAGGCGCGCGCGGCCGGACGGCTCCAGGTCGATATCGGCGTCGCGCCCGCCGTCCCGAAGGAGTTCATCACGATCCGCCTGATCCGCAGCGCGGAGGGCATCACTGTTGCTTGACCGTCACGCAGAGGAGCTAGAGCACGATGGCTACGACACGCACTGATCCGTATTTTGGTTACAACTTCGCCGTCGAGCTCGACGGCATCACCAGCATGGGCTTCAAGACCTGCGCCGGGCTGGATACCAGCACGACGTCGACGAAGTACCGCGAAGGCACCGATGTCTCGCTCGCGCAACGCGAGCTGCCGGCGCTGCTTCACCACACCGCGATCACGCTGACCCGCGGGATCTCCGCGGACCACGCGCTGTTCGACTGGCGTAACGACATCGCGAGCGGCCGGCCAATCGCCGCGACATCTCGATCGTCCTGCGTGACGACCTTGGGGTCGAGCGGGTCCGGTGGACGGTCAAGAACGCGTGGCCGTCCAAGTGGAACGGGCCGAGCTTCGACGCCACGTCGGATGCGATCGCGATCGAGACGCTCGAGCTGACGCACGAAGGCGTCATGGTGCAGAAATGGTAGAGCCGGCAAACGGCGAGGTCCCGTTCGTGCTGCCGCGGGGCTATCGCGACGCGGAAGGCGTCGTTCATCGCGAGGGTGTCATGCGCCTCGCGACGGCGTACGACGAGATTGCGCCGCTCAAGGACCCGCGCGTCCAGTCGAACCCGGGCTACCTCGTCCTCATCCTGCTGTCGCGGGTGGTCACGCGGCTGGGCACCCTCGAACACATCAATCCCAAGTTGATGGAGGGTCTGCCGTCGGGCGATCTGATGTTCCTGCAGGACCTGTATCGCCGGGTCAACGAGACCGGCCACAGCCGGCTCGCCGTGACGTGTCCGCACTGCCAGGGCGACTTCGAGGTGGAGACCAGCCCGGTGGGGGAATCATGAGCTACCCCTCGGACCGGATCTTCGAGGAGGTAGCCTATGTCGCGCGCTATCTGCACTGGTCCTACGACCAGGTGATGGCGCTCGACCATCGCGAGCGTCAGCGCTGGGTCGCTGAGATCGCACGTACCAATGAAGCGCTGAACGAGGCGTCGCGCAGCGCGCGGTGACCGGACCGAGCACCAACGGAGAGATGACGTGGCTACAGTATTCGGCCTGAACGCAGCGGCGCTGACGCTCGGCGCGCGCCTCGATCCCTACCTCGGCGTCAACTTTCTCGTCGAGATCGAGGGGCTGATCGTCGGCGGGTTCTCGAAGGTCGATGGTCTGGAGTCGACGATCGAGACGCAGGACTTCAGCGAGGGTGGCCGCAATGAGTATGTCCACAAGATCCTCAAAGGGACGACGTACGGCCCGCTGATCCTGTCGCACGGGCTGACCGACAACGACACGCTGTGGCAGTGGCACGATCGCACGCGGCGCGGCGTGATCCAGCGCAAGAACGGCACGATCATGCTGCTCGACGCGCAGCGGGCGCCGGTCACCTGGTGGAACTTCGCCGAGGCGCTGCCGATCAAGTGGACGGGTCCGGCGTTCGACGCGAGCGGTGAGGCCCAGGTCGCGATCGAGCGCATCGAGCTCGTGCACCGCGGGATCGCCAAGCCGCCGAAGTCCGCGGTGGGGCGGCTGATCGCCGCGGCGCGCAGCGCGGGCGGGCTGGGAGGAGGGCGGACGTGAGCTGGCAGGCGGAGATCGATGCGCGGCTGGTCGGGCGGCTCGTGCGCGCCGCGCAGCCGGGGCTCATCGGCATGTGCGTCGCGCGGCGGATCGTGGGTGCCGTCGAGCAGATGGCCGGGCGCCTGCCGCTACTCGCGCGGTTTCCGCGCGTGACCGAGCGCAGCCGTGCCGGCGAGACGGTGATCGTGCATGCGCTGCCGCTGGCTGCGCCCGGAGCGGAGCGCTCTGACAGCGGCCCACCGAGCGAGCGCGTGCTCCGGGTTGTCGCCGCGCGCACCGTCGAGCGCGAGCGCGTGCTCGAGCGGTCGATCGTCGAGCCCCGCAGCGCGCAGCGATGCCGCCGCAGGGCGCAGCGATGCCGCCGCGCTCGCAGGGTGCCGAGTTGCCTGCGCGCACCGACGCGATGCGCCCATTGGCGGAGCCTGCCGCGCGCCGCTCGCGGATGGGCGCGCCGCTGGCGACGTCGACGCTGCCGCCGGTGAT
The DNA here is from genome assembly GCA_963755055.1 of uncultured Alphaproteobacteria bacterium. Taxonomy (GTDB): domain Bacteria; phylum Pseudomonadota; class Alphaproteobacteria; order Rhizobiales; family Xanthobacteraceae; genus AP-16. Next base: position 24,350 of record CAVWIS010000027.1, on the reverse strand, counting down.
GCCGGTCGTCGCGCCGGTGCAGCGCTCGGTGGCGAACGCGCCGATGGCCGCGCCATCGACACTGCCGCCGGTGGTGCCGGTCGTCGCGCCGGTGCGGCGCTCGGTGGCGAACGCGCCGATGGCCGCGCCGCCCGCGGTGCTCGGGTCGCGCCGGCCCGCAGGATCGAGCACCGAGACCCCGCTCGCGATCGTCGCGCCTCGTCGGTCGCCGTCGAGCGCATCGGGCCCTGCGGCCGTGCGGCCGGTGCTCACGCTGCCCCGTTCCGTCGAGATCGACGCAGCATCCGGCCCGATCGTAGAGCCGCGCCGATCGCTCGCGCCGCGCGCGGAGACATCGCTCGCGCACGTGGCGCCCGCGCCCGCACCTGCGGCGGCCAGCGCGGCCCCGAAGCCCGACGCCACGCCTTCGGTGGCGCCGCGTGTGCTCGCGTCGCCGGCGGTGACCCCGCTGCGCACCAAGGACGCCGCGAGCCCGATCAGCCAGCCGCTACAGCGCGCCGATCTCCCCGAGATTGCCGCGCGGGTCCAGCGCATCATGGAGCGCCAGGCGCTGCACGACCGCGCACGCCGGGGGCTTCGCCGATGAGCATCCTCGACGTTGCCGTCGGCGCATTCGGCGCGCTCACCAAGCTGCGGATCGCCCACGAGACGCAGATCCGCGGCGTGTTCGACGGAGAGATCCTCGCGCTGTTCAACCCGAGCCAGCTGCGCTACGAGAACCGTGCCGAGTGGCGGACGACGGCCTCCGCGGCGCAGTCGATCGCCGCGGGATTCCAGCGCATGGAGTTCCAGGCCGCGCCGCCCCGCACGCTGACGGTCGATCTGTTCTTCGACACCTACGAGGGCTCGCTGCAGTCGGCAGCGGCCAACGTGTTCGACTTCTCGCTGCCCGACGATCCGCTGCTCGCCGGCGACATCAAGGCGGACGACGTCACGGCGATCACGTCGCGCGTCGAGGCGCTGACCCGGGTCGCGCCCGAGCTGCATCGCCCGCCGGTGTGTCGCCTCGAGTGGGGCCCCAGCACGCTGTTCCAGGGCGTGCTCACCCAGCTCAACCAGGACCTCACGTTCTTCATGGCCGACGGCACGCCGGTGCGCGCGACGCTCGGCTGCACGTTCATGGCGTACCAGACGTTCGACGAGGCCAAGGCCACCACCGAGCTGCACTCGGCCGACGTCGCGAAGCGCCGCCTGGTTCGCCGCGGCGACACGCTTGCGAGCATCGCGATCGAGCAGTACGGCGATGCAGCGCGCTGGCGGGAGATCGCGACGGGCAACGACATCGACGATCCGCGCGCGATCAAGCCCGGCGACGTCCTGGTCATTCCCAAGCTGGTGACGTGATGGCCAATCCACTGTCGCTCGTCACCAGCCTCCCGTCGATCGCGGACACTGTCGATCTGCTGGTCAAGATCGGCGGCCAGCGGCTCGACGGCGCGATCGCTGCCGCGGTGCTTGACGTCTCGGTCCAGCAGACGCTCGGCCAGCCCGCGCATCTGACCCTGCGGCTCGCGGCGTGGGACCCCGACACCGATCAGCTCACGCTGGTCGACGATCCGCGGCTCGCGCCGGGCAGCTCGGTCGAGGTCGAGCTCGGGTTCCTCGGCCAGCGACGGCCCGTGTTCTGGGGCGAGATCGTCGGGCTCGATCTCGAGGCCAACGCGTCGGACCGCGCCGTGATCACGATCAACGCGTACGACATCCTGCATCGCCTCGGGCGCGGCGAGCGCCACAAGAACTACGAGAAGGACCACGTACGCGAAGATCGTTCGCAAAATCGCCGATGACTACCAGATCGCGGTCGACGCGCGCGATGACGTCAAGGGCGATCCCGAGAACCCGGAGGTGTCGCCAGAAGAACGTGTCCGACCTTGAGTTTTTGAACGACCTGGCCGAGGAGATCCGGTTCGAGCTGTTCGTCGATGCCGGCGGCAAGCAGCTGGTGTTTCGCAGATCGCAGCTCGGCCAGCCGGCGTCGCTCACGCTCGATGCGCGCCAGGACCTCGTGGATTTCTCGGCGCGGATCGATGCCCGCGGCCAGCTCGGCGGCGTCGAGGTCCGCTCGTTCGACAGCGACAACAAGAAGCCGATCAACGTCCCGCTCCCCAACCCGGACTCGCTCGATCGCCGGTACGGCCCGACGCCATCGCGCTCGCTGATCATCGATCAGCCGTTGCTGACCCAGCAGGAGGCGCAGGCCCACGCCGAGGCGGAGCTGCTGCGGATCCGCGCCCAATACCTGAAGGCGAGCGGGACCTGCTTCGGGCGCACCGAGCTGCGGCCGGGCCTGATGATCCGCATCGCCCAGCTCGGCGATCGATTCGGCGGCGACTTTCACGTCACGGCCACCACGCACACGCTGTCGCCATCCGGTGGCTTTCGCACCAGCTTCGAGCTGGAAGGAGTGCCGAGATGACCGCCACCGAGGCGCCGATCTCGATCAACTACAACGTGGTGCCCGCGAAGGTGACCCGCAACGACGACACGCAGGGCCGCGTCAAGGTGCGGTACCCGTGGATGGAGGACCAGGACGAGAGCGACTGGATCGCCGTCGCCGGCCCGGGCGCGGGCAATGACCGCGGGCTGTTCTGCATCCCGGCGGCCGACGACCAGGTGCTGGTCGCGTTCTCGTTCGGCCAGATCGACAAGGCCTACGTGATCGGCTCGCTGTGGAGCACGGCGGACAAGCCGCCGAGCGCCGGCGCTCCCGACAAGCGGACCTGGAAGTCGAGGAGCGGTCACGTGATCATGCTCGACGACACCGGCCGCTCCGAGCGGATCTCGATCGTCGACAAGTCGGGCGGCAGCAAGATCACGATCGACACCGCGAGCAAGACGATCACGATCGAATCGGCCGGCGACCTGACGATCAAGGCGGCGGGCAACCTCGCGCTGCAGAGCGGCAAGGATGTCACGGTCAACGGCAGCAACGTCACGCTCGCGGCGACCGGAAAGCTCGCGGCCAAGGGCAGCTCGATGGCGCTCAACGGCCCGGCCGGCGTGAAGGTCAACGACGGTGCACTCGAGGTGGTGTGATGGCGTTCCTCCTCCACGACAAGGCGACAGGGAAGTGCTCGCACGGCGGTAGTGCCAAGCCGCTGATCGGCAATCCGCGGGTCAAGCTCGGTGGCCAGCCGGTGTTGGTCGTCGCGTCGCCATTCGTGATCAGTGGCTGTCCCAACGTGTTGGGCGCGGTGAACTTCCCGTGCATCCTCGGCGTGTTCGCGAAGGGCGCGACCCGCGTCAAGGTCATGGGCCTGCCGGTGCTGCTCGATAGCAGCAAGCCGACCAACCTGCCGACCGGCGCGTCGACCACGATCACGAGCACGCAGGCACGGGTGAAGGGGATCTGATGGCGCGCGAATTCGAAGGCCGCGGTTGGCGGTTCCCGATCAGCCTCGACGACGCCGGCGCGATCGCCGAGGCCCGCGAGGAGGACAAGGTCCGCCAGTCGATCGAGATCATCCTGCGCACGGCTCCCGGCGAGCGCGTGATGCGCCCCGACTTTGGCTGCGGGATCCACGATCTGGTGTTCGACACGGTCAGCGGCGCCATGGTCGGCCGGGTCGCCACGGTGGTCGCGAGCGCGCTCGCGACCTTGGAGCCGCGGATCGACGTGTTGAATATCAATCCGCAACAGGACACCGAGGATCCGACGCGGCTGCTGATCGAGATCAACTATCGCCTGCGCAGCAGCAACAGCCGATTCAACCTCGTATTTCCGTTCTACGTGCAATAACCATGGATGAGACTGCCCCCAAGCTCGACTCTCGATCCCGCGACGACGTCATCGCGCAGACCGAAGCGCTCGCGATCGCCTACACGACGGGGCTCGACTCCCGGACCGTGGCGGCCGCGTAGCGGCGGTACGCTCGACTTCGGCGGGGTGCTGGTGCGGCTGTTCGCCGGCATGGTCGACCACCTGATCGCGCAGCTCAACCGGGCGCCGGACAAGCACCGCGCGGCGTTCACCGCGCTGTTCGGTGCGCGCCGCATCCCGCCGCGCCCAGCCCGCGTGCCGGTGACATTCACCCGCGCAGACCGCAGCGGCGTCGCCGAGGTGCCGGCGGGCGCGCAGGTCGCGGCCACCGGGCCCGATGGCCCCGTGGTGTTCGAGACCGAGCTCGCGCTGGCGCTCACGCAGGCGCGGTTGGCCGCGGCGGTGGTGCGCGACGTGTCGGACCCCGGCGGCTACGCGATCCAGACCGACATCGCGACCGGCAGGGCCGCCGGATCGTTCGCGGCGCTCGGCGGCGGACAACCGATCGAGCACTTCCTGTACGTCGCGGTCGACGAACTGGCCGCGGTCGCCGGCGCCGGCACGGTGACGCTCACGCTCGATGGCCAGGGCGCCGCGTTGCCATCGACGCCGATCGTGTGGGCGCGCGCGGCGCCGGGCGGTGGCTGGACCCAGCTCCCGCCGGTGACCGTGGCCGGCAGCAAGTGGATCCAGACCGCAGCCGCCTCGGCGCTCGGCACGATCACGGTCAGCGGCGTGAAGGCTCGCTGGCTGCGCGCGATCGTGCCGGCCGGTTCGCCGTCGGTCACGATCACCGGCGCGGTCGGCTTCAACGTGGCCACCGCGACCCAGGTCGATGCCGCGGCTGTCAACGGCCAGCAGGCGGACTTCACGCGGGACGTGCAGCCGTTCGGCGACCGCCCGCAGTTCAACGACACGCTTCTTCATCGCCAGCGACGCCGCGTTCGCGGTCGCCGGCACCACGGTGACGATCGCGTTCGCGTTCACGATGCCGCCGGGAGGCATGAACATCTCTTCCGACCTCAAGCTCCAGTGGGAAGCCTGGGACGGCGTGCACGCGACCTTGCTGGGGACGACGACGGGGTCGGGCGCGGTCACCGACGTGCTGACGACCGACTCGACCAGGGCATTCACCCTGGCGAGCGGCAACGTCGTGTTCACGCTGCCGGCCGCGATCCCGCGCTCGACGATCGGCACGGTGACCAGCCGGTGGCTCCGCGTGCGTCTGATCGCCGGCGACTACGGCAAGGACCTGCAGGTCGGCGCGGGCGGCGTGGTGACCCAGGCGACCTTCAGTCCACCGTCGATCTCGTCGATGAGCCTGACCTGGACGGGCACCACGCCGGCGCGACCCACGTCGCTCGTCGTGCGCCAGACCGCGCAGACCTACAAGTTCTTCCGCGGCGCCGACGCCGCGGGCTCACTGCCGATCTTCTCGCCGCCCCCGAGCTGTCGTTCCAGAGCGCGGTCGAGACCCGATCGTCGCTCATGCTCGGATTCGACCGCGCGTTCGAGCCGGTGCTGACCACGCTGTACCTCCAGGTGCTTCCGCCGGCGTCGCCGGATCCCGCGCTGTTCGGCACCGCGCCGACCCCGCGTAATCCGCCGGCCGTCGTGTGGGAGTACTGGAATGGCAACGCGTGGCTGGCGCTCGTCGTCGAGGACGGCACGCTGAACCTGTCGCGCAGCGGCTTGGTACGGTTCGAGCCGCCGGTCGACGCGGCCCGGCTCACCCAGTTCGGCCGCAAGCTGTTCTGGCTGCGCGCGCGCGCGGTCGACCTCGCGTTCTCTCCGATGCCGCAGGTTGGGCGCGTGCTGGTCAATACCGTGTGGGCGTCGAACGCGCGCACCAGCACGCTCGAGGTGATCGGGTCGTCGAACGGCGCGCGCGATCAGCGGTTCACGCTTGCGCAAAGGCCGGTGCTCGACGGGCAGCGCATCGAGGTCGGCGAGCCCGAGCCGCCGCCCGCCGCCGAGCTCACCGCCTTGCGGGCCGAGGAAGGCGACGATGTGCTCACGCCGGACCCGGTTGCCGGCGTCACCTGGGTGCGCTGGCACGAGGTCCCCGACTTCTTCGCCTCGGCTCCGCGCGATCGTCACTACACGTTCGATGCCGAGACCGGCGAGGTCGCGTTCGGCGACGGCGCGGCGGGGATGATCCCGCCCACGGGCGTGCAGAACATCCGCGCCGCGAGCTACCGCGCCGGCGGCGGCACGGCCGGCAACGTTGCCGCCGGTGCGCTCAACCAGCTGCAGACCACGGTGGCACTGGTCGACAGCGTCACCAACACCGAGCCTGCGGTCGGCGGCGCTGCGATCGAGCCCGAGGCCGCGCTGCTCGATCGCGCGGCGCGCACGGTGCGCCACGGCGGGCGCGCCGTGGCCGCGCAGGACTTCAAGGATCTCGCGCTCGAGTTGTCGCGGGCGGTCGCGCGCGCGGTCGCGCTGACGCCATCGTTCTCGCCGATCAGCGAGGCTAATGGCCCGATCGTCGGGCCCGCCGACCTCGGCCGCGACGGCCAGGTGATCGTCGTGATCGTGCCGTCGCAGGTCCAGCCCGGCGCGTTGCCGAGCAGCGACCTGTGCGCCGAGGTCGAGGACTACCTGCGCGCGCGATGCGCCCCCGACGCGCGGGTGATGGTGATCGGCCCGAGCTGGGTCGCGACCGACCTGTCGATCCGTGTTGCGGCGACCAGCCTCGAGCACACCGACGCCGTGATCGCCGCGGTGCGCGAGGCCGTGATCCGGCTGCTCGATCCGCTGACCGGCGGCGATGGCGGCGCCGGCTGGGACTTCGGCCGCTGCCCGCGCGCGTCGGACTTCTTGGCGCGCCTCGCTGCGATCCCCGACATCGACCACGTATCGTCGATCACGGTGACCTGCGATCCGCCGTTCAAGGACACGGATCCTGCGACCGAGCTCCTGGTCGACGAGCTCAGCCTGTATCCCCGTCTTCTCGCGTACGCGCGGACGATCACCGTCACGGCGTCACCCCAGGGTGTGCCGTGACAAAGCTTTCCGTCCTCGACGATCGTACCTATGCCGACTTCGCGGACGATGCGCGCGCGCTGATCCCCAGCCTTGCGCCCGACTGGACCGACCACAATCCATCGGATCCCGGGATCGTGCTGGTCGAGCTCCTGGCCTGGCTCGCCGAGATGGTGCTGTACCGGATCGACCGCGTCCCCGCGAAGAGCTACCGCACGTTCCTGGCGCTTCTGCGTGGGCCGTCGGCGCCGTCGCTCGACGCAACGCCGCTCGACATCGCGATCCGCGACACCATCGCAGACCTGCGCGCGCTGCATCGCGCGATCACGCCCGACGACTTCGAATTCCTCGCGCGCCACCGCTGGCCCACGCTGCCCAACGCGCAGGCGCTCGGCGCGCTGGGGACGGTGCGGCGCGCGCTGTGCATCCCCCAGCACAGCCCGGCCACGCTCGCCACGAGGTGGAAGCCCAACCCGGATCTCGCACCGGGCCACATGACGGTGATCGTCGTGCCGGATGCGCTCGCCGCCGGTCGCGCCGACCTGCCGTCGTTCGATCCGGGCCGCAAGTTCGCACTCGCGCTCGACGGCACGGCCGCGTATGTCGACTGCGGCAGCGATGCGAGCCTCAAGCTGACCGGGGCGCTCACCCTGTCGGCCTGGATCTTTCCGCGCAACCTGGCGCGCGGCCGCCAGGGCATCATCAGCAAGTCGGCGTCCGGCGAGTACGAGCTCGTGCTCGAGCCCAATGGAGCGCTCAACTTCGCCCAGGCCAATGGTCACGACGGTGGCTCGTCGCCGGCGAACGTGGTGACCGCCGGGCGCTGGAACCACGTCGCCGCGGTCCGCGCCTCGGGCGGCGGCTCGGTGACGCTGCTGGTCGACGGTCGCGCGGTGCAGACCCTGTCGCTCAGCGTCGCGCCCGGCCAGATCCCGACCACGACCGCCCCGGTCCTGATCGGCCGCCTGGCGGCAGGTGGCGGATTCTTCGATGGCTTCGTGCGCGACGTTGCGATCTGGAGCCAGCAGCGCACGGCGACGGATCTGGGCGGTGACCTCCGCCGCGTGCCGCTTGGCATCGACGACGTCCCGGCCGGCGATCCCACGCCCCGGCCGGTCGCATGCTGGCGGCTCGACACCCAGCTCGCCCAGACCGCCCCGGTCCCCGACTGCGAGACTCCCGCCGCGGCCACCGGCGGGGCGCGCAAGCGCGACGGCACCCAGCACGGCAGCGGCTTCGTCGACGTCGTCCATCCGATGCCGGCGGCGCCGGCGCTGCTCGACGGGCTGCGCGCCTTCTACAACGAGTGGCGGCTGCTCACCACCCGCGTCGACGTGATCGGCTCGAGCCTGCTTCACGTCGCGGTCACCGCCAACCTCTACCTCAGAGCCGACGCCGACTTGCCCGGGATCCGGGCAGCGGCATCGGCCGCGCTCAACCGCTTCCTCGATCCGCAAACCGGCCTCTCCGGCGAGGGCTGGCCGCTCGGGCGCGCGATCTACAACTTCGATCTCCAGGGCGTGCTCGATGCAGTTCCCGGCGTCGACTTCGTGACCGGCGTCCAGGTCGCAATGACCGATCCGGCGATGAACGCTGCGGTCGCGGCAGGCAACCGCCCGCCGCCTCCGCATGACGCGAACGGCGCACCGATCGGCGTCTCGCTCCAGCCCGACGAGCTGCCGCCTTCGATGGCGCGACGTTCACCCTGTTCCAGCGCGTGGGCACCCGATGGCAACAACAGCTTTAAGCCGCTACCTCGCGCACCTCCCGGGGGTGTTCCAGGACGATCCGTTCCTCGGACGGTTCATGCTCGCGTTCGAGCGCGTGCTCACCGGGGTCGGCGATCTGGCGGGCGCGGAGCTCGCGAATCCGCCCGCCGCGGCCGCCGGGATCGAGGAGATCCTCAACAAGATACATACCTACTTTGATCCGGGGGTCGCGCCGGCCGAGTTTCTGCCGTGGCTCGCGACCTGGGTCGCGACCAGCCTGCGCGAGGACTGGGACGAAGCGACCCGCCGGAGCTTTCTCGCCCTGGTGGTCCCGCTCTACCAGCGGCGCGGGACCAAGCTCGCGCTGCAGCAGCTGCTCCAGATCTACCTCGACCCGACCACCGATCCATCGACCCCGGGCGGCGATCAGATCGTGCAGATCATCGACGACGACCCGAGCTTCCCGCCGCGCTACTTCCAGGTCCGGTTCACGGTCAGCGAGCGCGATCCCCACCTGCTGGCGCGCCGGGCGGCGATCGCGACCGCGATCATCGATCGCGAGAAGCCCGCGCACACGTTCTACGGACTGCACATCAACTATCCGTCGCTCCAGATCGCGGATCCGCCAATCTACGTCAACAACCAGCCGACGAATGGCGTGTTCGTCGGCCTGAACACGGTGCTCGGCGGCAACGTCGTCACTGCGACTGCCTGAGCGGAGAGGACTGCCATGGCCGACTACACCATCCCGACACTTCCGCTCAAGCGACTGCGCTATTACAACAACCAGTTTCTCACCGAGAAGGACTTCATCGACGATCAGGCGGCGCACCTCGCCCACGAGCGCGCCCAGCTGCGCGCGCTGTGCGCGCCCGGGGTGTGGGAGGGCCTGGCCGTGACCGCGGGGGGGACGCTGCCGAGCACGGCCGCGCTGTCGGTCGCCCCCGGCATCGCGGTCGACAACCAGGGCCGCCTGATCGTGCTCAGCGCTGCGGCCAGCGGACCGCCGCCGTCGACGCTCGCCGCCGGCACGTATGCGCTCTCGATCCAGTACAACGAGGTGGCGACCGACATGTCGACCAACACCGGCGGTGCGGCCGGAACCGCGGACAACACGCGGTTCACGTCGCAGCCGGCGCTCGCGGCGACAGCGCTCAATGCAGTACCCGCCGGCGCGGTCGTGCTGGGGACGTTCACGGTGTCGGGTGGACAGATCGCGGCGCGGTCGGACGCCGGGCGCCAGTACGCCGGTCTGCGGCTTCCGGGGCCCGTGCTGGCCGGAAATCCACCGCCGGCGTCCGCTGGCCAACCGCAACGACGGCTCGGCCGACGGCGCGTCTGTTGACCGGCACTCTCACCGTGCAGAAGATCAACGGGTCGGCGATCGGGCCGTCGCTGACCCTCCACAACCCCAACACCGTCAACGGCGGCGCCGGCGGCGCGACTCTGGCGGCGCGCTCGACTTCAACTCCTACGATCCGGGCACGAACGCGCCGTGCGTCGCGCATCCAGTCGCTCGGCGATGCGAACTTCTCGAGCCACCTGACGCTGTCGACCAAGCAGCCGGGCGCGGCGGCAAACGCGCTGGTCGAGCGGTTCCGCATCACCAGCGCGGGCGCAGCGCAGTTCGCCGGCGCGCTGTCGGCGCCGAGCGTCACGGCGACCACCAGCCTGCTCACCCCCGTCGCGCCGGCGAGCGTCACCACCGCGGATACGCTGTTCACCAGCAGCGTCGACAACGGCTGTACTGGCGCAATCACGCCAGCGCGAACGTCAAGCTCACGGCCAACGGCGCGGTCAACAGCGGCATCGGCGGCGACTACGCGACCGTCGGCGCCGCGCTCGCGTTCGACGACGCGAACGATCGCTACACCTTCAAGCAGCAGGCTCCCGGGAACTGGGCGCGGATCGCCTGCGGCGAGGTCCGCATCTTCGAGACCGGGACGACGACAGCGTGTTCGTCGGGCTCGCGGCCCCGGCGTCGCTGTCGGCGAGCTTCACCCTGACGCTGCCGGCGGCGACGCCGGCAACGACATCGCTCGTGCTCATGAACGCGTCGGGCGTGCTGAGCGCGGCCAACGCGCTGCCGAACCTGGTCTCGTTCGCCGGCGGGATCGCGCTGACCGGCACCGCCGAGGAGCACCACCAGGCGCGCACGATGACGCTCGCGGCGGCCGCGTTCCGTCCGAATGCGCTGGCGACGGGCGCTGTGCTCGAGTCGGTCGACCGCTTCGCCCGGAGGGCCGGGGCGGATCCCCCACGACCTACATCTCGACCTGGAGGGTGGGCACCGCCGGCGAGCTCGTGGCCGCCATCCCGTTGCGCACCGGCGACCGCATCACCAGCGTGAGCGCGCTTTTCGCAGCCGGCGGGCCGATCGGCAACTTCAGCATCACCCTGGGACGAGATCCACCGACCGGCAACTCCGTATCTGTCGGATCGGCCACCGGTGGCGGAGTCTCGGTCGGGATCTTCTCCGCGACCATCACGGTCAACTACACGCTCGTCACCGACGACGCGCTCTACCTGCGGGTCTCGGCGAGCGACAATGGTGTGCACCTGGTCCGCGCGACCGTGACCTGGGATCGGCCATGACCAACGCGATCCTCGAGCGCCCGTGCATGGGCCGCAGCTTGCACGGTGACATGGCGACGCTGCCGACCGCCGAGGTCGAGGACGCGCCGTATGGCGGGTCGCTGGACCATCTGCGCGACGAGCTCGCGCGCATCGATCTCCTGATCCGCGGCCAGGTCGCGCGCGCCCGGCGCGACGACGGCGATGCCTGGCGCGGACTGTCGATCAGCGATGCCGAGGTCGATGCGCTGCTCGCGCGCGGGCTGGGCGCTCGCCATGGGATGCCGGCGACGGCGCGCTCGACGATGTGCGCGCGCTGGCCGACCGGCTCGGCGCGGCGATCGACCGGCGATGTGCGTGCACGGCTGTGCCGCTCGCGCTGGTCGAGCTCGCGCGCCGGTTTGCGCTGACCCGGTTCGACATCGACGTGCTGCTGATCGCGCTCGCGCCGGAGATCGACCTCCGCTACGAGCGGCTGTACGCCTATCTCCATGATGACGTGACGCGAAAGCGCCCGTCGATCGACCTCGCGCTTCAGCTGTTGTGCCACACGCTCGACGATCGGTTCGCCGCGCGTGCCCGGTTCGCCGCCCGCGCGCCGCTCGTGCGCCACGGGATCGTGCAGCTGGTCGCCGATGGGCCCGGGGCGTCGTGGCTCGCCCGGTGGATGAAGCCCGACGACCGTATCGTCGAATGGCTGCATGGCTCCGACGATCTGGAGCCGCGGCTCGCCCGCGCGGCACGCCGCGTCCCCTGGGCTCGCACGGGCGCCAGGCTCGACCAGCTCGAGCTGGCCGGGCCGGTGCGCGATCAGCTCGCGCGCCTGACCGCCGAGATCGCCGATCCGCGCAGCGCCCCCGACGCGCCGATCGTGTACCTGCGCGGCCCCGCGGGGGTCGGCAAGCGCACCACCGCCGAGACATTCGCCCGCGCGCTCGGTTGCGACCTGCTCGTGCTCGACTGCGCCGCGCTCGACGCCGCCGACGACGCGGCGAGCGTGGTCATCGAGGCCGCAGAGCGCGAGGCCTGGCTCACCGGCGCTGTCCTGCTGTGCGAGTCCGCCGACCTGGTGCTCACCGGCGAACGCCGCAACACCCGCCGCGCGCTGCTCGACCTGCTCGCCACCGCCCCCGGACCATGCGTGCTGACCGGCGCCGCGCCGTGGGAGCCGAGCGATGCGCTGCGCGGCCGGTGGTTCGTGCAGATCGATCTCGCGCCGCCCGATGCCGACGCGCGGCTTCGGCTGTGGCGCGCGGCGCTCGGCGGCGCGGCGCTCGTCGACATCGCGCTGCCAGCGGTCGCAGCGCGGTTGCGACTCACAGGCGGTCAGATCCACGACGCCGCGGCCACCGCGCGCAGCATCGCGCGCCTGCGGGCCGGCGCCGGTGCGGCCATCGCGGCGGCCGACATTCACGAAGCCTGCCGCCGCCATAGCGGCCGCCGGTTCGGCGGGCTTGCGCGCAAGATCACCGCGCGCCCCGGCTGGGACGACCTCGTCCTGCCGCCCGATCGCCTGCTGCGGCTGCACGAGCTGTGCGACCACGCGCGCCACCGCGCGACGGTGTTCGAGCGCTGGGGCTTCGATCGCAAGCTGCCCAACGGCAAGGGCCTCGGCATGCTGTTCGCCGGCGCGCCGGGCACCGGCAAGACGCTCGCCGCGCCGGTGATCGCCGCCGAGCTCGGGCTCGAGCTCTACCAGATCGACCTCGCGTCGGTGGTCAGCAAGTGCGCTCGGCGAGACCGAGAAGCACCTGGCCAGCATCTTCGACGAGGCCGAGCGCGGCCACGCCGTGCTGCTGTTCGACGAGGCCGACGCGCTGTTCGGCAAGCGCAGCGAGATCCACGACGCCCACGACCGCTACGCCAACCTCGAGATCAGCTACCTGCTGCAGCGCATCGAGGACTACGAGGGCATCGTGATCCTGGCCATCAACCTCCGCGCGCAACATGGACGAGGCGTTCGTCCGCCGGCTGCGGTTCATCATCGAGTTCCCGCTGCCCGACGAGCGCGAGCGGCTCGCGATCTGGCAGCGGATCTGGCCGGCCGAGACCCCGCTGGGCGGCGATCTCGATCTCGCGTACCTCGCGCGCCGCTTCGACCTCGCCGGCGGCTCATCTCGCAACATCGCGCTCGCCGCCGCGTTCCTCGCTGCCGCCGAGCGCTGCCCGGTGGAACAGCGCCACGCGCTGCACGCCGCGCGCCGCGAGTACCAGAAGCTCGGCAAGATGATCGACGAGTCGGCATTTGGAGGCAGGGCATGAAGCAACGAGGCCGACCGCCGGGCGCGCGCCAGGCCGGCCCCCCCGCCGCCCCGGGCCGGCACCGGTGGCCATCATTTGCCACGCTCCTCGGCTCTTCAGTTTCTGCAACGAACCCTCGGCAATCGGGCGATGCGCCGGATGTTGCCGCCGCAATCGATTCCGGCGTCGAGCCCGGGCGATCGCGGCGAGCGACAGGCCGACGCGATGGCCGCTTCGCTGGTCGGCCGGCCGGCGGACGCCGCGACCAGCCCGGCGGAGTTGGCGCTGCCGTCGCAGAGGCTGGCCGTGCCCCCCGGGTGGGAGCGAGCCCTCGCCGAGAGCGCCCCCAGCGGCCGGCCGCTCGGCGATGGCGCAGGGCCAGGTCTGGCCGCCGCCGCGCGCGGCCTGCGCATCCATGCCGACGAGCGCGCCGACGAGCTATGCCGGGACGTTGGCGCCAGCGCCTTCACCTACGGCAAGGACATCTACTTCGCGCGTGGTCGCTTCCAGCCGGGGACCACCGCCGGGCGCGAGCTCCTGGCCCACGAGGTGGCGCACGCGATTTTGCCGCGGCCGTTCGCCTTCGTGCAGCGGCAGCCGAATCCCGCTCCGCCGACACCGCCGGGCCCACTCGACTACGATCGCTCCGTCGGCTCGCTGCCGATGCCGAAGCCCGGAACCACAGCGGCGCAGGTCACGCAGGCGCTGGACGACAACGTCACCAAAGGCAAGATCAGGAGCTACGCACCGCCGAAGGGAACCGTGGCCGGCAGCGCCGCCGAGGTCTTCCTCCTCTGGACGCTGCTCCTTCTCGGCGAGAGGGCGCGCTGGGGCACGGAATTGGACATTCTCACGGCGATCGGCTGGCCGGCCAAGGCCGGCGATCCTACGCCGCAAGGCCAAGTGACCGTGCGCATCGACCGGAACGGCGCGGCGACCGCCGAGCTCATCGCCGCCGGGCCGCTGCCGGCCGTCGCGCCGACCACGCTCGTCGATGGCGCCAAGCGCCTGCGGAACGACTTCGGCTTCGCATCGGTCACCGGCTGGGGCAATACCCGAAGGACCAGGCCGAGATCGGCGAGGTGCTCGCCGCGCTCGAGCTCCTCAAGGCACGGGCGCCGCAGGATATCGCGGCCCTGAAGGGCGTCGACTTGATCCGGGTCGCGTCGCTGGGCCAGACCGGCTCCGGGAGAACTGCCGGCGACTTCAACATGGGCGGCGCGACGCCTCCGGGCGCAGCGGCGCCGACCCGGCCCACGCTCAGGCTGGCCGACGCTGCCTTTTCGGACAAGACGCAATTCACCGGCGGTGGCCCGGGTGCGCCATCGCTGCCCTCCAGCTTCCTGGTCATCCTCCACGAGGTCGGCCACGCCGTCGAGGCAATGCAGCTTCGCGCGGCCTACGAAGAGTTCAACGTCGCAGCGGCTGAGGTTGCGGCGGCAACGCAACGAGTGGCGGACGAGACCAAGACGTATCAGGCCGAGTTCGACGAGGCCAAGCGCAAGGGCCAGCTTCCCGCGTTCTGGAAGCGGCGCGAGCAGCAGCACAAGGCGAACGAGGCGCTCGAACAGACCGCGATCGCCAAGAAGCAGCAAGCCGAGACGAGGATCGAGGGCACAATAGTGACCGCCGCCACCGTGCAGCCGCTCGAGACGGCGACTGCGGCCCTGGCCACGGCGGCCGGCACGTCGTTGACCACCGCCAAGAACGCCGTCGCCACCCTGACGGGCGATGCCTTGCAGCGCGGCCAAGCCTACACCAAAGGCTTCGACGACGTTGTCTCGGCCATCAGCACCTTCAACCGTAGATTCCAAGGCCAAGGCGACAGCCGTCGAGGATCTCGAGCTCCTCGTTTTGCAGAAGATCGGAGACCGGGACCGCCTGCACCTCTCGATGCTCCAGCTCCTCGGCCGCCCGCCGGTCAATCGCGCCATGGCGGCGCTCCAGGCCGCCACGGAGGCGCAAGACGCGTGGTTCGAATTCGGAGCGCGTCCTCGCCCGCGCGCGCTTCCGCACCCGCCGCCTGCAGAAGTTCATTGACCTCGTCGCCGCGAACCATATCCGGCGCTTCACGCAGTATTCGGTCGAGAACTGGGAGCTAAAGCCAGGGGAGTTTTATGCGGAAGCCTATTCGCTCTGGCTGAGCGACCCGGCATTCCTCAAGGACAATTATCGGGTCGTCTTCGATTTCTTCGAGGGCGGTGCCCACCGCAACTGAGGCTCTACGCCGGCGGCGCGGGCGAAACCAGGGTCGGGTTCTGGTCGAACACGAGCTTGTTGAGCACCGCGCTGGCCGCGATCACGCCGCCGCCCGCCGCTGGACCAGCCTCGGCGAGCAGGGGGTCGCATCGCCCGAGCGCGATCTCGAACACCCGCTGCCCTGACCAGTGTCACCAGCTCTGCTCTATCTGTTCCTGACATCGCACATCGTGAAAGCACGCCGCGAACCGATCCATCATCCGGATTGCACGGTCGGTCGCATCAGCAGGCGCACCGGCATCCGACGTGATCGCACCGGCGTCGAAAGCCGCCACCACCTCGCGGCCCCAACAGGTTTAAATCAAAACAATCCGGGACATACTCTGTTGGCATCGGGGCGCGCGCGATTCGACGACAAATGGCTGCCACACAGCGCTTTTCGCTGATTCCCCGCCCCGATGAACATTTACTGTGAGATATCCGCCAAGAGCGCTGCACCGGTGATTTTGACCGATTGGGGGTCAAAGTAGCTCTGGCAGGTAATTTGGATCAACCAAGAGCTCGATGCTGCGGGGGGTCCTTGGTTGTCTGGCCAAGCGCCCACGCATATCGCGTCGACGAGCGGAACGTTTCCTTGATGCCCGCCGGCGCCGTCCCTTTCCAATTCGGCCCAACAATCAGAAAATTGCCGGGCGACGTCCCCGTCGTCCGCTTGCCGGCCGAGCCGAAGACATCGGTCCACATATTCATGATCGAGAAGACGTAGTAGCGATCCTTGGTGTCGGGAACCGAAAGCACGATCGGCTCGTTCTCCAAATCCAGCCAGCCGGTCGTCCACAGCGAGTTCAGGCTGATCCGCACGACGTTCTTGAAGTCGGGGCTGACGTAGGTCGGCATCTTGGCGAGCTGGTTGATGGGTGCTGCCGTGCCATCCGCGTTCGGCGCCGGGGCTGCAGTCAGCACGTCGCGGGTCACGTCCATCATCACAAGCGGATAGCCAAACACGTACGATTCCATACCCAGGAAGTAGGCGGCGGCCTCCCGGACATCGTCCGCAAGATCCTTCAGGTCGCCGGTAATCGCGTCCAACGACCGTTCCAGAATATTCTGAGCCACGCCGGACCTGGGCGCGAGAAGAGCGGCTGCGCCGAGTGCCAGGGCTCCCAACCCTACATCTCGTCGGCGGAGCGCAGACAGGCTGGTCTTGCCATTCGGGGTCATGGCGGTCTCCTTATTTCGATTGAAATAACCGGACTATTGCACTGCAGCAAACATCACTTCATTCGATCACCTCGTGGGCGGGCGGGCAAGCCTCCGCGACCCCGAGCTAGATCGCAAACCCGGCCAACCGCTCGATGAACCAGTACGCCGCCAATATTCCGATCGCATAGGTCGCAACTCGCTGCGTGAGGCCCGCGACGAGCAGAGAAAAACCAATGCGCCGGGCAGCGGCCGACAAGCAGAGGACGACAGCGATGAACATGAGTTGGCCCGCCTCGACACCGACGTTGAACGCGAACAGTGCAAGCGGGATGTCACCCGCCGGCAACCCGATTTCGATCAGCGCGCTGGCGAATCCGAAGCCGTGCAGAAGGCCGAAAGAGAAGGCCACGATCCATGGCCACCGGGCCGTCAAGCTCACTTGCCACGCTGCCGCCGAACGATCTCGCACGCCACCAGCAGGATGCTGAGCGCGATCATGGCCTCAACCGGCGGTCCTGGCACATGCACCACCCCTAGCGTCGCCAGGCTCAGCGTGATCGAATGCGCGAGGGTGAAGGCGGTGATGGTCCACAACAGCACGCGCCGGCTGCGCACGATCAGGATGAGGGCAAGCACGAACAGCAGATGATCGAAGCCGAACAGGATGTGCTCGATTCCGTGCATGAAATAGGCGCCCGCCACCGCAAACGGCCCGGGCGCGGCCGCGATCTCAATCCACGGCTCGGTTGGCCGCGCGATGACGGTCCAGTCCTGCCATCGAGCATCTGCACGCGGACCAGCACGTCGGTGATTGTCAATTGCAGGCCCGCGAACTCGATGCGCTCTCCCGCCAGTCCGTTCGGCCCCGCGTCGACCCAGCGACGTTCGACGAGCGAGTCCGCGAGCTCGCTCACGACGGGGTCCTTCAGGTTCTTCACACGGTCCGGAAGCTTGAGGACGATCGGCAGCCGCATGCCCGCGAGCACCGGCGTGCGCCACAGGACGCTAAACTGTCCGGGTGCTGTCTCCGTTGACCGCGAGATAGGCCGGGCGCGACTCGTGCGCCGACGCCGCAAGCGGCACGAGCAGCAATGCGAGCAGCTGCCCGGCGAGCAGCCACCCGAAGCCGTGCTGCCACCGCTTCACGAGCCGCCCTCGCCCGATAAGGCGGGAATCTGCTTACTGCGCGACGTGTCGCCGCTTGCCGATGCGTTCTCAGCCGGCGCGGGCAGCAGCACCGTGTACTTCGCGCGCATGTCCTGATACGCCTTCTGCCACGCCTGCGCCTTCTGCTCGGCGAGCCAAGCCTTCTTCACGTCGGCCTCGACCTCCTCGAACGCGGGCACGCGGCCGGGGATCAGCGTGTCGACGAACACGAGATGCCAACCGAACCCGGACTCGACCGGTCCTTGCCACGACCCCGGCGACAACTTCGCGACGGCAAGCGCGAAATTGGGACCGAACTCCTTCCCCAGGAACTCCGGTGCGCGGTCGCGGTAATACTCCTGGAACATGAACGCATCGGCGAGCGTCGCCGCGAGGCTCGAGTCCTCGGGCTGCCCGGCGAGCTTCGTCAGTGCGGCCGCTGCATCGTCACGCGCGCGCGCCCCGCGGCGATCGGGCGAGAAATAGAGATGGCGGAAACTGACGCGCGGCGGCAACGCGAACTGGTCGCGGTTCGCCTCGTACCATGTCCCGAGTTCCTCGGGCGTAGGCTCGCGCGCGGCGGTGACGTCCTCGGCGAGGAACTGCATCTTCTGCGCCATGCGGCGCTTGACGATCGTGTCGTCCTTGTCGAGTCCGAGCGCGAGCGCTTCGCGATAGAGGACCTCTTCGCGCACCTTGTCTTCGACCAGCTGTCGCAACTCCTCCGGCGTCGGGTCGCGCCGCCATTGCGACCGGAACACCAGAACCAGCTGCGAAAGGTCGTCGATCGTCAGCCGAATCTGTTTTGACCGCTCGACACCGCCGTGACCTCGCTGCGCGTAGGCGTACACGCCGAACAGGATGGCGCCCAGCAACAGGAAATGGACGAGCGGCTCGCGTAAAAGGCGTTTCATGGCAGGAGAAGATCAATGCGATCGGCGATTGTCATTGCGGCAACACGGGAATCGCAGGACGTTCCGCGCTTGTCGACTGATCCGGGGCGCCGGTCTCCGACTCGTCTGAGTCGATCAGGCTTCCGACCGGGCTTTGCCGCAAATAAACGAAGACCGCGACGCGCGATGCGAAACTTTGCCGAACATTCGATTTGATCAGCGCCAAATATACGGGCACCGCACCCCAGTATTGCCAGGCCGCAAGATCCCACGCGACCAACCCTGCAAGCTCCTTGTGCTCCTGCATGAACAGGCG
This sequence comes from uncultured Alphaproteobacteria bacterium, assembly GCA_963755055.1. Lineage (GTDB taxonomy): Bacteria > Pseudomonadota > Alphaproteobacteria > Rhizobiales > Xanthobacteraceae > AP-16. The sequence goes on along the minus strand of CAVWIS010000027.1, from coordinate 5,321 downwards.
ATAGGACTGGATCACCCGCTCGCGCGGGATTGCGTCATTCGCGTTCCCGAGCACGCTGAGCGCCAGGAGCGCCGCTTCCAGCTCCCGCGTAGAGCGCAGGCGATTGCCCATGTATTTCGCGTCGACCCATGCCATGCGCGACGGCCCGCGCAGTTGCAGATCGGCGGCGATCATCGAGGCCAGATACGTCGCGTCGCGCGTCATCCACAACGCCTCGAGTCGCAGCTCGAGGGCCGTGGCATCCTGCGCGTCGCCGGCGATGCCGAGCAGCAGCAGATACAGAGGTTGTCTTGCCGTGAGCTTCGGATCGGCGAGCCAGCGCCGGATCGCAGACGCGTCGAGGCGCGGTTTCGCCGCCAGCAGCGCGGCGTAGGGCGCAGCCGCAAGCTCGCCATAAGCTATCTCGGCGACCAGCGGCTCGTGATGCTCGAGATACGGGACCATCAGCGCGACGCGGGCTCGCCACTCGTCTGCATTCATGTCCGACGAGCGCTTTCCGGCGGCGATCTGGCGGAGCCAGCTTGCATGCTCGACAGTGACGGCGCCGAGCGCCGACCCACATCGACCACGCTTCGTCGCGAACGAGGAGCAACGTGGCGCTCGCGGCCATGACCTCATCAAGTTGGATCGCCTCCGCCGGGATGATCCCGCCCGCCGGCCGCTCGCCCTTGATCACGGCGACGACCCGGTAATCGCGTCCATCCGCGGACGGCTGCGCCAGCACCGCGTGCGGCAAGTCGACGAGCTGCTGCGCCACCGACGACCGAAACGCCCCCAGGCAAAGCGGGCACGCGGTCGCGGCGAAGCTCGTGCACAAGAACAGCGCGGCGAAAAACCAACGCGTCATCGCCCGCTTTCCACGTCTTTCCCGCTGCCCGGGCATTACTTGACGCTCTTGTCTGTGAACCACGACTTCACTTCAGCCTCGACCTTCTGCCTCGCCTGGCTCGCCATCTTCTCGATGAACCGCCTGCGCAGCTGTTCGCGCAGCGCCTGGAACTCCTGCTGCTGCTCTGGGTTGATCAGCGGCTTCAACCTCTCGTCGAAGGAATTGGCGATCTCCCGCAGCCGCTCGACCTTGCGAACCGCGCTCAAGGAGGCGTCCTTCTTCAACGCCTCCAACTGCTTGAGCTCCTGCTCTAGGATCGGGACGACCTGCTGCCGCTGCTGCTCGGTGAGCCTCAGGGTGATCGAGAATTGGTTGATCACCTCGGTGAGCGGATTGATCGCGAACTTCGGGTCGGGAACGATCTCGTAATTGGCGTAGCCAAACTCGTTGCTGCGCGCGGCGTAGTAGGTATCGCCGAGCTTGTAGAATGTGAGCGCGTATGGGTCTTGTGAGACGAAGGTGATCAGCTTGCCGTCCTCGATCTTGTAAGGACTGGTCGTGCCTTGGTAGCCGTCACGCTCAACGTTGCCGTAACCGCTCGGCACGGAGGCATTCATTCCGATGCGGAACAGAGTCGTCTGACCCTCGGCCGTGAAGCTCTGCCAGAACTGCTCTGTCGTCACGTTGTTCCGCAGCCAGTGGGCCTTGCCGACGATGAGGGTCTTCAACTCCGCGTCACTCAGGGCAGCGGCACCCTTTTTCTTCAGGTCGGCGACGGTCGTGCCCGCCTGGGCGTTCTTGCGGGCCTCCGCCGATGGCGTGTACCAGATGGGCGAGGTCCAGGCGCGTTCCTGACCGGTCAGGGGCACCACGTCGGGCGGGGTAGTCCGGATTTCACCGCCTGGATGAGCGTCCAGCGCGGCGTTTGCTGTGGCGTAGTCCCCGAAGCAGGTGCGGGTAAACGCAGTGTTGGAGAGCGCATACATCAATGTAGTCGCTTGATCGCTTTCGCGCGCATTGCTGAGCGCGTGTTCGGTGTCCGCGCGTGCGGCATTGGTATAGCCGAGTAACCAAAGGGCCATTGACCGATTGATAAAATTTGCAACCCCGATGTCCTGGCCGAACCGCGTCGCCAGCGGACGGTGCTCCGTCGGGTAATAGAGCGCGACTGCACGATCCAGATGCGGTCGTCCTTCCGCGATGTTTCCCGTATTTATCAAGGAAGCGCCCAGGAGGAGATGCCCAATCATGAGCGGGACCTTCGCCCTTTGCTGCTTCGCGTGCGCTAGGAACTGCACGGCAAGATCGCAAACGGTACCGCCATCAAATGCCACATAGTTCGTAACCCAGAAGCCATAGAGGACCGAGAACAGCAGCAGCGGGTCTTCGGGAGGTTCTCCCAGCGCCTCCGCTCGCTCGATCGTATGAGCGTGCCTGATCGACAGCAGCCTTGGTCTCAGGGGCCGCGTAGCCTTTGGTATGTATTAAAGTGTTTATGAGCGCGACCTGAAACTTGATCTGCTCCCGCCGCAGAACGGGAGTGGCGGGCAGGGAGGCAATTTGGTTGAGGGCGCGTGTAAGTTGCTCAGTGGCTTCGGCTAGCGCCGAGCGCTCCAGTGACCGCTGTCCCGCCTTGCCCCAGAGACCCGCAGCTTTCTCAACCAGTCCCGCCTCGGTGCAGTGACGCGCCACCAGTTCTGGTTGGCTCTCGGCGATCTCTGGAAACTGGCTTTCAAGGGTTTCGGTGATCTGCCATGTAGCGCGCGCCTTGGCTCGCGAAGCAGAGTGCCATAGGCCGCGTCCTGCACGAGGGCATGTTTGAACAAATAGCTCGCATGCGGAGGCTCACCCTGCCGGAATAGCACCCCTGCGGAAACCAGACGGTCTAGCGCCGAACCCAGCTCTGTCTCCGGTTTGACCATGACCGCAGCTAGCAGGGCATGGGAGAACTCCCGCCCGATCGCCGCCCCGATCTGCGCCACCTCCTTCGCGGAGCCGAGCCGATCTAACCGCGCCATTAAAGAGGCGTGTAGGCTCGCGGGAACCGCCAGGGTCGGGGATGGAACATTGGCAGCGGTCCGCCGTGCTTCGCCCTCACCCTCAGCCTCCAGCACCGCCTTGGTCATCTCCTCCACGAACAAGGGTATACCGTCGGTGCGCTCGACGATGTCTTGCCTGATGCCCACCGGAATGGGCTTGTTGCCGATGACGCCGTCGATCATGGCGTCGATTTCGCGCCGCGTTAGCCGATTGAGGGTGAGGACAGTTACGTGAGGCCGTCCAACCCACGGCGGCTCGAACTCGGGCCGAAACGTCACGATCAGTAACACGCGAAGGGTCGCGATCCGGTCCACGATCCGACCGAACACTTCCAAGCTGGTGGGGTCGGTCCAATGCGCATCCTCGAAGATCATCAGTACCGGTTTGGAGCGCGTCAGTGACTGCACTTGTGAAATGAGCGCCTCCAGCGTTCGTTGTCGGCACTGCTCGGGCGTCAGTTCCAGCGCCGGATAACGCCCATCATTCGGAAGGGATAGCATTTCGGCAAGAGTGCCGCGTCCTGCCTAGAAGTCGAGGTCTGCGCGAGCAAGGCATCGAGCTTGTCGAGCTTCGCTTGCGATGTGTCCTCGAGCGTCAATCCGGCTGCACGTCCGATCTGGCCGATGATCGGATAAAATGCACTGTCGGTGTGCTGAGGCGAGCAGAAATAGCGTAAGCGTGTGTGTGGCTCGCTGGCGATGGTTTCCAGTAGTGCCGCGGTTAGCCGCGATTTGCCGATCCCGGCCTCCCCGGAGAGCAACACCACCTGACCTTCGCCGGTCTTTGCTCTTGACCAGCGCCGCAGAAGCAATTCGAGTTCTTCTTCGCGCCCGACCAGCGCGGTCAGGCCGGTTGCGTGTAGCGCCTCGAAGCGGCTTGCCACTGAACTTGGCCGCAGCGCCGCCCAGGCCCGCACTGGCTCGGCGACGCCCTTGAGGTCCTTGGCTCCGAGGTCCTCAAGCTCGAACAGATTGCCGAGCAGCTTTCGGGTGCTCTCGGCGATCACCACGATGTTCGGCTCGGCAATGCCCTGCAGACGTGCCGCGAGGTTTGGGGTCTCGCCGATGACCGCCTGTTCCTGAGCCGCACCCTTCCCGATCAGATCGCCGACCACGACCAGCCCGGTCGCGATGCCGACACGGGTTTGCAAGGGAGCGCTTGACTTGAGCGCACTGACAGCATACCAGCTCAAGTCCAGCCCGCACTGCGCGCTCGGCGTCATCCTCATGGGCCTGCGGATAGCCGAAGTAGACAAGCACGCCATCGCCCATGTACTTCGCCACGAACCCGCCGAAGCGCTCCACCGTCTCGGCGAAACTCTCCGTAACGGGCGCCGGTCTGCAGCGCGGCCATGACCATCGGCCTGATTTCCGGGTCGGCGGCGTTGGTAAACCGCTGGGCTTCAGCGACCGTCAGGTAGCGCACACGCGCGGCGTCTACATTCTTGAAAGGCTTGAGCTTGCGCCATGCCGTGTCGGACGGGGTCTTGCCGTTGTTGAAAGCCTGATTGAGCGCGGCCTTCAAGATTGTCAGAACACGGTTGGCGCTCAAGCGGCGGCGACGGACGGCCTCCACATCGTCGCCGTCATGGGGGCTCTGCGGCGCGCCCACCTTGGTGCGCACGCGCGCGGGCATCTTGGCGAGGTCGCTGAGCCACTTCCGCAGCACGTCCGTCGTCAGCGACGCGACCTCAATGTTGCCAAGCGTCGGGTAAATGAAGGCTTCGGCGCGGTGACGCGGGTCACGCACCGGCCTACCTTCGCCTTCGAGGTTATTGAAGTAGTCCTCGACGGCGGCCTCAACGGCTAACGGCCCCGCGATTCCGGCAGCGATATGCACACGCCGGACCATGTGCTCGCGCGCATTCGCCTGAGCCTGACCGAAGTTTAGGACGGCAATGCCGTCGCTGTCGGAATAATCGTCGGCGATGCCGATCGTCGAGACGATATAGGCCTGCTTGCCGATATAGTGTCGCACCACCCACTTCCCGGCCGCGGCAGGCTTGCCACGTCGCCCCCTCGGTTTGCGGTTGCCGAGGTGCAAGCCCTCCTCGATCAGCCGATAATAGGGTTTTGCGCGAGCCTTAAGCTCTGATCGAGCGGCGCGGCTTCCGAGCTTTGTGTCTTGAATGGTGCGTGCCAATATCCTTCTCCGTCTCCTGAGCGGCTAAACGATGCGGTGGACAAAAGAACTGTCCGACATCCTTTCCTTGTGTAACCATGTGACCGATGTAACCGAACCGTCCGGACCCTGCCCCAAAACCAAGATCGTGTCTCACAGGTGTCCAATATACGTAGGGAAACAGCCACGGATGGGCAAGGGCGGATATGCACGTGTTATCAGGCTTTGTAGGAGTTTCTGAAACGCCTGTGGGCAGCCAAAAACACGATTGCCGCCATGACGCAGCCGCATCATCCGCTCTACATCGTCGCCTCGCCGCGGCCGCGCGTGG